>NZ_CP038228.1:3301570-3961884 GCF_006838285.1 Xanthomonas translucens pv. cerealis
AGTACCTGCACCACGCAGAAACCTGAGTCGATCTTGTCGAAGATCTCGCGGTACTGCAGGTCCGACGCCTGCGTGCGCAACGTGGAGGAAGATTCGGTGCTGACATGCATGACGGAGTTTGCTCTGGAAACGGCGTGCGGCGGCGGAGGCGACAGCGCGCTCCGCGCCCACGCCGTGATGACGGATGCACAGGACCGGCAATGGCACGACGGACCCCGCATCTTGTGAAGCCGCTCCGCTGCCGTCAAGCCGGCCCAGCCACCGGGCAGCGGCAGGTCACCAGAAGAAGGCGACGACCAGCACAATCCCCACCAACGCCAGCGCGATCCCGCCGAGGACGCCCCATTGGGTCAGCTGCGCGCTGCGCAGCGCCTGTTCTTCCAGCCAGCGCTCGGCCTCCTGCCGCCATGACGGCGGCGGCGACTGCTCCAGGATCTGCTGGACCCGCGTCACCCCCAGCGCGCGGCACTGCTGCCGGCACTGTTCGGGCGCAGTGGCGTCTTCTGGCGCGATTGCGCAGGACATCGCGGTGTGCTCCAGGCCTAGCCCAGCGTGAAACGCGGGTTGTCGCTGGTCAGCTCCTGCTCCACCGCCATCCGCGCAAGCCGCGTGTAGTTGGCGCTCGGGCCGGCGCCGCGGCCGACGATCAGGCCCAGATATTCAAGACCGCTCCAGATCCGCGCCTTCCACTCGACCCCGCTGTCGGCCAGCACCAGGGTCAGCGAATAGCGGAAACCCTGCCCCTGCGGATTGCGGCAGGCGTAGATCGGCGGGAACTGCACCGCCACGTCCTGCTGCTCGCCGAGCGATGCCAGGTAACGGCGCAGTTCCTGGCGCACGTCCTCGCCCGGATTCAGCCGCAAGTGATGCGCCGCCGCGTCCAGGTCCGCCTGCTGATCGACGAAGCTGGCCGCGCCGCTCGCCGGGCTGTGCCCATGCCGCTTGGCCCAGTCGATGAACTGCAGGCGCACGTCCGAGGCGGCGTGGGCCTGGTGGAACAGCGGCATCTTCATGCGATCCCCGCATCACGTTAGTTGCCGCCATGGTCGCGCCGGCGCCGTGAAGCACGCGGCGACGCGGCGTGAACCGCGTGTCACCTGGCCGTGCCCATGAACCGGCGAAGACCGCGCGCCGCACGCGGCGGCGCCGCGATTGCGGCCGCGCTCACGCAGGCACACACTGGCAGGGCCGTTTTCGTGGAGATCCGCGATGAATATCCGATATGCCTGGACGGCGCTGGCCCTGGCCTGCCTGCTGGCGGGCGGCGCCTCCGCCGCGACCCGCAACGTCACCGATCCGCAGGCCATGCACAGCACCGAGGGCGACAGCCCGGTGCAGGTGCGCTGGACCGACCCCGCCGCCTTCAGCGAACTGCGCTACAGCCGCAATCGCTGGGAAGCGCAGCGCGGCGACTGGGTAAAGCAACTGGCCGACTACCTGCAGCAGCGCGCCGGCAAGCAGCTGGCGCCCGGCCAGCGGCTGCAGGTGGAGCTGACCGACATCAAGCGCGCCGGCGACTACGAGCCCTGGCACGGCCCGCAATGGAACGACGTGCGGGTCATGCGCGACATCTACCCGCCGCGCATCAGCTTGAACTTCACCCTGTACGGCGCCGACGGACAGGTGCTGGAGCAGGGCGAGCGCAAACTGCTCGACAGCAGCTACCTGATGAACAGCGCGATCGGCCTGAACAACGATCCGCTGCGCTACGAGAAGCGGATGCTCGACGACTGGCTGCGCCGCCAGTTCCGCGACCAGGCGGCGGTGGCCAAACGCTGAGCCGGGATGTGGCTGCGGATAGGGCTGGGAATCGGGAACAGCATGCGCGGACCATCCTGCGCGTGCGACCCGGCGTTTCAGCCGACCCCGGCTTTGTAGGAGCAACTTCAGCCGCGACCAGACACGACCGGTAACGCCCCGGTCGCCACTGAAGTCGCTCCCACAAGGGCGCTACCGGCGCCGCGAGCTGCGAGCCCTCTTGTGGGAGGGACGTCATCCCGACTGCATGCCAGTTCGGAACATTCACCACTGCGCTCGTCGCGGCTGAAGACAGTTGCTCCTTCAAAAGAGCGGAAGGCTTCAGGCGACGCGAGGTGCGCCCCCTAGTCGGAGGGACTTCATTCCCGACTGCAACCATGCCAGGTGCGGTCAGCGCATCGCTGGCTGCGATCGACGCGCGAGACCACGCATTCCAGGCCTCGCGGTCGCGGCCGCTGGCCCGAGGCCACTCGCCGACGCCCCTGCAAACGCTTGCGACGCTCAACCGCCCAGATACTGCCGCGGCGCGCGCTTGAGTCCGCACAGCAGGCGATAGGCGCTGGAGCCGCAGCGCGCGGCCAGGGCGTCGATGCGCGGCTGCGCGCCCCACAGCTGCACGTGGCTGCCGAGCCCGGCCTGCGGGTGCTCGGTCAGGTCCACGGTCAGCATGTCCATCGACACCCGCCCGATCACTGCGCCGGGCGCGCCGTCGATCAGCACCGGGGTGCCGTTCGGCGCGAACTGCGGATAGCCATCGGCGTAGCCGATCGCGACCACGCCGACCCGGGTCGGGCGCGGCGCGACGAAGCGCGCGCCATAGCCGACCGGCTCGCCGGCAGCCAGGTCGCGCACCGCGATCACCTTGGACTGCAGGGTCATCACCGGGCGCAGCTCGCCTGGCAGTTCGGCGCCGGCGGCGAACGGGTCGGCGCCGTACAGCATCAGCCCGGGGCGGCCCCAGTCGCTGTGGAGTTGCGGCCAGCCCAGCAGCCCCGGCGAATTGCACAGGCTGGTCTCCCCAGCCAGGCCGGCAGTGGCCTGGCGGAACACCTCGGCCTGTTCCAGGGTGCGCGCGCTGTCCAGTTCGTCGGCGCGCGCGAAATGGCTCATCAGCACCAGCCGTTCGACCTGCGGTAGCGCGCTCAGCCGCGCGTGCGCGGCACGGAATGCGTCCGGCGCCAGGCCCAGCCGGTGCATGCCGCTGTCCAGCTTCAACCACAGGCACAGCGGCTGCGGCGCGGCATAGGCGGCGATCGCCTCCACCTGCCACGGCGAGGCCACCGCGCACCACAGCCGGTGCTCGGCGATCAGCGGCAGTTCGTCGGTGTCGAAGATGCCTTCCAGCAGCAGGATCGGCGTGGCGATGCCGGCCTGACGCAGTTCCAGCGCTTCCTCGATGGAGGCCACCGCGAAGCCGTCGGCCTCCGCTTCCAGCGCGCGCGCGCAGGCCACCGCGCCGTGCCCGTAGGCATCGGCCTTGACCACCGCCAGCGCCTTGCCGCCGCCCAGTCGCCGGGCCAGGCGGTAGTTGTGGCGCAGCGCCTGCAGATCGATCAACGCACGGGCTGGGCGCACGAACTTGCCTCGGCGACGGGCGCCGAGGCGCCGCGCGAATAACGGAAGATGTCCAGGCCCTCGCCGCTGATCTGCGGCTGTCGCGCGGCGATCAGGTCGGCCAGGTAGCGGCCGGAGCCGCAGGCCATGGTCCAGCCGAGGGTGCCGTGGCCGGTGTTGAGGAACAGGTTGCGGTAGCCGGTGGCGCCGACCACCGGGGTGCCGTCGGGCGTGGCCGGGCGCAGCCCGGTCCAGAATTCGGCGCGGGCCAGATCGCCACCGCGCGGGTACAGGTCGTTCACTACGTTTTCCAGGGTGGCGCGGCGCCGTGCCGGCAGCGACAGGTCGAAGCCGGCCAGTTCGGCCATGCCGCCGACGCGGATGCGCTGGTCGAAGCGGGTGATCGCCACTTTGTAGGTTTCGTCGAGGATCGTGGACATCGGGGCCAACGCCGCGTCGCGGATCGGCAACGTCAGCGAATAGCCCTTCAGCGGATACACCGGCAGGCGGATGCCCAGCGGCGCTAGCAGCTGCGCAGAATAACTGCCCAGGGCGACCACGTAGCGGTCGGCGCGCTCCAGGCGGCCGCCGATGCGCACGCCGTCGAGGCGGTCGCCATCGGCGTGCAGGCCGTCGATGGTCTCGCCGTAGCGGAACTGCACGCCGGCCGCGGCGGCCAGCGCGGCCAGGCGCTGGGTGAACAGGCGGCAGTCGCCGGTCTGGTCGTTGGGCAGGCGCAACGCGCCGACCAGGGTGGCCGGGGCGCTGGCCAGCGCCGGCTCGATGCGGGCGATGCCAACGCGGTCCAGCAGCTCGTAGGGCACGCCGTATTCGCGCAGCACCTCGATGTCCTTGGCCGCGCCGTCCAGCTGCGCCTGGGTGCGGAACAACTGGGTGGTGCCGAGCTGGCGGCCTTCGTAGACGATGCCGGTGTCGGCGCGCAGCTGGTCCAGGCAGTCGCGGCTGTATTCGGACAGCCGTACCATGCGCGCCTTGTTGATCGCATAGCGCTCGGCGGTGCAGTTGCGCAGCATCTGCGCCAGCCACAGGTACTGGCGGATGTCGCCAGTGGGGGTGATGGCCAGCGGCGCATGGCGCTGGAACAGCCATTTCAGCGCCTTCAACGGCACCCCCGGCGCGGCCCAAGGCGCGGCGTAGCCGGGCGACACCTGGCCGGCGTTGGCATAGCTGGTCTCCAGCCCGGCCGCGGGCTGGCGATCGACCACCGTCACCTCGCAGCCGCTGCGCGCCAGATACCACGCCGTGGCCGTGCCGATCACACCGCTGCCGAGAACCAGAACCCGCATACGCTTACCTCTGTCGGATCAAATCCCTGGCTGAATGGCGCCAAGGATGGGTTTAGGTGCAGTATATGAAGCGCAAGCCAGGATTTTCCGCCGATTTTCGAACATACCGCAGGATAATCCCCTGCCCCAGCCCACCGAGACCTGCGCCATGGCCGCCCGCGCCCGCGAACTGGACAAGATCGACCGCAAGATCCTGCGCATTCTGCAGCAGGAAGGGCGCATTTCCTTCACCGAACTGGGCGAGCGAGTCGGCCTGTCGACCACCCCGTGCACCGAGCGGGTGCGCCGGCTGGAACGCGATGGCGCCATCACCGGCTACTACGCGCGGCTGGACCCGCACTTCCTCAAGGCCAGCCTGCTGGTGTTCGTGGAGATCAGCCTGGCGTACAAGTCCGGCGACATCTTCGAGGAATTCCGCCGCGCCGCGCTGAAGCTGCCGAACGTGCTGGAGTGCCACCTGGTCTCGGGCGACTTCGACTACCTGCTCAAGGCGCGGATCAACGAGATGGCTTCGTACCGCAAGCTGCTCGGCAGCACCCTGCTGACCCTGCCGCATGTGCGCGCATCCAAGAGCTACATCGTGATGGAAGAGGTGAAGGAGACGCTGAGCCTGCCGATCGCCGACTGAGCGTAACCCCGCTCCCGCCGGCGACCGAAGGAAGTCCCGTGGGAAAGAGGGGTTGGGGTGCGGCGCGCAGCGTCTCGCGGAGGTGATGCACGAGGCTGCACCCGGATCCTCATCCGGCCCGTCGGGCCACCTCCTCCCCGCGGGAAAATAACTGTAGAGGGCAGAAGGGAGTGGGCGCACTGCGCAGCGCCCTGCCGCATCGGCCTACGCGGCGGGCACGCTTACGCCAGCAGCTTTTCCAGCTCGTCGCGCGGCGTGTGCGCGTGGTTCTTGGCCAGTTCCGACACCACACGCTTCTGGACTTCCTTGTGCAGCAGCGGCCGCAGCTGGCCCAGGGTCTGCGGGTCGGCGACCAGCACCAGATGTTCGAAGTCGCTGCGCAAGGCGCTTTGATACAGGCGCTCGGCCAGCTGGCGGACGAAGCCGGCCTCGTCCATGGTCATCGGCCGGTCGCCATCCTCGACGCCCTCGATCGGCGTGGGCGTCAGCACTTCGGTCTGCTCCAGCAACGAGGTCTGCCCGGCCAGATTGGTGCGGAACAGGCGGGCGCTGACGCGATCGGCGACGACCACCAGGGTGTTGTCGGGAAGCTTGCTCATCGGTTCTCCTAGCGAAGGTACGGCACAGGCGATCGGAGCGCCTGCATCGGGTCAGTCTAGAAAGCGGTTCGTGAGGATCGCGACCACGGAGCGTTGGCCCGTTTTCACGCCACGGCCATGCACGCCGCCGACGGCGCCTACTCGTCGATGCGCTGGCCGTCGCCGCTGGGCACGGTGCTGTAGTAGCGGCCACTGCGCGTGTCGAGCACGCGGTTGGGGCCGACCTGCAACGCACCGGGAATGAGGCGGCCGCCACGGTCGTACAGTTTGACCGGGCGGCGGGCGGCGGCGGCATTGGCGCCGTTGGCGGGTGCCGGCTTGGCCTTGGCTGGCTTGTGCGCGAGCGACTGCGGCGACTGTGGCCGCTCGTCCAGGCTGGAAGACACGGGCGCGGCCCTGGCGGCCGGCGCCGACTGCAGCGTGGTCGCTTGCCGGCTGGCGGTCGGCGACGGCGGTGCCGAATTGAGGCTCTGCGCGCTCGCCAGCGCAGGCAGCAGCAGCGCGATGGCGGCCGCGCGGGTCAGGGAAGGATGCACAATCGCTCCATTGCACCGGCGTCGATGCGCCAACGCTAGCGCAACCGGGGCGCCACGTCGATACGGCCGCGAATGCGGCTTGATCGCTGCGGCAACGCCCTCATCTTGTGCGCATCCCTACGCGCCGCAGGCCCCGCCATGAGCCGATTCGACCTCACGCCTCCCACCTCTGCCGAACGCGAGCGCCTGATCGCCGGGCTCAATGACGAAGAGCGCCGGGTGCTGCTGCAGCACGGCACCGAAGCGCCGTTCTGCGGCGTGTTCCTGGACAACAAACTGGAAGGTGTCTACAGCTGCCGGCTGTGCGGGTTGCCGCTGTTCCGCTCCAGCGCCAAGTTCGATTCGGGCACCGGCTGGCCAAGTTTCTTCGCGCCCTACCATGCGGCTCACGTGCGCGAGATCCGCGACAGCAGCCACGGCATGATCCGCACCGAGATCGTCTGCGCGCGCTGCGACAGCCATCTCGGCCATGTGTTCCCAGATGGCCCGCCGCCCAGCGGCGAGCGACATTGCCTGAATTCGGTGTCGCTGCAATTCACCGCGCAGGGCCAGGCGCTGTCCAATCCCTTGCGCCGCGGCGGCGGCGACAGCGAACCGGCCTGAGCGCCGCTCGCCGCAGCGGCGAGCGGCGCCGTGCCGCAGGCCGCTGCGACGCGGCACTGCCATCGTCTTTGAGAACAACGCACACCCGCTGCAACACACAGTTTTGAGAACAATACGGACCCGCTGCGGCACGCGCTAGCGAAGAAACTGCCGCTGCGTGTCGGCAACGGCGCCGCCGCAGCAGTGCGCTGCATCCCAGTGCGTGCCAGCGCTAGTACGAAGCGGCTGCCGCAACGCCGCAACGCACGCCGGGATACGTTGCCGTGGCGCCGTGCCATTGGCGCTTTCACACCCGTCTTCACGCGCGTCTTCACACCGCCGCCGCGACAGCGCCGACTTCAGAAAGCCGCCGCCGGGCCGAAATGGAAGTATCCCCGTTCACCGCTCGCAGGCTGCCTCCGCCATGCTCATCATTGTCGGCTTCCTCATCGTCATCATCAGTGTCGTCGGCGGCTATGTGCTGTCGCATGGCAAGCTTGGCGCGCTGTGGCAGCCCTACGAATTGATGATCATCGGCGGCGCGGCGCTGGGCGCGTTCCTGGTCAGCACCCCGGCCAAGATCGTCAAGGCGACCTTCGTCGACATCCTCGGCGCGTTCAAGGGCCCCAGGTACAAATCCGACGATTACCGGGCCACGCTGACCCTGATCTACGAGCTGTTGAACAAGGCGCGGCGCGACGGCTTTATGGCGCTGGAAGATCACGTCGAGAAGCCCGACGAAAGCGCGATCTTCAGCAACTATCCGAAGGTGCTGGCCGACCACCACCTGCTCGACTTCATCACCGACTGCCTGCGCCTGATGATCGGCAGCAACATCGAGCCGCACGAACTGGAGCCGCTGCTGGAGCTGGAGCTGGAGAAGCACCACCACGAGGCGATGGCGCCGGCGCATGCGTTGAGCAAGGTCTCCGACGGCCTGCCCGGTTTCGGCATCGTCGCCGCGGTGCTCGGCATCGTCATCACCATGGGTTCGATCGGCGGCCCGATCGAGGAGATCGGCCACCACGTCGGCGCCGCGCTGGTCGGCACCTTCCTCGGCATCCTGCTGGCCTATGGGTTCGTCGCGCCGCTGTCGGCGGCGATGGAAGCGCGCGCCGAGCAGGACAGCCGCATCTTCGAATCGGTGAAGACCGCGCTGCTGGCCTGCCTGCGCGGCTACAACCCGAAGATTGCGCTGGAGTTCGCGCGCAAGACCCTGCCGAGCAACGTGCGGCCGAGCTTCTCGGACTTCGAGACGCACCTGAAGACGATCAAGTAGCGCCGCCGCCATGCCGGAGACCAAAGCCACCGTCGTCATCCGCCGGGTCAAGAAGGTCCAGGGCGGCGGCCATCATGGCGGCGCCTGGAAGGTGGCCTTCGCCGACTTCGTGACCGCGATGATGGCCTTCTTCCTGGTGCTGTGGCTGGTCGCGGCGACCACCAAGGAACAGCGCGCGGCGATCTCCGAATACTTCCGCAATCCCAGCCCGCTGGTAGGCAAGAGCCCGGCGCCGAGCCCCGGCATGGCCGGTCCCGGCGGCGCCAGCACCTCGATGATCAAGCTCGGCGGCACTGCGGACATGCAGCGTGGCGACAACAAGGATCCGTTCGGCAGCAAGAGCCTGAACGGCGACACGCAAAGCAAGGCGGCGCAGCGCGAAAAGGAAAAGCAGCGTCTGGAAGCGCTGATGCAGGACTTGAAGGAAGCGATCGACAAGAGCCAGGCGCTGGAGCCGTTCAAGGACCAGTTGTTGCTGGACCTGACCCCGGACGGCCTGCGCATCCAGATCGTGGACAAGGAGAACCGGCCGATGTTCGACATCGGCAGCGCGATGCTCAAGCCCTATACCCGCGACATCCTGCACGAGCTGTCCGGCTTCATCAACGAAGTGCCCAACCACATCAGCATCACCGGCCACACCGACGTCACCCAGTACAGCGGCAAGAACGGCTACAGCAACTGGGAGCTGAGCGCAGACCGCGCCAATGCCGCGCGGCGCGAGCTGGTGGTCGGCGGCATGGGCGAAGACAAGGTGTCGCGCGTGGTCGGCCTGTCCTCGTCGATCCTGTTCGACAAGCAGACGCCGGACAACCCGATCAACCGCCGCATCAGCATCGTGGTGATGACCAAGGATGCCGAGGACGCGGCGCTGGCCGGCAGCGACCATGCGCTGGCGCTGGGCAAGCCGCAGAGCGATGCCGACACCAAGGTGCCGGACCTGAGCGCCACGGCGAGCGCGGCGCCGCCGCCGTTGCCCGCCGCGGTGAAGCTGCCGGCCCCGGTCGCGGCAGCGCCTGCCGTGGCGCCGGCGGCAAGCGCCGCCAGGCCGGCGACGGTGACGGTCGCGGCGCCGCGCACCACCTCTCCGGAGATCGCGGCCGACGCCGCCCGCGAAGCGATCCGCGCGGTCAACAGCGTCACTGGCGGCAAGCCGCGCAGCAGTGCGGCGCCGTCTCCGGCGACGGTGACGGTGACCGCCGAAGGTTCGGAACAGCGCTGAGACGTTTCGGCGCGTTACCCGACCTGTCGACGCTTTACCCCTTCTGGGTAGGAGCAACTGTCTTCAGACGCAACGAGCGCAGCGGCGGGCCTTCCGACTTCGAAAGTCGTAGCCGCTGAAGTTGCTCCTACAGTGCACCCAGCAGGCTATCCGCAGGCCGTGTAGGCGCGGCATCGGCCGCGACCGGGCATTACCAGGGCAGCCCCGGTCGCGGCCGATGGCCCAAGGCCACGTAGAGCCGCTCCTGCTGGTTATGCCCCGCTGCGGAAACGCGCTCCAGCGGCGCACCGGCCTGTCCATCGCGTTGCGCACTCGCGCCGCAGCGCTCACTGTGCCAGCGGTTGCGCCACGCCTTGCGCGATCGCCTGCTGCACGATGCGTTCGATGTCGCGCTGCAACGCCGCGTTGGCGACCTGCTGGCGTTGCGCCAGCGCCGCCTGTTGCTTGGCGAACCCCGCCTGCTGTTCGGCCAACGCCGACTGGCGCTTGGCCAGTGCCTGCATCTGCTGCGGGTAATCGGCCTGCGCCGCGTCGGTGCGTGGCGCAACGGCCTGATCGCCGCTGGCAGCCTTGGCCTGCTCGACGGCCAGGCCCGCCTGGCGTTGCGCGATGGCGCCCTGCTGCTCACCAAGCTCACCCTGGCGCTGACCCAGCTGCCCCTGTTGCACGCCGAGTTCGCCTTGCTGCCGCCCCAGCGCCTCGACTGGCGCATAGGCCGCCTTCACTTGCCCGATGGTAGCCGCATCGCGCACCACGTAGCGCTTGCGGTCCTTGCGTATCCACCACAGCGTCTCCTCGCCGCGGCGCGCACGCCGCGCCTCGCGCAGGTCGCCGCTGCTGCCGTACACAAGGGTGTTCCCCTGTTCGAACAGCACCGACGCGTTGCGGCGATCGCCGGACAGGGTGGTGACGCTGGAACTGATCGCCATGCGCTGCGCGCCGGCCACATGGTTAGGCGGCATCGGCACTGCAGGCGACACAGCCGCTGCAGGCGGCGCCGGCGCTGCCGGTTCGGCGCCGAGCATCGCCGCATCCTGGGTGCTTGCCTGTGCGCACGGGATCGCAGCAACGGCGACAGCGGCCAGGACCAGCAATGCGGCGCCGCGGCGCCAGAGCCTGAGGTTCGAGTGCAGCATGGGGTGTCTCCCGGTGGGCAGATCGAAAGGGATGAGGCGATGGCACCCGCGCAGCGCGAAGCCGCCGGCAGCGACATGGACCACGCGCTGGCGTAGCACGCTACCGATTCCGCCACCAGGCGAACCCGCGGCTGCGGCTGCGGCTGCGGCACGACGGTTCGTGCAGCGCCTCGGTGACGGCAACAGAGAACTACATTTGTAGTCGAACTATTGATGACCACACATGTCGTCAAGCCTGCCGAAGGTCATGCCGGCCCACCGCGCTTACAATGGCGGCTACTCCACGAACGAGACGAACGTGTCCAAGCAATCCAAAGCCAAGCGCGACAAGCGCAAGAAGCAGCAACCCAAGCGCGGCTTCGCCCGCTTGGGCCGCGAGCAGCCCATCGCCAACCACGCCGTGCTGCAGGACGACAGCGGCCGGGTGCTGGCCGCGATCGGCCTGCAGGGTAGCGAATGGCTGCTGTCGGTCGGCGGCCAGACCATGGGCAACGCCGACAACCCGGTGCCGATGCTGGCGATGCTCAAGCACCTGGCCAACGTGCAGGAGCAGGAAGGCAACACCATCACCCTGGACTACTCGACCCAGTTGCAGCAAATGATCGACGACCTGGCCGCCGACGAAGGCCAGACTGCGGCCGAATATCTGGACGCGCTGGTCGCCGAGTTCGCCGAGGGCGATGACGCCGCGGCCGAAGCCGAAGAAGAAGAGGGCCTCGCCACGGCCGGCGACGTTGCTGTCGATGCCGACGCTATCGCAGCGGACACGACAGCAGGCGACGCTTCGGCGCCTGCGGCCGACGCCGACAGCAAGCACAAGCCCGCCTGATCGGCACGATGGCGGTCTACATCGACGATGCGGTGCATCCCTGGCGCGGCCAGCGCTGGGGACACCTGCTCGCCGATACGCTGGACGAACTGCATGCGATGGCGGCGCGGCTGGGCATTCCCCGCCGCGCCTTCCAGAACAAACGCAGCGGCGCGCACTATGACGTGCCCGCCGCCTTGCGTGACGAAGCGATCCGGCTGGGCGCGCTGCCGGTGTCGCGGCACACCGATCGCGCGCTGATGAAGGCGCTGATCCGCCAGGCGTGCGCACAGGCGCGCGGGGAGGCCGATTGAACGGCTTGGGACCTGGATAGGCGCCGCCACGATCCTCTCCGAATCAGGGGATACCCCTGATGGGTAATCAGGTACCCGGAAGCCTTCGTTTTTGGCGCACAAGATTCTTTGCGCAAGAATCCCCAGAAACTGACTAGGCGGATCATTCGCGTTGCGGCGCCGCACCGGCCTTACGCTAGGCGTTCCCGGCTCGCGCATAGCAATACATGTCTGATCTTGGAGTTTTTTCATGACTAGTCCAATTCGTGGCGCATCAAGCAGCAGCTATTACAACCAAACAAACAGCCCGGAAAGCTCACCGCCGCCACACAATCAATCTTCAAGCCACGCCCAATCCTCAGGGTTCCCGTCGCTGCAGCGCATGAACGCTAGCCGCCGCACTGCCGGAAGCACATTCAACGCACGCTTTTCGGATGAGAATACCAGCCGTGATCTGCCTGACGATTATGAAAGCCGACAGGCAGACATTAGCGTGCGTGAGGACACCAAAATTAGCCAGGAAGCGTACCAACTCTGGATTAATAATCCCACAGACCTTCCCAGCGACGTCAAGAAAAAAACAAAGAAAGATCGTAAACTTTACGCTGCCTACAAAGAAATCAGAGATAACAAGGGCTACAAGGCCAGCAAGGGTTACAAGGGATAATGCTCTCAATGCAATACAGCCAGGCCGAAGAATTTTTCGGCCCGGCCATGTACGACGTCTATACGCGCCTCGTGGCCTGTTTACGACCTTCTGAGCAGTAGTGCCAAGAAGCCTCTGGCGATCAACTGCAAGCTGGTGTTGAGGTTGCGTTTGCAGTTCTTCCATAGCAGTGGGTTCTTCTGCACCCGCGTAAAACTGCACTCGACACGCCGTTTGGGCATGCCTTGAAGGTATGCACAGCGCGCAGAGGCGGCTCAACAGACCAGCTCAAAGGCTTTTGTTAACCGCGCTCGATCTTGTCCGCATTTGTCTACAGGCCATCCAACGACAGCGTTATGATTCGAGCGAGCCTCTGCTGAGGCTCTCACTACTTGAATCGCACATTTTTAATGGTTTCGCATCCTGGCACGCCAGCGTTGCGGCGTGCCTGTGCATGTCGTTCCGGCGTGGTCGTTTCGCAGCTCCCTATCGAAGGTCCGCCTGCATGAAAGATGCCTCCCTGCTTCGCTGCCTCCCCCTGCACCTGGCCTGCCTGGCCGGGCTGTCCACGCCTGCGATCAGCGCCGCGCAGAGCGGCCAGACCGCGACGCCGGAGATCGCCCATCTCCCGGCACAGCTGCAAAGCGCCAAGCAACTCGGCGCGCTGACGGCAAGTGCGCCGATCAGTGTGGTGATGACCCTGCCGTTGAAGGACGGTGCCGGTGCCTACGACTACGCGATGCACGTCTCGCGACCGGGCGATCCGCTGTATGGGCACTACCTGACCCCGAGCGAATTCGCGGCGCGCTTCGGCACGCGGCAGAGCGACATCGACGCGGTCAAGGCCTTCGCCCAGGCGCATGGAATGCAGGTCAAGAGCATCGGCGGCGCCGGCTCGCTGATCACCTTGAAGGCGCCCGCCAGCACCTTCGCCCACCATCTCGGGGTGAACTTCGGGCGCTACCAGGCCAGCGACGGCAAGACCTTCTTTTCGGCCGATCGGCAACCGCAATTGCCCCGCGAGATCGCCAGCCACGTCGGCGGCATCGTCGGACTCAACGACGCCGTCCGCTTCGCGCCGCTGGCCATCCGCGCGCCGGTGAGGCCTGCGGCGATGGCCGACGATCACACCAGTGGCAATGCGCATGCGGCGACCGAATCCGCCGGCCACGGCCCCAACGGCGGCCTGAGTCCGCAGGACATCCGCACGGCCTATGCCATTCCCGCGCAACTGGCACCGGGCAAGCAGGAGACCCTTGCGCTGTTCGAACAAGGCGGCTTCCTGAGCAGCGATATCGCCACCTACGTCAGGAAGTTCGGACTGCCGAACGTGCCGGTGAAGGTGCGCAACGTCAACGGCTATGCCGGTGCGGTCAACGATACAGGCGTCGCTGGCGAGGCGGCGCTGGACATCGACATGGCGATCGCGGTGAATCCGCAATTGCAGCAGATCCAGGTCTACGAAGAAGGCGACGATCCGTATCCGGTGGCGCTGCTGGCGGCACTGGGCGCCATCGCCGACGACAATACCGCGCAGACGGTGAGCATTTCCTACGGGGTGGACGAGGAAATCCTGGGCAATGCGGCGCTCGCCGCGGAAGGCCAGGTGCTGACGCAGATGGTCGCGCAAGGCCAGGGGGTCTATGTCAGTTCCGGCGACCAGGGCGCCTACGGACGCACCGGCAGCGGCCTGCACGGCGAGGATCCCGGCACCCAGCCGTTGGTCACCTCGGTCGGCGGCACCGCGCTGTTCACCCGGCAGAACGGCAGCTACCTGAACGAAGAAACCTGGAACCTGCTCGGCAAGGGCGAAGGCGCCACAGGCGGTGGCATCAGTGCCTACTGGCCGATCCCGGACTACCAGCTGATCGCCGACGCCCAGGGCAAGCAGACGTCGATCGCCGCGCCCAACCACGGCTCGTCCACGCAACGCAATTTCCCGGACGTGGCCGCCGTGGCCAGCCTCAGCACGCCGGTCGCAGTCTATTCCGAACTGGAAGGTGGCTGGATCAACATGGGCGGCACCAGCGTCTCGGCGCCGATCTGGGCCAGCTTCATGTCCATTGCCGACCAGGCGCACCAGTACGCGGGACTGGGGCGGATCGGCTTCGCCAATCCGTTCCTTTACGGCGATATCGACGGTGCCGTCTCGCTCGATACCAAAGACGTGCTCAAGGGCAGCAATGGCAACGCCAACCTGTTCGGCGGCGTCGCCGGCTTCTCTGCCGGCAAGGGCTACGACAACGTGACCGGGCTGGGTTCGATGCTGTCTTCCTGGCTGCTGATCGACTCGCTGCTCACTGCGCACGACAGCAGCACGCCACCGCCGAACCAGGCGCGCGGCGTGCACGCCAGCCCGACCACGACGACGAGCACGCTGGAATGGAGCACGGCGGACAACGCGACCGGGTACGAGCTGATCGCGGAAGACTACGCCAGCGGCGAGGTGAGCGGCTACGCGCTCACCCGCGGCACGCGCTACACGTTCAAGGACCTCAAGCCGAACACCTACTACGCGTTCCTGGTCATCGCACTGAACAAGGGCGGGGCGACGCAGAGTTCGCCGGTGATCGTCAAGACCGCGAAGAAGAGCTAGCGCTCAGGCCGCCGTCCGGGCCGTGCGCGGCCCGGACCGGCACGGCGCACGCGGCGCCTAGAACGGATCGCTGCCCGGACGCAGGTCGATGCCCAGGATCGCCGCCAGCCGCTGCATGTCCTCGTCGTCGCGGCTGAGCGCCATCCAGCCGGCGCGGCCGTCACCGCCGGTGTCCCAGCACCAGATGCTGTAGCCGTACTCGCGCAGGCGGTCGTAGGCGACCGCCAGCAGCGAGGCGGTGTCGTGGGCGCCGAGGAAGTCCTCGTCGTCGAGGTCGCCGCCCCAGTCGATGCGCAGGTTCCAGCGCGCGGCCAGTTCGTCGATCGCACCGATCAGCGCTACGGTATCGCCGCCGTCCACGTAGAAGCCGGAGGTCCAGTCGATGGCGTCCTTCAGTGTCCACAGCCAGCCGTCGCCGTCGCTCTCCACTTCGCCCGCCACCTCGCGATAGGCGTTGAACTGGCGCAGCGCGGTTTCGTCGTCGCCGGGATTGATCAGCAGCAGCAGGTTCCAGATCAGCCCCTGCTGGGTATCCGGATCGTCGTCGTCCGCGTCGCCGCTGAGGTCGTCGGGGTCTTCGTAGTCGGCGCTGTTGTCGGGCATGGTGGCGGATCTGTGCTGCGGAATGCGCAGTGTGACGCGCCGGGCGCGGCGACGGAAGCGCGGCGACACTCGGCAGCGGCGCCGCAGACGTTTATCCTTCGCCCCCGGAAGACGGCGCCACCCGCCGCCAAGCGAACCCACGACGATGCCCGATACCCCTCCCGATCACCTGGCGATCAGCCCGCAGAGCCCGTTTCACGATGCGCAGGCGCTGGCGCGCGGCGTCGGCATCCGCTTCAACGGCGTGGAGCGCGACAACGTGGAGGAGTATTCGGTCAGCGAAGGCTGGATCCGCGTGCAGGTCGGCAAGGCGCGCGACCGCCGCGGCAATCCGATGACGATGAAGATCAACGGCCAGGTCGAGGCGTACTACCTGGAAAAAACCGCCTGAGCGCCGCCCGCGGCCGCCGGCTCAGGACTTGAGCCGGTAGCCGCTGCGGAAGATCGCCCAGACCACGCTCAGGCACAACGCCAGGAACACCCCGGTCATGCCCGCGCTGACCGCGATGTGCACGTCGGCCTTGCCGAAGAACGCCCAGCGGAAGCCGCTGACCAGGTACACCACCGGGTTGAACCAGCTGATCTTCTGCCACAGCGGCGGCAGCATGCTGATCGAGTAGAAGCTGCCGCCGAGGAAGGTCAGCGGGGTCACCACCATCAGCGGGATCACCTGCAGCTTCTCGAAGCCGTCGGCCCAGATGCCGATGATGAAACCGAACAGGCTGAAGGTCAGCGCGGTCAGCACCAGGAAGCCGAACATCCACAGCGGATGGGCGATCTCGTACGGCACGAACGCGCGCGCGGTGAGCAGGATCAGCAGGCCCAGCAGCACCGACTTGCTCGCCGCCGCGCCGACATAACCGATCACCACCTCCCACCACGCCACCGGCGCCGACAGCACCTCGTAGATGGTGCCGGCCCAGCGCGGCATGTAGATGCCGAACGAGGCGTTGGAAACGCTCTCGTTGAGCAGCGACAGCATCACCAACCCGGGGATGATGTAGGCGCCATAGCTGATCCCGTCGATGGCGCCCATGCGCGAGCCGATCGCCGCGCCGAACACCACGAAGTACAGCGAGGTCGACAGCACCGGTGAGGCGATCGACTGGGTGAGCGTGCGGAAAGTGCGCGCCATCTCGAAACGGTAGATCGCGGCGATCGCATGCAGGTTCATGCGCGCACCTGCGCGCCGGCGACGGCCGGGCGCACCAGGTTGACGAAGATCTCCTCCAGCGAGCTTTCGCTGGAATGCAGGTCCTTGATCTCCACGCCCTGTTCCTCAAGTTGCCGCAGCAGGCTGCCGATGCCGGTCTGTTCGGCTTGCACGTCGTAGGTATAGGTCAGCACGGTGCCGTCGGCGGACAGTTCCAGCGGCTGCGCCGCCAGTGCCGCGGGCAACGCCGGCAGCGGCGCCTGCAGGGTCAGCGCCAGCTGCTTCCTGCCGAGCTTGCGCATCAGCGTGCGCTTGTCCTCCACCAGCACCAGCTCGCCGCGGTTGATCACCCCGACCCGGTCGGCCATGTCCTCGGCCTCCTCGATGTAGTGCGTGGTCAGGATGATGGTGGTGCCCTGCTCGCGCAGGCGCCGCACCATCTGCCACATGTCGTGGCGCAGCTCCACATCCACGCCGGCAGTGGGTTCGTCCAGGAACAGGATGCTCGGCTCGTGCGCCAGCGCCTTGGCGATCAGCACGCGTCGCTTCATGCCGCCGGACAGGGTGGAGATCTTGTTGTCGCGCTTGTCCCACAGCGACAGCTCGCGCAGCACCTGCTCCAGGTAGGCCGGATTTTTCGGCTTGCCGAACAGGCCGCGGCTGAAGCGCAGTGTCGCCCATACCGTCTCGAACGCATCGGTGGCCAGTTCCTGCGGCACCAGCCCGATCCTGGCGCGCGCGGCGCGGTAGTCGCGCACGATGTCATGGCCGTCGGCCAGCACCGTGCCAGAGCTGGGATTGACCAGGCCGCAAACCACGCTGATCAGCGTGGTCTTGCCGGCGCCGTTGGAACCGAGCAAGGCGAAGATCTCGCCGCGCTGGATGTCCAGGTCGATGCCCTTCAGCGCCTGGAAGCCGCCAGCGTAGGTCTTGGTGAGCTGCTGGATGGAGATGATGGGGGACACGGGAGGCCTGGGCGGGAGTCGGGACCGGGGGCCAGGGGCCAGGGGCCAGGGGCCAGGGGCCAGGGGCCAGGGAGCCTAGCAGCAGTAAAGTGTTTGTTGCGGCTACAGCGCCAAACCATGCGTTGCGTCTGCGCAGACACGCTACCAGATCAAGCGCATCTCCGGGTCCCCGGTCCCGATCAACTCTTTCGCCTAGCCTCCAGCAAATCCAGATTACGGATCAGCCGGCGCGCGATCTCGTCGGAAATCTTGCGCTGGCGGGTCAGCTTGAACAGTTCCTGGCGTTCGGCCTGCAGGCCGGCGTGACGCAGCTGGCGCAGCACGTCGTCCAGCCGCCGCGCCTCTTCCGGATCGCTCTCCATCGCCTCGCCGTGGTCGAGGTGGCGCTGGTACAGGGCGCTGACCCGGATCGCCGCCTCGTTGTAGAGATCGGCGTGTTCGCTGTCATGCACCAGCCGCTGGCGCAGCTTCTCCACCGCCACCAGCGCCGCGCGCGAGGATTCGCGCCGCGCCAGGTCTTCCTCGAGGCGGTCGCTGGGTTCCTCCGGCAGTTCAAGGCCGCGCAGCAGCCGCGGCAGCGCCACGCTGGCGACCAGCAGCGAGGTGACGATCACCGCGCTGGCCAGGAAGATCACCAGGTCGCGCGCCGGGAACGCGGCGCCGGTCGGCAGCGCCAGCGGCAGGGTCAGCACGCCGGCCAGGGTGATGGCGCCGCGCACGCCGGCCAGCGAGGTGGCCACGATGATCCGCGACGGCGGACTGCGCCGTTCCTCGCCACGGCGCCGCGCCTTGAGCAGATTCCAGCGCAGCGACAGCCACACCCAGACGAAGCGCAGCAGCAGCAGGCCGAGGTAGATCGCCAGCGCGTAGCACAGCAGCCACCACGGATTGAGGTGCCCGGCCTCGTCGATGTTGTGCACCGCGCCCTGCACGATCCCCGGCAACTGCTCGCCGAGCAGCACGAACATGATGCCGTTGAGGGTGAACTGGACCATGTCCCACACCGCCGAGCGCTGCACGCGCATGCTGCCAGGGGCGCGGCCGCTCAGCTCCACGTAGCTCATGCTGATGCCGGCGGCGACCGCGGCAAGGATGCCGGAGGCGTTGATCGCCTCGGCCAGCAGGTAAGCGGCGAACGGCAGCAGCAGGTTGACCAGGATCGCCGCGCCCGGCTCCTCGCCGACCTGGCGCCAGATCCAGCGCTGCGCCAGGCTCGCGCCCAGGGTCACGCCGATGCCGGCGGCGACGCCGACCAGCGCCACCCACAGGAAGGTCAGCGAGGCGGCGGCCAGCGAGAACGTGCCGGTCATCGCGGCGGCCACCGCGAACTGGAAGCAGACCAGGCCGGATGCGTCGTTGAGCAGCGATTCGCCCTCCAGGATGTGCATCAGCCGCTTCGGGATCGGCGCCCGTGCCGCGATCGAGGACACCGCGATCGGATCGGTCGGCGACACCACTGCGGCCAGCGCGAACGCCACCGCCAGCGGCATCGCCGGGATCATCCAGTGGATCAGGAAGCCGGCGCCGACCACGGTGAACACCACCAGGCCCAGCGCCAGTTCCAGGATGGCGCCCTTGTCGCGGAACAGGCCCTGCTTGGGGATGCGCCAGCCGTCCAGGAACAGCAGCGGCGGCAGGAACAGCAGGAAGAACAGCTCCGGCTCCAGCGCGTAGCCCTTCTTGAACACCCCGGCGATGACCGCGCCCAGGCCGATCTGCACCAGCGGCAACGGCAGCGAAAACGGCAATACGCGGACCAGATAGCCGCTGGCCACCACCGCCAGCAACATCGCCAACACCACTTCGATCGAATGCATGCTCGTCCGGACGGCGGCGCCGCGCCGCCGGCACCGCACCATGAATGGGGGAAGCGGCAAGCAAAGCGCACCGCAGGCGCGATGTCCAGTGGCATGTCCGCACGGTATTCATGCGCCGGCACGCCACGGCGCAGACGCTGCTCCGCCGTGGCGGCGAGACTTGCGCGACCCGGCACCGCGCCGCAGCACGCGTTACCATCGAACCGATCTGTGCGCAGACCGAACCCAGCGTGCCGCCGCCGTCGGAGACTCCATGCTTACTATCCAAGAACTCAACCGCTTCCTCGACGACCCGGCGGTAAGCGACAACGTCACCCAGGTCTGGAACCTGATCGGCCAGCATTTCGAGCAGGCCCAGGCGAGCCTGCCGCCCGACCAGGCGATGCCGCGGCGCGAACTGTCGTTCCACGATCATGTGCGGCTGTTGGGCTATCTGTGCATGCTGCTGGAGGGAATTCCCGGCGACCTGGTGGAGATCGGTGTGTGGAAGGGCAAATCGCTGGTGCTGATGAACGAGCTCAGCAATCGCCAGCGCCGGGTGATCGGCCTGGATCCGTTCGCCTTGCCGAACCAGTTCGAGGAATTCAACCACTATCGCGAGCTGCTGCTGCCCAATGCGCAGTTCATCCGTGGCTACTCGGAGTTCTGCGCCCAGCACTTCTACAACATGAAGCCGGAAGTGGCCTTGCTGCATATCGACGGCGGCCACACCGGACGCAACGTGTTGCTCGATTTCCTGCTGTACGGACCCAGCGTGATCAGCGGCGGGTTCGTGGTGTTCGACGATTACGGCGACCACAAGTACTCGCCGGAAGTCGGCCCGGCGGTCGATCTGCTCCGCGCCACCGGCTACTTCAACGGTTTCCATGTGCTGGGCTGCGCGCATGGCTTCGAGAACAGCTATGTGCTGCAGCGCCTGTGAGCCAGCGGCAGCCCGGCGCCGCGTGACGCATCGGTTCGCAGAGCGTCAGGCGCGGCGCCGCGATCAGCGGCCAGGTCGCGCATCCGCGCTGCGCGGGATGTGCGTGGCCTGGGCCAGCTCGCGCAGGTCGTCCACGAACCCGCGATAGGCCGCCTCGCCGGCATCGCCGCCGCGCTGGCGCAGTACCCACGACGGATGCACCGTGGCCAGCGCGCGGCTGCCGTCGGCCAGCGTCTGCCACTGCCCGCGCTGCGCCATCAACGCAAAGTCGTTGCCGAGCACCGCGCGCGCCGCGGTAGCGCCCAGGCACAGCACCACGCGCGGCCGTACCCGCGCCAGCTCGCCAGCCAGCCAGAAGCGGCATGCCTCGACATGGGCCCGGTCGGGATTGCGATGCAGCCGCGCCTTGCCGCGCTGCTCGAAGCGGAAATGCTTGACCGCATTGGTCACGTACAGCCCGGCGCGGGCGATGCCGAGTTCGTGCAGCGCGCGATCGAACAGGCGCCCGGCCGGACCGACGAACGGCCGCCCGCTCAGGTCTTCCTCGTCGCCGGGCTGCTCGCCCACCACCATCAGCGCCGCGTCGTGCGGCCCCTCGCCGAACACCGTCTGCGTGGCCGGTTGCCACAGCGGACAGCGCCGGCACTCAAGCGCCGCCGCGCGCAGCGCCCCGAGGCTGCCGTCGGTTGCGACCACGGCCGGCGGCGGCGCTGCGGGAATGCGCCGGCGCACCGGCGCCGGCGCACGCTCGGCCATCTCGCGCACGCGCTGCCCAGCCTCGCGGATCAGGCCCGGCAGCAACTGCGTTTCCGGCAGGTTCTTCCAGTATTTCTGCGGCATCTCCTGGCGCATCATGTCCGGATTGAGCCGCGCCGGATTGAAGATGTTGGCGTAGTAGGTGCGCCACAACGCATCCTGCGCATCGTCGGCCGGCGCATCGGCGCGCTGCGCGCCGGCGCCGAACTGCAGCGCCGCGCCATCCCAGCGCACACTGCGGTACGGGGTCAGGATCGCCCAACGCATGCCGGCGAAACGGCGCGCGAAGAACGGCGCGACGCGATCGACGATGCAATGTTCCGGCTCGAACCAGGCCACAAACGTCTCCTCCTCACCAGGCACCTCGCGAAAGCGCACGAACGCCTTCATCTTGTGGCTATCGCGGCGCACCGCCTGCGCCCACTGCTGCGCCCGATGCACATCGGCATCGGTGACCCGCTGCAACAGCGCCCGCTCGCCCGATGCGATCCGCCACAACAACCGATACAGCACGGCATGCCGCTGCGGATCGCGATGGCACAACACCGCCCCGGCCAAGGCCAGAAATTCGGCGGAAACCCGCGGCGCCGCCACCGTCGCCGGCAACGCCGCCACATCGGTCCCGGCCAGCAACCCGCCCTGCGCACCCCCTTCCCAGACCAGCGACTCCGGCGCCACCTGCGCACACCACGCCGCCCGCGCCGCCGCCCGCCACGCCTCCAGACACCATGGCGGCACCACCTCAGCCCGAAACACACTTCAACCCTAGCATCACCCCACCTGCACCCACACGACACCAGCGCCACCATCACCACAACGATAGCCGCTGTTGCCGTTACTGTTGCCGTTACTGTTGCTGTTGCTGTTGCCGTTACTGTTGCCGTTACTGTTGCTGTTGCTGTTGCTGTTGCTGTTGCTGTTGCTGTTGCTGTTGCTGTTGCTGTTGCTGTTGTTGTTGCTGCTGGTGATCTTGCTTTTAAACCTTCCCGCCTTAAAGCGAGCCGAGCACCGCAGCGGCGAGCGGCCGAAGAGGCGCCCTTGTTTGAGCGAAGCGAGTTTGGGCGCCGTGCCGCTCGTCGCGAGGAGCGCAGGGCACCGGTGCGGCTGTATCGCACCGGCTCGTGTCGGGCGGGAGCGGTTTTGGTTACTTTTGCCAAGACAAAAGTGACTCGCGCCGACCGGCGCGAAAGCTCTTGATCTTGCTTCAGCTTCAGCTTCTGCAGTTGCAGTTGCGGCTGCGGTTGCAGTTGCAGTTGCAGTTGCAGTTGCAATTGCAGCAATCATCGCAACAGCCCAGCCACTACAGCCCCACAGCACAGAGTCAATCAAACAACCCACCCTGCCGCGGCGCCGGCGCCAACTGCGCACGCAACCGCTGCGTATCGTCCAGGCGCCGCCGCGGATGATGATCCACCACACTGACGAACGGCAGCACCTTCTTCATCGGCATCCGCAACCGCGCCAGATCCTCGACCCGCAACCGCGCATGCCGCCGCGCCAACAACAACCGCTCCACATTGCGCGTCCCCAGGCCCGGCACCCGCAACAACATCTCCCGCGCCGCCGTATTCACATCCACCGGAAACCGCTCCGGATGCCGCAATGCCCAGGCAAGCTTGGGATCCACATCCAGATCGAGCATGCCGCTGGCCGCCTCCGGCGCGATCTCCTCCACCGAGAAATCGTAGAACCGCAGCAGCCAATCGGCCTGGTACAAACGATGCTCGCGCTGCAACGGCGGCGCCTGCAACGGCAGCTTCGAGGACGCATCGGGAATCGGACTGAACGCGGAGTAATAGACCCGCCGCAGCCGGTAATTGCCGTAGAGATTATGGCTGGTGCGCAGGATCGCGCGGTCGTCGGCCCCATCCGCGCCGACGATCATCTGCGTGCTCTGCCCGGCCGGCGCGAAACGCGGTGGCTTGGCGCTGAGCTTGCGCTCGGCCTTGCGCGCCTCCTTGCTTTCCTCGATGCGCCAGCGCAGCTCGCCCATCGCCGCGCGGATGCCGCCGACGCTCTTCTCCGGCGCCAGCTGGGCCAGGCCCTGTTCGGTCGGCAGCTCGACATTGATGCTGAGCCGGTCGGCGTAGCGGCCGGCCGCGGCCAGCAGGTCCGGCGCCGCATCGGGAATGGTCTTGAGATGGATGTAGCCGGCGAAGCGATGCTCCTCGCGCAGCTGCCGCGCCACCTCCACCAGTTGCTCCATCGTGTAGTCGCTGTTGCGGATGATGCCGCTGGACAGGAACAGGCCTTCGATGTAGTTGCGCTTGTAGAAATCCAGGGTGAGCTTGACCACCTCGGCCGGGGTGAAGCGCGCGCGGCGCACGTTGCTGGACACGCGGTTGACGCAGTACGCGCAATCGAACACGCAGAAGTTGGTCAGCAGGATCTTCAGCAGCGACACGCAGCGGCCATCGGGCGTGTACGAATGGCAGATGCCCATGCCCTCGGTGCTGCCGATGCCGCCACTGCGCAACGAATGGCGCTGGTCCGCGCCGCTGGAAGCGCAGGAGGCGTCGTATTTGGCCGCGTCGGCGAGCACGGCGAGCTTTTCGAGGGTATTCACTCCGAGACGATGCCCGGTTGCCGTCTCAGTCTGTGAGACGGCAGTGCGTCACCGCCTTCACTGCGATGAACGACTCAGCCGGTCGCCGGCCCGGCTTGCTCAGGCCACGGCGTGCTGCGCCCCGCCGTCGAACCGATACAGGTCCATCGCCAGCAGCCCGGCATCGATGCCGGCATCGATGCGCTGCGCGCCCAGACCCTCCGCGCCGGCCCCGCCCATCGCGAAGTAGATCGGCAGCCAGTGCTCGTCGGTGGGATGCGCGCGCTCGGCGAACGGCGCCTGGCGGCGGTAGTCGAGCAAGGCCGGCAGGTCTTCGCGCCGCAGCGCCTGCTCCACCCAGTCGATGAACGGGCGTACATACGGCGCGTCCTTGCCCTCGGCATAGCGGCCGACGTCGTGCAGGTTGTGGGTGATGCTGCCCGAGCCGATCAGCAGCACGCCGTCGTCGCGCAGCGGCGCCAGCGCGCGGCCCATCGCCAGCTGGTGCGCGGGTCCGAGTTCCGGCTGGATCGACAGCGGCACGACCGGGATGTCGGCCTGCGGGTACAGCAGCGACAACGGCACCCACACGCCATGGTCCAGGCCGCGCCGCTCGTCCACATAGGGCTGCAGGCCGGCGCATTCGAGCCGTTCGGCGACCTCGCGCGCCAGCGCCGGCGCGCCCGGCGCCGGGTACTGCATCTCGTGCAGCGCGCGCGGGAAGCCGCCGAAATCGTGGATGGTCTGCGGCTGCGCCGCGGCGCCGACCAACGGCCGCTGCCCCAGCCAGTGCGCCGACGCCACCACGATCGCGCGCGGACGCGGCAGCGCCGCCGCCAGGTCTGCCAGGCGCACGCCGACCAGGCCCGGATCCAGCGCGGTCATCGGCGAACCGTGCGAGATGTACAGCGAGGGCAGACGGGACATGAAGGATTCTCCAGAAGGATGCGGCGCTGCGTCCGCCGGCCGCGACCTTGCCGCCAACGGGGGGCGCCGGCATGCATGGCGACGTTCGCAGCGCTATGGCAGCAGATCCACAGGGTATTCCCCACGCCTGGGGAGATAAATTACCCTGCCACCGGATATCTATTTCAGGAACGGCAACAATGGATACGCTGGAAGCGATGCGCGTGTTCGTCACCGTGGTCGACCGCAACGGCTTCAACAGCGCCGCCGAGGCGCTGGGCATGTCCACCGCCAGCGTCACCAGGCAGGTGGCCTGGCTGGAGAAGCGGCTGGGCCTGCGCCTGCTCAACCGCACCACCCGCCGGGTCAGCCCGAGCAGCGTCGGCACCGCGTATTACCAGCGTTGCCAGGTGCTGCTGGCCGAGTTCGACGACATGGAGGCGGCGGTGGGGGAGCAGGCGCTGACCCCGTCCGGCACCCTGCGCATCAACGCGCCCTTCAGCTTCAGCATCGCCCGGCTGGGGCCGCGGCTGGCCGGCTACCGGGCGCGCTATCCGCAGGTCGCGCTGGACGTGTCGCTATCCGATCGCATGGTGGACATCGTCGAAGAAGGCTACGACATGGCGATCCGCATCACCGGCCAGGTCACCCCCACCCTGATCGCACGCAAACTCGGCCAGGTGCAGGCCTATCTGTGCGCCGCGCCGGCCTACCTGGAACGCGCCGGCACGCCGCGCCTGGCCGCCGACATCGCCGGCCACGAATTCCTGACCTACAGCTATTCGCCGATCGGCGACGAGCTCCCCCTGCAGGGTCCCGACGGCGAGACCCGGGTGCGGGTGCGCGGCGGGCTGCGCGCCAACAGCGGCGACGTATTGCGCGAGGCCGCCATCGCCGGCATGGGCATCGTCCTGCAGCCGGATTTCATCGCGCAGAAGGAACTGGAGGACGGGCGCCTGGTGCGGGTGCTGCCCGACCACCAGCTCGCCCCGATCGGCGTCTATGCGGTCTATGCCAGCCGCAGCCACCTGGCGCCGAAGGTGCGCAGCTTCATCGACTACTTGGTCGAGGTCGGCATCGAACGCGAGATGCACGGCGCCGCGGCGCCCTGATCCGCGGCAGGCGCAGTTCGCCGCGGCCACCGCTCGGACACAACATCCTGCGCCTGGCGCTGATCGCAGCGGCGGCGCATGCGCACAATGCCCGCGCTTCATCCCTCTTCCTTCCAGGAGTTCGCCCATGAGCAAGATCGCCATCGTCTATTTCAGCGGCTACGGCCACACCGTCAAGCAGGCCGAGGCGGTGCACGCCGGCGCCGCCAGCGTCGGCGCCGCCACGCTGTACCGTATCGATGAGGACGGCAACCTGCCGGAGAGCGCCTGGGAGGCCATCGGCCAGGCCGATGCGATCGTCTACGGCAGCCCCACCTACATGGGCGGCCCGGCCTGGCAGTTCAAGAAGTTCGCCGACGCCAGCTCCAAGCCGTGGTTCACGCAAGCGTGGAAGGACAAGGTGGCCGCCGGTTTCACCAACTCGGCTTCGATCAACGGCGACAAGTTCTCCACCATCGAATACTTCTGGACCCTGTCGCAGCAGCACGGCCAGGTCTGGGTCGGCACCGGCCTGCTGCCGGCCAACACCAAGGCGCACGGCCCGGCCGACGTGAACTGGACCGCCGGCTCCGGCGGCGCGCTGGCGATCTCGCCGTCGGACGCCTCGCCGGAAGAAGCGCCGCGCGCCGGCGACCTGGAAACCGCCAGGCTGCTCGGCAAGCGCGTAGCCGAATACGCGGCCAGGCTGAAAGGCTGAGCCGCGCACGGCGTCGCCACCGCCATGCTGGCGACGCCGGTTGCGCGTTTTGCGCGACCGGTGCCGGCGCCGAACACAAACGGACGCGGCCGCTGCTGCGCCGCCGCGTTCGCCACGCGCAGATGGTCGCGGCCGAACACGGCACTGACTGTGCGCGAACGCACGCCGTGGCATGGTCGGCGCCTGCACCCGGCACGGCGGCACGGCGGCACGGCGGCACGGCGGCACGGCACGGTCGCAGGATCGGACGAGGATCCTGCGCGATCGCGCTAACGCTGCGCCGCACCGCATTCGCATCCTCCATAGCCAGGCGACGCCACGCTGCACCGCAGGTGTCTGCCACCTTTTTTCCAACCTCCCGACAGGAGCTTCCCGATGCAAACCCGCACCCTCGGCCGCAACGGCCCCCGCGTGTCCGCCCTCGGCCTCGGCTGCATGGGCATGAGCGCGTTCTACGGCGGCCGCAGCGACGATGCCGCCGCGATCGCGGTGATCCATGCCGCGCTGGACCACGGCGTCACCCTGATCGACACCGCCGACATGTACGGCCCGCACACCAACGAAGTGCTGGTCGGCAAGGCCCTGGCCGGGCGCCGCGAGCAGGTCGTGCTGGCCACCAAATTTGGCATCAAGCTGGATCCGAACGATCCGGCCGTGCGCGGCGTCGACGGCCGCCCGCAGTATGTGCAATCCGCCTGCGAAGCCAGCCTGCAACGCCTGGGGGTGGACCACATCGATCTGTACTACCAGCACCGGGTGGACCCGAACGTGCCGATCGAGGACACCGTCGGCGCGATGGCGCGGCTGGTCGAACAGGGCAAGGTGCGCTTCCTCGGCCTGTCCGAGGCCGCCGCCGCGACCATCCGCCGCGCGCATGCGGTGCACCCGATCACCGCGGTGCAGAGCGAATACTCGCTGTGGTCGCGCGACCCGGAGAGCGACGGGGTGTTCGCCACGGTGCGCGAGCTGGGCATCGGCTTCGTGCCGTACTCGCCACTGGGCCGCGGTTTCCTGACCGGGGCGATCCGCTCGCCGGAGGACTTCGAGGCCGACGACTACCGCCGCCACTCGCCGCGCTTCCAGGGCGAGAACTTCGCGCGCAACCTGCAGCTGGTGGAACAGGTGCGCACCCTGGCCCAGGCCAAGGGCGTGACGCCGGGCCAACTGGCGCTGGCCTGGGTGCTGGCGCAGGGCGAGGACCTGGTACCGATCCCGGGCACCAAGCGCCTGGCCTACCTGGAAGAGAACCTGGGCGCGCTGCAGGTGACACTAAGCGCCGCCGAACGCGCGCAGATCGAGGCGATCTTCCCGGCCGACGCCGCCGCCGGCACCCGCTACCCGCCGGCAATGATGGCGGCGCTGCAGCGCTGACCCGCGCTGCGCGGTCGCCGCGGCGGCGCGGGCGGATTTGCCCGCGTCGCCGCCGCGTCGCATGATGCCGGGCGTGATCTCGTTCATCGTCCCTGCCCACGACGAAGCCGCCCTGATCGGCGACACCCTGGCGTCGCTGCATATCGCCGCCGACGCCCTGCGGCTGGACTACGAGACGCTCGTCGTCGCCGACGCCTGCAGCGACGACACCGCGCAGATCGCGCGCCGCCACGGCGCGCAGGTGCTGGACGTGCAACTGCGGCATATCGCCGCCACCCGCAATGCCGGCGCCGCCGCCAGCCGTGGCCGTTACCTGCTGTTCGTCGATGCCGACACCCGCGTCAACACGCCGCTGCTGGCCGCGGCCCTGCGCGCGCTGCACACCGGCGCGGTCGGCGGCGGCGCGCAGGTACACCTGCTCGGCGACATCGCCTGGCACGAACGCGCGGCGCAAGCCGTGTTCGCCTGGCTGTTCCGCCGCACCGGCATCGCCCCGGGCTGCTTCCTGTTCTGCACGCGCAGCGCGTTCGACGCCGCCGCCGGCTTCGACGAACGCTACTACGCCGGCGAGGACGTGGCGCTGAGCCGCGCGCTGGCCCGGCGCGGGCGCTTCGTGATCCTGCGCGAGCCGGTGCATACCTCCGACCGCAAGCTGCGCAGCTTCAGCAAGCGCGAGCACCTGGGCCTGCTGCTGCAGTTGCTGCGCCGCGGCCGCGGCATGCTGCGCTCGCGCGACGCGTTGGGGTTCTGGTACGGGCAGCGCCGCGGCCGCTAGCGCACGCGCTTCATTCCCGGACAGCACGCGCCGCAACGGCGCGGTTGCCGGCGCCGATCCGCTGGCAGTACGCTGCGTCTCCTTTGCCCGAGCTTTGGCAATGACCGTCGCCCTCAGCACGCCCATCGCGGTGCGCATCCTCGGCACGGGCGACTAGCTGCCGACGCGGCAAGTGACCTCGGACAGCTTCGACCAGCGTTGGGTCAAGCCCGCCGGCTGGACCCTGCGCCATTGCCGGGGTCGGCATGCGCCACTACGCCGGCGCCGACGAACCGGCCTCGCTGTTGGGCGAACGCGCCGCGCGCGCGGCGCTGGCGGCGGCGCAACTCGAACCGGACCAGGTCGATTGCGTGATCTCCGCCTGCTGCCTGATGGAGCAGGCGATCCCGTGCAGCGCCGCACTGCTGCATGCGCGGCTCGGCCTGCAGGGCAGCGGACTGCCGGCGTTCGACATCAACGCCACCTGCCTGAGCTTCATCGCCGCGCTCGACCTGGCCGCCTGCGCGATCGCCACCGGCCGCTACCGCAGGATGCTGATCGTGTGCAGCGAGATCGCCAGCGTCGGCCTGAACCGGGATGACATGGACACCGCGCCGCTGTTCGGCGACGGCGCCGCGGCGCTGGTGCTGGTGCTGGGCGCGGACAGCGGCGACAGCGGTTCGCAATTGCTGGCCGCGCACCTGGAAACCTATTCCGAAGGCATCGAACACTGCCGGGTCCGCGCCGGTGGCACGCGCCTGCGCCTGGAACACGGCATCGACGCGCTGCGCGCCGGTTCGCTGTTCGAAATGAACGGCCGCGCCAACTACCGGCTCGCCGCGGCGAAGCTGCCCGGGCTCTTGCAGCGGCTGCTGCACAAGGCCGGCGTCGAGCTGGCGCAATTGCAGCGGATCGTGCCGCACCAGGCCAGCGCCACGGCGCTGTGGCATCTGCAGGTCGCGCTGCGGCGGGCGCCGGACACGCTGGTCAACGTGATCGGCGAACGCGGCAACCAGATGGCCGCCTCGATCCCCAGCGCGCTGCACCAGGCCATCGCCAGCGGCCGCATCGTGCGCGGCGGGCGCGCGATGATCGACGTGTGCTGCGTGGAGAGCGCGGTGGCCGCGGCGCTGGCCGCGCTGCGCGCCGAACACCTCGGCGACGGCCGCGCCTACAACATCAGTAACGGCACGCCGATCGCGGTGCGCGACCTGCTCACCCAGCTGTTCGCAGCGCTGCAGCTGCGCGTGCGCCTGCTGCCGGTGCCGCGTCGCCTGGCCCTGGCCCTGGCGCTGGCGCTGGCGCTGGCCACGCTCGGCGAGCAGATCGCCTTGCGCCGGCGCGGGCAGCCGGAGCCGCGGCTGAGCCGCTACGGCATCGGCGTGCTCGGCTATTCGCAGACGCTGGACATCAGCCGCGCACGGCGCGAACTCGGCTACGCGGCGCGACGCTGGCGCCCTGCCGGTTCCCGGCGCTGGCGGCGTTACTGCAGCATCCGGTGCACGGCAACCTGCTGTTCGACACCGGCTATTCGCAACACTTCCTCGATGCCACCGCGCAGTTACCCGAGCGCCTGTACCGCGTGCTGACGCCGGTGCATCTGGCGCCTGGTCAATCGCTGCGCGAACAGCTGGCGGTCGACTGGATCGTGCTGTCGCATTTCCATGGCGACCACATCGGCGGCGTGGCCGATTTCGCGCAGGCGCGCATCGCCTGCGCGCAACAGGCCTGGGACGATCTGCAGCGGCGCGGGCGACTGGCGGCGTTGCGCGAAGGCTTCCTGCCGGCCTTGCTGCACGGCACCCGTGCGCGCATACACCGGTTCGAAGCACTGCCTGCCCGGGACCGGCGGCGCTGCGCGGCTTCGGCACGCCGCGCGACCTGTTCGGCGACGGCAGCGTGCTGCTGGTACCGCTGCCTGGGCACGCGCCCGGCCACTACGGGCTGTGGTTCGAGGACGCGCACGGGCCGGTGTTCCTGGTCGCCGATGCGGCTTGGTCCAGCGCCGCAATCGCCGACAGCACGCCGCCGCCGATGCTGGTCACCCACCCGCTCGGCGAGCACCGCGTCTACCGCGACACGCTGGCGCGGCTGCACGCGTTGCGCCTGGCCGAACCCGCGCTGCGCATCGCGCCCTCGCATTGCCGGCAGTGGCGGCCCGCTGCCGCCGCGAGCGTCGATGGCTAGCGCACCGGCCGTCCTGATCACCGGCGCACGCGCGCCGGTGGCGCTGGACCTGGCGCGCCGCTTCGCTGCGCAGGGCTGGCGCGTGCATCTGGCCGACAGCGTGGCCTGCCGCATTTCCGGCTGGTCGCACGCGGTCGCCGCCAGCCATCGCCCCGGCACGCTACGCGCCGGCCGCCTACATCGCCGACCTCAACGCGCTGGTCGCGCGCCAGCGCATCGCGCTACTGCTGCCGACCTGCGAGGAAGTATTCCATCTGGCCCGCTACTGGCATGCCTTGCCGGCGCAGCTGGACGTGCTGGTGGACGCGTTCGACACGCTGCGCGCGCTGCACAGCAAATGGCATTTCCTGCACTTGGCGCGCACCATCGATGCCGACGTGGACGTGCCCGACAGCAGGCGCGTGCGCACACCGCGACCCGGCCGCGATCGTGCGCCCGGCGCCGACGCGCGCGGCGATGCTCGGCCCGCTGATGCTCGGTGTCGCGCTGCCGGCGGCGTTGCGTCATGGCCGACTTCGGCAATGGCGCGAGGACTACGCCCGCGCCGACGATGTGCTCGCCCCACGCGGCGACAGGCGCCCGCTGGCAGGCGCGCTGTGCGACCTGGGCAGCCATGCGCGGCTGGCGCTGGCGCAGCGCTGCAGCGTGCGCGCCGCCTCCACCCGCGATACCGAATGGGACGGCCAGGCCCTGCCGCCGCCATGAACGGCGCCGCCGAGGCCGGCAGCGACTACGCCGTTCAGGCGTAGCGCTTCGCCGACCTGCATGCCGGCCGCGATGCGCAGCACGTGGCCGGCAACCTGTACGCGCGCATCGACATGCTGCAAGCCGGCACGCTGTCGATGCCGGTCACGATGAACGAGGAGCGTGCGGGCAACGCCTGGGTGTGCTCGCCGCGCATTACTTATGCCGACTACGCCGCCGAGGAGGCCGCGCGCCTGTTGCCGCGCGCGCTGGCCTGCATCACCGGCCTGTTCGGTGTGGAGCAGACGCTGACCGCGCCGATCGTCGGCGACGGCCTGCGGCAACCGCAACGGCTGGCGCTGTAGCGCACGCTCACCGCCTGCGGTTTAGAACATGCGCTGCGGTACGGACGCCGACTGAACCAGAGCGCCGGCAGCCAGCTTCAAGCGCCAGCGCGGCGGCATGCCGGTGATCGAGTACAGCGCGGTGGATGCGCGTCACCTGCCGTTGCGCCGGCGCCAGCCGATCGCCGCGCTCGGCGTGCTGACCAAGCGTCTCGGCGTGCCGCTGATACGCCGCTATCGGTTATGAACGACCGGCATGCCGTTGCCACCACGGTCGCAACGGCACAGGACTCAAGGCCGCGTACCCGCCGCCGATATCACGGCCAGCACGAACGTTAGCGCCAGGAACCCAGATGAACCGAATCGCCCCTTGCCTTCGAGCTGCGCCGCGCCTGCAAAACCAAGCCGGCGTGCACAGTAACAGCGACGTATCGTGCACGGCACCTGAAAACGGTTGCAACGGCAAAACCACCGCAAACGAGCGGCTCGCATATTCTCGCAGCCCTATACTGGGCGGCTCCTAAAAATCGCTTCCGCCGCTGACGGGGGGACCTGTGGATTCGATCACACAGCTGGCTCACGCTGGCACCTTGCTGATCGTCAATGCCTTGCTGGCGGCGGTTTCGTCGGCGGTGTTCCTTGCCATTCATTTGACCGGTCGCAAAGCCCAGCACACCTGCGGATTGCTGCTGCTTGGCCTGAGCTACGCCGTATTCGCTGCGGGCTTTGCCGCACTCGTGCTGCCGGCGGCGTTGCCGGCGCATGCCGCCGCCATGGGATTGATCGGTAACTTGACGATCGATGCGGCCACGGTGCTGGAGTTGTGCGCGGTGAACGCCTATCTGCAGCGGCCGCTGATCCGGCCCTGGATCCTGGTCACGGTCGCGCTGATCGGCGCGGCGGAGATCTATTGCTTGCACAGTGGAGGCGAGAATCTCAGGATCATGGTGATTTTCGGCTGCACCCTGCGCGGCTTGTTGACCGTCGCCACCGGCATGGCCTTGTGGCGCCATGCGGACGCGACGATACGCACCGCGGCGCGATTCACGGCCTCGTTCCACTTCCTGTGGGGCTTGATGCTGCTGCTGCGCATCGTCTGGTGGACGGTCCATCCGTTCGCGGACACCAGCTACGACCCGACGTCGAAATTCGGCCTGCTCTCGCGCATGGTCCTGACCTCGATCATCACCCCCGGGTTCCTGTGGATGCTGGCCCGGAAAATGAACGCGGAACTGATTCGCCATGCCTCCCTGGACTCGCTGACCGGCGTCGCCAACCGCCGCATCATGTGGGAAAAAGGCGAATCGGCCACGCAGGACGCGCGCGACAGGAACGCGCCGATCGCGGTGCTGATGATCGACGTCGACAATTTCAAGGCGATCAACGACCGCCTGGGCCATACCGCCGGCGACCAAGTGCTGATCGCCATCGCCGACACGCTTGCGCGGCATATCCGCAGCCCGGACTTTCTGGCCCGCGTCGGCGGCGAGGAATTCATGGTGCTGATCCCACATGGCGAAGAATCGGTGGTGCGCGACATCGCCGACCGCTTGCGGCGCGTGGTCGAACGCCAGGACATCGCTGCTGCGTCAAGCGCCGCGCTGGTCTGCACGGTCAGCATCGGCTACTGCATTTCGACGCGGGCGCAGATCGAGTGGCAGAAGCTGGTCGTCATCGCCGACCAGGCGCTGTATGCGGCCAAGCACAGCGGACGCAACCGAGTCACGGGGACAGTCGTCGCGTAGTGCGTCGCGTTCGAGCGCGCATCCGGACATCCGCCTGCCGCGCATGCGACGCTAGCGGCCATGAACGCCTGGCATTCCTCGCTGTACCGACACCGGTTCGCCGTGGCCCGCGCCGACGCAGTGCGGCAGCGGCCGCTGGCAGTGACGGTGATGGACCGGCATGCGGCATCGTGCGCTGCGCCGACGGCAGCCTGCTCGCGCTGGAGGACCGTTGCCCGCACCGGCACGCGCCGCTGTCGGCCGGCTGCGCCAGCGGCGACGGCCTGGCCTGTCCTTACCATGGCTGGCGCTTCGGCCGCGACGGCGCGCTGCGCGACATTCCAGGCATGCCGCCCGGGCAGGCACTGCCGGCGGTGCGGGTACGCGCATTCGCCGCGCGCCAGCATGACGGGCTGATCTGACTGCGCCCGGACCCCGAGGGCGACGCCGAGCCCGCACCGCTGGTGCGGGCATTGCGGCCATCGGCGCGGCGCTTCCTGTGGCGCACGCGCTGGCAGGCGCACGTGGCCGATGCGCTGGAGAACTTCCTCGATCCGTTGCATACCCACCTGCTGCATCCGTGGCTGGTGCGCCACGGCGGCGCGCGCAGCACCGAGGGTTCGCCAGCCTGCACGTGGGACGGACGCTGGGCGCCGACGTGGGCAGTGCGCTGGCTGGTGTGGCCGCTGCTGCGCAAGGTGGGCGAGCAGGACCGGCGCATGCTCGCGCTGCAGTCGCACAACCTGCAGCGCTTTCCCGGCGTGCGCGGCGCCTGCACCGCACTGGATCCGGCGCGCGATCCCTTGCGCCGCTATTGGGACGGCGAGCCGCTGCCGGCGCCGGGTGCACAGCACGGCATCGACCTCATGCTGTGACCGCGTCGCGCGTGCCGAGCGCGCCGATCACCTGCGCCAGCGGTGCCGGCCGTCCCAGCAGATAGCCCTGCACCTGGTCGCAGCCGTGCGCACGCAGCCACTGCAGCTGTTCCTCGGTCTCCACGCCTTCGGCCACCACGTCCAGGCCCAGGCTGCGGCCGAGCGTGAGCAAGGCCTCGCAGATCGAGGCGTTGCGCGCGTCGCGATGCACGTCGGCAATGAAACTGCGGTCGATCTTCAGCGTGTCCAGCGGCAGGTCGCGCAGGTAGGCCATGCTGGAGAACCCAGTGCCGACATCGTCCAGCGCCACGCTCACTCCCAGCGCACGCAGCTGCCGCAACACCTCCAGCGCCTGCTGCGGCTGCCGCATCAGGCTGCTCTCGGTCAGTTCCAGTTGCAGGCCGTCGGCGGCCAGCCCGGCCGCAGCGCAAGCCTGCATCAGGTCCGCGACCAGATCGCCGTCGAAGAACTGCAGCGCCGACACGTTCACCGCCACCGGCAGGTCGGCCCAGCCATGCAGCGCCAATTGCCGCCGCGCCTGCGCGGCAGCCTGCATCACCCAGCGGCCCAGCGGCAGGATCAGCCCGGTGTCCTCGCACAGCTGGATGAACTGGTCCGGGGCGATGTAGCTGCCGTCGGCCTGCGGCCAGCGGATCAGCGCCTCGAGCAGGCGCGGCGCACCGCTGTCGGCGTGCATGATCGGCTGGAAATGCAGTTCGAACTCCTGCCGCGCGATCGCCTGATGGATGCGCCCGGCCAGGCGCAGGCGTTCGCCGATGCACGCGGACATGCTGCGCTCGAAACGGACCACGCCGCGCCCCTCCGCCTGCGCCGCATGCGCGGCTTGCGCGGCGCTGCCGATGGTCTCTTCGGCGCCTGCGGCATCGTCCGGGCATAGCGCCACGCCGACGTGCGCCTGCAACTGCTGGGTGAAGGCGCCACCCTGCACCGGCGCCGACACCGCCTCGAGCAAGGCTTGCAGCGCTTGCGGCAGCTGCCGCGCATCCAGCACCGCCAGCACGAAGTCCTGCGACGGCTGGTGCGCGGTCAGGCCGAAGCGTTCGCCTAGCCCACGCAGCCGCTGCGCCACCGCGCAGCGCACCGCATCGCCAGCGGCCTGGCCCAGCGTGGCGCCGATCAGCGCCAGCCCACGCAACTGCACGTAGGCCACCGCATAGCCGGCCTGGTGGCGCGCGTCCAGCGCCTCGGCCAGGGCGCGCGGATTGAGCAGGCCGGTGGTGACGTCATGGCTGGCGCGGAACGCCAGCTCGCGCTCGTCCGCCATGCGCTGGCTGACGTCCTCGGCCAGGATCAGCCGCGCCGGCACGCCGCCGAAGTCCAGGTCCGCGCTGTGCGCCCGCACCGACAGCAGGCTGCCGTCCTTGCGCTGGTGGGTCCACACGCTCGGCGCGTCGAAGCCCTCGCGCGGCGTGCGCACGTCCTGCAGCAGCCCTTCGGCCTCGCTGCGCGGGCGCAGGTCGAGCAGGGTCATGCCGAGGAATTCTTCGCGGCTGTAGCCGTACTGGCGGATCGCCGCCTGGTTCACTTCCAGGAAGCGCAGGCCGTCCACCGCGAACAGCCAGAACGGCAGCGGGTTGCGCTCGAACACCAGGCGGAACTGGCGCTCGGCGTCGAACAGCCGCGCCTGCGCCTCGAGCCGCTCGCTGACGTCCTGCACCGCACCGGTCATGCACAGCCCGTCGCGGCCCTGCACCCGCGCACCGCGCGCGGCCAGCCAGCGCAGGCCGCCATCGAGCGAGTGCATGCGGTACACCACGTTGAACTCGCCGTCGCCATGCAGCGCCTGGTCGTACAACCGCTCGACCCGCGCGCGATCGTCGTCGTGCACCCGGGCCAGTAACGCGGGCAGGCTCAGGCGCAGTTGCGGCGCCCCGAACAGGGTGCCGGTCGGCTCGGCCAGCAGCAGGTGACCCCGATCGGCCTCGACCCGCCAGGTGCCGATGCCGCCCATCTCGTGGGCCAGGCGCAGCTCCTCGTTGCCGCGGCGCAAGCGCTCCAGCATCTGCCGCTGGCGGGCTTCGGCGCGGCGCAGGCTGCCCAGCAGGTAGCCGAACCCGGCCAGATACAGCAGATAGACCGACAGCGCCGCGGCGGCGAACCACCACCACGGCGCCAGCGCCTCGCGCACCGACAGTCCAGCCACCGCCAGCAACGGATAGTCGCCTCCGCCGCTCACCGCCAACATCCGCGCCTGCTGGCCGAACACCGCATGGTGCATGCCCATCGCGCTGCCCTGCGGCCGCCCGCGCACCAGGCCCAACGGCAGCCGCACGCGGGTGCCGGTGGTCCCGGCCGCGGCGCTGCTGGCCGCAAGCAGCAGGCCATGCGTATCGGTCAGCGCGACCACCCCGTCGCGCCCGGCATCGACGCCGCCGACGATGCGTTGCAGCGCCGCGACCCGCCAATGCGCCACCACCCAGTCGCCCGATGCCAGCGGCAGCGCAAGCGTCACCACCGCTTGCCCGTCGGCCAGGCGACGGCACGGGCCGACGAACACGTCCTCGCCATTGCGGCGCGAACCCAGGGCCCATTCGCGCACGCGCGGATCGCCTGGCCCGCCGAACCTGCGCTGGCCCAGCGCATCCAGCAGCGCGACGTCGTGCAGTTCCGGATGGCGCCGCAACAACCCGCGCAGCGATGCCTCGATCAGCTCCGGCGCACGCGCCGGCGCGTCGGCCAGCAGCGTTTGCGCGCCCACGCCTTCGCCGCGCAGCGCCTGGCTGAGGTTGTCCAATTCCAGCTGCAGCAGGCGGTCGGCGCCGGTCGCCAGCGCCAGACTCTGCCGCTGCGCGGCGGCCAGGCGGTTGCCGCGGTCCTGCACCAGCACATAGGCCAGCCCGCAGGCCAGCAGCAGCGCCAAGGCCAGGCCCCAGACCAGGATCGCGCGCAGCGGCGCGCGCAACGCGCGCCGCAGGCGCTGCCTGAAACGGACCTCGTAGAGCTTGTCGGCGGTGGCGAAACGGCGCTGCATCGGTCCTGCATAGAGCGGCCCAGGTGCGGCGATCTTGACCGGACAGCGGCGCCGCGACGCAGGCCGAGCGCCGCAGCGCCTATGCCGTTCAGCTTTGTCGGCGTGGCGGCAACAGTTCCCTCGCGCCGCCGGCGGACGGCGGCGCGCTCAATCCGGCCACTGCGCCAGGCGCTGCGGGGCGATGCCGACCCGGCGACAGGCACGCTGTGCGATGCCGTCATGGAGCGCAATACGGAACAACGGCGACAGCCCCTGCAGCACCCGTGCCGACGTGGCCGCCTGGATCCGTTGCACGCGGCTGCGGCGCAGCATCGCGCTCGCCCAGGGCGGCAGCAGCGCCGCGCCGGCGCCGAGGAACAGTTCGCGCGACAGCCCCGCCGCCGGCACCGGCAGGCGCAGGCCGGCCAGCACCGCCAGCACCTCGCGCGAGCGCGCATCCAGTTGCAGCTGCGGACGCACCTGCGCGAAGTAGTCCAGCACCTCGCGCTCGCTCCCCGGCACCGCTTGCGCACCGAGCGCCTCGGCCACGCGCCGGCCCTCGGCGTAATAGCGATCGGCGATGGCCACCGGCACCGCCCGGCAGTAGCGGCGATAGCCCTGCAGGAAACCGTAGGCCTCGGTGACGTGGACCCAGGTCAGCAGCGCCGGATCGTCGGCGGCATAGGCACGGCCGTCTGGCGTGTGGCCGCGGACCGGCGCGTGGATGCTGCGCACGCGTGCGATCAGGCGCTGCGCCTCGGCGGTTGGCGCATAGCTGGTGGCGGCGACGAACTGGGTCGTGCGGCGCAGGCGCCCGACCAGGTCCTGGCGAAAATTGGAATGGTCGTAGACGCCGGCCAGCGCCAGCGGATGCAAGGTCTGCAGCAACAACGCGCACAGCCCGCCGGAGAGCATGCCGGGGAACTCGGCATGGATGCGCCAGGTGACGCTGTCGGGCCCGAACAGGCCGGCGTCGCCCAGCGGCCGGTCGTAGTCGATGCCGCCCTGGCCGCGCGGGAATACGTCCAGCACCCAGCGGCGGATCCGGGCGACGGCAGGGGCGGTGAGCGTACGCAACATGGCAGTCATCGTGCCATCGTAGCGAGCGGCCTGCATGGGCCGTGCAAACCGCGGGCGGCAACACCGGACCGCGAGCGGCCGCCACGGGCCAGGCGCGCGCGTCGCAATGACGTGGCGCGGGAGCGCGCCGCGAGCTGCCCATGTGCGGATGCAACATGCCGATTGCGGACACTGTGCTAGAAAGAAGCTGCATCGCTCGTCGTCCATCACCGCATCTGCAGGGAGCCTGTCATGATCGCTCTGTTCAAGGGGTTGGGGTTATTGCTGGAGGACAACGCGCTGCATCAGCGCTCGTTCCCCGAACAAGTCGCGCACTGGCAGCACAAGAGCGAGGCGCAACTGCGCTCGGAAGTGGATCTGCTGGCCCAGGCCAAGCAGCAATGGCTGGTGGCCTCGATCATCGGCTGGCAGGCGATCTCGCTGATCATCCTGGGCGTGATCACCAATCAGCTGTGGCAGCACGACTATCACCTGACCTTCTCGCGCATCGTGATCGTGGTCAGTTCCTGGGTCGCGATCCTGTTCGTGATCTGGTTCATCGCCAACATGTTCGACCGCACAGCCGGCTTCGAACGCTGGCTCACCGCCTTCAACAGCCGCGAGCCGCTGACCGCCGACGCCGATACGGTGGAGTGCGTCGCCGACGCGCTGAACATGGCGCGCAAGTATCCGGAAATCCTCGACTACAAGCGCGAGGTGGTGGCCAACCGCGCACTGCGCCACGAGGACATTCGCATCATGCGCGAGATGGGCCGCATCCGCCTGCATGCCGAACTGGTCGCCGCCCTGACCCAGTTCGAAGGCGCGCCACCGGGCGGTCAGAACGGCGTGCTGCGCGTCGCCGGCTGAACCGGTAACGGCCGCACGGCGTGTGCGCCGGCACAAACGCTGCGGCAATATGCCGCCGCCCGCGAACGGGCGGCGCGTGTGTCGCCGATACCTGGCGATGCGGCGGGTTCCAAGGAACATCAAGCAACGATCAGACCGCGATGCGCCATGCTGCGGCGCTGGAATGAACACGCACGGCAGCGTTGTCCTGCATCGCCGGCACAGACACCCGCTCGATCACCGCGGCGCCGGGTCGAGCGCTGCACGGCCAGCAGGCTCGCAGCCGCAGCGGCGCTGCGGCCGATGCCGCCGGACTGCCATTGGAGCGCGGCCGGTGCCAGCACCCCGTTCGCCAGGCGCAACGCCCTGCCTCCGCGTTTGGACGGCTCCCATGCAGAGCGGTCAGGCCCCAATGCACCTGCAGCGGCGGCCCACGACGCCAGAACCAGCCCGGCAGCGGCGGCAGCAACTGAATTTGCCTACATCCCGACAAATCCATTGCATGACGGTAAAATGCGCGATGGGGGTGCGGGCCGGCAAGGCCGCGACGTCCGGCGGCCGAATGGATACATAGGAACGCACGGCCCCGACGCCTCCCCTCTCCTGGACTCGGAGTCGAAGTGGCAATCCCTCAGCACCAGCACAGCCCTGCCAGTTTCATGCACAAGAGTCATGAAATCCTTGCGGCGTGCCTAGCGGCATTTGCGATCTTCCTGGCCACGTCCGCAGCATCGCTGATGTTCGCGCAGCGGCTATCGCTGCGCTTCTCCGTCGTCGCAGTACTGATCGGCGGCTTGGCGGTTGCAACGCTGTCGGCGACGGCCGCGCACGCGATCGGCTGCTATCGGCGCCTGCGCCAACCTGGGCAGCGCCTGCACCTGGCCGGGGCGATCGCGCTTGCCCTGGCAGGCGGCTGGCTGGCGATGTCGATCAACCGCCCGGATATCGACGACTCCATCTACGTTCCGAAGGCGGTTTACTACGTTGCGCATCCCGATGCGCCGATCGACACCAGCGTGAACTGGCTGGCAGGCCTGGAGCGCACTCCCAATTCCGGCGTCTTTCCGTACTACGAACTCACCCAGGCGGCCCTTGCCTGGCTAGGCGGCGTTCCGTATCTGGCCGTGTATCACGTGCTATTCCCGGGAATTGTCGGCTTTTTGATGTGCGCGGCCGCGATCGTCCTGATCGGATCGTTCGAGACGCGGCCGCGCACGATCCTGCTGTGCAGCGTCTTCTACCTGCTGTTGCTGCTCGCGCTGGGGGAAACCCATCGCGCCTACGGCAACCTGAGCATCGCGCGCGCCTTCCATGGCAAGTACATGTTCCTGTCCGTGGGCGTGCCCGCGTGGATCTATTTCTCGCTGCGCTATCTGCGCCAGCCGCAGCCGCGCAGCTGGCTGATCCTCACCGCGGTGGGCGTGGGCATGGCCGCCGCCACACCGACGGCGATGGTGTTCCTGCCGTTCCTGGCGCTGACCCTGGCACTGGCGGTCTACGTGCAGGAGTCCAGAGCATTCGCCTCGACCGCGGCATGGTTGCCGGCGCTGCGCTACGGCGCCTCCCTGGCGCCGGTGGTGCTGATGGCGATCGCGTTTCGCTTTTACGCGGTGGACAACATCGCGGCGGGAAGCCAGATCAACGCAGGATTCCCGACATCGTTCGCCGATCAGCTGCGCCTGATCGTGAATCCCGACTACCCACTGACGCCGGTGCTGTTCGTGGCGTCCCTGGCGCTGGTCCTGGCGCTCTCGCCGTATCGCCGCTTTTTCGCCACCTGGGTGGCGACGCTGTGCATCCTGCTGCTGAATCCTTGGGTGTCGCACTTGGTCATGCTGCACCTCACCACCGAGAACATCTACTGGCGGATGTTCTACCTGCTTCCATTTCCGCTGCTCGCCGCGCTGGCGCTGGCGCCGCTGGCCAACGCCGGCCGCCGCGGCCCGCTGTGGGCGGGTCTGTGCGTGGTCGCCGCCGGCATTGCGGCGACGCTCGGGCCGACCTCGGTACTGCGCCACGACAACGGCGCAACGCTCGCGCTGCCCGGCTACAAGATCGGCACGGCGGACAGGATCTGCGCGCAGCAGCTGGTGCAGGGGGCCGCGCCGGGTTCGATGCTGGCCCCGGTCGAAATCGCCAGCAACGTGCTGTTGCTGTCCTCGCGCTTTCCGCAGTACGTCGTGCGCGAAGACTATCTTGGCCTTATGATGAGCACCGTACCGGCGCGCATTTCGTTCCAGCAAAGGCAGGACGCCGCGGCCTACCTTTACCGCAATGCCGCCACTCCGGAAGCGGGGAATGCCTTCCGCGCCACGATCGCCGCAGGGAACGGACCGGCGCATGTCCTGGTTCGTACCGATGCCGATCGCCACGCGGTCATCGCAGCGCAGCTCGAGGCCGCAGGCTACCGCCGGGCATTCGCCGTCGCAGGCGGATACGAGCTGTTCAGCCGCACACCGAGGCCCCATCCGTGACCAAGAAAGTCGCCATCCTGCAGTCCAACTATATTCCGTGGAAGGGCTATTTCGACCTGATCGCCGCCGTCGACGAATTCATTCTTTACGACGACATGCAGTACACCCGTCGCGACTGGCGCAACCGCAACCAGATCAAGACGCCGCAGGGCGTGCAATGGTTGACCGTACCGGTACTGAGCAAGGGCAAGTATCACCAGCGCATTGCCGACACCGAACTGGACGGACCCGAATGGGCCGAACTGCACTGGCGCGCGCTCGCGCAGAACTATCGCCGCGCCCCGCACTTCGATGAGATCGCCGCCTGGCTGCAGCCGCTCTACCTTCAGCCCCATACCCATCTTTCGCAGATGAACCGGCGCTTCCTGGAAGCGATCTGCGGCTACCTGAAGATACCGACCGTGTTCAGGATTTCGTCCGACTACGCGTTGCTCGACGCCAAAACCGAACGCCTGGCCGATCTGTGCGCGAAAGTGGGCGCGACCACCTATATTTCCGGGCCGGCGGCCAAAACCTACATCGACGAAGATGTGTTCCGGCAGTACGGCATTGAGCTGGCCTGGTTCGACTATGCCGGTTATCCCGAATACCCGCAGCTGTGGGGCGACTTCGTGCACGGCGTGAGCATCCTCGACCTGCTCTTCAATTGCGGCGCCGAGGCTCACAGATACATGAGATACGTGCGCCCATGAAACTGTCCATCGTCACCACCCTGTACCAGTCCGCGCCCTACATCGCGGAGTTCCATCGGCGCGCCAGCCTTGCGGCACAACGCCTGGTGGCGGACGACTACCAGATCGTCCTGGTCAACGACGGCTCTCCGGATCAGAGCCTGGAGCTGGCGGTGGGCTTGAGCGAGGCCGATCCGCATGTCGTGGTGGTGGATCTGTCGCGCAACTTCGGTCACCACAAGGCGATGATGACCGGCCTGGCGCATGCCACCGGCGAACGGGTGTTCCTGATCGACAGCGACCTGGAAGAAGAACCGGAGTGGCTTGCAGCGTTCAGCCACGCCCTGCAGGATCACGCGGCCGATGTCGTCTACGGCGTGCAGACGCAACGCAAAGGCAGCGCGTTCGAGCGCTGGAGCGGGCAGTGGTTCTATCGCGCGTTCAAACTGCTGACCGGCATGGCATTGCCCGAAAACGTGGTCACCGCACGCCTGATGCGCCAGCGCTATGTACAGGCGCTGGTGCAGCATCGCGAACGCGAAGTGTTCATGGCCGGGTTATGGCATATCACCGGCTTCCGGCAGCAGCCGCATGCGGTCGCCAAGCACAGCACCAGCCAGACCACGTATACGCTGCGCCGCAAGCTGTCGCTGCTGGTGAACTCGGTCACCTCTTTCAGCAATGCGCCATTGGTCAGCATCTTCTATGTCGGCGTGGCAATTTCGCTGATGGCGCTGGTCTATATCGCCTACCTGATGGTGCATTGGGCGTTCCTGGAACGACCGCTCAGCGGCTGGACCTCGGTGATGGCGTCGATCTGGCTGCTGGGTGGCATGATCATCTCCTTCATCGGCGTCATCGGCATTTACCTGTCGAAGATCTTTTCCGAAACCAAGCAGCGCCCCTATACGATCGTAAGGCGGATCCATGCACAACGACACGACTGAGCTGCTCGCCGATGTCGCTGGCTACTACAGCGACAAGCTCGCCCAGCACGGGCAGACCGCGCGCGGCGTGGATTGGAACGGCGAGGACGGCCAGGCCCTGCGCTTCGCCCAGCTGTGCACGCTGATCGGCGGCGACGGCGCGTTTTCGGTGAACGACCTGGGCTGTGGCTATGCCGCGCTCTACGACTACCTGCGCGCGCGCCACGCCGGCGTGGACTATGCCGGCTTCGACGTCTCCGCCGACATGGTGGCGGCCGCGGCCACGCGACACGCCGCGCAGCCCAACGCCAGATTCGTGGTCGCCGCAGAACCCGACCGGATTGCCGACTACGGCATGGCCAGCGGCATTTTCAATGTCCGCCTCGGCCACGATCCGGCGCGCTGGCAATCCTACGTGGAGGCGACGCTGGACGTGCTGGACCGCACCAGCCGCGCCGGCTTCGCGTTCAACTGCCTGACCAGCTATTCCGACCGCGAGCGCATGCGCGCGCATCTCCACTACGCCGATCCCTGCCAGTCCTTCGATCTGTGCAAGCGGCGTTATTCACGCAATGTCGCGCTGCTCCACGATTACAGCCTGTACGAATTCACGATACTGGTGAGAAAAGCACCATGAGCAAGCAACCGCTGGTCATCTTCGGCGCAGGCGACATCGCGCAACTGGCGCACTATTACTTCAGCACCGACTCGGACTACGAAGTGGTGGCGTTCACGATCGATGCCAATTACATCACCGACAGCCATTTCTGTGGCTTGCCGGTGGTGGCGTTCGAGCAACTCGCAGCATCCTACCCACCAGAGCGCAACGAGATTTTCATCGCGTTGAGCTACTCGAAGCTCAACGCGGTACGAAAGGAGAAGTACCTCGCCGCCAAGGCGGCCGGTTACCGTTGCGCCAGCTATGTCAGCTCGCATGCCACCGTCCTCAACGACGGCCGGATCGGCGACAACTGCTTCCTGCTCGAAGACAACACCATCCAGCCGTTCGTGCAGATCGGCGACAACGTCACGCTGTGGAGCGGCAACCATATCGGCCATCACTCGAGCATCGGCAGCCACTGCTTCCTGGCCTCGCACATCGTCGTGTCCGGCGGCGTGGAGATCGGCGAGCAATGCTTCATCGGGGTGAACGCGACGCTGCGCGACCACATCCGCATCGGCGCCAAGACCGTGGTCGGCGCCGGCGCCCTGCTGCTGGGCGACGCCGAGCAGGAAGGTCTGTATATCGGCGCCGCCACCGAGCGCTCCGCGGTCCCCAGCACACGGCTGAGAAAGATATGACACGCACGCCTGCACAGGATGCGCCGGGTCGCATCGCCGGCCTGGCCGAGCGCACAGCGACTGCCGCCCGGCCGGAGCCTTGCTGATGCCGCCACGGCCCCTGGACTATCTGTATATCGCCGCCACGATCGTCTTCACCGTGTACGGCCAGTTGATCCTGAAATGGCGGATCGCCAAGCTGGGTCCGCTGCCTGCCGAGGCGTTCGACAAGCTCAAATTCCTGGTGTCGTTGCTGTTCGACCCGGCGATCTTCTCTGGCTTCGCCGCAGCGTTCCTGGCCTCGCTGGCATGGATGGCGGCGATGACCCGCTTCGAACTCAGCCACGCCTACCCTTTCATGAGCCTGAATTTCGTCATCGTGCTGTTGCTCAGCGGCTGGTTGCTGAGCGAGCCGCTGACGCCGCAACGGCTGGCCGGCGTTGCCTTGATCATGGCAGGCACCGTGGTTGCCGCCCGTGGCTGAGCCGCTGGCCCGCCCACGCTTCGCCGAGCGGTATCGATGGCTTGTGGTGGCGCTGATGGTCTTGCTGTCGGTGCTGGCGGTCTGTGCCGCCTGTCCGCCGCGTTGGGAAACCAATGACGATGTCGGCATGGCGATGTTGGCGCATGGCTACGGCATGGCCGCCGTCGGCTCGCCCAATCTGGTGTTCTCCAATGTCGTCTGGGGGTACATCGTGCGCCTGTTGCCCACGCCGGGTGGCATCGATGGCTATACGCTGGCGACATTCGCCGTGCTGGTTCTGGTCGCAACGACCTTGCTGTACAGCCTGCGGCGCCTCGGCAACGGCTGGCCACTGGCGGCCGGCATCGTACTGCTGACGCTGGCACGCCCGCTGCTGCTCCCGCAGTTCACCGTTAACGCCGGGCTATTGGCCGTGGCTGCGGTCGTGTGTTTGCGCCTCTACGCCCACGCAGGACGCGCCCAGGCGCTGTGGCTCGGTACGACACTGCTGTTCCTGAGTTGCATGGTGCGCAGCCATGAATTCCTGCTGGTGCTGTTGATCGCCCTGCCGCTGCTGCCCTGGCGCGCACTGACGCAAGCACGTGCTCCGCGCTGGGCCGCCGCCGCGCTTTGTCTCGCGCTGCTTGCCGCTGCGCTGCTGGACCGCAATGCGTACGCCACGCCGGAATGGAAGGATTTCAACGATCTGAATCTGGTCCGGGCCGCATTCACCGATTTCGGCGCCGGCGACTACCTCAAGACCCGTCCCGACATCCTGGCACGCCACGCCTATACGACCAACGACATCGACCTGCTGAGTCGCTGGTTCTTCCCCGACCCGCAACTGGCCGATCCGACCGCGTTGAAGGCCATGCTGGCGGAAGCCGGCGCGCTTGCGCTGCGCGAGAACGGGTTGAGCGCCGGCTGGCAAGGCATCCGCGCGCTCTGGCATCCCAACCTGCTGCCGTCGCTGATTGCCGCGTTGCTGCTCGGCGTGCTGCTCCCCAAGCGCAGGGTGGCGGCCAGCTGGCTTGTTTGCGTCTCGGCCGTGTTCACGATGGGGCTGCTTGGCCGGCCCGGTGTCTTGCGCGTGTACATCCCGCTGATCGCCTTGTTGACGATCGCGCCGTTGCTGTTCGGCACCGCGCTGCAGACCAGGAAGCGTCCTGCGATCCTGGCCATCGTGGCACTGGCGGCCTTGGCCAACGTCTGGCTGGCGGCCGGCGCGTGGCAGAGCGCGCGGCGTGCGGACGCGCAGGCACGCGGCGATCTCGCCTCGCTTCCGCATGGATCGGTCGTGGTGTGGGGCGCCACCTTTCCTTTCGAGGCCGTGTACCAGCCGCTGAGCGGTGCCGACGAACACGCCCGGTATCGGCTGTACGCACTGGGCGCGTTCACGCTGGTGCCGAACTCCGTTGCCAGGCACGAAGACCGCGCCGGACGCGGGTTCGTGTACCTGCTGCAACGAAGCGAAGGGGTGACGATCGTCGCCAACGAGCAACGCCTGCAGTGGCTGGACCTGTATTGCAGGCAGCGCCTGACAGGCGAACCAGCGCAATTGCAGGGGTGGCAGGCCGGCGCGTTGCTGGCCAGCCGCCAGCGATGCGCGGCGGCGAGGTGACAGCGCATGGCCACACCGACCCGTTTCACGCAGATGACTCTTCCCGGACCGCGGACACGTATCGCATGAGCAACGATTCCATCCCCTTCAACTGGCCGCACATGACCGGGAAGGAGCTGTCCTACATCGCCGAGTCGCATTTCAACGGCCGCCTTGCCGGCGATGGCCCGTTCACCCGCCGCTGCCACGACTGGCTGCACAAGCGCACCGGCGCGCGCGCGCTGCTGACCCACTCGTGCACGGCCGCGCTGGAAATGGCCGCCTTGCTGCTGGACATCCAGCCGGGCGACGAAATCATCATGCCTTCGTACACTTTCGTTTCCACCGCCAACGCCTTTGTGCTGCGCGGTGGCATCCCGGTGTTCGTCGATATCCGCGAAGACACCCTGAACCTGGACGAGCGCCTGATCGAAGCCGCCATCACCGCCCGCACCCGCGCCATCGTGCCGGTGCACTATGCCGGTGTTGCCTGCGAGATGGACAGCATCCTCGACATCGCCGCACGCCACGGGCTCAGCGTGGTCGAAGATGCGGCGCAGGGGGTGATGGCCAGCTACAAGGGCCGCGCGCTTGGCGCGATCGGCGATATCGGGGCCTACAGTTTCCACGAAACCAAGAACGTGATCAGTGGCGAAGGCGGTGCTCTGCTGATGCGCGATACCGCGCTGGCGCAACGCGCGGAGGTCATCCGCGAGAAGGGCACCGACCGCAGCCGCTACTTCCGCGGCGAAGTGGACAAGTACACCTGGCAGGATGTCGGCTCTTCGTTCCTGCCAGGCGAATTGACCGCCGCCTTCCTGTGGGCGCAGTTGGAAGAAGCCGAACGCATCACCCAGGATCGGTTGCGCAGTTGGGAGCGTTATCACGCCGCGCTGCAATCGCTCGAAGACAGCGGCGCGATCCGCCGCCCGATCATCCCGGACGAGTGCCAGCACAACGCGCATATGTACTACGTCCTGCTGCATCCGCAGGCCGATCGGCAACATGTGCTGGAGACGCTGCGCGCACAGGGCATCGGATCGGTCTTCCACTACGTGCCGCTGCACGACTCGCCCGCGGGCAAGCGTTACGGCCGGGCCGCGGGACAGCTGGAGATCACCCAGCGCCAGTCCAGGCGCCTGCTGCGGCTGCCGCTGTGGACAGGACTGAGCGCAGCCCAGCAGGACCGGGTGGTGGACGTCTTTACGCGCGCGCTTGGCTGAGTCGCTGGTCGCGCACGGCAACGCGCGGCGGCGGCCGCATCTGACACGGGGAGTATCGATGGCGGCGTATTGGAAGAAACTGGGGCTGGTCTTCAGCGCGAGTGGCCAGACCTCCTGGCTGCACGCCTACGCCGCCGTACCGATCGCCGAGCGCCTCGGCGACAGCGACCGCTATCGGATCTATTTCAGCAGCCGCGACGCGGCAAATCGCAGTTTCACCTCCTACGTCGTCATCGATCTCCGCCACCCCCAGCGCATCCTCGATGCCGCCACCGCACCGGTCCTGCAGCCGGGCGCTCTCGGCGAGTTCGACGACAGCGGCGCGATGGCGACCTGGCTGGCGACGCATCGCGGGCAGCGGTTCCTGTATTACATCGGATGGAACCTCGGCGTGACCGTGCCCTTCCGCAATTCAATCGGCCTGGCGATCGCCGCGGGAGCCGAACAGCCGTTCGCGCGCCACTTGCCCGGGCCGATCGTCGACCGCTCGGCCACCGAACCGCATTTCTGCGCAAGCTGCTGCGTGCTGCCGGGCGAGGATCTGTGGCGCATGTGGTACCTGTCCTGCACCGGTTGGGAGCTGCACGACGGCAAGCCGCGACACCGCTATCATCTCAAGTACGCCGAGTCCGACGACGGTATCGCCTGGCGCCGCAACGGCGATGTCGCGATCGACTATGCCGACGCCGCGGAGTACGCCATCTCCCGCCCCTGCGTGATCCGCGACCCCGACCGCTGGCGCATGTGGTACTCGTATCGCGGCAGCGCCTATCGCATCGGCTACGCCGAATCCGCCGACGGCGTGCGCTGGCAGCGATTGGATCATCTGGCGGGAATCGCGCCCTCCCCCAGCGGCTGGGATTCGCAGATGATCGAGTATCCGTTCGTGTTCGATCACGAGGGCGAGCGCTACATGCTCTACAACGGCAACGACTATGGCCGCAGCGGCTTCGGGCTGGCGGTTCTGGAACACGGTTAGTCGCGGTCTGCGCCGCAGCCACCGCTCGACGCCGCCAATGCGTCAGTCGCTGCGGCGCACTGCCGGTTCGCCGGCAAGCGATCGTACAAGGCTGCCACCCGCACGCGGAACGGCAGTGCCGGCGACCTGAAGGCCCGCCATGGCCGCTGCGCGAACATGGCGCGGGCGCCTTGCGCTGGCCGAAGCGATATCGGCCCTGCAGGGACGGACGATCCTGACCATCAAAGACTACTCTGACATGCGCTCTCGCTTCGACAGGATCTACGGCAAAACGGTCGGGATCGAGTACACAATCGGGCGGCGATCAGCAGCCAGGAAGGAGCGGATTTACACCACCTGGCGGCCACCGCGGAGACGGTGATTCCGTTCCTGTCCCAGGGCTGTCCGTAAGAGACGCCAGGACTGGATCCACGCCCTGGATCGAGCGTCCATGTACGCACACTCATCACTTACGGAAACCGATATGAGCCTTCCCCGCACCGCCGACGAACGTACCCGCGCCATGCACGCTGAAGCCGCCCACGCGGTTCACGAAGCCTTCCGGGGTGCTGATAGCAACGTGCTTCTGGCGCTGGTACAGGGCCTGGCGGACCCCAAGCTCGAAGCATTGCGCACTTTGGCAGATCGCAGCCTGGATGCCACTGGACGGTTCATCGGCAGGCAGGCAGCCTGGGAGGCGGTTCCGGTCTGAAAAGGCCTACAAGAGCGGAAAAAAGAACGGGCCGTAAAGCCCGTTCATCGTGTTACCAGGTGGCCGCCCAGGTTGATCCGGAGCCACATGCCACCTGGTTGTACTTGTAGCTGGTCAGCGCCCACGTACCGCCGCCGTTATTTGCTGGAACCCAGACATACGACCACGATTGGCTTACTCCATGAGAGCAGGTGGAAACCGAGATGGTCTGGCCAGGAACCCCGTTTGCTGGCAACGGAACCGGCGGACCATCGCCAGGAGACTGGGGATAGGCACGACCGCCTGCAATTTCACGGGTGGTGGTCACCGTTACAGCACCGATTTGGTCGAACTCGCCGATCAGCTTCCCGTTCACGTGCGCAGCGTGCTGCTGCAGCCAAGCCACAACAGATTGCCTTTCCACGGAGTTTTCCGCGAAGGTCGAGGTGGTTACTACGGTTTGAGATGTCGTCGTGGCCGCGCTCACTGCAAACGGCGCTGCGATCAACTGGGCAACAACTACTGCTCTCAGGACTAGTTTCTTCATGTCCATGATGATGTCTGAGTGGACGGGATGTCCGACCCCTATGCTATGCCCAACCGGACACATTGGCGGCGTCGATGGACAACCTGTTTACAGTGCGCTCCAGTCTGAGAAGCGGCGAATGCCAGGAACTCGGCCGCCTAGTACCAGGCGCGGCTTCTCTGTGTGCTGCAGCGCCCTTCACGGCTCTTCAAGGGGGCTTTCAAATAAGCCTTCAAGACTTCGCAGACCATGTGTCCGCTTACAGCCTGCTGCACGCCACGACGAAGGCCGGCCCTTCGCAACCGCCGCTTCGCGAAATATAATCATTCTCGATTAGCCCCTCCCTCACGTTACGGTCGCGATGAACCTGCATCCCCTTCCGCTCGCCTGCCTGCTCGGCATGGCCGCTTCCACTGCTGCGCACGCGGCCGACGCAACCGACGCCGCGCAGGCCACCGCATTGCCTGCAGTGCAGGTCCGCGCCGATGCCACCGACAATGGCTTCCGCAGCACTGCGCCGGCGCAGTCCGACAAGTCGGACACGCCGCTGGCGCAGACCCCGTTCTCGATCACCGTGGTGCCGCGCGCGCTGCTGGACAGCCAGCAGGCGCAGACCCTGGCCGATGCCTTGCACAACGTGTCCGGCGTGGTCGCCAAGACCTACGGCCGGCGCGGCTGGGACGACCTGATCATCCGCGGCCAGACCGCCTCCGATTCGCTGTTCGTCGATGGCCTGCGCACCGCCTCCGACAACCGCGTCGCCGAGCAGCTGTTCGGCATGCAACAGGTGGAAGTGCTGAAGGGTCCGGCCTCGCTGCTGTACGGCCAGGTGCTGCCGGGCGGGCTGGTCAACCTGGTCAGCAAGCGCCCCGAAGCGAGCCCGCTGCGCCGCGCCGAACTGGGCGTCGGCAGCGACGGCCTGCAGCAGGGCAGCTTCGATCTGAACCAGCCGCTGTCGGCCAACGGCAAGACCGCGCTGCGGCTCAACGGCCTGGCGATGAACGCAGACGACCCGACCGATCACGTGTATTTCCGCAGCCGCTGGATCGCCCCGTCGCTGTCGCTGGACCTGGGCGCGCGCACCGACTTCGTGCTCATCACCAGCTACCAGGAACGCGACTACCTCCGCCAGCAGGGCCTGCCGTGGGAAGGCAGCGCCGCGTCCAATCCGAACGGCAGGATCGATCGCGCACTGTTCACCGGCGAACCCACCCAGCCGCCATACCACAGCCACCAGAGCCGCATCGGCTACGTGCTGGACCATCGCTTCGACAACGGCTGGACCCTGCACCACGCCGCACGCTGGCAGGCATTCGGACTGGACGGCTTCATCGTCGCCAACAACGGCCTGGCCGCCGACCTGCGCACGCTGCGCCGCACCGCCACCGATCAGCACTACGACGGACGCACCTGGGTGCAGGACACCTATCTGCAGCGCGGCTTCGCCAGCGGCGCCTGGCAGCACACGCTGACCGCCGGCGTGGATGCGTTCAAGACCTGGGAATGGAACCTGCAGTCCACCTGCCGGGTCGGCACGCTGAACGTGTACGCGCCGGTCTACGGCGGCGCGATCGTCTGCCCGGCCACGCCCAGCCGCGACAACCTCAGCGTGGTCACCTCCGGCGGCCTGTACCTGCGCGACCGCATCCAGTTCACGCCCGACTGGCAACTGCTGTTGGGCGTGCGCCACGACCGTAGCCGCAACCTCAGCGAGGACTCCCTCACCGGCACGAACACGCGTAACGACGCCAGCGCCACCACCGGCTCGGCCGCGCTGATGTTCGATGCCGGCGGCGGGCTGCATCCTTATGCCAGCGTCGCCACCTCGTTCTATCCCAACGTCGGCACCGACGCGCAGGGCGCGCAGTTCGATCCCGAGCGCGGCCGCCAGGTGGAGCTGGGACTGAAGATGGAACTGGACGCAGGCACCAGCCTGAGCATGGCGCTGTACGACCTGCGCCGGCGCAACGTGCTGCAGAGCGATCCGTTCAACGACGGCTACAGCATCGCGGTCGGCGAGCAGCGCAGCCGCGGCGTGGAACTCAACGCCGCCGCCGACCTGGGCAGCGGGGTCAGCCTGTTCGCCGGCTACGCTTACACCGACGCGGTGGTCACCGACGACGGCGCGCAGCGCGTCACCACCGTCGGCGACCGCCTGTACAACGTACCCAAGCACAGCGGCTCGCTGTGGCTGCAGTACGCGGCGCATGGCGTGGACGACGGCTGGACCTTCAGCGGCGGCGCCCGTGCCGAAGGCGAGAAGACCGCCTACGGCCAGCGCATTCCCGGCTACATGGTGTTCGATGCCGGCCTGGCCTATCGCCAGGGCCACTGGCGCTACGCGCTGAACCTGAAGAACGCGTTCGACCGCGATTACTACAGCGGCGGCCTGCAGCGCGCGGTGGCGCTGGGCGACCCGCGCACGCTGTTGTTCTCGGTGGGCGTGGATTACTAAGCTATTGAGTGCGTGTTGCACTTGGCAGGAAGTTCAGCGGCCCCGGCGATATGTCGCGGCTGAAGCCCTCCAACTATCCGGTTTCGGACGCAGTCAGGACTGAAGTCCCTCCCACAATGCACCCAGCCGTCTCGCCGCAAGGCATTGTGGGAGTTATTTCAGCCGCGACGAACGAAGCCATCCTGCGATCCGGCTTCGGAAGCAGTCGGACTGATGAGCGCACTGTGATCCGCGACGGTATCAGTAGCCGGGTCCCAATCCCTCGACGCCAGTCTCCCTCAGCCCTGCATGCACGGCTGCGCCGCGGCCGGGGTCTCGGCTGCGACGCACTGGCCGAAGTCGGGCGGCAGGCCGCCGACCTCACGGCGTTGGCCGACCTGCAGGTCGAACTCCTGCAGCATGTGCGGCGCGCACGCAGCAGTGCTGCCGGCGGGCGCGGCCGGCGCCGCGCAGGCGGCGTAGACCTGGTAGTGGCAGCGTCCGCTGCGGCTGTCCACACAGCGGAACGTGGCCAGCCCGCCGCGGTAGCTGGTGCGGCTGACGATCGCCGCCACGCCGCGCTCGCTGGCATGCACCACGGTCTCGCGGTGGGCGCCGGTGGACAGGTCGAGGTTGGCGTGGCCCTGGCAGCCGGCGAAGCTGAGCAGGCACGACCACAACGCGGAGAGCAGACGCATGGCGAATTCCTTGTTGCAGTGCGCAGATGCGGAGGCAGCGTTTACATGCCGCGAAACAGACTCATGTACGGCTGGCTGACGGTCAGCACTTCGTCGCGGTGGCGCAGCTTCATCCGGCCCTTGCCGGTGTCGTCGCGCACCACCGAGGCCACCGCTTTCAGATTGACGATGGTGGAACGGTGGATCTGCCGGAACGCGGCCGGGTCGAGCACGTCCAGCAGTTCGCGCAGCGGCGTGCGCAGCAGCGCTTCGCCGTCGCGGGTCAGCACCGTGGTGTATTTGTTGTCGGCCTGGAAATAGACCACGTCGTCGAGCAGGATCAGCCGCGTCTCGCGGCCGCTGTTGGCGGTGATCCAGGCCAACGGCGGCGCCGCGGTGGGCGCTGCCGGGCGCTGCTCCAGGCGTTGCAGCAGCGCATCCAGCACCGCCACGTCCGGCCCTTGCGCGGCGCGCGCCTGCAGCCGCTGCACCGTCGCCTGCAGGCGCTCGCGCACGATCGGCTTGAGCAGGTAGTCCACCGCGCCCTGCTCGAACGCATCGATCGCGTACTGGTCGTAGGCGGTGACGAACACCACCTGGGTGCGCGGACTCAGTTCGCCGAGCGCGCGCGCCACCTCGATGCCGCTCAGGCCGGGCATGCGGATATCCAGGAACGCCACGTCCGGCTGGTGCTCGGCCAGGCGCTCCAGCGCGCTGGCGCCGTCCTCGCACTCGGCGACGATGCGCAGCTGCGGCCAGACCTCGCCGAGCAGCGCGACCAGCGCGCTGCGCAGCAGTTCCTCGTCTTCGGCGACGATGGCATCAACCATGCTGCGCTCCTGCCGGCAGCGGCGGCGGTGCGGGTGGTTGCGGCGGACACGGCAAGGTGATCGTCGCGGCCACACCGCTGGGGAAATTGGACACGATGGCGAACATGGCCGCGCCGGCATAGGTCAGGCGCAAGCGTTCGCGCAGGTTCTTCAGGCCGATGCCGGTGCCGCTGGACTGGCTGTTGAAGCCCAGGCCGTCGTCGGCGACGGTGAGGGTGACGTGGTCGTCGAAGGCGCGTGCCAGGATCCAGACCGTGCCGCCGCCGGGCTTGGGCTCCAGGCCATGCTTGATCGCGTTCTCGACCAGGGTCTGCAGCATCATCGACGGCAGCGCCAGGGTCTTCATCGCCTCCGGCACCTGCAGTTCCAGCTGCAGCCGCGCACCCATGCGGATCTTGAGGATCTCCAGGTAGGCCTGGGTGCGTTCGAGCTCTTCGCCGAGCGAACTCAGCGCGGCCTCGGCGCTGGGCAGCGAGCGGCGCAGGTACTGGATCAGGTAGCCGAGCATCAGCTCGGCGCGAGGCGGATCGGTGCGCGCCAATACCTGCGCGCTGGCCAGCGTGTTGTAGAGGAAATGCGGCTCGACCTGCGCGTGCAGCAGATTCAGCCGCGCCACGGTCAGCTCCTGATTGGTGGCCGCCTGCTTGGCGGCGGCCTGCTCGTCGCGGCGCACATCGGCGATGCGGCGCGCCAGCGCGCGGCTCAGCGCCTCGGCGTTTTCGTAGTTGCTGCCCTCGTCGACCGCGAACAGGTCGATCCAGGCGCTGGCGTCCGGTTCCAGCAGCAGGGTCAGGCTGCTGGTGCCGGCGCCGGGCGTCAGCGTCGCCAGCACCTGGTTGCGCTTGACCGACCAGCGCGCGGCCAGGTTCCAGCGCGACGGCGTGCGGCCGTTGTACGGATCGATACGGCGCACCTTGGCACGTATCTGTAAGCTATCGGCGGCGCTCTCGATCTCCTCCACCCGCGGCAGTTCGCGCACCGCCGCAGCGACCAGCGCGAACGCCTCGCGGGTGCCCAGCGGGATCTCGATCTGGCGGCGTTGGCGGCTGGACAGGGTGGCATTGTCCAGGCGCCCGGCGATCAGCCAGACCCGGCGCAGATGGGTGATGCCGGCGACCAGCGCCGACAGCATCAGCAGCATCGCCAGCAGGCCGAAGAACCAGCCGGGCCGGTCTTCCATGCCGTAGAACAGGCCGCTCCAGACGAAGCCGGCGACGATCACGGCGGCCGCCCAGGCGCACAGCAGGCGGACGATCAGGGACACACTGGAAAACATGGCGGCGGGGATGGATGACATGGCCGCGAGCATAGCCGCGCCGGCGTGGGCCGCCAGTCCCATTGCGACGAACGCCCGCGCGTACGGATGGAAGCGCCAATCGGCAGAGCGAAACCCGGGCGCTGGGACGGCCAGCACGCCGGCCGCGACCGCAGCGCGCCGGCGGCCATGCGCCATCGCCATGCGCCATCGCCATCGCCATCGCCATCGCCTGCAGCGAATGCACCGCGTTTCATGCCCGCAACGAATTGGTGAACGGCCGGGGTGGCGGCGAGCGGACGGTCCGCGGCCGGCAACCGCCGCCCGGCCCGGCGCCGCGCGCACGGGCCGTAGCCTGCGCAGGCTCAGGCGTCGAGCAAGGCGACCGCGCGGGTCCAGCCGGCCGAAGCGCGGTGGATCTTGACCGGGAAGCAGCACACGCGGAATCCATGCGCCGGCAGCGCATCCAGGTTGCGTAGCTTTTCCATGTGGCAGTAGCCGGTATGGATCCCGGCGCGATGGCCTTCCCAGATCACGCTGGCGTCGCCGGTCTGTGCATAGCGGCGCGCGGTGTGGCTGAACGGCGCGTCCCAGCTCCAGGCATCGGTGCCGGTGACGCGCACGCCGCGTTCGAGCAGATAAAGCGTTGCTTCGCGGCCGATGCCGCAACCACTGTCCACGTAGGCCAGCTCGCCGTGGCGCGCCGCGGCGGCAGTGTTGACCAGGACGATGTCCAGCGGCTGCAGCACATGGCCGATGCGCGCCAGCTCCGCCTCCACTTCGGCGGCACCGACCACGTGGCCATCGGGCAGGTGGCGGAAGTCGAGCTTGACGCCGGGACGCAGGCACCAGTCCAGCGGGACTTCGTCGATGGTCATCGCCGGCGCCCCGCCGTCCATCGTCGAGTGGTAGTGATAGGGCGCATCCATGTGGGTGCCGTTGTGCGTGGACAGGCGCAGTTCCTCGATCGCCCAGCCTTCGCCGCCGGGCAAGTCCGCCGTGTCGAGCCCGGGGAAGAACGCGGCCATCTGCGGCGCGGTCGCATGGTGTCCGTGATAGGTGATTTTCGGTTGCATCATCGGCGGATCGGAGGGCACATCGTTTTCGATCGCCATCGACAAGTCGATCAGGCGCGGCAGCGCGGCGGGGGAAGCGGCAAGCGAGCTGGTCATCGGACTTCTTCCTGCGGACATGGCCGCATGCAGTGGGATGCACCACGGTAGGCGGCACGCGCAGGGCGAGCAATGCCGAAACCGACTTGGCGCTCAAGTGCGCTACAGCGAGCGCCACAGCGTGGCGTGCGCCGCGTCGCGGCTGCGATCCTGGTCACACCTCACCGCCGTGGCTGCTGGCTGCGGGCGTGCACTGCCGACCTGCCGCGCACGGCTGCCATGCGGCGATCACCCGCCGCGTTTGGCCGTGGCGGTGCAGCGCGTAGACGATGTCCGGCACGCATGCCGCCGCTTTACTTCGCGGCGGCATGTGGCGTGCGCTCGCCTACCGGTCGGTGCAGCGCGCGCTACAGCCGGCTGACGCTGCGGATGCGGATCTCCTCGCTGTCCACGCCGTGCCGCTGCGCCGCCTGCGCGCGCAGTTGCTGCAGCAGGCGTTCCGGGTCCAGCGGCGCGGTGGCGTCCCAGCTGTGCGCCAGCGTGCCCCAGGCCACGCGCTGACCGTAGCTGTAGGCGTCGTAGTCGGCCAGGTAGTGGCGCGCGCGCTCAGGTGCCGACGTGGACATCGCCTTCGTAGCCGTTGCAGCCCAGGTGTTCCAGCGCGATCGACAAGGCCAGCGCATAACTCTGCGCACAGTAGCCGCCGACCTGCCCCACGCGCTGCCGCGAGGCCGCGCACAGGCAGGGTTCGCGCTGGTCGCAGGCATCGTCGTGCACTTCCACATACGGCCGGCCCAGCCGCGCCACCGCGGCGGCGGCGGCGGCGCTGTCCGAGCAGGCGCCCGGATCCAGCAGCAGCATCTCCACCCGCGCCGCGTCGGCCTGGGTCAGCGCCTGCAGCAGTTCGGCCTCGCTTGCGCAGCCGCGCACCGCCAGGGTCTTGCCGGCGCGGCCGGCGTGTTCCAGCAATTGCCGCATCATCCGCGGTGCGATGCGCGCCGGGCGCCCGCGATGGCCGGCCACACTGTCCGGGCCGCGCAACAACAGGATCGACATGGCGGCGCCCTCAACCGGCCAGCGCGGCGCGCGCGCCGAGGTGGCGCGCCGCCACGCCCAATGCGATCGCGTAGCTGTCGGCGAGTGCGCCATTGGCGATCACCGTCAGCAGCGGCGCGTGGCGCGGATGCAGCAGCGGCTCCAGCGCCTGCGCGCTGGCGTCGTGCACTTCGATGTACGGATGGCCAAGCGCATCGAGCGCCTCGCGCAGGTGCGCGCCGTGATCGGCCAGGTCCGCGGCCGGCAGCTCGCCGGAGTCCAGCAGCACCAGTTCGGTCTCGTCGCGTGCGCCCTGCTGCAGCCGCGCCACGATCTGCGCAGCATCGGCGCAGGCCACCGGCACCAGCTGGGCGCCGGATGCCCCGGCCAGGCGCCGCGCAACGGCAATGGCCGGCGCATCGCGGTGCGGGCCTTGGATCACCAGAATCGACATGCAACACATCCAACGGAGGGGACGCTGCAGACTGTAGGCGCGTGCCGCGTAAGCGCGCTATTGCACTATGCCGTGGCCGCGTAAAGCTTACGTAAGAATGAAGTCGGGACCCGTGACCCGGGACCCGTGACCGGGGACCCGAAGAATGGAAGTCGCTAGAGCTTCAGGTCGCGACGCTGCGCTTTTCCGGGTCCCCGGTCCCCGGTCCCTGGTCCCGCCCACACCTGCAGCCGTGCGATCGCCGGCCGCATCTGCGATCATTCCCGGTTTCCCGCTGCCGACGCTGCCAGGAACCTCCCATGACCCAGACTGCCTTGCGCCGCGATGTCGGCCCATTCGCCCTGATGCTCACCGGCCTGGGCTCGATCATCGGCTCCGGCTGGCTGTTCGGCGCCTGGCGCGCCGCCGGGCTGGCCGGCCCCGGCGCGATCTGGGCCTGGCTGCTGGGCGCGGCGATCGTCACCACCATCGCCCTGGCTTACGCCGAACTGGGCGCGATGTTCCCCGAGTCCGGCGGCATGGTCCGCTACAGCCACTACTCGCACGGCTCGCTGGTCGGCTTCATCGCCGGCTGGGCCAACTGGATCGCGATCGTGTCGGTGATCCCGGTCGAAGCCGAGGCGTCGGTGCAGTACATGGCGTCGTGGCCGTGGCAGTGGGCGCAGGATCTGTACGTGCAGCAGCCCGGCGGCGCCGGCGAGCTGTCGGTACCGGGCCTTTACATCGCCGCGGCGCTGGTGCTGGTGTATTTCCTGCTCAACTTCTGGAGCGTGAAGCTGTTCGCGCGCTCCAACAGCCTGATCACCGTGTTCAAGCTGGTGGTGCCGGCGCTGACCGGCATCGCGCTGGTCGCCAGCGGTTTCCACAGCGGGAACTTCAGCGTCGGCCTGCACGGCGGCACGCATACCATCGACTTCGCCGCGGTGCTGACCGCGGTGGCCACCGCCGGCATCGTGTTCAGCTTCAACGGCTTCCAGAGCCCGGTGAACCTGGCCGGCGAGGCGCGCGATCCCGGGCGCAGCATTCCGTTCGCGGTGCTCGGTTCGATCGCGCTGGCCACGGTGATCTACGTGATCCTGCAGGTGGCCTACATCGGCGCGGTGCCGCCGGAGCTGCTGGCCAAGGCCGGCTGGCACGGCATCGATTTCCGCTCGCCGTTCGCGCAGCTGGCGATCATCGTCAACCTGCACTGGCTGGCGATGCTGCTGTACGTGGACGCCTTCGTCAGCCCCAGCGGCACCGGCATCACCTACACCGCCACCACTGCGCGGATGATCTACGGCATGGAGCGCAACGGCACGCTGCCGGCGGTGCTGGGCAAGCTGCATCCGCACTGGGGCGTGCCGCGCCCGGCGATGTTATTCAACCTGGCGGTGTCCTACCTGTTCCTGTTCTTCTTCCGCGGCTGGGGCACGCTGGCCGCGGTGATCTCGGTGGCCACGATCATCTCCTACCTGACCGGCCCGATCAGCGCGATGGCGCTGCGCCGCCACGCGCCGGAGATGCACCGCCCGCTGCGCATCTTCGGCCTGCCGGTGCTGGCCGCCGCCGCCTTCGTGCTGGCCACCGAACTGCTGTACTGGGCGCGCTGGCCGCTGACCGGCGAGATCATTCTGCTGATGCTGGTGGCGCTGCCGGTGTACGCGTATTACCAGCACCGCCAGGGCTGGCAGGATTTCGGCCGGCACTTGCGCGGCGCCAGCTGGCTGATCGCCTACCTGCCGACCATCGCGCTGCTGTCGTGGGCCGGCAGCACCACCTTCGGCGGGCATGGCTACCTGTCCTATGGACCGGACCTGATCGTGGTCGGCGTGGTGGCGCTGGGCTTCTATTTCTGGGGCGTGCGCGCCGGCTGGCGCACGCCGTCGCTGCAGCAGGCCAGCGCCGGCTGAAGCCGGCGCGGGACTCGGGACCAGGGACTCGGGACCCGAAGAACGGAAGTCGGTAACGCTTCCGTTCGCGACGCTGCGCTTTTCCGGGTCCCCGGTCACCAGTCCCGGGGCCCGGCTCACTCCCGCTGCACGTCGCGGGTGGCGCGGAGCTCCAAGTCGCGGCTCCAGTTAAACCATTGCGGCGAGTTTGCCAGCTCGGTGCCCAAGCACCTGCAGGTCGCGCGCGGCGCCGGCGAAGGTCCAGCTCGACAGCCATCCGTCGCCGCGCTGGTGGTAGCGCTTGGCGGTGTAGGCGGCGGCCTTGCCGGCCTTGATCCCGCCGTCCACCCAGTCCTGCCCAGCCGCAAACGGCAGCGCCGGCACGCTGCGCTTGGCGAAGGAGAATCCGAGTGTAGCGACGCAGGCGGCGGGCGACCACACGCTGCCGGCGTCACCCAGGAGGACGTGATGCATATCTCAAATTTCGATCGATACGTGCTCTAATCGCCGCGCTCGCGAAGCGCCTCGCAGTATCCGTGGACAACGCCATTTTCTGTGCGGTCAATCACGTTTCCCGCCTCATCCGCTCTCGATGATGCCCGCCATGCGCCCGCCTGCGCCCCCACCTTGGCCGCTCCGTCCTGGGCCGGCCGCTTTCGGAGTGAACAGAGATGATGTCGATGTCGAGCAAATCCCGTCTCACCCGCTGCGTACTGGCCGCAGCGTTGCTGGCGGCAAGCGGTTCGGCATGGAGCTACGCCATCAATGGCGGCAAGGTCGTAGACGACAAGGGCAACGCCGTGCAGCTGCGCGGCGTCAACTGGTTCGGTTTGGATGGCAACGTGCACACCGTGCACGGCCTGTGGGCGCGCAACTGGAAAGACATGATCACGCAGATGCAGGGCCTGGGCTTCAACGCGGTGCGCCTGCCGTTCTGCCCGCAGACCTTGAACGGCACCGCGCCGAGCAGCATCGACTACGGCCTCAATCCGGACCTGCATGGCCTGAGCGCGCTGCAGGTGATGGACAAGGTGATCAACGAACTCAGCCGCCGCGGCATGTACGTGCTGCTCGACCACCACACCCCGGACTGCAATGCGATTTCCGAGCTGTGGTACACCTCCTCCTACAGCGAGCAGCAGTGGCTCAAGGACCTGAGCTTCGTCGCCAAGCGCTACGCACGCGTGCCGGGCGTGATCGGCCTGGACCTGAAGAACGAGCCGCATGGCGCGGCCACCTGGGGCAGCGGCAATGCAAGCACCGACTGGAACAAGGCCGCCGAACGCGCTTCGGCGGCGGTGCTGAAGGTGGCGCCCAAATGGCTGATCCTTGTCGAGGGCATAAGTGATAGCGCTAACTGCTCCAGCAGCGGCGGCCACTTCTGGGGCGGCAACCTTGAGCCGCTGGCCTGCACCGCGCTGAAGATCCCGGCCAACCGCCTGCTGCTGGCACCGCATGTATACGGTCCGGACGTGTTCATGCAGTCCTATTTCAGCGCCTCCAATTTCCCGGCCAATATGCCGGCGATCTGGGAGCGGCATTTCGGCCAGTTCGCCAAATCCGGGCATGCCTTGCTGCTGGGCGAGTTCGGCGGCAAGTACGGCCAGGGCAATGCGCTGGACGTGCAGTGGCACAACGCGCTGGTCGACTACCTGATCGGCAAGGGCATCCACAGCGGCTTCTACTGGTCGTGGAATCCGAACAGCAACGACACCGGCGGCATCCTCAACGACGACTGGAAGTCGGTACGCACCGACAAGGTCACCCTGCTGAAGAAACTGTGGGGCGATTCCAGCAGTTCGACACCGACGCCCACTGCTGCCCTCAGTCCTGCGCTCACATCCAGCCAGGGCGGCGCCAGCTTCAGCACCAAGACCGTGGTGGACAGCGACTGGAATGCCGGCTATTGCCACCGCGTGCAGGTGACCAACACCGGCAAGGCCAGCGGCAACTGGGCGGTCAGCCTGTCGATCGGCGGCGCCGTCAACAACCTGTGGAATGCGACGTGGACGCAGTCCGGCAGCACGCTCAACGCTGCCGGCGTAGGCTGGAACAAGACCCTGGCCCCCGGCGCCAGCGCCGAATTCGGCTTCTGCGCCGCGCGCTGAGCGCCTGCAGCGACACCGTCGTTGCGCGTCCTGCGCGGCGATGGCAACGACCGGCAGCGCTCACGGCGCTGCCGGTCGCATTTCGGGCCAGCACCATGAGCGGCGGCGCGGATGACGATCGTTGCGTGCGCGGATCCGTCCTGCGCGACACATCGGACGCCGGGTTTCTCCTCGGCAGCGGCCGCCACTGAAACCGCTCCAGGCGCCGGCGGCTCGGCAAAGCCCCCGCGGCCAGGCATCGGTGCCGTGCCATAAGTCACGTACCGAGCCCGGCACGCGCCCTCTATGCTGGTCCATTGTTCTCTTCCTTCTTGCAGGCCCTGCCCATGCTCCGACCTTTGTCGCTGTTGATCTCCAGCATCCTCATCCTCGGCGCTGGCGCCGCCATCGCCCCGGCCAGCGCCGCGCCGCCGGCGCTGGCGGCCAAGGCCACCGTGCCGGAGATCGCCTACACCCGCTTCACCCTGCCCAACGGCCTGACCGTGGTGGTGCATGAAGACCACAAGGCGCCGGTGGTGGCGGTGAGCATCTGGTATCACATCGGCTCCGGCGACGAGCCGGCCGGCAAGACCGGCTTCGCCCATCTGTTCGAGCACCTGATGTTCTCCGGCTCGGAGAACCACAAGGGCACCTATTTCGAGCCGTTCGAAAAGGTCGGCGCCACCGACATGAACGGCACCACCTGGTTCGACCGCACCAACTACTTCGAGACCGTGCCGACCACCGCGCTGGACATGGCGCTGTGGATGGAATCGGACCGCATGGGCCACCTGCTCGGCGCGATCGGGCAGAAGGAACTGGATACCCAGCGCGGCGTGGTGCAGAACGAGAAGCGCCAGGGCGAGAACCGCCCGTACGGGCGCGTGGACGAGAACATCCTGGCCAACCTCTTCCCGGCCAACCACCCGTACCAGCACGACACCATCGGCTCGATGGCCGACCTCGACGCGGCCTCGCTGGACGACGTCAAGCAGTGGTTCCACGACAACTACGGCGCCGCCAACACCACCCTGGTGCTGGCCGGCGACATCACCGTGGCCCAGGCGAAGGCCAAGGCCGAGCAGTATTTCGGCGACATCCCCGCCGGCAGGCCGGTGCCGCGCCAGCAGCCGTGGATCACCCCGCTGGCCAGGCAGACCCGCGGCGTGCAGCACGACCACGTCGCGCAGCCGCGCCTCTACCGCACCTGGGTGGTGCCGCAGCTGGGCAGCGACGACGCCGTGCAGCTGGACCTGGCCACCACCGTGCTCGGCGGCGGCAAGACCAGCCGCCTGTACCAGCGCCTGGTGTACCGCGACAATCTGGTGGACGACGTCTCGGCCAGCATCCAGCCGTTCGCGCTGGCCAGCCAGCTGCAGATCAGCGCCGACGTGAAGGACGGCGTGGACCCGGCCAAGGTCGAGGCCGCCATCGCCGACGAATTGCAGAAGTTCCTGGCCGAAGGCCCGAGCGCCGACGAACTGCAGCGCGCGCAGATCGCTGCACGCGCCAGCTTCGTGCGCGGCCTGGAGGAGGTCGGCGGCAAGGCCGCGATCCTGGCCGAGGGCCAGGTCTACCGCAACGATCCGGGCGCCTACCAGCACGACCTGCAGCGCATCCAGGCCGCCACCGCGGCCAGCGTGCGCAAGGCCGCCGACACCTGGTTCGGCAAGGGCGACTACCTGCTGACCGTACTGCCGGCCGGCGACGGCTTCGACCCGGCGGCCGAGGACAAGGCAGTCAAGCCGCTGCCCGTGGCCGCAGGCAAGCCAGCACCCAAGCTACCGGCCAAGGCCAGCTACAGCGTCGGCAAGAACCAGGTGGACCGCGCCACCGGCATCCCGGAAACCAGCCAGTTCCCGAGCCTGAGCTTCCCGCAGCTGCAGCGCGGCAAGCTCAAGAACGGCATCCAGGTGGTGCTGGCCGAGCGCCACACCATCCCGGTGACCCAGATCGAACTGCTGTTCGACGCCGGCTATGCGGCCGACCATGGGCACAAGCCCGGCACCGCCAGCTTCAGCGCCGCGCTGATGAACGAGAGCACCGCCTCGCTGGATTCGGTGGAAGTGGCGCAGCGCCGCCAGCACCTGGGCGCGATCACCGCAGTGGGCTGCAACCTGGACGCCTGCAGCGCCTCGTTGAATGCGCTCAACGACCAGTTGCAACCCTCGCTGCAACTGTTCGCCGACATCGTGCGCAATCCGGCCTTCAAGGCGTCGGACATCGAGCGCATTCGCGGCCAGTGGCTGGCCGGCATCGCGCAGGAGAAGACCAAGCCCACCAAGCTGGCGATGCGCGCGTTGCCGCCGCTGCTGTACGGCACGACCCACCCCTACGGCATCCCGCTCACCGGCAGCGGTACCGAGGCGGCGATCCAGAGCCTGGATGCGCGCGACCTTCAGGCCTTCCACGACCAATGGCTGCGCCCGGACAACCTGCGCATCCTGGTGGCAGGCGACACCACGCTGGCGCAGATCGTCCCGCAACTGGACGCGGTGTTCGGCGACTGGAAAGCGCCTGACACCGCATTGCCGAAGAAAGACCTGCGCAATGTCGCAGCGCAGCCCGCGCCGCGCGTCTATCTGATGAATCGCCCGGACGCGCCGCAGTCAGTGATCATGGCCGGGTTGCTCGCGCCGTCGACCAAGGCGCCGGGCAACCTGGCCATCGACGTGGCCAACGATGCCTTCGGCGGCACCTTCACCTCGCGGTTGAACATGAACCTGCGCGAGGACAAGCGCTGGGCCTACGGCGCCAACAGCTTCATGCTGGACGCGCAGGGCCAGCGCCCGTTCCTGTTCTTCGCCCCGGTGCAGACCGACAAGACCGCCGAGTCGGCCGCCGAGATCCTGAAGGAAGCCAAGGCCGTGGTCGGCGCCAAGCCGCTGACCGCCGAGGAGATCGCCAACATCAAGAACCAACGCATCCGCGCCCTGCCGGGCAGCTACGAGACCACCGGCGCGGTGCTGGGCGCGGTCGAGAGCATCGTCCAGTACGGGCGTGCGGACGACTACGTGCAGACCCTGAAGGTGCGCCTGGAAGGCATCGACCAGAACGCGGCGGAAGCGGCGATCAAGGACATCGTCGCGCCGCAGGCGATGACCTGGGTCATCGTCGGCGACCTCAAGCAGATCGAGGCGCCGGTACGCGCGCTGAAGCTGGGCCAGGTGCAGGTGCTGGACAGCGACGGCCAGCCGGTCAAGGCGAACGCCGCCAAGCAGTAACGCGACACGCGCATGGCCGGGAACTGCCGGCCATGCGTTGCAAGGCGGCGTGCGGGCGGGATCGCCCGCGACGCTGGACGTCTCGGTAGCCCCCCCCTGCGCAGTGGTCCACACGCTGCCCAGCTGCGTCGTCCTGCACAGCCGTCGAGAGTGCTTGATCCTGCCGACTGGCAGCGAATTTCTTAGTTGTCGCGGCAGTGCGCGAGTGGCGCGCGGTGTTCGAGCAACTGCGCATGTCGGACAGGGACTGCGCGCTGGTGAGCACCGCCTTCCGGCGTGCCGCGGAGGTGGGCATGCGCGAAGTGGAACACCATCTGTAAACAACACCGCCGGCCGTCCAGCCAGGACACGGAAAGCATCGCCTCCAGGCACGCTGATCAGCTGGGTGATGCGCAGACCCGGTGCTCCTGCCAGATGTCGCGACCACCGGAACAGCCGATTGGCCCCGCTTTTGCATCGCTTGCGGCATGCCACCGGCCATGCCTCCGTTCAAGCCGATCGTAACGCGGCCGCTATCATCAGATCGGCTATACGCGCCATGCGCTGCCAGGATCGCGGCGCATGCGCGCCTGTTCCTCGGCGAACGGCCGCCACCGCCGCCAATCACCCGCCTCCTCCTTCGGTCGTTTACCATGCCGCACGCATCCTGCTCTGGACCCGAGATGAGCCATGCCGCTCCTCCCTGTTGCACGCCGCTGCTGAGCCTGTCGCTGGGCCTGCTGCTGGGCAACTACGACACCGCCTCGGCGCAGCCCGCGCCGCGCGCGATGCAGACCGCGCGGGCGCCGGCGCCGCTGACCCCGGACCTGGCCTATCCCGAACTGTTCCAGGCCGTGCAGCAGCAGGAACTGTTCGACGACCAAAAGCACTTCGTCGATGCGTTGCCGCTGCGCGACCCGGCGCTGATCAACGCCGACTACCTGGCCCAGCGCCAGCAGCCGGGCTTCGACCTGCGCCGCTTCGTCGCCGCCAACTTCGAGGAATCCGGCCCGGTGCAGACCGAGGCGATCCGCCAAGACACCGGCCTGCGCGAGCACATCGATGCGCTGTGGCCGCTGCTGGTGCGGCGCCAGGTGGACGTGCCGGCGCACAGCAGCCTGCTGTCGCTGCCGCAGCCCTACGTGGTGCCGGGCGGGCGCTTCCGCGAGGTCTACTACTGGGATTCGTACTTCACCATGCTCGGCCTGGTCGAGAGCGGCGAACGCGAACGCAGCCGGCAAATGCTGGACAACTTCGCCTACCTGATCGACACCTACGGGCACATCCCCAACGGCAACCGCAGCTACTACCTGAGCCGCTCGCAGCCGCCGTTCTTCTCGCACATGGTGCAGCTGCAGGCCAAGGTGGAAGGCGACGCCGCCTATGCGCGCTACCTGCCGCAGCTGCAGAAGGAATACGCGTACTGGATGCAGGGCGCGCAGGCGCTGGCGCCGGGCAGCGCGCAGGCGCACGTGGTGCGGCTGGCCGACGGCAGCCTGCTCAACCGCTACTGGGACGCGCGCGACACGCCGCGCCCGGAAGCCTGGCTGCACGACGTGCGCACTGCGGCACAGGCCAAGGACCGCCCCGCCGCCGAGGTCTACCGCGATCTGCGCGCCGGCGCCGAGAGCGGCTGGGACTATTCCAGCCGCTGGCTCGGCGACCGCAAGACCCTGGCCACCATCCGCACCACCGCCATCGTCGCGGTCGATCTCAACAGCCTGCTCTACCACCTCGAAACCACCCTGGCCCTGGCCTGCAAAAAGAACCCGGGCGCTTCGGGCTGCGACACCGACTACGCGGCCCTGGCCAGCGCGCGCAAGACCGCGATGGACAAGCACCTGTGGAGCGATGCCGGCTACTACGCCGACTACGACTGGCAACAGCGCCGGCTGCGCGAACAGGTCACCGCCGCGGCGCTGTATCCGCTGTTCGTCGGCATCGCCTCGCCGGCGCGCGCCAAGCGCAGCGCCGACACTGTGCAGGCGCAGCTGCTGCGTCCCGGCGGCCTGGCCACCACCCGCCTGCATACCGGTCAGCAATGGGACGAACCCAACGGCTGGGCGCCGCTGCAATGGATCGCGGTGGACGGCCTGCGCCGCTACGGCCAGGACGCGCTGGCGCAGCGCATCGGCAGCCGCTTCCTGGCGCGGGTGCAGGCGCTGTTCGCGCAGCAGCACAAGCTGGTGGAGAAGTACGGCGTCGACGCCAAGGCCCAGGGCGGCGGCGGCGGCGAATATGCGCTGCAGGACGGCTTCGGCTGGACCAACGGCGTGACCCTGCTGTTGCTGGACCTGTATGCGAAACCGGCCATCGCCGCGCCGCCCGCAGCGGCGGCGCAGCGCCACGCACAGCCGGAGCCGGCCACGCCCTGAGGCGGCAGCCGGCGGGTATGCGGCTACGGCATCGTCGCCATCACCTCGCGCCACGAACCGCTGACGCTGCCGGTGAACGCGCAGCGCGGCCCGCTGTTCACCGACGCGCGCTACTGCGCCGGCGCTTCCGTCCTGGTCCCCATCGCTTCGCGGTAGCGCTGGTACAGCGCCATCACCTTGTCGATGTAGCCGCGGGTTTCCGCATATGGCGGCACGCCGCGGTAGCGCGCCACGGTGCCGATGCCGGCGTTGTAGGCGGCCGCGGCCAGGGTGCGGTCGCCCTGGTAGCGGCGCAGCAGCGATTGCATGTAGCGCGCACCCCCGGCGATCGACTGGTCGGCGGCGAACGGATCGGCCACGCCGTATTCCTTCGCCACTTCGGGCATCAGCTGCATCACGCCCTGCGCGCCCTTGGGCGACACCGCCGCGGCGTCGAAGCCGCTTTCGGCATGCGCGATCGCGCGCAGCCACGGATCGTCCACCCCGGTAGCGCGCGCCGCGGCGCGGAACTGCTTGGCGTGCATGTTCAACTGCGGCGCGCCGACCTTGCCCAGTCCCGGATGCGCCGCCTCGCCCGGCGGGGTGACCGCGGTGAAGCGCAGGTACGCGCGCGCCCCCGGCAGATTGCGCGTGGAATACACCAGGCGCCCGTCCTGCTCGCGTTCGTACAGGGTGCCGCTGAACACGCCCATGCTGCCCCACAGATTGGGCGTGGCGATCGCGGCATCGTCCAGTTCCTTCGGCGTGCAGCGCGACCCCGGCTCCGGCGCGGTCGCCAGGCTGACCGTGCCGTCGCGCACGCAGCGGTACACCGTGCGCGCCTGCGCCGCAGCAACGGCGCAGCAGCACAGCAGCAGGCTCAGCAGCGTTCGGGCACAGCGCATGGGTGGGAGGTGGAACCGGCGACGGTGGGCGCGCATCATCGCGCACCGTGCGTCGGCGCGGGTGAGGGCCGGCCAGGACACTCTTTTTGGCCCGCACCGTTGTAGAAGCGGCTTCAGCCGCGACAGGGTGCCGAAGCCGCTGCAGTTCCAGCTCCGCTCGTCGCGACTGACGTCGTTTCTACAGGAGGCTTGCGGCGAGCTGTCAGGTGCACTGTGGGAGGGACTTCAGTCCCGACTGCTGCCGAGATCGGATAGCCAGCCCACTCCGTTCCTCGCGGCTGGAGCCGCTCCTACAACGGCAAGCAGCCGGGAAAACGCCACCGTTACGGCGCGCATGCCGCCAGTTTCTGGTCGGCGTACCACAGCGCGCGCCGCGCCAGGTCGTAGGCGCTGTCGGCGGCGCGCGGCAGGGTCTGCTGCGCCAGGATCGGGTCGGCACCGCGGGCCATGGCGTTTTCCACCCGCTGCAGGTCGCCCAGGTTGTCCAGCACCGGCTGCAGCAGGCGGCTGCGCTGCGCCGCAGGGCAGGCCGCACGGCGCTGCTCCAGTTCGCCGATCGCCTTGCGGATGCGGCGGCTGGCCTCGCCGTCCAGGCCGGGCGCCTTTTCCAACGCGATCGGCGCGGCCTTGTAGGCATCGCCGGTGGCCTCGCTGCCGAGATCGCCCGGGCGCTCGTGCAGCGCCGGGTTGAAGCGCACGTCCGGCGGCGGCCGCGCCACCGCCGGCTGGTCGCTGCTCTTGGGCAGCATCTTCTTCATCGCATCGCCGATGCCCTGCATGGCCACGTCGCCCAGGGTGCCGTCGCTGGCCCAGTCCTTGTCGAAGCGGGTGGGCCGGTAGTCGATCGGGTTCGGACGCTCGAGCAGGCGCTTGGCCTTGGCCAGGTCGCGCGGGTTGGTGGTGCCCGGCGCGGTGCCCGGCGCCTCGGCGAACGGGTCCACCGCCACGCCGTCCGGCAGCCGCGCGCTGCCATCGCGGGTGTACAGCGTGGCACGCATCGGTGCGGCCGGCGCGGCCACCGCGGTGGCGCTGCGGGTCGGTGGCGGCAGCGACGCTTGCGCCGCGCGCGCGGCAGCCAGTGCGCGCCGTGCCGCGGCATGCGATGGCGGCGGCGGTGCCGCGACCGCGACCGAGCGCGGCACGAATACCAGCCGCATCGCATCGTGGGCATGCGCCGGCGCCGCCGCCGGCGCGATCAACAGCAGGCGGCCCAGCAACAGCAGGATCAGCACGGTGGTGACGGCCGCGCCCAGGTGCAGCAGCCGGTCTTGCACAGGTGCAGACGTCACGATGATCGAGATTCCATAGCCAGGCATGCGTCCACCGGAGGAGTGTCTCCGGACTGCGCTATGGTGCCGTGAGTTCCTGTACCGCACCGTGTCGGTCGGCGTCCACCGCCATCATGCACGGCCATGCGCCGCCAGACTGCAGGTGCAAAACCCCTGCCACGCTTGACGCTGCGCCATGCCGCGAGGAAACCGGCTAAGGTGGCCGGCGCCGATAGGGCGACAGCCGGCGTACAGCCAGCGCGCGTCGTCGGCGCCGATATCCCCTGTTCTGGAGAACGCGCCTGTTGTGGAGAAGCACATGATCCGATGGCTCGGCGCCTGCCTGCTGAGCGCCACCGCGACGCTGCCAGCCACCGCGGCGCCCTCGCACCTGGACACAATCGCCGAGCGCGGCACGCTGCGCGTGTGCAGCACCGGCGACTACCTGCCGTACAGCCTGCTGCGCGCGGACGGGGGCTACGAGGGCATCGACATCACCCTGGCGCAATCGCTCGCGGCCAGCCTGCAGGTGCCGGTGCAGTGGGTCCCCACGCGTTGGGCGACACTGCTGCCGGACCTGCTCGCCGATCGCTGCGACATCGCCGTGGGCGGCATCTCGGTGTCGCTGCCACGGCAGCGCCACGCCTGGTTCAGCGCGGTGCTCGACGTGGACGGCAAGATTCCGCTGGTGCGCTGCGCCGACCAGCAGCGCTATCGCGACATCGCGCAGATCAATCGCGCCGAGGTGCGGGTGATCGAACCGCGCGGCGGCACCAACGAAGCCTTCGCCCGCCGCGCGCTGCCGCACGCGCCGCTGACCCTGTCCGACGACAACACCGCGATCTTCCGCGACCTGGCCGAAGGCCGCGCCGACGTGATGATCACCGACGCCTCCGAAGCGCGCTTCCAGCAGCGCCGCGTGCCCGGCCTGTGCGCGGTGAACCCGCAACAGCCGCTGCAGTACAGCGAAAAGGCGTTCCTGCTGCCGCGCGACGACATGGCCTGGAAGGCCTACGTGGACCAGTGGCTGCACCTGAGCAAGGCCAGCGGCGAGTACCGCAAGGCGCAGGCGCCGTGGCTGGGGGAGGCGGCCGAGTAGCTTGCCGGGAAGCGTTGCGGATCGCACGGTTGCCGGGATCGGCGATGTACGGCGCGTCATGCGCATCGACCATGATGCCGTAGCAATCGGCGAACGGCGGCGTGCGGTCAGCCAGCCTGGCCGAGCTGTTCGGCCAGGTCGTTGCGCGGCGAGCGGCCGTACAGGCGGCTGTATTCGCGACTGAACTGCGACGGGCTCTGGTAGCCGACGCGGTAGCCGGCCGCACCCACGTCCATCCGCTCCACCACCATCAGCCGCCGCGCCTCGCGCAGGCGCAACTGCTTCTGGTATTGCAGCGGGGTCATCGCGGTCACCGCATTGAAATGGTGATGCAGCGACGAAGCGCTCATGTTCACCTGCCGCGCCAGGTCTTCGATCCGCAGCGGCTCGGCGTAGTGCTGGCGGTATTGACCGACACGCCGCGCACGCAATCGGCGCTGGCCTGCGCCGGCAGCGGAATGCGTTCGAGCAGATCGCGCAGCCGGTCCGGGCGGATTGCCATGCCCACGCCCAGCAACGGCCGCTCCGGGCTGGCCTGGGCGATCCGCGACACCACCGGCAGATCCAACGCCACCAGCAGGTAGGTGCCGACACCGTAGCGGTACTCCTCCGTGCCCAGGCTCAGGCATTTCTCGCCCTGCACCATCAGCGCGAAGCACGGCCACTGTGCGGCGTGCGTCTTCGGCGAGGGCGCGGTGCGGTGCGAACAGAACAGGCCGTCGATGGCGGTATCGCCGTCGGGGACGGCCAATCGGGCAATGAGTGCAGCGATTTCTTGATAGCGGTCGGCAAGCGCGGTCATCGGCGTCGGGCGCGGTGGCGGGCAATCGAAGGACCTGCAGCTTGCCTGGTGCTGCGACGGCGCGGTCGCCGCCATGGAACGGTTTGCAGGATCGGACAAGAATTCCGCGGGATCGCGATAACGCGCCGCGGCGCCGCGCTCGCATTCTGTGCAGGTAGGATCCCCCGTCGCGTCTACCGGAGTGCTCCCATGCCCCTCCTGCTTCCCGCCGCCCTCAGCTGCACGCCGATCGCCGCCGCCGCGCCCTGCCGCGCCCTTTCCCACCACTGCGCCGCGCCGCGCAACGCGCAGGGCTGAGCCGATGCAAGCGCATAGCGAAGCCCTGGAAATCACCACCTTCCGCCTGCAGGACTGCACCTGGCGCACCTTCCTGCGCGCCAATGCCGAAGTCGATGCCTGGCTGCAACGCCAGCCCGGCTTCCGCTCGCGGCGCATCGCGCGGCGCCGCGACGGCACCGTGGTCGACATGCTGCTGTGGGACAGCGTGGCCCACGGCACCGCCTCGGCACGGCGGCTGATGCGCGAACTGCAAGGCGCCGCGATCCATGCACTGATCGATCCGGACACGGTGTCCTGGGACATCGCGCCGGTGCAGCACGTCAGCGGCGAAGAGCGCGGCGACAGCGAGGCGGAAGCCGAAGCGGACAGCCTGGCGGCCTAGCGACGGCGACGGCCGCGCTCACACCCAGCCGCGGCGGCGGAACCACGCAAGCGGCAGCACCACGCTCAGCGCGATCACGCCCAGCGCCCAGTAATAGGCGTCGTGCCACTTGAGTTCGGGCATGTGCGCGAAGTTCATACCCCAAATGCCGACCAGCACCGTCGGCGGGATGCCCACCACCGACGCCACCGCCATCACCTTCATCACGTTGTTCTGGTCGATGTTGATCATGCCCAGCACGCTGTCGAGCAGGAACTCGACGCGGTCGTCCAGGTGCTGCTCAAATTCGCTCAGGGTGACCAGGTCCTTGTGCAGCAGGCCGATGCGCTTGGCCGCATCGTCGCCGAACCAGTCCGGCGCGGCGCCGTCCAGGTAGGTGGCCAGGCGCAACAGGCCGTGGCCGGCGTTGTGCATGCCGCCGAGCCGCCGGCCCATGCCGCCGACCGCGTGCAGCATCCGCTCCAGATCGCGCGAGGTGTGCGGTTGGTCGAAGGCCATGCGGGTGGTCTCGGTGATCTCCGCCTCCAGCGCTTCCAGCCGGTCCGCCAACTGCCCGACCAGCTGATCGAGCAGGCGCAGCAGCAGATCGTCGCTGCTCCGGCACGGGGTGTTCTCCAAGTGCGCGGCCACCGCTTGCAGCGACCCCATGCGCTGCTCGCGCTGAGTCACCAGCGCCCGCGGCGACAGCGCGAAGCCCAGCGGTGCGGTCGGGCCGTCCTCGTCCTGGAAGCGCGGCACATTGAGGAACAGCACGTCGCCCTCGATGCGCACCCGGCTGCTGAACTCGATCTCGCCGATCGCCGCCCGCGTGGGCAGGGCGAACCCCACCTGCCGGTCGGCCTCGGCCAGTTCTTCGCGGCTGGGCTGGCACAGGTCCACCCAGCAGAACGGTTGCGCGGACGTTCCGGCGATTCGGTGGATCGTGATCATCGGGTTCGGCTTGGTCGCGGGAGGGCGCGAGCATCCTCCGCCGCGGCTGAAGCGAACGTCAACGGCGCAGGCACGCGCCGCGGCGGGCAACGCCGTGCCAGCGCGCCGACAGCGCCATCGCCGCGCTAAGGCCGGCCCTCGCCACGCTGCCGCAGTTCAGCCGCGCGCGCCACCGCGACGCTTCAACGCATAGCCCACGCCCAGCAGCAGGAACCAGGCCGGGCTGGCCAGCAACGCCTGCCGGGTATCGTCCTGCAGCGTCAGCAACGCCAGCACGAAGGCGAAGAACGCCAGGCACACGTAGCACATGAGCACGCCGCCGGGCAGCTTGAACGCCGAGGCCGCATGCAGCTGCGGGCGCTTGCGCCGGTAGGCGATGTACGCGCACAGGATCAGCGACCAGACGAACATGAACAGCACCGCGGCCAGCGTGGTGACCAGGGTGAACGCGGTGACCAGATTCGGGATCAGGTACACCAGCAGCGTGCCGCCCAGCAGGCACGCGCAGGAAAACAGCAAGCCGCGCGCCGGCACCGCCGCGCGCGACAGCCGGGCGAAGCCGCGCGGCGCGTGCCGCTCTTCGGCCAGGCCGTACAGCATGCGGCTGGTGGAGAAGATACCGCTGTTGGCCGAGGAGGTGGCCGAGGTCAGCACCACGAAATTGATCAGGCTGGCCGCCGCCGGCACCCCGGCCAGCACGAATAGCTCCACGAACGGGCTCTTGCCCGGCACCACCTCGCGCCACGGCGTCACCGCCATGATCGCGATCAGCGCCAGCACGTAGAACACCAGGATCCGCACCGGAATCGAATTGATCGCCTTGGGCAGGTTGCGCCGCGGGTCGGCGGTCTCGGCGGCGGTGGTGCCGACCAGTTCGATGCCGACGAAGGCGAACACCGCGATCTGGAAGCCGGCGAAGAAACCGCCGATGCCCATCGGGAACATGCCGCCGTCGTTCCACAGATTGGCCAGCGAGGCCACGTGCCCGGACGGCGACTGGAATCCCCAGGCCACCAGCCCGGCGCCGGTCAGGATCAACGCGCAAATGGCCACGATCTTGATCAGCGCGAACCAGAATTCCAGTTCGCCGAACAGCTTTACCGTCACCAGGTTCAGGCTCAGCAGCAACAGCACGCATAGCAGCGCCGGGATCCACGGCGCCAGGCCGGGAAACCAGAACTGCGCGTACGCCGCGATCGCGATCACGTCGGCGATGGCGGTGATGATCCAGCAGAACCAGTAGGTCCAGCCGCAGAAGAACCCGGCCCACGGACCGAGCAGATCGGTGGAGAAGTCGATGAACGACTTGTACTCCAGGTTCGACAGCAGCAGTTCGCCCATCGCGCGCATCACGAAGAACAGCATCGCGCCGATGATCAGGTATACGAACAGGATCGACGGGCCGGCCAGGCTGATGGTCTTGCCCGAGCCCATGAACAGGCCGGTGCCGATGGCGCCACCGATCGCGATCAATTGCAGGTGGCGGTTGCACAGGCTGCGCTTGAGATGGTCGGGCTGGGCGGACGGGTCGGACATGGGCGCGGCCATCGGCAGGGGATCCGACAACATAGAAGATGCGACGCGCACGCGCCAGAGCGCTGCGCCCGCGTTACGCGCGGAAACCGGCACAAACCGCGCCGCCGCCAGCGCCAGCACGCCGCGCACGGCTCACACGATCTTGGTGCGCCGCCACCATTGCGTGACTTTTTCCTCGCGCACCAGGGTGAACAGGCCGGCGCCCAGGATCAGCGCGATGCCGACCAGCATCGGCCAGTCCAGGTGATCGTGGAACAGCCAGTAGCCGAAACCGATCGCCCACAGCATCTGGCTGTACTGGGTCGGCGCCACCGCGCTGACCGGCGCCAGCTGCGACGCGTACATCAGGAAGATCGCCGCCAGCCCCGCGAGCAGGCCATAGCCGGCCAGCAGCACCCATTGCTGCCAGGTCGGCCACACGAACGTCGGCAGCATCAGCAACCCGCCCATCAGCAACGGGCCGAGCACGCAGGCGCTGTACAGGGTCAGGCGCTTCTCGCCCGGCCCGGCCATGCGCAGGCTGATCACCGACACCGCCCCGACCAAGCCGCAGACGATGGCCGCGACATGGCCCTGGCTCAGGTGCCGGAAGCCCGGCCGCAATACGATCAGCACGCCGACGAAGCCGACGATCACCGCCAGCCAGCGCCGCCAGCGCACTTCCTCCTTGAGCAACAGCACCGACAGCACGGTGACGAAGATCGGCATCAGGAAGATCAGCGCGAACGCCTCGGCCATCGGCAACAGGGTGAAGGCGGTGACCGCCGACAGATTGCCGACCGCACCGGTGAACGCGCGCAGCAGCCAGATGCTGGGGCGCTGCGCCACCACCACCTCGCGCCAGCGGTCGCCGCGCTTCTTCAGGAACGGCAGCGCGGTGAGCATCAGCAACGCGCCGAAGAACACCACCTCGTAGGCCGGCAGCGTGCCTTCCAGGCCCTTCACGAACGCGTCGCTGACCGAATAAGCGGCATAGCAGGCGAAACCGAGCAGCACACCTTTGAGCATCGCGGATCCTGGCAGCTGGCGCCGCGCGCGGCGTCGGTCATTGAAGGGAGAGGACGGCGTCATTATGCGTCGCCATCGCCACGGCCACCATGACGGCTCGCTGCAGCCAACACGCGCGCGAGCCACGTGCCGCTGTGCGGACTGCGCCGCCGTCGCCGATGATTCCCGTGCCAGGCACGCCGCGGCAGCGCCAGCGCAGGACGTCGCAACGGGCCTCGGTTACGATGCCCTCCCCCGTATCGACGACCCGGCCTCGCGCAGCGCGCGCTGGCGCATCGCCTCCCTCGACGTGACCCATTCCACCGGCCCCCTGCTGACCCGCCCGCTCGCCAACGCGCTGCTTGTCGCACGCGATGGCGGCGCCGCCACCTGGACCGGGTCGCTGGATCTGCAGCGCAGCGAGGGCCAGGCCCTGCTCGCCACTGACAGCTGGCAGTGGCATGGACAGGCGTATCCGTATCCGTCCAAGCTCAAGGACCGCACGATCTACCACTGGGACGGCGACGAGTTCGCGCCGGTGTCGCGCTTCGGCGGCGCGCTGATCAAGCTGGTGCCGACCGAATGGGGCGCACCGACCTTCGAGATCGACGGCATCAAGATGCTGCCGAGCGCGCAGCTGTCGCCGTTCGAGGACGCGCGGCGCAAGGTCGCGCTGATCGAACCGCGCGGCAAGCGGGTGCTCGACACCTGCGGCGGGCTGGGCTATTTCGCCGCCTGCGCGCTGGAGGCCGGCGTGACGCAGCTGCACTCGTTCGAGAAGAACGCCGACGTGCTGTGGCTGCGCACGCTCAACCCGTGGTCGCCGGATCCGGCCGCCAGCGATGGGCGCCTGCAGCTGGAACACGCGGACGTCGGCCAAGCCATCGGTGCCATCGCCAGCGATTCGGTGGATGCGCTGCTGCACGACCCGCCACGCTTCGGCATCGCCGGCGAGCTGTATTCGCAGGCGTTCTACGACCAGCTCGCGCGGGTGCTGCGCCGCGGCGGACGGCTGTTCCACTACACCGGCAGCCCGAACAAACTGACCAGCGGCCGCGACGTGCCGCGCGAGGTGGCCAAGCGCCTGGAGAAGGCCGGCTTCCGCGCAGAACTCGCGCTGGACGGGGTGCTGGCGACGCGCCGCTAGGCTGTCTCGATTCGAGCGTAGTCCTTGCAGGAGCCGCGCCGGGTCGCCTCCGGCCACCGGCAAAGATGGGCCTGACCACATCAGAAAAAGGCATCGGGGGCTGAAGCCTCTCCTACAGTGGATTCAACCGGCTTGCCGCACGCCCTTGTAGGCTTCAGCCGCGACAGACAACCCATCGCGACCGCTGACCCAACGCCATCCGCAGCCGCTTCCGCACCATGTAAAACACTGGAAAAGACTGTCGCGCTGCCTTCACACCGAAGCGGCAATCTGCTCGCGCAACCAGCGATGCGCCGGATCGCGATGCACGCGCTCGTGCCAGAGCATGGCCATCTCGTAACCGGCCACGGGCACCGGCGGTGCGCACACCTTCAGCCCGGAATGCGCGCGCACCACCCGCTCCGGCAGCATCGCCACCAGATCGGTACGCCGCAGCACGTCGATGACGAACAAAAAATGCGGCACCGACAGCACCACCCGGCGCTGCAGCCCGCGCGCGTGCAGCGCCGCGTCGGTGACGCCGCTGAAACCGCCGCCATCCGGCGACACGATCACATGCTCGAGCTTGCAGAATTGCGCCAGCGTCGGCCGCCGCTGCAGCCGCGGATGCTCGGCGCGGCCGACCAGCACATAGTCCTCGGCGAACAGCGTGCGTTGGCGCAGGTGCGGCGGCGCGCCATCGCGGGTGTGCAGGGCCAGGTCGATCTCACCCTGCTCGGCCTGGCGCGCGATCTGCAACGGCGCCATTTCCAGCACCGCCAATCGCGTGCCCGGCGCCGCGCTGCGCAGTGCTGCCAGCGCCGGCAGCAGGATGGTCGATTCGCCGTAATCGGTCGCGGCCACGCGCCAGCGGTTACTCGCCTGCGCGGGGTCGAACGGCGTATCCGCCGCCACGGCGCGCTGCAGCGCCTCCAGCGCCTGCCGCAGCGGCGCGCGCAAGGCCTCGGCACGCGCGGTCGGGCGCATGCCGCGCGGACCGGGCAGCAGCAGTGGATCGTCCAGCGCGGCGCGCAATTTCGCCAGGTGCACGCTGACCGAGGGCTGCGACAGGTGCAGGCGCGCGGCGGCGCGGGTCACGTTGTGCTCGGCGAGCAGCGCGTCCAGGGTCAGCAGCAGGTTCAGGTCCAGACGTCCGAAATCAAGCATGGCTATAGCTGGAATTCCCGCAATTCATTTCAACTATAGCGGGCTGGGGCCTACCTTGGCTGCATCCCATTTCCGAGGTCGCCCATGAACGTGCTGCTGGTCTATGCCCACCCCGAACCCACTTCGCTCAACGGCGCGCTCAAGGACTTCGCCGTGCAACGCCTGCAGGCCGCCGGGCACCACGTGCAGGTATCGGACCTGTATGCGACGCAGTGGAAGCCGACGCTCGACGCACAGGACAGCCTGGATGGCGCGGCCGGCGATCGCTTCGATCCGTCGCTGGACTCCAAGCGCGCCTTCGCCAACGGCCGCCAAAGCGCGGACATCGCCGCCGAGCAGGACAAGCTGCGCTGGGCCGACGCCGTGCTGCTGCAGTTTCCGCTGTGGTGGTTCTCGATGCCGGCGATCCTGAAAGGCTGGGTGGACCGCGTCTATGCGTATGGCTTCGCCTACGGTGTCGGCGAACATTCCGACGCGCGCTGGGGCGACCGCTATGGCGAGGGCAACATGGCCGGCAAGCGCGCGATGTTGATCGTCACCACCGGCGGCTGGGAATCGCATTACGCGCCGCGCGGCATCAACGGCCCGATCGAAGACGTGCTGTTCCCGATCCAGCACGGCATCCTGCACTACCCCGGCTTCGACGTGCTGCCGCCGTTCGTGGTCTATCGCAGCAGCCGCATGGACGCCGATCGGTTCGCGCAGATCCGCGACACGCTCGGCCAGCGCCTGGACACGCTGTGGAGCGCCGCGCCAATCGCGTTCCGCAAGCAGAACGGCGGCGACTATGCCATGCCGGAGCTGACCCTGCGGCCGCAGATCGCCCAGGGCCAGGTCGGGTTCGCCGCGCATGTGACGGACTCAGAGGAAGAGGCATCGCCCGCATACGACCAGCGGATCCCTCAGACGTGAAGCGCAGCGTTGGACGGTAGGATGGCGCCTGCGGCGAATGCGCCGCGCCTGCCATCGGAACCATGCCGTACGTCGCCGCACCTGCGTTCGCCCGCCTACTCACCCTGTGCACCATTCTGCTACTCGGCGCCTGCGCCACGCAGGCACCGCGCGCGCCCGAGCGCACGCCGACCGAGATCAAGGCCGACATCGCGCGGCGCATCCCGGCCGCCATCCCCGACCGCAGCGGCTGGGCCAACGACGTGTACGTGGCGCTGTCCTCGCAGGAACTGGCCACCAGCGCCGACAACATCTGCGCGGTGCTGGCGGTGATCGAACAGGAATCCACCTACCAGGCCAATCCGCCGGTGCCCGGCCTGGGCAAGATCGCGCGCGCCGAACTCGGCCGCCGCGCGTCGGCATTGCATGTGCCCGCGTTCATGCTCGACGCCGCACTGGCGGTAAATTCACCGAATGGCCGCAGCTACGGCCAACGCATCGGCGCCGCGCGCACCGAGCAGGAACTGAGCGCCATCTTCGAAGACTTCGCCGGCAGCGTGCCGCTGGGCCAACGCCTGTTCGGCGGCCTCAACCCGGTGCATACCGGCGGTCCGATGCAGGTGAGCATCGCCTTCGCCGAGGCCCATACCGACGGCTATCCGTACCCGTTGCAGGACGCGGTGCGCCACGAGGTGTTCGGTCGTCGCGGCGGCGTGTGGTTCGGCACCCGCCATCTGCTCGGCTACCCGAGCGACTACGACACGCTGCTGTACCGCTTCGCCGACTTCAACGCCGGCTGGTACGCCAGCCGCAATGCGGCGTTCCAGGCGGCATTGGCGAAGGCCAGCGGCACCGGCCTGGCGCTGGACGGCGATCTGTTGATCCCCGGCAGCGACATCGACCAGCCCGGTGCCACCGAGCGCGTTGCACGCAGCCTGGGCGCGCGCCTGGCGCTGGACGACAAGGAGATCCGCCGCGCCCTGCAGCGCGGCAACGCCGCCGATTTCGGCGACACAGCGCTCTACCGCAAGGTGTTCGCGCTGGCCGAACGCAGCGCCGGCAAGCCATTGCCGCGCGCGATCCTGCCAGGCATCACCCTGCAAAGCCCGAAGATCACCCGCACCCTCACCACCGCCTGGTTCGCCCAGCGCGTCGCCGAACGCTGGCGCCGTTGCATGGGCAAGTAACACCGGCAGACAGGTCCGACGGGCGGCGCGACTTCGGCTTGTCCACCCACGCGATGGCGGCGGCGACGCCCGCTGCGCGCAATGCGCCCGCACGCGAATGGCATCCATCATGGCCCTTGTTTGCGCCGATCCGCACATGCTGCACGTGCGGAGCCGCCTACACGGCGTCAGCCGCGCATCGCAACCGTGCTCAGCGACGATCGTCCAGCACCGCCACGTCCTCCGGCGCCAGCTGCACCACATCGCTGGCCGCCCCCGCGCCCAGCAGCGAGCGCATCGGCGCCGGCAGGCGCACCTGCTGCGCATCGCTGCCGTGGTTGATCAGCACCAGCACGCGGCGGCGGCCATCGCTGCGCACGCCGACCTCCACGTCCTGCGGCACGTCCGCCAACGGTGCGCGCACCTGCGCATCGCGCAGCCAGTCGCCGGTGAGGCGATCGAGCGTGGCATCGTCCAGCCAGGCGCCGACATAGCTGATGCGGCCCTTGCCGACCCGCCGGGTCAGCACCGCCGGCGCGCCGTCCAGCCAGCCGTTGGCCTGGCCGTAGCGCAACGGCACCTCGGTCTGCGCCGCGCGCGCCTGCAGCTGCTCGGCCCAGATCTTCGCACTGCCCTCGCCGGCCGCACCGGCAACCGGGATCGGCCTGTCCAACGCATAGAACTGCTGCACGCGGCCGCCCAGCAGCTCAGCCAGCGGGCCGGGCTGGCGCTGCGGCTGCAAACCGTTGTCGGCGTTCTTCATCGCGCTGCGCGGGCCCAGTACCAGATGCCCGCCGCGTTCGACATAGGCCTTCAGCCGCTGCGCCTGCGCCTCGCTGAGCACGTTGAGCGACGGCGCGACCACCAGCTTGTAACCACCCAGCGGCGCCAGCGCCGAGACCACATCGACCACCTGCGCCTGCTGCCGCAGCGGCCGGTAGAACGACTTCATCTGCACGACCGGGTCGAAGTCGGCCGAATGCTTCTGGAAACCCAGTGCCCAGCGGCTGTCGAAATCGTTGATCAACGCCACGTCCGCGTGCGGCGTGGTGCCCGCCAGCGCCGCGCCGGCCTTGGCGAACTCCGCGCCGACCTGCTGGATCTCCGCATACACCGGCACCGGCTCGCCATCGGCGCCGACCAGGGTGCCGTGGTATTCCTCCTGCCCGTTCGGCGCGGCGCGCCACTGCCAGTAAGAGACCGCATCGGCGCCGTGCGCCACCGCCTGCCAGGCCATCGCCCGCACCTGGCCCTTGCGCAGCGCCACGTTGGTCGCGCGCCAGTTGACGAAGCCCGGCTGGGTTTCCATCACCCAATAGTTGCGCTGCTTGTAGCCGCGGGTGAGGTCGTGCCGCGCCGCGTTGTCCACCCAGTCGTAGCGTTCGCCGGCAACGTAGTCGTCCCACGCGGCGATGTCGAGCACGTCGTGCACGGTGTAGGCGTCGAAGCCGGCGAACCAGCCCATGGTGTTGGTGGTGATGAACTGGCGCGGATCGGCGTGCGGGCGGATGGCCGCGATCTGGTTGCGCGAATAGTCGGCCCAGGTATCGCTGACGAAGCGCTTCCACTCCAGCAGCAACGCCGGATTCTCCTCGTCCTCGCGCACCGGGATCTGCGCGAAGTCGTTGTAGGTCTGGCTCCAGTACGCGGTCGCCCAGCGCCGGTTCAATGCCTCGATGCTGCCGTACTTGCGCTGCAGCCAGGCATGGAACTGCGCCTTGGCTTCCGGATCGAACGAGGCCTGTGCGTATTCGTTGTCCAGTTGCCAGCCGACCACATGCCGATTGCGCCCATAGCGCTGCGCCATCTGTTCGGCGATGGCATTGGCGAAACGGCGGTAGCGCGCACTGGCGAAGGAAAACTGCTGGCGGTTGCCGTGCTCGTCGCGCACGCCGTCCTGGCCGACGCGCAGCGTGTCCGGATAGGCCTGGGTCAGCCACGCCGGCGGCGCCGCGGTCGGCGTGCCGAGCACCACCACGATGCGGTGGCGCGCCGCCGCGGCGATGGCGCGGTCCAGCCACCCGAAGTCGTATTGGCCCTCGCGCGGCTCCATGCGGCTCCACGCAAACTCGCCAATCCGCACCACGCGCACGTGCGCCGCCTGCATCAGCGCCAAGTCGCGCTCCCATTGCGCCTCCGGCCACTGCTCCGGATACCAGGCCACGCCCAGCAGCAACGGCGCAGCGTCGGCGTAGCGGGTGGCCTGCGCGCGGGCATCGGGCAACGCGGCGCTCAGGGCGAACAAGGCAGCGCACACCAGCGCGATCGCGCGCTGCGGGAACCAGGAAGGCGATGACATAGGCGGGCTCGGCGATGGAAGGAACGGCAGCCGGTGGATCCGCTCAGCCGCCAGCGCTCATTGTGCACGCCTGCGCCAGGCGCGCACTTGCGCAACTTGCCGAACCTGGATGCGCAACTGTGCACAACGCGGGCAAAACGGCGGCGCGCGGCAACGGATTGAGCAGCGCAGCACCGGGTATCATGCACGCGCTGGCCAGGCACACGCGCTCATTCAGCACGCTGTCGGTCGGCATCCACCTGTTTCAGGACATGCTCGCGACGGTCCTGCCCCTTCGCGAATGCATCCTTGCCTCCCTAGGCGTTTCGCCTCATTTGCCGCCGCTGGCGCATGCACCGATTGTCGATGTCATGTTGACCGGGTAGCGTCGCGCCCTGGCACACGCCCCCTTTCCCCTTTCCCCTTTCCCGGATACAAGCATGACACCACCACGGATCCTAGCCACCCTGCTGGCGATGACCACAGCAATCCTTTCCACTGCGCCCGCCCTGGCGCAGAACGTCACCGTCACCCCAAGCCAGACCTATCAGACCATCCAGGGATTCGGCGGCATGAACGGCGCCGGCTGGATCGCCGACCTCACGCCAGCCCAGGTCGATCTGGCCTTCGGCAGCGACAATGGCCAGATCGGCCTGTCGATCATGCGCATGCGCATCGCACCTTCTAGCTCCGACTGGGACGTGCAGGTCCCGGCCGCGGTGCGCGCACGCGCGCATGGCGCGGTATTGCTGGCCACGCCATGGTCGCCGCCTGCGTACATGAAGTCGAACAACAGCCTCAACAACGGCGGCAAGCTGCTGCCGCAGTATTACGGCGCCTACGCCAAGCACCTGCTGGATTTCGCCAGCTACATGTCGGGCAAGGGCGCGCCGCTGTATGCGCTGTCCATGCAGAACGAGCCGGACTGGCACCCGGGCTACGAGTCGGCAGAATGGAACGCCAGCGACTTCGCCAACTTCCTCAGCGCCCAGGGCGGTGGATTCGGCAACCTGAAAGTGCTCGCCGGCGAGTCGTTGAACTTCAATGCCACCCTGAACGATGCCTTCCTCAACAGCAGCGGCAGCCAGCACGTGGACATCATCGGCGGGCATCTGTACGGGGCGACGCCGAAGGACGATCCTCTGGCACGCAGCAAGGGCAAGTCTCTGTGGATGACCGAGCACTACACCGACAACACCGACGGTAACGCCTGGCCGTCCGCGCTCGGCGTGGCGAGCGAGCTGCACAAGAGCATGGCAGCCAACTACAGCGCCTACATCTGGTGGTACATCCGGCGCAGCTACGGCCTGATCACCGAGGGCGGCACAGTCAGCAAGCGCGGCTACGCGATGGCGCAATACGCGCGCTTCGTGCGCCCCGGCGCCAAACGGATCGACGCCACCGCCGCGCCGTACAGCGATGTCGCGGTCACCGCCTACAAGCGCGCCGACAACAAGATCGTGCTGGTCGCGGTCAATACAGGCACCCAGTACCGCGAACTGAAGGTCACCCTGCCCAGCGGCAGCGCGGCCAGCTTCACCAAGTACAGTACCTCGGCCAGCGTCAATGTCGGCTATGGCGGCAGGTACCAGATCAGCAACGGCCGGACCGCGTTCTATGTAGATCCGCAGAGCGTGGCGACGTTCATCAGCAACTGAGCGTTTGCGTTGCCGCGCCCGGACTGATCGTCCGTTCGCCACAGCGCACGATGCAGGGAAGATCTGCGGCCCGACGGGCCGCAGATGCGTCCGACCACGCATGCTGCGCGTCGCGACCGTGCCGCAACCTCCACGCATCGCAGTGTTCGTGTGAGCGCGGCCTTCTGCGTGCAGATGGATACGCGCTCGTTTTCTATCTGCCTGGCGACATGCACAGGCAGCTGCGTCGGCGCAGATGCCACGCTGCGCCGCTATCAACCGATGCCTTGCACGGCCCAGCCGAGCTGCTGCAGTGCGGCCAGCGCCAGGCTGCGGAAGCCTGCGGGAATGGCATCTGCCTGCGCCACGCGCTTGCAGAACTCCAGCGCCATGCTCGCAGCGACACGCCAGTCGTCCTGGTAGTCCGGCGTGGGCAAGGCGGGCGTGTAGACGCGCTCCACCACCTCGCCGCTCACAGCGGGACGAAACGTCATCGGCAGCATGTCGTATGCCGGCGCCAGCGCAAGCGGACGCATATCGGCGAGCATCATGCCCGCATTGCCCAGAGGCATGTCGTTATTGCCGATCAGCGCGCCGAACCAGCCATACACGCCGAGCCGCCGCGCATCGTCGCGATCGAGCCAACCGTCGCGCTGTAATTGCGGGGAAAACAGCCACCAGTCGATGCGACCATGCGCGTAGTAGGCCGCGTCCAGTGCCGCCAACGAGACGAATCCGCGACGCCCCAGATCCGGCGTGCGGTCAAAGCGCGTGGATTGCAGGAACACGCGGCCGTCGGCTTCGACGATTTCGCTCTCGGCGGCGGCCAGGCCCTGCGCGCGCATCACCTGCCCGGCAAGCTGTTCGCAATGCAGCAGATCCGCCCATCGCTGCGCAGCAGGCGTGCCGACGCGCCCGCTGAACTTGAGGGAAGCGGCCGTCGTGCTGCAATGTTGCAGCGAATTTCGGCTGTTCGCCGCCTACCGAGGAACCGACGTCTTCGCCACGCAAGGCGGCTTCGGCAAGGCGCGGAGACGCCAGCAGGCGCTGCGCCTGCGCGATCGTGTCGGCCGGCTGCAGCATCCCCTGCAACAGGCGCCACACGGTCGGCTGGCTTATGAATAGATAGTCAAGAAACCACGACTATCGATCGACTTAGTTATCAGCCGCTTCACTTTATCATCCAGAAGAAATCGAAAAAATATGAATAAATAGAGACTGGATTCATGGTTGATCGCGGGTGCCGGAGTCGATCCGTCGCGGCGGACCCACCCCGGCACCAGCCAGAAGGCCGTGTCCACCAGCCGACACGGCAGTGCGGATGGGCGGCATCAGCTTTTCAGGAAAGGAGCAGGAATGCCGACGGCCGGAAATCGCAGGCGCAACGGCCATGCGCCGCCGGCTCGGCGGCCCGGCATGGGGCCTGCCGAGCGGGCGCAACCTTCTTCCTAGGTCCAGTTGTCGCCATCCAGGCCGCTGTCGTCCGCAAAGTCCTGGCCGGCGTCCTGCAGCGGCGCCTCGTCGTAATAATTGTTGGTGACGTTCTCGACCACGGTGGGCGGCGACGACCCGCCGCCCAGGAACCCGCCGTGGTGACCGCCAAGCAGGCTCTCCACGCCTTCGAACAGGAACATGCCACCGGCCACACCCGCGGCTGTGGTGGCCGCGGTGCCGAGGAAACTCGGCCCGCGCGCGGCCGGTGCCGCGACCGGCGCCTGCTCCGGCATGCCGTTGCCGCCGCCGAACAGGCGCTCACGCCAACCCGGCGCGGCCTGCGGCGCGGGCGCCGGCGGCAACGGCGGCGGTCCTGCATTGAATCCCTGGCCCAGAAAACTGGTGGCTGGCGGCGGTGGCGGCGCGGCCTGCTGCAATTGCGCGATCTGCGCCTTGGCGCTCTCCAGCGCATGTTCGAGCAGCAAGGCCCGCTGCACCAGCAGATAGGCCGCATCGGGTTGACCGGCCAGGCGTTCGCGGATCAGCGCGTCGGCCTGCGGATCGATCGCCGCGCCGCCGGCACTGCGCACGCGGGCCAGGAAATCTTCGAGTAGCTGTTGTTCTTGCGGGGTCATACCAGTACCTGGAGGGGGTGACCGGCCCAATGCCGGCAGGCACAGCATGGGCGCGGACCGGCCGGCGCCAAGGGCTACCCTTGCAGCCTGGTGCACCGACATTCATCAAAGCGACCGGATCGGCTGCTGCAACCGAGACCATCGGCAGCGGCATCCCGCTCCACCACCGCATGGCTTCCGGCATTGCCGCCCACCCCGCCCATGACGACATCTGTGGTCAAAAAGGCGCACAAAGACAACCACGCTGCAGTGCCGCGGCAGGCAAGGGCGATTCGCGCGGGCATTGGCCGCAGCCGCACCGGCGTGGGCGCGCGTGGCGACGGACCTGTGCAGCAATCGCGTCTGGCAGACGCTCGCGCTGGACACCGACCCGGCGCATGGCACCCGCAACGGCGATGCGCTCGCCTTCGTGGCCACCCCCGCCAATGGCCGCGTCTACCGCTTCGACCGCCCCGTCGAGGGCGCACGCAGCGCCGCGCTGAGCGCCGGAGCCACGGCATTCGTCCACGTAGCGGGAGCGACTTCCTTGTGGGAGCGACTTCAGTCGCGACGGGCCTTACCGGCAGGGCCTGCCGCAACCGATGGCCCAAGATCAAACGGCGCCGGCACCACCCGCCAGCACAGGGACTCGCATGCGCACTTCGACGCCTATTCCTCCCCGGCTGCGTCCGCCACGCCATCGCCGCACGGCTGCCGCACCGCCCACATGTTGTCGATCAGATTCGGATATGGGCGGCCGTTCTCTTCCGCACGCTGCCGCGCCGCGGCCTTCTGCGCAGGCGACAACGGCTGCGCGCGCTGGCCGCGCGGCTTGGGCTTCTTCCAGGGCGGGGTCTTGGAGGCGCGCATGGGCATGACTGCAGGAAACGGAGGCGCCCATCGTGACGCGATGCGGTGCGCGAACGAGTGAACGACACCAGCGCACCGATGCGCCCAGGCTGTCCCGACCTACGAGGCCCTCATCCGAATCGATCCCCGCCAGCGCGAACACCCACCCCGGCACCACCGGCTCGCCGGCATGGACGTCCTTGGGCGTGTGCTCGGCCATGGCCCAGCGGTGCAGCCAGCTGATGCCACCGCCGCCGGTATAGCCCTCGGCGTGCCGGTTGGCCGGATCGCGCAACGCTTGGTCCAGGCTGACGAACACAGCGCCGCGGCGGCGGGTGGCGGCGATCAGTTCCGGGAATGCGACGGCGTTCAACGCGTTGGCATGCATCAACCACACCTGCGCGATGTGGCGGCCGAACAGCCGCTGCGATGGCGCCTCGAAATAATCCAGCGTGTTGAGCATGTACGGCACATAGCCCTTGCGCAGCCGCAGCAGCGTGGCTGCGCGCGCCGCGCCTGGCGGCTCGGTTTCCAACACCCGCGCATAGGCGAAGGCCCACACCCACTCACCGCTGTCCACGGTGACCGGCGCGATGCGGTAGCCACGCGCGGCGACGAACGCCACCACCGCCTCGCGCTCGGCATCGCTGCGGCCGGTCGCTAGGGAAGCATGGCGAAACCAGCGCAGCGACTGCCTGTACTCGGCCAGCAGCGGCCGCAACGTGCGCTCGCCGCGCACGATCGCGTCCTCATAGGCCGGCAACCCCACCTCGTGCAGATTCACGTGGCCATAGGTGTGATTGCCCAGCTCATAGCCCGCCTCCAGCCAACCGCGCAGCATCGCCACGCGCTGCGGTTGCAGCTGGCCGTCCTGTTCCAGTTTGTCCTCGTTGACGAACCCGACGATGGGCACGTCCGCCTGCCGCAACGACGCCATCAGCTGCGCATGGAATGCAGGCAACTGCGCGGCCGGGGTCTTGCCCATGCGCTGCAATGGCAGGTCGTCGATGGTCACCGCGATGCGGCGCTCGGCGTCCTGTGCCTGTGCCTGCGCAGCACTGAACACAGACAGCATGGCCAACAACACCAAGCGGTAACGGCGCATCGGCCTCACCCGATCACGGACTGGGCAAGTCTAGCGGTGCGGCCGCTTGCGCTCCCGCCCCGCGCTTGTCGCGCTCTTCGATCCACGGCGGCGCAACAGCGTTTCTGCATGGCATGATCCGGCGCTGTTCGTGCGTCGGACCTATCGAGCCAATGCAGCCAGGAGATCGCGATTGAGCAAGTCGTTGTCGATAGGATTGCTTGCGCCGCGCCTGGCGGCCTGTGCCGATACGTCGCAGGCGCCGGCAGCGACCTGCGCGCAACACGCGTCGCCACAGGTGCCGGCGGCGCGTGCGACGGCCTCCACGACGGGCGGGCAACGCGGCGAAGGAAAGCCTTACGAAATCGCGGACAGTGAGGTCTGGAACGCGCCCGACCAACCTGATCCCGTTACTGCAACTTAAATAAACGAGGACAACGCATGACGGAGCAAGCATGCCAACAGCAGCACCGCATTCCCGACTGGAGAGCGGAGATATCATCCATCCTACGACCTGATTAGCACGAACCTTCAGCAGCAAACACCGGGACATCGCGCAACGCCTGCTCCGGCCAAGGGCTGGTCCTGGCCGTCGCGACCAGCAATCGCGGTACCAGGGCAGCCAGATCGAACCGCCGATTGAACCGCCACATCGTCTCGGCAAGATAACGCTGGGCGTACTTGGCGAACTTGAAGGCGTGATAGGCCCCGTCCAGGGACCGCTTCAGATTCGACAGCACCACATTGACCCAGCGTGCATTGTCATGCTCGCAGCGTGCACGGCCGTGACCTTCGATCACCGTATGCGCATGCTCTGCCTCCAATGCCTGGAATGCTCCCAGCCCATCGCTGTAGACATCGGCCCCGGGGCGCAGGCGCTGCTTGATCCACAGGGCCAACGCTTGCTTGGTGAAGTCCGACACCGGATCGATCACCGCATGCCGTGGACGACCGTCTTCAGTGGTCTCCACGGCGATTACGAAAGGGCGCTTGTTCTCAGAGCCACGACCGGCTTTGCCGCCATTGCGCTCCCCGCCCAGGTAGGCGTCGTCCAACTGCACGATGCCACCCAGCTGGCGGTCTGCTTCGCGTTCGCTCATCGCCTGCATCAGCTTGTGCTTGAGTCGCCAGGCCGCCGGGTAGCTCACACCCAGGTGCCGCATCAGCTCCAACGCAGACATGTTTGTCTTGCTCTGGCCCAGCATGATATATCGCTAGCATCCAGGTGGTCAGCGGCAGCTTGCTGTTGTCCATCAACGTGCCGGCGGTCAGGCTGCTCTGGTGACGACACCCAGAGCATTGCCAATAGGCCACGCCATTGCGATGAAAGCGGCAGTGCGCCGTGCCGGCGCACTGCGAACAGATGAAGCCCTGCGGCCAACGAGCCGCTTCCAACGCCTTTTCGCACTGCGCCTGGGTTCCGTAGCGCTTGAGAAAAGCGGGCAGCGACAGCCCTGCCTGGAACTGCACTCGGTTCATGCTCATCATCGGGACCCTTGTGAACGAGGATCCCATCTTCGGTCGCCGCCTTCTCAACGGCTGCGACTGCGCTGAGAGTTCGTGCTAATCAGTTTAATTTTTACCTTGAGGCCGCCATTTGCGAGCTCGGCCGGAAACCGCACGTCTTCGTTGATCATTGTTGACTGCCTCGAGACCCCACATCCATGTGCTAGGCATCCAGTACCTTATCGATGTCGAGGCTTTCAGAGGCAGACTGGGGAGAGGCGAACTGACGAAGTATCGTCAAATGCGGATCCAGCTTCATCCTTCGCAACGAGTCAATGTGGGCTTTGCCACCGGCCACGAGCGCAGGCTCGAATCCATATACTTCATCAGGTGCGAGTTCCCCAAGCTTCGCAGCCGCCCGCGAGAACAACGGCTCGTCATTCTGATCTTTAAAGTCGAAATCCTTTTTGCTACTAAGCAACAAGCTCTTGACCGAAATGTCCTTCTGTTTTTCATTCTTCGGCTTGAGGCCTTTTGGTGTTGCGAAGATCATATTGAGGGCTGGGGATACCGAAACGCTGCTCCCTGTACGCTCCCCGCAAAGGTACAGATCGCCGAAGGCCGACCGCGCAATCACATGGAAGACGTCGACTTTTGGCAAGGGCGTATCGGCCAGCCACGCCTCTGCAATCTCCTCATAATCGCCGGGGTTCACGAGCCAAAAAAGCCCCTTGGCATATCCGTTCCACCCTTCAGCGCTCCACTGCTGCAAGAGATAGTTCGGCACCCTGCCGACCCAGCAGTCGATAGCGTCTTGTGCGACAGCTTCATGATGAAACGCCTCGCCGAACTCGTCGATTAAAACTTCAAAATCCTCGTCTCTCACGACTTTTTAACCTTCCATGAAACCACATGGCCGCCATATGCCCTAAGCGCATTCCACAAACGAGGCCGCGCTATTCACGAAATCTTATCGATGTTCTCATTGAGGAAAGGGATGCGTGGTGCCGCAAGCTGTCTCAGAATGGTTAGGTGTTGCTCGGCCTTCATCCTCTTGAGATTTTCAAGAATCAACCGACCGCCGGAAGCTATGGCAGGTTCGAAGCCATACACTTCGTCCTGCTCAAGCGGTCCGAGGTTGCTTAAGGCCCGCCTAAATAGAGGCTTTCCCTGTTCGTCATCGAGATCAAATCTATCTGGCGAACTGGATCCAAAGAAGGCCCGGATCGATTTATCAAGTTGGACTGGGGTTTTGGGCTTCAGTTCGCGCGGAACCGCGGCGATCCCGTGTATTGAGCAGTTTATTGTGATATTGCGTCCAGTCGTCTCTCCGCACAGATACAAGCTGCCAAAAGCCGAACGGGCAATTGTGTGAAATTTGTCGATATTGACTAAAGGGGTTCCGCTAAGCCAGTCCGTGGTTACACCCTCAAATTCATCCGGGTCGACAATCCAAAACAACCCGTCGGCGTATTGGCTCCAGCCCTCCAATTGCCAGTACTCAAGAAGTCTACCAGGAAGCTTACCAGCCCATTTCCTGAGCGCCTCCTCGGGCACATCCCTACGAAGGGTCGGCTCCCCAAACTCTTCGATAAAAATTTCAAAGTCCTCGCCTCTCATAGCTCTACCTTTTCCTGCCAGGGGGGCATGGCTTCAACTCCACATTCATCTTCGTATCGCCTTCGCCTCGCTTGATCGCATCATCCGCAGCCTGATCCATGGCGTCAACCCGACCTCCCTGTGGCCAGCTACCGCCGAGGGCCGAATTTGCACCTGTGCTACCCATAGCTTTTGGGTCCGGCGAGGCCCACCCACCGGCAACCATGTCCGGTTCGTGCAAGGCAGCTAGCTTTCCCATAATCGCTTCCGTTCTTGCTTTAGCCTCTGCACGAGCCTGGCGAGCGCCCATTCGCTCAAGTGAGCTAGCGTAGATGCTTTCTTGAATTTCGCTGGCGTAATCTTTCCTAAAGTTACTCTGAGCTGCGTCTGCACTAGGATTCCTTCCAAATTTCTTAAAGGCATCACGTGCTGCTTTATATTCCGACGCCGTCAGTTCGTTGATTGCGTCTTGTTGCCTGCGCAGTTGCTTAGTGTAGTCCTGAAGATACTTCCGCTGTTGCTCCGGGGTCATCTTGCGGAAACGCTTGCTACGGGGATTGAAGCACGGCACTTCAGTTTTCTTTTTACCCGGAAATTTTCCGCCGTCCTTGGCCTCCTTCTCGGCCGCTTCCTTTTCGGCTTTCTTGGCAGCGACCTTTGCCGCCTCGCGCTCGGCCAGTTCCTCGGCAGCCTCTTTCGCAGCCTGCTCGGTGACCTCCTCAGCGCCTTCCTTCACTACCTGCTTGCCGCCCTTGTAGATCAGCGAACCGCCCTTGACTGCATCACCAAAGGCTGGAATCGCCGCCACCGCAGAAATGCCGGCGTTGATCTTATCGCCTTCCAGCCCATAGATGCCGGCGTTGAGCAGGTCCGGAATTGCCCCTAGGCCGGGGATGAAGCCCAGGACGTCCAAGCCGCCGTGGACCCAGCCGCTGGCGCTGGCCCAAAAACCCTTCTCTGACTCGGTCTCCGCCTGTACGGGTGGGTTAGCCGCGGTTGCGGGCACTGCCGTTGGCGCGGTCGGCCCGACGACTTGGCCGATAGTATTGCCCGGCGGCGCCTCCTTCTCCGGCGGTCTGAGGTTGGGCAGCTTTAATTTCGGTTGTTTGTCACGAAGGTTGTCATACTCGTCGTAGCTCAGCGTGGACTGCGCGAGCAGATCGCCCTGTCCGTCGCCACCCGACCACACCTGTGCCAAGACCCCGTCAGGCTGGCGAACAATCTGCAAAGTATCGCCACTAGGGAGCAGCCTAACCGCACCCTGGGGCTTGATGTCGATGGGCTCTCCCATAAGAGAGATTCCTGGTCCTTATTTCCTTGGATGGTCTGCCTGACCGGGAATGAAGCGGCGATTCATCGGTTCAATTCGGCTAACGAGCGGTCGAATTGACTAAAACCTTACTCAGCGACCTCCAGCCCCTGCGCCTTCATTCGTTCACGAACCTTTGCGGGAGGCTCCGCAGGGAATTGAGCACCTTTGGCGATCATGAGGTCGCGCAGCCGCTCGAAGTCGGCCCGCAACTTATTGTTGGCTTGATCGGTTTCGCTAACGGATGGCGGTGTCGTATCGCGAGGGACCGGCTGACCTTTGGCATCCAGAGTAATGTCGGTAACTTCACCCGATGCGGCGCCTGGCTGCAATCTTTGCAATATGAATTGCAATCCCCAAGCTATCGAGACGCCATTGGTCATGGTCGCATTGACGTCTGCCCCCTGCTCGACCAGGTAGAGCGCAATCTCAGGCTTGCGCACGTCGATCGCATCGGCCAGAGCAGTGCCGCCAATCTTGTCCCGCAAATTGACGTCTGCGCCGCGCATGACGAGCAACTTTATCCGCTCAATCGCATTGGGGCCAAGGGTAGCCCTCTGTAGCAAGGTGGTCCCATCTTCGCTTTGAAGGTTTGGAGAGAGGCCGCCTTCTAACATAGCGTCTAAATATCGCGGATCTTTGTGAGTGAGCGCTACTTCGAGCGCGGTTCCTAGCCCTTGTGCGACCTGTTTGTCTGGGTCCGAGCCGAGCCGGATCAAGGTAGTTATCGCATCGAAATTCTCGCGTTGCATCGAGTACCACAGCAAGGTCATCTGCTTGCGTCCCGGAGTATCCACCACCACGCCGTTGCGCACTAGGATTTGCAAACGCGCCATATCATTGTCCTCAATGGCCTGGGCAGCCTGAAGATAGGGGCCATCAAAGTAGGCTGCCGGATTTTCGCGCTTCATGTCGCATCCTGAAATAGCAAGGGCCATCGTCAGCGCCAGCAAGGTCAACCATCGAAACAAACCGGGCAATACGCGCCATCCCATCACAAAGGCCTACCAGGAGCCCGAAGCGCCCGAGCTCCGGACTGGTGCGGGTTTTGCAAGTGATTTTTCTATGATGGCCTGGTCCTCCTTCTTCTGGGACTCGATGCCATCGACCACCTGGCTCATGAAATGGCGGCGGATACGGTCGACGCCATGACCCGGGATCTCATGGGGCGTACCTACCGCATCAGGCATGCTGCGACCGAGAAGCGACTGAAGTGGCCCCCCATCCCAGAACCCTCCCTCCTGCACATGTGTAAGTACCTCGCCATCCACGCGGTAAGCCTCGATAGCTGAATCGGTGACTGTGCCACCGTAGCGGGCGACCGTATTAGGATGCAAGCCCGCGGCGTTGAAGGTTGTCGCCGGCAGACCGCTTGCACGCGCGGCGGCTGAGGCGAGACCCCCGCCCAAGGAGTGCCCGGCAAGATGAGCCGATGCTCCACTCTTCCCGAGCTTGTCGCCGATCTTCACGGCACGTTCGTAGTAGGTCGAATTGTTGTCTAGTCCTTGGGACAGATTGTTGCTCCAGTCCTCACCACTGACCGTGCCCTTGAACGCAACTTCCGGCGAGATCTGATTGCCAAAGACAGCGGGATCCGGGCTATACACCTGGGCGCGAAAGTCTGAGCCAGGGATCTGCAAGTCACTGGGCTTCAGACCCATCGCCGCAAGTGTCTTAGGGTCATTACTCGCGTTGCGCCAGCCCTCAGGTGGCGGCTGCGACGGATCGTAGACATTCTGGGAAAGCCTCGCTCGCTCGATCGCGATATTGTTTTTCTCGAAACGATTCGCCGCGTTAGTCAACTGATTACGTTCTTCTCCGGGTGGCATCTTGCCAGCGCGCTCGCGGGCCTGGGCGATCTGTTCTTGCCGTCCTTTCCAGCGCTCGGCTTTGCTCGGCGGCGCGCTGTAGTTACCGTTCATCCAAAACTGGTCATTGACCCGGATGATGCGCTTGCCTTCCACACGCACCGTGCTGCTGCGCTGTTTCGGCCAGCACTTCGCCCCTACAGTGCCGCTTTTAATCCCCTTTGCCACCCCCGCCTGGTCCCCTACCGTCGTTGGCAAATAGCTCGCGTCAAACAGAACCAGGGGATTTCCGTTGGTGCGAACGGTGCCTGCAGGTTGTTGGCTTGCCGCGATTTCTGCGAGCACCGGATACGGTACGGGCGGCGTACTGCTGCCCATTGGAGTCTTACACACATCCGGAAGCGTGCTGATCACTCGCCAGTTGGCCTCCTTACGTGCGGTGACGTTCTCGGCCATTCTCAGGTCTCTTCAAGGCTCACAGGGATAGGTGCTGCTCGCACCAAAGGCGCACCGGGATCGACTTCGAAACGCAATTCCGCCGTGCGGACCTCGACGTTTTCCGATATGCAAACGCGGCAGGTGAGCGCGAGCACCAAAGCTTGCGTATCTACGACCATCGTGTCGATCGACAGGTGTAGGGGCAACGGCACGCCATTATGCAATCGCAGCAGCACGAAGGGTCGATGTCCCGGCAAATCGATAACAGCCAAGCCCTCCCGATCGGAAAAATCCGGCGGCAGCAAGTGCCACAATTCGATCCGTGCGTCCGTGGGAGGAAAGACTATCTGCTGGTCGTCCGGGGCGCCGTTCCAGTACCCGGCGTCAAAGCTCTCAGGCAGCTGCGGCCACCGAGATTCCAGCCAATGCTCGTCGTACCGGCCCGCCCGCGCCAGCCTGGGAGCCCAGCTACGCCCTACCCAACCGAAGCCCGCTGGTGTGACTCCGTAGCCCGAGGCGATCTCTGCCATCGTCAGGGCGTCAAGAGGGGGCTCGGGATGCGTGGCAATAGACGGTGCACTGATGGGGGCTTGCGGATACTCGAACCGCGGGGCCGGCATGCCATCCGCCACGGATAACGGACTGTCCTTCGAAGCTAATTTGAGTTGCCGCTCTTCGAGCCAGCCCCGTCCAAGCGGGTTGCTGAAACACACTTCATCCAGGGCATAGGAAGAATCGCCGGGTATTGTGGAGTGAGACGAAACTGTCGAGCGACCGCCCCATGCCTCTTCCCAGCGCAGGGGCGCTTCGATGACCGGTTCAGCGTCGGACACCTGCCAACGATTGAACATTGCCTTTTTGAAGTGGCGAGGTCCATGGATACGAAGCGTCTTGTCCAGTAGGGCCTCGTGCGTTGTACGTGCCGACCACGCTTGCTCAGCCCGGGTCACCTCGCGTCGCCACTGTTCCAGTTGCGCCGAGCTAGGGAGCATGTTTGGTGCCAGACCGTAAGGCAGAGGAATTTCCGGCGGTGAAACCGGCGGCAAGGGGCGGCTGACGCGCACCCTCGCTAGCCAGTGCGGCGAAGGCTGGCCCCGCGGCGCGTAACTGGAGCCGACAATCACCACGTCGCATCGGGGCTTACCGGGCGCCAGATCACTCTCAGCACATACGCTCGACGTCCCGGGCTCACCATAGTAGGAATCAGCGAGACACAAGGGCAGCGGTTCGTCGTCGATAACTTGGAGCGACACCTGTCCTCCGGCGCGGGGCCGAAGCCGATATCCAGCCTTCATTACGAACACGCGGTTCCGACGACCGTCACGGTCGATTGTCGGAAAGCACAATCCGTCGAATGGGGTGAGGTTGCGGAACTCCACGTGCATCAGCCTCCAGCTGTCAGTTGATGTCCACGTCCTTACCTATGATTTGCACCGGTCCGCTGGCGGCGAACTTGAACTGGGTTCCGTTGATCAGCACTGTGCCGTCGGACTTCATCACCAGCGTGGACTTGCCCACCGTCACCTTGAACTCGTCTCCCGCCTTGATTTCGTAGGTCTTACCGACAAGCGTGGATTTGTTGCGCCCAATCTGTTCGCTCTGCGACAACCCAACGGTCGTGTTCATCGCCGCACCCACGCTGGTCTGGTAGGCGGCACCGATGGTCAGCGCCTTCGCCAGGCCGATCGTCTCTGCCTTGGCCAGCGCGATGGTCTCGGTCTTGTTGCCGCCGATGGTCACGCTACGGTTGTCGCCGATGGAGATGGTTTCGTTGCGCCCGACGTCCTCGGTGCGGTTATCGCCGATGGAAATCGTCTCGTTGTGGTCCACGCGCTCGGTACGGTGGCGTTTGACCTGTACGTTCTCGTCGCGATCAATGGTCTTCTTGCGGTCGTTCCCCACCCAATGCGATTCATCGTGCTCGACCTCGATCCGCTGGTCTTTCTCGGCATGCAGCCAGACCTCCTCATCACCCTTCTTGTCCTCGAAGCGGAATGCGTTCGCGTTCTCGTATTCACCCCCATGGCTGGAACGGGTCAGGAAACCGGTTTGAGTCTTGTTCGCCGGCAACTCCCACGGCGGCATCTGCTCCTGATTGGGAACCAATCCGGTGATCAGAGGACGATCCGGATGCCCGTCCAGGAACTGAACAATCACCTCCTGTCCAATGCGCGGAATTGCCACGAAGCCGAAGCGGTCGCCGGCCATAGGTGTGGCCACCCGCACGCGGCAATAACTTTTCTCGTTGTAGTCACCCACGCGGTCGTTGTGGAATTGCACCAGGACGCGACCATACTCATCGCAGTCGATTTCTTCCCCGGCGGGACCCACGACCAGCGCGGTGTGCAGGCCATAGACCCGCGGCATGACGCTGTTGTAGCCGCGCCCTGGTCGCCACGGCACTTTCTGCCGAACGGCAACAGCGGAATTGCTGTAGCGGGCAGGCTCATCGACTAGGTGATTGTTGACGACTTCATGGCGCACGCTGACAACGAAAAATCTGCGATCCTCTTCTGGATCACGATCGTGTTCGAAATGCTCGATCAGATCGAAGTAGCGGTTGGGCTGCAAACGGGCCGCGTTACCGCGGCTCTCGTAGTGCTTGGCCTTGGCCTCGATCTCTTCCAGGCTCAGCTTCGCGCGTTCCTCGCCCTCCGCTACGGTCCGGAACCCGTAGGCGCCGGTATCTTCGTAGATCTCCAGCTCCGGCACGTCGCCCTGCTGGTTCACTGTGGCGATACTTGCCGCTGAGGGTCGATGCGGATTCTTGAAGTCGAAGCTCGACACCGCATAGCGTGTGGGGGCCAGCCGGCGCGCGGGCGACCATTCGGCGATCGCGTCGTCATCGTCGGGGCCGCCCTCGGTGAAATAGCGAATGCGCGGCACCCCATCGATCGGTGCCGCCTGTTTGGAATCGTCGCAAAGCACCAGGGTATGGCCATCTGCTCGATGCTCGTAGCCGTAGTACCAGCCTCGCGTCTCCCACCAACGATGCAGGAAGTTCGCATCGGATTCCTGCCACTGCATTGCCTCGGTCTGCGTCGCATCGGAGGTCGCCCCAACTTGCAGGCGATAATCGTGGAAGCGGTAGCGGCCGAGTATCTCGTCGGTAAGCGCAGCGACGGTTTTCTGGTGCAAAGGGCCGCTATTTTGACGCGACCGCAGAAACGCCATCCACGGGCGCAGCACCATGCGGTAGTGCGCAATGCCACCGTCTGTGCCGGTGCGCCCGAACTCGAATACGTAGCCGTTGAAGTAGCGAGGGCCGCCGTCCCGGCGCACCAACTCGATGGTGGCCATCTTGCCTATCAGCGACTTGGCGGGGATTGCTGCGTCCTCGGAGAGGAGCGTCAACGTGTACTCGAAATCCCGGGACACCGCCTCGTCTGCAACCAGCTTCTCAGGGAGCAGGACCGCGGAAGGACCGTCGTCGTTTGGAAAGCTGAGTCGCATCAACCGCGAGGTCTGGCGTTCCAGCAAAGCGGAGAGCGCTGTAGCTGCAGTGGGGAGCCACATTGTTCGATTCTTCCATGGGGAACAAACGGTTCCGTTATAGCGCGACAGCCGGCATAAAAACCTGAACTTAAAATGACTCAAGACTGAATCGATCGAGATTGGCCCATAGCCCGAAACCCTGCGAGCTCGGCGCCACAATGGGTACGCAGGGGGCGGGATCGGAATCTCGCCACAGTAATTGTCTACTTAATGCGACGCACAGGGCGACGGCGGCGCCCCGGTTCAGCTCCAAAGCCGAGGCCACTATTCCGGCGGTTTCCACTCGCCAGCAATGCGAAACACTCAATCTCACAGGAGTCGATTTTTCGCTTGTTCCACCTCGAGCTGGATTCATTACCTCAGCTTACCTCACGACCAAGCAGTCATGATGACTACTATCTACTCGATCCTCTCGATGTTTCGGCTGATGGGGAGTGGCGGGCTTATCGATATCAGCAGTATATGCTCACTGGCCAGCTCCACCAGCTCCTCCCCGGAGCCAGGCAGTCGCGGTTCAAATGTGTTTCCCCCAGCCGATACAAAGGGATGGTCGCCGTCGAACTCCAGCAGCATCATGGCTAGCGTGTCCCGTCCTGGATCAAAAATTTCGCGGTCCAGGAAGCGAATGAACTCCGGACCCGGCCGGTATTGCGCGCAGCACCACGTGCTTGATGCTGCATCAAAGCACTGCCAATCGGTCAGCGCTATCCCGTGGCACTCAAGCATTGCAACTGCCTGGGCCACTGTTTGATCGTGTATGACGGGTACATCGTTCGGCAGCGCACGCGCCGCGACGTGGGCGGCAATCAGATCGCCGGTCGTACGCCACGTGGGATCGAAGTCAAAATGCCGTTCTGAAAGCCGACCCAGGCTGAAGTGGAGATCCCGTAGTGCTATTTCAGGTACATCACGACCTACGGCGGGGATCACCCACCCTTCGTCCAAGAGGCGTTGTTCGAGCTTCTTCCAGTCAGGTGCTGGCAAATGCGGATGCTTTGGAAAAATAAAGTCGTGATGTCCTGACACGGAGTGCCTCCAAGATCATGCTGTTTTTCGCTACTCGGCTCACGCGCTACGGCCATTCCCGCAAGGCGCAACAAGGGCTCTCACCACACTAAAACAGCGACGCGTCGCGGTTCTGAAACCCGCGGCATACCGTGCGGTCAACCGTCCCTAGAACGTCGGATCGGTCACCGCAAGCAAGCCCAGGTCGTTCATGTCCATCTCGATCTGGTTGGCGCGCTTGATGTGCTCCTTGTTCGCCAAGTCGAACGGTTCGTTCACCGCAACGATGATCGATCCACCCTTTGCAGGGATGATGTCGGCAGCTAGTGGTAGTTGTTCTTTTGTTACCACTTTTGGTACGTACGACATCCACCCCAAACATCGCCTGTGGGGAAATGTCGCGTACTTAGTGCGGTAAGTCACCGGAATAGCCGCACTGGAAACCCGGTCCTTGACGTCTGCGAACGCATACTCCACGTCTTCTTCTTTCAACAATTCCAGAAAAATCCTGGTTACCACAGATGTTGTCGCGCTTCCGAATGCAGCGTCAGGCTTGGTAATCATCAATGTAATCCGACCGATAGCCGGCATGTAGGTCAGTTCCACTAGACCTGGGGTTCGCTTCGGTTTGTTGTCGCTGGCGAGGTGAACCTCGGCGCCTTTGGTCAGATTTGGAAACCGCTCTAAGCTCTGCCTCATTCGCTCGGTCATCCGGTGTATCGTCAGCGTACGGTCAGAGAATTCAGCAGCCTTCTGTTCGGGGGTATTTATTTGACCATACCATTCCGTTATTCCGGGCACAACATTGGAGATTCGCTTTGCAAGAGAATCTATACGATCATACGCGGACTCAACATCAAGCCCTATTGAAGGAACATCCATGTAAATGATTGAGTTTATCATGCTTCCACCATCGGTAGCCAAGGAGTGTGAATGCAGCGTACGGAGGCCGGTAGATTCGATTGTGCCCATGACCATAGCTCAATCTGCAAGAAATGCCATTCGAGGCTAGCCTGAGGACGCGCATCATTGATGGCGCTATTCTGACTTGCGGATTCCTGAATCATCTCGGGAAACATTTTTATCGCAGGGAAGCCTTTATTCGGTTCATTGTCTTCATCTAAAAACTGCTTGTACTGCCCCTTTGCATCAACAACCGTGCATTTATCCCTCCAGAAACCATCGAACCATACGCCGCTGTAAAGCCATTCCGTTAGATTCAGCTGTTCGGGATTTGGCTGAGGCACTCCTTTTACCGCGTTGATGGCGCGCGCAGCGAGGGAAAAATCAAAGTCACCGAGCGGCTGGCCGGTGTCTTTGTCGCAGTAGACGAATCTCTCCGGACTAGCGTTCATATTTGCGATGTAAAGCTGGTAGTCCCAGTTGATCTTGTTTTGCTTGCGAATGGCACGACGCGGCTTGGCGGGCAGCAACACGCCAGTGTGCAACTTGCATTGGTTGCACTGCGTCTCGTCCTTCTCGCCGGCGCAATCGCCTTCTTTGGTTTGCTCCTGGGGAATCGCCTGGGCCAACCTGCGGAGCTTTTCGGCGTTGATCAGGCCCCTGACCACTTCGCCAAGCAGCCGGCCACCGGCGGGGATTGCGGTTGCCATGTCAGTTGCTCCAGTTGGTCTGCGCAAGCAGGATCGACAGCATGTCCTCTGCCGCCAGGCTTGGGGCTTGGGCGGTGCGGATCTTCAATACCAGGGCCGGGTTCCGGCGCAGCACGCCATCGCACGACGCATCCAGTTTGACCCAGTGCACCAGCGTCGGGATGCGGGTGATGTGCAGTTCGTACGCGGCGAAGTCGTATGACGTTCGGGTGGCTTCGAGTAACTGCACGTCGGTGAGGTGGGCCACATCCTTGGGAACATCGCGGCGGATCTCCTTCGCCAGGCGCTGGGTAAAGCCCTCGGGCTCTGGCAAGCGTAGCAATGCTTCCTGCTCAGCAGTTAATTCAATGCTGGGCATTCGAACACCATCCCTGGCGGGTGCGCCACTCCGTAAAGGGGGCAATGATCGAGCAGAATTGTTCTTCTGTCAGCACTTTTTGCAACTGCCCCATCACGCGCGGGTCGTAAAAGCGCAGCAGCGCGCTTGACCCGTCGGACAGTTTCATATCCAGCAACGACTGCAGGTGCGTGAATACCGCCTCAAAGCCAACCGACGCGGCCAGATAGGTGACGCACGGCGCGCAGGTGCCGTCGAGCGCGTTGAGCCAGCCGTGGAGCGCGTTGCTGTGATCCACCTGCACTAGCCAGGGGCCAGCGTGAGCGTGTTTGGCTTCGGGTTGGCCCTGGAACAACGCGCGGTGCGGTAATTGCTCCGCGTAGAAACGCAGGGTTTTGGCCGCATCGTGGCGGACGGCGCAATCGACAATGACGTAGCGGTGCATGGCTCAACGCACCAGAAAGGCCGCGCCCTTCCTGGCGGCGGCACGCAGGCACTCTTCGCACACTGCGGTGGTCGCTGGCTCGGCAATCGAGGCGGCGGAAGATGCTTGCGGCACGGCGGATAGTGCGGCGCTCGCGACTGCCGCCCCTGCATCGATCAAGACATGAGACTGTCGATGGGCAAGAACCTGGCAGCCGCATGCCAATCTGTCGCCATGGCGCGCCACAGGCTGCCCCTCGACGATGAGCGTGGGGTCGCCGGAAACGATGGGGAACGCGCCCTTGTGCAGCTGGCAGTTTGCCATGTCGCCCACCCGAGCAACGGGCCTGCCGTCGATGTCGGTTTCCATCGAGCCGCTGACGACGCTGCCGCCACCGCTTGTCATGTCGCCCACCACGATCAGTGACCGCATCGCATCACTCCCTGACGTTACAGATAGCGCAACTTCGCCTGTACGGAAATACCATACTACCCTGCCATGGCTCAAGCCCGAGCAGCGCGCCTTGGCGCTCGCCAAGGCGTCGGTGAGACACAAATCACACTGCGCGCGCCCCCGGTGGGGAGCGCCGCGCCGTTGCGACGCGGCCGGGGTCCGCTTGCACTGACGCTCGCTGCCTCCCAGGGCCGGCCCCGCACCACGAGGCCAGCCCGCTCCAGCGACGCATCCCGGCCTCATGCCACCCAGGCCGCGATCAATGCAGCCGCCCGCCTCCCGCAGGCGGCGCGCTCCCCTCCACCGCATAGACCGCCCGCTCCTCGCCTACGCCGTTGGACGTGGGTTCGCGCAGCGGGTGGCGCTCGATCTGCAGCAGCAGCGCCCGCATCGCGTTCGCTGCCTCGCAGAGCGTGTCGCCCACCGCTGGCAATGCCTGGCCGGCGCGCGCGGTTGCATCGCCGGCCGCCACCACCCGGGCATGGGCCGAGACGGTCTCGGCCAGCAGGTTGAGCTGATCGAGTTGCGCCAGCGTGACGCGGAAGGCGCCGCCGGCCGCGTCCGGCGCCACCTCGATGGGGGCATCGGGCCAGGCGCCGTGCGTCGGGTCGGTCCGCTGCGCGGGATAGGACAGCGCGTCCAGCACCAGCTCCACCTGGTCGGCCAACAGCTCCAGACAGACCGCCAGCTCGCCCATGCGCACCTTGGGCTCGGCGGCACGCTCCTCGTCCGGCGTGCGCGGCTGCGCCAGCCGGACCAGGAACCTCACGTGATCGCGCAGCTTGACCAGCCGGAACTGGCTCTCCTCCGGAAGGAAATAGCCGGGCATGGTTTCATCGTCCAAACGGTCGTACGCCATCGTTGCCTCCTCGTTCCATGAAGGGTCCGCCCGCCAGGCATGGCGGACGGGAAGTCGGGAGGTTCGAAACCGCACACAGCCGGCGGGCGTATTCCCCCGAAGGGTGTTGTATTAGCCGCCCTCCCGACGCAGGCATCGCGTCGGCTTGCGCCCGAGGATCGGGCACAAAAAACCCACCGGTTTGTCGGAGGTGGGTACCGCTGTGTGGGGAGTTTCGACGCTCCTTGATGTATAGAGTGCTACCGCGATGCGTGGCCTGTCAATAGCGAAAAGCATCAAATCACTGGCGCAGTGCAATACCAACTGTCGTCCGCAAGTGCATTGTAAAATGCAGACTGCCACGAGTTGACGCAGTTTCGAGCATGCCCTTTTGCCTGCAGCCGAAGTATTATTTCAATGCCCATGAATTGACCAGCCGCCCTTAGATCTGCGACGGTTTCGTTGACCGATACGAGTTCACACGCCGCCTCGATTGCGAATCGCTTAGCCAGATGATGGGCGGCAAAGTGCGCTTCGACCCTGGCTTTCATCGCGCTTGGCCAAAGCGCAGGAGGATCCACATAAAACTCAATACTCATTGTAGGCGCACGTAATAGCCTAGCCCGTAACCAAGGCTGATTAAAAAAGACCGGACTATCGAAATAGGGATGAAGTGTCTGGGTAGTTTTATTTACAGCATAATCCCTTCCTTTCTTGGACTGGCAGTCCCTGCAAGAAGGAACGAGATTTGCCACCGAAACAGAGAACTGAGGAAATCTTGATTTTGGTAGATAGTGGTCCAGGGTCGTCGCCTGCCCCAGGCTACAATATGGGCACTTCTTATACGGAGGCGACAGAAGGATCTGGTCATAGTGATCTCGCGCAGCCTGACGTTGACCAACCATATTGACCTCATATAGATCCTTAAGATCTTTTCGGGTCAACGCCACTCGCACAACATCTTTCAATCGAGATTTTACAGCAGGAATGAGATACAGATTTGAGGCCCGCGCTAAAATCTCATAGTTAGCGTTTTCAACTTGCAGCCCAGCCAATGCCGCATTGTAGTTGCCCGCTTTTACAAGATCACTTACGCCTGCGACGCAGCTTTTGTACACATCGGAAAATGTCTTGCTATAGATATCCACCTGACGCATAAAAATTACCCTTCATCACGCGACCGGATCATAGACATCAGAATGGCCTGACCTTCCATGCCAAGCTCCCTCCCATATTGATCCATGATTTCTGCGAACCCCCCTCCTCTGGCAACCGATTCAGCCAAGAGTGCGTGAAACCCTGACTTAGATACTTCAAACTTAAAAACCTCTCGCGTTAACACGCCTATGTTTTCACCGAAAGTCTCGATTGAAGGCCTATCCACATCACTGATCAGACGTGACCGCGATAGAATCCATGCGCATTGCCGAGGAATCTCCTGAAGCAATACTGGAGAATGAGTCGCAACGATTGCTACGGCGTTTTCAGAGGAAAGAAGCTGAGATAGTGCTCGCGTGAAAGCAGAAAGAAGCGGAGGGTGTAGATGACTCTCTGGCTCGTCAATGAGAACAAGAGTTTTCTCCCCTACGGACTCGACAAGCTTCGTCATGATGAGCAGTACAATCGCATGTCCAGAGCTCATTTTTTCATGGAAAAACTCTACGACTTTAGATTCATGTTCACGCTTTACTTCAGAAAGTGCTGAAAGCCCCATTTCCGCAAAGTTGGGGTCGGACTCAAGAATAGAAATGCACCTCAACCACTGGCCGCTCTTTTTTTCTTGGCTCATGCAAACCATCAGACTTTCAAAGAAGTCCTTAGCCAGATTCTTCATGTCGCGCGGGGTTGAATTGTTTTCGCTACTCGTATTGTCTTTCAACCCTATATAAGAGTACCGAATCCCCGCATCTCGCTGCATATTGTTTGGCGGCGGATTGAATGGATCAAAGGCGCTGAACGAGACGGAAACTATGCCGCTAAAGTATTTTTCATCTATGGGCGTCACAGACCAGCCGACATGTCCGAAAAATCGACCATCCTCAGCGGAACCAGGCGACAGCACTAGAGCACCAGCGATCATTCCATTTAAAATCTTTGTCTTTCCAACACCGTTCCTACCAATAAGCACGTGAATGTTGGAGGGAGGCTTGGACTCTGGTGCAACCTGAAACCTAAGCGATACTCCAGATAGCAGATCACTTGGTTCGCGAATAAACTCAAAATCGTATGCAGTCAGCGCAGCCATCCCGGCCAAGATTCTGGCAAACTGCTGCTCAATGACGGCAACACTTACTGTCCTAGTCAGCGAATCAACAAATACCTTTTGCTCGTACGCCACCAACCTACGCTGAGGAAGCGCAGCTAGATCACCGAGGCGCTCGAGCCAAATCGGCGAAAAATTCGGCAACCCTCTTATCGTTTCATAGTACTGAGTACTTTGCCCAATAGAAAAGAACTCAGACGGCAATGCCTCGAAGCTTTGAGGAATCTTCTCTGACGTCCAACCATGCACCTGCCCTTGGTACCCGATCTTAACCTCACCAATTTCTAGATAGTTGCCAGATGAGTCATAGAAGGCAAGCCTAAACATCGTTTTGAAAGAATAGTCATCCCAACCATCCTCTCTCAAAGTAAAACAACCCTTAAGTCCTGACGGACTGGATGCCGAACGCCCAATTTTTAAGAATCTAACATCCATACCGCATTGATTCCTTAAAATTTTCGATAGATTCAAACCACATAAGCTAGATCAATACTATTATTTCTTGTTATGCGCGTTTATAGCGCACGGACCCTAACCCATTACATCGCCACATCCACATACTCGATCTGACTCGACGGCAGCGGAATCGCTCCCCCATCCTCGCGCATACCCGCCAGATGTAGTTCGATCACTCCGCGGATCAACCCTTCCACCTCTGTTGCACTCTCGCCCGTAGCCACACAACCCGGTAGATCAGGCACGTAGGCAGAGTAGTTGTTACGCGTTTTCTCAATAACGAGGGCATAGCGCATGGCGATTACCTGTTCAGGCCAACCAGTTTCAGGATACTATTCAGGGCGCAAGGAGCACATCATCGCTCGGCTTCCCAGCTACTGTCACGCGGCCTCGTAGACAGGATGTTTGAGATGGCCTGGCCGACTTGCTGCCTACCTGTGCCCCCTGAGCTGTTGCAGCAGGTCGCGGATTTCCGGGACGCGCAGTCCTTGCGAAAGCGGGACCGGCCAAATGAAGACCTCGAACCAGCGGGACGGAGGTAATTAATCCCCCTTCGTCCCGGTATGTGCACGGCGCGCGACTGGGCGTTAGCACGTTCTTCCATTGTCTGAGAGTGTGGCTCTCCCAGGCGTACTCCTGCGTGAGGTGCCGCCATACCGCGTCTTCGCCTTCTGGTGCTTGGCTATTTGCATAGCCAAGTGCCGCAGGCCTGAGCCCAATCTGCAGTTCCCCGCCAAGGCTCAGATGGACCTCGTGCGGCCTGAACATGGGAGCTGTCGGCTTAATTACCTCCGTACCCTTTGCTCCTGGCCCACACACTGACCATGGCCGCCCACTAATAAGTCAATCTAACCTCGCTATTTCAAAAAGAAGCAGGCCACAAGGAGCTTGTGTGTGTGGCTTCTGCAGCAAACATCACTGCAGCAGTCTCTTGTCTCGGTATGACTGTCGTGTCATGGACTTGAGACACCATATCGCATCCCCTTTAACCTGCCGGCCAGTCCAGAAAACGGATTCGCCTGCCGGTCCGACTCGAAGCTGCATTCTGAGCGTCCCACCTACCGATCCAACCATAGGCAGACGGATCAATGCTCCCGTGGCCTGCGCTGTGATTATTCATCAATCGTACGCAAGGCGCAACTCGCCCTTTCTAAGTAGCGCTCTCAGTCGACGCAGGTCTCCCGAAGTAGCATTCCAATCCGTAAAGTGAACTGACTTTGATAGCTTAGTTAGCTCGCCCCTTGCCTCAGCATCTGTAATCGCATTAGGTGAGAACAGCCGCAGTGAGACGAACTTATAAAGATTAGCCCGCACAGAGACATCCAAGTATGGGCAAACCAAAATATCAAGCAACAAATAGGCAACTGAAGCGTCATTAAGATTGAGCGCCGATGGAGCTTGGAGTGAAGCAATAACTTCATCCGCTAAACGAAGCTTAAGCTTTTTCAGGCTAGGTCTGTCGGCGCAGAGAAAGATGCCTAGCACAAACTTGAGATATTCAACCCCATCACCATTGGAATTGACATGCCTCGATAACACAGCATCGATGTCGATACCCTCTAATCCGCGCCCGTCCGACGACACAAGTTGAACCGCGACTACAGCGTTTACGATGTCGATTAAGGTTGCTGACTTCCATATTCCCATCGCTTTTCTGACGACATACAGCATTTGAAGCTCAACAAAGGATCTACCCAGCTTACCCACTTCACAAATTGCAGCAATCTCAAGAAATACCCGAGCAATCTTATTAGAAGTGGATGATCTCACATCTGCAACATAGAAAAATTCAGCCACCCTAATTATCTTGGCGAGATACCTTTGGATACTTGCGGAATTTTCATTCTGAAGTATTCCCTTACTCGCAGCAAGACTAGAGTAAGTAGCATTTAATCCTCTACCAATGACCGCAAGCGCTGGCGCTGCAAGCCCTGAGTACTCAACGCCGTGCTGCTTCGCAATCGCTCGTATCCGCCGAATCAGCTTATCAGCACTCTCCGCATCCAATGGTGCTACCGCATCGCTCACAGGCACAATGCCTTCAGCCCCCACTTCCACAGACTTGAGTGAAATGAGTCGCCGTAGTCCCACCAGAATATTTGCGCATAGATCATTTACCTCAAGACGTGCGACGCTCAGCGCGGAGACTAGTGGACGGTGTTCGAGCTTCCTCTTTCCCTCATTTAGATAGAGGTTGAACTTAGCAAGTTCCTCAGCAATTACCGCTTCCGCAGATATCGCCGCGTCCTCAGATGCAGCAAATATGAAGTAATCATCCATATAACGTTTTACTTCGACATCACCCGACAGACGGCTAGTCACTCGCACATCAACGCCCTGGAGGACAACCTCACAAAATATTCTACTAAATTCCGGCCCCACGATTATGCCACTAGTCTCACCCCAGTTTGCATCTCTCATCAGGGTATCGAAGGCATCCTCAAAGTACGTGACTTTCCTCCTCGATTTTTGCTCTTTCGCAAACTGCTTTCCACGAACTGCCCACGCAACCGAATGCGTATAAATTGAAGCAAAACACTTCGATATATCAATTCGCAAAAGATATACATATCGCTGCTCAAGCCTTATGAACTCCTCTGAGTCGAAGAACTTATAGACCTGCGAATATTTTCGATATGCGAAGTACGATGATGCAAATTCAGATTGCGGGTTAAAATCCACATCATCCAGCTCCACCTCACTAGACTCAGAATCGTCTTTATATCTTGACTCAAAAAATCGACTGGCTGGACGAAGCGGGTATCGAAGTGAAAATGAACTTCGCGAACAGAGTTGTGAAATAAATCCATCATACTGGCGATAGAAGTTCACCACTTTACTCTGCACAGCAGGATGGATAAGTGCTAGCTCTCTTGTACCAGCAGGGCGCTTAGAGATGGAAAATTTGCACGGCATTGTCTCACTCCCGTGCTCCAATAATTTCTCAACCAGCTTATGAGCGCCACCGTTAGATTGCAGGCGTATATATAGCAAATAGTTACTAAAGTAGATTGGGAGCTCATAGGGAAGCGCGTCTGTTAGAATGACTCGGGCGACATGCTTTCTCGATAAGCCCTTCTTCATCTTAGACATTTCGCCAACACTCCGTTATAATCCCGATCTCGTCACGCGAGAGCTTCACTCTTCGACGAGAGAAGTATCCGCAAAGAAAATCGTATTTGAACGCCTGCTTCGCCAAGGAGGGGGGTTGTGGCCGCAACTTTAAACTAAATCGAATGGATCCATGAAGAAAATCATTTAATGACGTAAGACTTCCACCCTCCGAAGCATCTTGCTCCCTAGCCAGACTATATTCGGAATGAGTGTAAGCCAAGCCAGTTGACAGCCCTCTATTGCCACTCTCTGAGATCAGCTGGAGATTGCCTACAATGTAGTTCAAGCGCTTTAAATAGAGCTCAAAGTTACCTGTTTTTGCATATGCCCTGGATGAAATAAAGATCCGCGATTTGATCTTTTTAATCTTCTGATTTGAGAGAAGTACTTTTACCACATTAGCGCCAGAGATCGCGTTTCTGCTATTAAATTGAAATGAGTAGCCGAGATACTCCATAAAGCAAGTTTCCAGCTTGCACTCACATCTCTTAATGCACGGACAGAAGACCCCATGATTACAGCCAGCGGAACAGTCGCAGGCGACTGTAATGTGATTTGTCTTCGACACATTCAACTTTAGGCGAGACGTCCTAACAACACTCCGAACTTTCGCAAACAGGTCAGACCGAATCTCGCTCGAGATCACTACAATGTCGTCTACATAGCGAGCTACTAAATATACACCGGGGAGAGATCTAATCTCTCTCTCCAAGTCGGACAAGTAAATCTCTGCCAGAGTACTACTGATCGCGAGCCCTCGCGGCAGTCCTTTTCGGCTCTCGTATCCAGCTTGAGCCTCTAGCGTTAAAAACAGCCGAGAAAGTAACGAGACCGTCTGAAATGAGACAACCCCGTCAGCCACTAGGCGTCTTAGCATGACTGACTTTGGGATGCTTTCAAAGCAAGACTTGATGTCCACCCTGAGAATTGACTTCTGTGTACTCTCTTGAATAGCCTGTCGTATAGTGCTTACCAAGGCAGATCTATTTGGGTTCTTTATACCGTAGGCCCTTCGAATGTTCTCATTGATGCGCCTAAGCACTAGAACCTCGTTCAGACTCTTGGTCGAAGCTATTTGCCGAAACTTCCGCCCTTTCTTAACTTTTGCAACCTTAACCCGATCGAATGAGAATTTCTCATCTGAGAGATTGCGCTCAAGCTCGGCGAGAAAGACCTCCCAATCCGCTCTGGTTCTAGGGACCTTTCCCTCGTCCGCACTTAGTCCGAACTGCCTACGATGTCGCCGCATCCATCCCAGATTTTTTGCGGTGAACTCCTGCGTGGGTGCGGTCATATCGTCGCTCCTTCGATTTATCCATTCCCTATTCTGATAAAAAAATAAGGGCGGCACTAGGGCCGCCCTTACCTTCGCTAATTTTAGACAGGCTCAAACCCCAACCGGATTAGCCTTCTCCGCATCAATCTTGTACTGCTTGATCGCCCGAGCCACATCCTTCCCGGTCATCTTGCCATCCTTCGCCAGCGCCGCAATCGCGGCATGCGCGATGTAGTACCGGTCCACTTCGAAGAAGCGGCGCAGGTTCGCACGCGTATCCGAGCGGCCGAAGCCATCGGTACCCAGCACGGTGTAATGCGTCGGCACAAACGCGCGGATCTGGTCAGCAAAGGCCCGCACATAGTCCGTTGCCGCAATCACCGGGCCCTGGCGGCCTTCCAGCAGCTGGGTGACGTACGGTTTGCGCTGCTCGCCTTCCGGATGCAGGCGGTTCCAGCGCTCGGCGTCGAAGCCGTCGCGGCGCAGTTCGTTGAAGCTGGGGCAGGACCAGATGTCGGCGGTGACGCCGAAGTCCTTGTCCAGCAGCTCCGCCGCGGCGATGGCTTCGCGCAGGATGGTGCCCGAGCCGAGCAGCTGCACGCGCAGTTCGCCCTTCTTGGGCTTGCCGGCGTCGGTCAGCAGGTACATGCCCTTGATGATGCCTTCTTCTGCACCGGCCGGCATTTCCGGGTGGGTGTAGTTTTCGTTCATCAGGGTGATGTAGTAGTACTCGTCCACCTGCTCTTGCATCATCCGCTTCATGCCGTACTGCATGACCACGGTGACCTCGAAGCCGAAGGTGGGGTCGTAGCTGCGCACGTTGGGGATGGAGCCGGCGATGACCTGGCTGAAGCCGTCTTCGTGCTGCAGGCCTTCACCATTCAACGTGGTGCGGCCGGCGGTGCCACCGAGCAGGAAGCCGCGGGTGCGCATGTCCGCGGCCTGCCAGGCGATGTCGCCCACGCGCTGGAAGCCGAACATGGAGTAGTAGATGTAGAACGGCAGCATCGGCACGTTGCTGACCGAGTAGCTGGTGCCGGCGGCCAGCCACGAGGAGATGGCGCCGGGCTCGCTGATGCCCTGCTGCAGCACCTGGCCGGACTGGTCCTCGCGGTAGAACATCAGCTGGTCCGCGTCCACCGGCTTGTACTTCTGGCCGAACGGGGCGTAGATGCCGATCTGGCGGAACATGCCTTCCATGCCGAAGGTGCGCGCTTCGTCGGCCACGATGGGCACGATGCGCGGGCCCAGGTCCTTGTCGCGCAGGGCGATGTTGAGGCTCTGCACGAAGGCCATGGTGGTGGAGTAGCTGCGCTCGCCGCTGGACTTGAGCAGGCGGTCGTACTTGTCCAGGCCGGGCACGGTGAACGATTGGTCGGCCTTGCGGCGGCGCTGCGGCAGGTGGCCGCCGAGCGCGGCGCGGCGTTCCTGAAGGTACTGCACTTCCGGCGAGTCCGGGCCGGGGTGGTAGAACGGCACCTGTTCGGCGTCGGCCAGTTGCTTGTCGCTGAGCGGGATGTTGAAGCGGTCGCGGAACGCGCGCACGGCGTCGTCGTCCAGCTTCTTGGTCTGGTGGGTGGGGTTGAGCGATTCGCCCGAGGAGCCCATGCCGTAGCCCTTGACGGTCTTGGCCAGGATCACGGTGGGCATGCCGGTGGTGTTCACCGCCTGGTGGTAGGCGGCGTAGACCTTGTGCGGGTCGTGGCCGCCGCGGTTCAGGCGCCAGATGTCGTCGTCGGACAGGCCGGCAACCATGGCCGCGGTTTCCGGGTATTTGCCGAAGAAGTTGGCGCGGGTGTAGGCGCCGCCGAAGGCCTTGCAGTTCTGGTATTCGCCGTCGACGGTTTCCATCATCAGCTTGCGCAGCACGCCGTCGGTGTCGCGCGCCAGCAGCGCGTCCCAGTAGCCGCCCCACAGCAGCTTGATGACGTTCCAGCCGCCGCCGCGGAACACGCCTTCCAGTTCCTGGATGATCTTGCCGTTGCCGCGCACCGGGCCGTCCAGGCGCTGCAGGTTGCAGTTCACCACGAAGATCAGGTTATCCAGGCCTTCGCGGCCGGCCAGGGCGATGGCACCCAGGGTTTCCGGCTCGTCGCTCTCGCCGTCTCCGATGAAGCACCACACCTTGCGGTCGGACTTCTGGATCAGGCCGCGGTGCTCCAGGTATTTCATGAACTGCGCCTGGTAGATGGCGCTGAGCGGGCCCAGGCCCATCGACACGGTGGGGGTCTGCCAGAAGTCCGGCATCAGCCACGGGTGCGGGTAGGAGGAGATGCCCTGGCCGTCCACTTCCATGCGGAAGTGGTCGAGCTGGGTCTCGTTGATGCGGCCTTCGAGGAAGGCGCGGGCGTAGATGCCCGGGGCGCTGTGGCCCTGGATGTAGAGCAGGTCGCCGGGGTGCTTGTCGGACGGGGCGCGCCAGAAATGGTTGAAGCCCACGTCGTACAGGGTGGCGGCCGAGGCGAAGGAGGCGATGTGGCCGCCCAGGTCGCCGGGCTTGCGGTTGGCGCGGACCACGGTGGCCATGGCGTTCCAGCGGATGATCGAGCGGATCTTCCACTCGATGGCCGCATCGCCCGGGCTCTTGGCCTCGTTGGCGGGCGCGATGGTGTTGACGTACTCGGTGGTCGGCGAGAACGGCAGGTAGGCGCCGGAGCGGCGGGTCAGTTCGACCATGTCCTCCAGCAGCTGATGCGCGCGCTCGGGGCCTGCGACATCGATGACGGCCTTGAGCGATTCGATCCACTCCTGGGTCTCAGTGGGGTTCGGATCGTTCTGCAGCACCTCGTTCAACCAGTTCATAGCGCTCCCGTAGGTCGCACGCACGCGCGCGATTGCTTGTGTCTTTCGAAGCCTCCAAGTGTAGCGCAACCGCCCCCGCCGGACCTCGTACGCCAGCGTATGGAGCTGGCTGTCATAGTGGCCCGGGAGCGCGCGCCCCGGATGCGCGGCGGGGCGCGGCTGCGCTTATGATCGGGGCCGACTCCCGCGGAGCGCCGCCATCGCCGCCCTATCGTCAGTGCAGGACGCTTCAGTGGTGGCCTGGCGGCACAGCCTGCGCACGCGGCTGGTGCTGTGGGGCAGCCTGATCCAGGTGGCGCTGGTGGCCGGCCTGGCGCTGCTGTTCTACCTGGGCGCGCGCCAGGTGGTGCTGCGCAATGCGCGCGAGGAGGTGGCCGGGCTGGCCCAGCAGACCGCGCGCAGCCTGGATGCGACGCTGGGCTCGGTGCAGGTGAGCGGGCGCACGCTGGCCGCCGGCGCGTCCGCGGTCGGGCGCCAGCCGTTCAACCTGCGCAGCCTGCTGCACGCCACGCTGGAGGGCGACCCGGACATCGCCGGGGCGCTGCTGGTGATCGAGCCGGGCGCGCTGAAGGGCGACGACCGCGGCTTCGCCTGGCACCTACGGCGGGCCAACGGCGCCGTGACCGAGCAGCCGGCCGATGCGCTGGGCGACGACTACCGCACCATGCCCGGTTACCAACGCACGCTGGCGGCGCCGGCGCCGTGGTGGTCCGAGCCGTACAGCGACGCCTCCACCGGCGGCGATTACCTCACCACCTACAACCTGCCGCTGCGCCTGCCCGGCGACGGCGCGCAGGCGCGCGCGATCGGCATGGTCAGCGTGGACGTGCCGGTGAAGCGGCTGCAGGCGATCGTCGCCGAGCTGCCGGCCAACGCCGGGCTGCAGCCGATGCTGCTGTCGCCGGACGGGCTGTTCGTGCTGCACCCGGATCCGGCACTGCGCTTGCGCCGCACCCTGGAAACGCACGTGGCGCGCGCGCGGCCGGACCTGTCGCCGCTGGCCGCGGCGGTGGTCACGCACATGCCGGTGCGCTTTGCCCACACCGCACCGGACGGCGAGCGCTACCTGACCCAGAGCGCGGCGGTCGGCGACACCGGCTGGACCTTCGCGCTGAGCGTGTCCGAACGCTACATCGTGGCCGGGCTCAACCGCATCGCGCTGTGGGTGGGGCTGGGCGGCGGCACTGCGCTGCTGCTGTGGTTGGGGCTGCTGCATCGCTACACCGCGCGGCTGGCGCGGCCGATCGAGGACCTGACCAACTCGGCCGGGCATTTCAGCCAGGGCGAGTTCGACTATCCGCTGCGGCATGTGGAGCGGCAGGATGAGGTGGGGGTGATGGCGCGCGCCTTCGACCGCGCGCGCGGCTCGATCAAGCTGCAGTTGGAGGAGATCGCCACGCTGGCGCAGGCGCGGCAGCGGATGCAGAGCGAGCTGTCGATCGCGCGCGACATCCAGCAGGCGATGCTGCCCGGCGGGCGCACCTTCGACAGCGCGCACAAGCATCTGGAAACCTACGCGCTGCTGGAACCGGCGACGATGGTCGGCGGCGATTTCTACCAGTTCTTCGAGACCGAGCCGGGGCTGCTGTGGTTCGTGGTCGGCGACGTGTCCGACAAGGGCGTGCCGGCGGCGCTGTTCATGGCGCGGGCGATGACCGTGCTGGAGGTGGCCGCACGCCGCCACACCCGGCCGGACGCGATCCTGATCGCGGCCTCGCAGCGCATGGTCGAGGGCAACGACACCTGCATGTTCGCCACCGTGCTGTGCGGCCTGATCGACGTGCACAGCGGCGACTACTGGCTGTCCAGCGCCGGCCACGAGCCGCCGGTGCTGCTCGGCGCCGACGGCCACGCGCAGTTGCTGGCGGTGGAATCGGGGCCGCCGCTGGGGATCGAGCCGCAGACGCGCTACCCCGTGGTGCGCGGGCGCCTGGCCGCCGGCGCCACGCTGCTGAGTTATACCGACGGCATCACCGAGGCGATGGACGCGCACGCGCAGGCCTACGGCCCCGAGCGGCTGCTGGCCGCGCTGGAGGCCGGCATCGACGCCCAGGCGCAGTGCGCGCGGGTGCTGGCCGAGGTCCATGCGTTCACTGCGGCCGCAGCGCAGTCCGACGACATTACCTTGCTGGCGATCCGGTTGCGCCAGGATCCGACGCGGGAAGGAGCACCATGAAACTGCGGCTGCAGATGGTGCCGGCACTGGACACGCTGGCGCAGCTGAGCGACACGCTGGAGGCCGCGCTGCTGCGCCACGGCGTGGTCCTGGATCACGTGAACCGGGCGCGGCTGATCGTGGAGGAACTGGCCTGCAACACGCTTGAGCACGGCCACCTGAGCAGCGAACAGCCGCCGGTGGAAGTGCTGTTGCAGGTGGACAGCGGCGCGCTGGTGCTGGAATTCCACGACAGCGGCCCGGCCTTCGACCTGCGCGCGGCGCCGGCGCCGGATCTGGACGCGGACATCGCGCAGCGCCCGATCGGCGGCCTCGGCCTGCACCTGGTGCGGCAGTTCGCCGACCACATCGATTACCGTCACGATGCCGGCCGCAACGTCGTGCGCATTACCCTGCTGCATCCCTTCGACCCCATCCCCCAGGAGTTCACCGCATGAGCACGTTGAGCCTGCAGATCGACCCCACGCAGGACCGGCGCCAGCGCATCACCCTCAGCGGGCGCCTGGACACGCATACCTACCAGGCCCTGGACGAGGCGCTGGGGCCGTTGCTGGCCACGCAGATCACCACCCTGGTGCTGGACCTGTCGAACCTGGACTACATCAGCAGCGCCGGCATCCGCTCGATCTTCAAGGCGCGCAAGGTGCTGGCTACGCGCGAGGGCCGGGTGCTGGTGGTCAACCCGCAGCCGCAGATCCGCAAGGTGTTCGACGTGGTCAAGGCGGTGCCGTTGAACGAGATCTTCACCTCGGTGCAGGAACTGGACGACTACCTGGACGAGATGCAGCGGCGGGTGCTGGAGGACGGCGACGGCGGCTGACAGCTGCTGGAAGACGCACTGCACGATTTCCAAGCGCCGGACGGCGACGCGTTTACTGAGATCGCCTGCGAATCGGCGCGCGCGGATGATGCGCAAGTTTGACTAGAGCCGCCAAGGGGCCAAGTGCCATCGCAACTCCACACCGGCGCACAGATGCGGGCCGTAGACACACCATATATCTGTGATTTTCATCACAAAAATAGCATGATTTGTATTTTATAGATTTGCTCACCCCTCGACGGATCTCGACAGGCTGCTTGCACATGGATAAGGCATTTCACCAGATCGATCCCCGCGGCATCACCCTGAACCCGGACGGATCGCTCAACTTCGCCAACCATCGATTGCGCGCTGCGGCGATCGCTTCAGCGACAGCCGGGGCCATCCGCCCCATGAGCGAAAATGCCGGAACGTGCACCAACTCCGGCACCTGCTCTTCCACGAATTACACCTGCAACAACACCGGCGACTGCTCCAAGGCGTCCAATGTCGGCGCTTGTAGAGCCGGCGGCCAGCCTTCGCCGAACGGTTGAGACAGCACGATGCTGAGCGAATCCACCATCGCCGAAGCGCTTTCTCCGCGCATCCTGTCCCTCATCCTGCTGCCGACCGAAAAATGCAATTTCCGCTGCACCTATTGCTATGAAGACTTTGCAATAGGACGTATGCAACCGAGCGTGGTCCGCGGCATCAAGGCGTTGATCACTCATCGCGTCCCTCACCTGGATCGGCTCAACATCTCCTGGTTCGGGGGGGAACCACTCCTGGCGCGTGATGTTGTCCTGGATATCGGTCAACACGCAAACGCAGTGTGCGCACAACACGGCGTTGCGTTCAGCGCCGGCTTTACCACCAATGGCTACCTGCTCGAGCCGGCTCTGCTGCAGAGGTTTACTGAGCTGCAGCACCGCGAGTTCCAGATCACGCTGGACGGTGACGCGCAATGGCACGACAAGACACGGATCACCGCCAACAAAGGCGCCACGTTCGAGAAACTATGGTCGAACCTCATCGCCTACCGGTCGCTATCGGCAAATTTCGCTATCTCGCTGCGGCTGCACCTGCATCAGGACAACATCGAATCTGTACGGCGCCTGTATTCCAGCCTGCATCGCGAGCTATTGAGCGACCCACGGTTTTCTGTTTACTTCCACAAGGTTTCCAATCTGAGCGCGGGCGGCACGATCGGGGAAAAGATATTGCCGCGCGACCGCTACCTTGAAGCGATCGCCTACATCACTTCGTGCGTCGATTGCTGCAAAAACGACGAACGCCCAATGTCGGAAGAGCATCTGGATGGATATATCTGCTATGCGGCAAAACCGAACTCGCTGATGATCCGTGCCAATGGCAAGATCGGCAAATGCACGGTTGCACTGAACGATGATCGCAACGACCTCGGACAACTCCACGCCGACGGCACCATCGACATCGAAAACGACAAGCTGCGTCGCTGGATGAGCGGATTTTCCGACCTATCCGAACGCACGCTCGGCTGTCCGCTTTCCACCTTGGCCAGCACGTGAGATACGTCCCATGCCAATCCGCATAGATCCGGACAAGATCTCAATAGGCAAGCATGGAGACGTGCTGTTCGATGGATCACACCCATCCAGCGCTGCCGCCATCGAAGCACTGGCAGCACGGCGCTTCGGTACGCTCGCCACCAATGAGGTCTGCAACGGTACAAATCCCGCATGCACCAATACGAAAGACTGCTCATTGGGCAGCAATACCAACTGCAATAACAAAGGCTCCTGCTTCACTCCCAACCCTGGCCCTGGCCAGGGCTGACGCGCAAACTCCAGGTGGATCGCCATGACAACCCATACGAACGACAGCCGCCGTCACTTCCTGCTCGGCACCGCTGCCACCGCAATCGCGGCGATTGTCCCTGCCGCGGCTGCGGCGACCGCGGCCACCGATGCCAGAGCGACACAGGCGGCGGCGCCTCTCGGTCGCGCCCTCCCCGAAACGCAGACCTTCGCCGTGCAGGTGCTCGGCGACCTACGGCAGCTGTCGACCGACCTGCAGCTGATTCCCGGGCAGCTCTCCGAGCCGCTCGCGCTCAAGGGCAACGGCACCTACCGGGTGAAGATCAGCCCCACCGACATCAGCACGCGCTTCGGGCCGATCTACCGGCTGACCCTCGCCGACGCGCAGGGCATGCCGCTGGAAGAGATGAACATCGGCAGCGACACCACCGCCACCTTTACCCGCTACGGCGTGCAGGTCTACGCACTGTCGATCGAACAGGCGATGTAAGCGGCCGCCGTCGCAGCGCAAGACAACCGGCCCGAAACGCGAACGCCCGCCGGATGGCGGGCGTTCGGTATTCAATGCGGCGGACGGCGACGCATCAGGCGCCGCCATCGCCGCGACCGCCGTCAGGCTTACTTCGCCTCCTGCAGCGCCTCGGTGGTGATGCGGATCCTGACCTCGTCACTGACGTTCGGCACGTATGCGGCCAAGCCGAAATCGCTGCGCTTGATCGTGGTGGTGGCGTCGAAGCCCAGCGCCGGCACCTTCTTCATCGGGTGCGGACCGGCGCCGTTGAGGGTCACCGCCAGCACCACCGGTTTGGTCGTGCCCTTGATGGTCAGGTCGCCGGCCACGCTCAGCTTGTTGGCGCCGGCGGCGGTCACCTTGGTGCTCTTGAAGGTGGCGGTCGGGAACTTGGCGGCGTCGAAGAAGTCGGCGCTCTTCAGGTGTTCGTCGAACTTGGCGGTGAAGCTGTTGAGGCCGGACAGCGGCAGGGTCACCTGGACGCTGGACTTGGCCACGTTCTCGGCGTTGTAGACCAGGGTGCCGTCGACGTCGCCGAAGTGCGCGCTGGGGTTGGAGAAGCCGAGGTGGCTCCACTGCACCAGCACGTCGGTGTGCGCCGGGTCCAGCTTGTAGGTGCCGGTGGTGCCCTTGATTGCGGCGGCGGCAGCGGCGGCCGGCGCGGCGAAGGCGCTGGTCGCGGGCTGGGCAACGACGACGGCCAGGGCCAGAGCGAGCGGGAGCAGCAGTTTGCGGGTCTTGTTCATGAGCAGGAACTCCGGGTGATGGGGCGGTTGGGCAGGCCTGCGGCAGGCACAGGCATGCAGTGGGACACGGGCGGACCAGACGCGGCCAGACTCACTCGATGCGGGCCGCCTCGTCGAAACTCAGCCGCGGCAGGCGCGGGAACAGGCCGGCGGGATCGCCGTAGCCCAGGTTGACCAGGAAGTTGGACTTGATCGCGGTGCCGGCGAAGAAGGCGGCATCGACCTTGGCGTTGTCGAAGCCGGACATCGGGCCGGCATCCAGGCCCAGCGCACGCGCGGCCAGGATCAGGTAGGCGCCCTGCAAACTGCCGTTGCGGAACGCCGATTCGCTGCGGCCTTCGCGCGGGCCATCGAACCAGCTCTTGGCATCGGCATGCGGGAACAGGTACGGCAGCTTCTCGTGGAAGTCCTCGTCGTGGGCGACGATGACCGTCACCGGCGCGGCCAGGGTCTTGGTCAGGTTGCCTTCGGACAGCGCCGGCTTGAGCTTGTCCTTGCCCGCGGCCGAGGTCACGAACACAAAGCGTGCCGGGCTGCCGTTGGCTGCGGTCGGACCCCACTTCAGCAATTCGTACAGGGCGCGTACGGTGTCTTCGCCGACCGGCGTGTCGCGGAAGGCATTCTGGGTGCGGGCGGTGCGGAACAGTTGATCCAGGGCGGCATCGTGCAGAACGTCGGACATGCGGAAGTACCTGTTGTCGTCGGGGGAAGGCCGATACCCAACCACGGTGGGCGGTTTCGACGCAAGACAGCCAGTGTAGAGTGGCACGATAGCCGCAACACCCAGCCGCAATGCAACGGATTACTACCAAACGTGAAACGATCGGGCGCGCCCTGGGCGATTAGCGACGGCAACGCCGGCAACGCGCGCCAGGCGGAGGCGCTCGCCGCGGCGCTGTCCGCACCTGCAGCATCGCCCGCCACGGCACTGTTGCTGCAACCGCACATGCCCTGGCGCTGGCTGGCGCCGCGGCGGTTGCCCGGCGCAGCGCAGGCCTATGGCGCCGCCTTCGCCGAACTGCTGCGTCGCCCGCCGGCACTGGCGATCGGCTGCGGCCGCCAGGCGGCGCTGGCGACGCGGCTGCTGCGCGCGCGCGGCAGCGCGGCGGTGCAAGTGCTGGATCCACGCCTATCGCCGCGGCACTGGGACGTGGTGGTGGTGCCCGAGCACGATCGCCTGCGCGGCGACAACGTGCTCACCCTGCTCGGCAGCCTGCATCCGATCGACGATGCCTGGCTGTCTGCTGCGCGCGCGGCGTTCCCACAGTTCGGCGCGCTGCCGTCGCCGCGTACCGCGCTGCTGGTCGGCGGCCCTGCCGCGCTGGCACCGTGGACCGCCGAGGCGGCGGCGTCGGTGTTCAGACAATTGGCGACACAGCTGCACGACACCGGCGGCAGCGTGCTCGCCAGCACTTCGCGACGGACGCCGCCAGCGGTGGCCGCCGCGCTGCGTGACGCCTTTGCGGGTGTACCAGGCGTGGTCTGGTGCGGCGAATGCGACGGCCCGAATCCCTATGCCGGCCTGCTCGGCTGGGCCGAGCGCATCGTGTGCACGCCCGATTCGGTGAACCTGCTCTCGGAAGCCTGCGCCACGCGGGTGCCGGTGACGGTGGCGATGCCACTGACGGCGCACGGCCGCGCGCGCGACTTCCATGCGGCGCTGCACGCGCGTGGCCGCCTCGCCGATGCAACGGGCGTGCATGGCGCCGCCACGCATACGATCGAACCGCTGCGCGAAACCGCACGCATCGCCACGCACGTCCGCCAGCGCCTGCAGCTGGACGCCAGCGACTGACGCAAGACCGCCTGCGGGCGGCGGCGCCTGCGCAAACGCAGCGGGGCGGCATGCGTGCCGGCGTTGGCACGCATACCGCCCCGTAGTTGCATTTCCGCTAGATCACGGGTTGCTGGGAGAGCGCGGTATCCCGGCCGGAGCCGCGTCCAGCGCGCCGATCAGCAAACGCACGATCGGCGTGCCCAGACCGGTCGTGTAGTTGTACTTGCCGTTGAGCGGCACGTCGTTGCCGACCACGCCGTTATTGCCCGGGATATCGTGATGGAACGCCTGCGGGTTACTGGCCGCCAGCCGATACAGATACTCATTGAGATTGCCCTGGCGCCCCTGCTTCTCCACCAGCAGCGCGGCCACGCTCGCGAACTCGGGCGCGGCGACGCTAGTGCCGATCGTCGAATGGAACTTGCCCTTGTACACCGCCAACACCGAACTGGCGAAAGGCGCCCTGCCTTCCGCGCACGGCAGTTTTGCCTCCTTCAAGGGGCAACCGCCGACCAGCATGCCGACATCGGGCATCGCACGCATCGACGTGGGGGCGCCGCCCAGCGCGCGCAACTGATAGGCCGGCCGCTGGATCAAGGTACTTACCCCGCCGCCGGCACCCCAATAGCCACCGGCCAGCTGCGCGCCCATCCCGTAGTAGTCCATGGTCACCAGTGGATCGGCATAGGCGCTCTCGGAACGGTAGCTGGAATCCAGCGATCCCTTCTGGTAGTTGGTGGACAGATTGGTGCCGCCGACCGCGGTCACATTCGCATCCATCGCCGGAAACTGGACGCCGGCGACGAAGTTGCCGTCCTTGCCGTCGACCGCATAGTGCGTATCCGCACAGCCGAGGCCGGCGTTGTCGCCGCTGGAGGCGATGAAGGTGATGCCTTGCGCGTTGCCCTGCTTGAAGATCGCATCCAGGGTGCTGAAGGTCGAGGTGAAATCCTGGCCGCCGTTGTAGGCCTTGGTGTGGTACAGCTCGCAACCGCCGAACGAGGTGCTGACCACGTCCGCCTCGTTGTCCTGCACGATCTGCCGGTAGCCTGCGATGATCGATGCATCGGTCAGATCGGGGAGCACATACAGCAGCACGTGCGCGCCCGGCGCGCCGGCCAGCGCCATCTCCACGTCCAGCGCCGCTTCGCTTCCCCCACCCGCCTCGTTGATCCCCGGCTTGGCGCCAGCCACGTAGCGGCGGGCGTACAGTTTCGGGTTGACGTGACCGGCGCCGTAGCGGCTGAAGTTCTCTTTGTTGAACAGCGCATCCACGTCCGAATCCAGCACGTCGCTTTGGATCAGGATGGCGATCGTGGTGCCGGTCCCGTCCAGGCGGCGCTGCTGGCCGGGCGCGCCGATCATGCTCTGGTAGGACGGATAGCCGTAGGCCTGCTTGAGATCGTTGTACGCATAGGCGCCGTTGGGTCCCCTGCGGTTGTCCGGATCGACCGGCAGCATGTGCGAATTCACCTGGTAGGGCGGCAATCCGCCGGTCAGACCGGTGACCACGGCGCCACTGTCGCGCAATGCCGCCGGCAGCTGCAGCGCACCGGCCACGGCGAGCCTGGCGTTGGCGCCTTCGTGCAGATCCACCGCCAACGGCGCGGAGAACAGCCGCTCGACATTGTCGGCGCTGGCGCTCACGTGCAGGGTCGCGCCCTGCTGGGTGACCGCCATGTGCGCGGCCTGCAACGCCGAGCGCACGCTTTCGACCTGAGCAGGCAGCGGCGCGAAGCGGCGTTCGAACTCTGCGCGCGACAGCCAATGGTGGTACTGCGACGACACCGGATCCTGGATGGCCGCCAGCAAAGCGTCCAGGCCGGCCTGGTCGCGCAACGGCAGGTGCACGTCGAAGGTGACGGGTGCGGTGCGCAACGTGGCGGACATGGCGGCGAGCGTGGCGTCCTGTGCGGCATAGGCATTGCCGAACACGAGCGCGCACCCGGACAACACGGCGGCCAGCAACGGCTGGCGGCGACTACGATCGATCATATCTCTCTCCGTGGGTGGGGCGATAGGGCGTCGCCTGCGGACAACTGCTGGCGGCGTTACGTGGAAACAAAAATGAGCAGCGTCACGCGTACAAGATCAGATCATGAGGTGGGCCGCCATCATTCATGGTGCCACGCAGCGAAAAATTTGATGCTGTTGCGAATCTTCGATTGTGCAAAAAATGCATCGGCAATGTTTCATGTGCACCGTCGAAACCCATAGGCGCTTCTGAAAAACGTGGTGGCGATGCGCGTTTTTCAACGGAAAACGGCAACATTCCAATATTCGTCCGTAAATAATCCCCCCGTTTTGCGGCCGTTTAATTTCATGGAAACCGCGCCCCTGCAGCGCTGGACCGCGGCAGGCGCACCGTCTCCGGCCGGGCAAATGTATCGCCCGTGTCTGCATTGCATGACAACCGCAATACGCGTGACGCGATCCTGAAACCTCGCTGTCGCATCTTCGCCCGACCTCCTTTAGCGAATTTTTCAGGCATGCCTACCCATCACTTGCTGAGCGCCGCGATCCTCGCCACGTTGCTGTCGCCGCTGGCGGCGCGCGCGGCGGACGCCCCGGCCGACAGCACGAGCGGCGACGCCCGCCAACTCGATACGGTGTCGGTGATCGGTCAGGGCGAGACCCGCCAGGTGCAGCGCATCGCCCGCCAGGACGTGGCGGTGCTGCCGCCGGGCACCAGCATCCAGAAACTGCTCAACCGCATTCCCGGCGTCAACGTGCAATCCAACGACGCGTTCGGCGCCAACGAGGAATCGCAGACGGTGAGCCTGCGCGGCTTCAACGGCACGCGCCTGGGCTATACCCTCGACGGCCTGCCGCTGGGCGACAACGCCTACGGCAACTACAACGGGCTGAACATCAGCCGCGCGCTGATCGCCGAGAACTTCGGCGGCGTGGAACTGGCCTCGGGCATCGGCAGCCTGGGCACCGCCTCCACCAGCAACCTCGGCGGCACCGTGCAGTACTTCTCGGACGATCCGTCCACCGAAACCGGCGTGCGCCTGTCGCAGACGGTCGGCTCGGACCAGAACCGCCGCACCTACCTGCGCCTGGACACCGGCGAGCACAACGGCTTCTCGGCATATCTGTCCGGCGTCTACGCCAGCGCCGACATGTGGGCCGACCCGAAGTCGCCGACCAGCACCGCGCAGTTCAACGGCAAGGGCGTGTACCAGTTCGAAGGCGGCAAGATCACCGCCTTCGTCGACACCTCGCGCACCTCGCAGGCCGACTACGCCTACCTGTCCAAGAGCGGCCTGCACCGCGGCCTGGGCTGGGACTGGAACCTGTACGCGCCGGACTGGCAGCGCGCGCTGGCGGCCGCCTACTGCGCGCCGGCCACCCGCAATGCCAGCCGCTGCGCCTACAGCGGCGGCGTGGACAACACCGACGACGCCTACTACCAGAGCCGCGCGCTGCGCAACGACGACCTGTATTACCTCGCCGGCGACTTCCAGCCGTCGGACGCGGTGAGCGTGCACACCCAGGTCTACCACCACGAGAACGAAGGCCAGGGCCATTGGTGGTCGCCGGGCCAGGCGTCCAATCCAGGCACGCCGCAGGCGCTGCCGATCTCGATCCGCAGCACCAACTACACCATCAACCGCACCGGCGGCATCGCCTCGCTGGGCTGGGACCTGGGCCCGCACCACCTGGAAGCCGGCGTGTGGTACGAGCGCAACAAGCACCACGTGGAGCGCAACTTCTACTGGATCGACGGCCCGATCGACGACGACCTGTTCCTCAGCGGCCCGGACCGCCGGCTGTTCTCGCAGGACTACACGATCACCACCAAGCAGGCCTATGTGCAGGGCACCTTCAAGCTGCTCGACGAGCGCCTGACCCTGGACGTGGGCGCGAAGAGCCCGCACACCACGATGACCGCGCGCGAGACGCCGGGGATCGCGGTGGAATCGCCGGTCGCCAATGGCACGTTGAAGGCCAGCGAGGCGCTGCTGCCGCAGGCCGGCGTGCGCTATCGCCTGGCCGAAGGGCAGGAAGTGTTCGCCTCCTATGCCGAGAACATCGCCGCGTTCCAGGGCGGCGGCGCCGGCGGCCCGCTGCTGGTGACCCAGGCCTCGTTCGACGCCAGCGTCGGCGCGCTGGAGCCGGAGAAGTCGAAGACCTTCGAAGCCGGCTACCGCCTGGTGCGCGACCAGTTCGAAGCCTCGCTGGTCGGCTACGACGTGACCTTCGACAACCGCCTGCTCTCGCTCAACCCCTGCGCGAGCATCCAGCAGGGCACCACGCCGGCGTGCACCACGCGCTTCTTCAACGTCGGCTCGGTCAGCAGCCGTGGCGGCGAGCTGACCGTCATCTGGAAGCCGATCGCGCACCTGCAGTGGTACAACTCGGCGTCGATCAACCGCTCCACCTACGACGACAACTATGTGCAGAACGGCGTGACCATTCCCACCGCCGGCAAGTACACGGTGGACACGCCCAAGCGCATGCTCACCAGCGAGATCAGCTGGAACTACAACGGCTGGAACGCGAACCTGCGCGGCAAGTACACCGGCCAGCGCTATTACACCTACACCAACGACCAGGGCTTCGGCGGCTACACCGCATTCGACGCCGGCACCGGTTACGACTTCGGCGCGGTGTCGTTCCTGCAGGACCTGAAGCTGTCGCTCAACGTGACCAACCTCACCGACAAGCGCTACGCCTCCAACCTCTCCGCGTTCGGCAACAGCGATCCGAACGGGCGTTCGCTGGCGTTCCATGCCAGCGCGCCGCGGCAGGTGTTCCTGACCCTGGACGCGCGCTTCTGAACGCACGCATCCTGGCCCAACACCGCTCCGGAGCGCATGCGATGATGAAACCCCTGGTCTGGGTGCTGGGATGTTCGATGGCGCTGTCGTCGCTGACCGCCGCGGCCGAGGCCGCGGCACCGGGTACGCGCAAGCCGCTGGTGATCGGCCACCGCGGCGCCAGCGCGCTGCGCCCCGAGCACACGCTGGCGTCGTATGCCAAGGCCATCGCCGACGGCGCCGATTTCATCGAGCCGGACCTGGTCTCGACCAAGGACGGTGCGCTGCTGGCGCGCCACGAGAACGAGATCGGCGCCACCACCGATGTCGCCGCGCATCCGGAGTTCGCCGCGCGCAAGACGGTCAAGCAGATCGATGGGCAGCGCGTGGAAGGCTGGTTCAGCGAAGACTTCACCCTGGCCGAGCTGAAGACGCTGCGCGCGCGCGAGCGCCTGCCGCAACTGCGTAGCACCGCCTTCGACGGCCAGTTCCAGTTGCTCACCTTCGACGAGATCATCGATTTCGCCGCGGCCGAGTCGGCCACGCGCGGGCGCCCGATCGGGCTGATCCCGGAGATCAAGCACGGCACCTATTTTCAGTCGCTGGGCCTGGCGATGGAAGACAAGGTGCTGGCCACGCTGGACGCGCATGCGTACACGCGTAGCGCACCGGTGATCGTGCAGTCGTTCGAGATCGGCAATCTGGAATATCTGCACCGCAAGCTCGGCGTCACCCATCCGAACGTGCGCCTGGTGCAGTTGCTGGGCGACCCAAAGGAACGCCCAGGCGACCAGCTGCGCGACGGCCCCACCTATGCGCAGATGGGCAGCGCGCAGGGCCTGCGCGCGATCGCCAGGTACGCGCAACTGGTCAGCCCCAACCTGCGCACCATCATCCCGATCGCTGCCGACGGCGCACTGGCTGCACCTAGCGCCTTCATCGCCGATGCGCATGCGGCCGGGCTGCAGGTGGTGCCGTACACGTTCCGTCCGGAGAACTACTTCCTGCCCAAGCACCTGCAGGACGCGCGCGGCCCGGCGGCGGTGAATGCGGCCGGCAGCATCGCCGAGATGCGTGCGTTCATTGCTGCGGGCGTGGATGCCTTCTTCACCGACGACCCGGCGCTGGGCCGCGCGGCAGTGGATGGGACGGCACCGCCGCACGCGCGCTGAGGGTATTTCCCTCGGCGGCTTGCCCGGTGTAGGAGCAACTGTCTTCAGCCGCGACGAGCGCAGTGGTGTTTTTTTTTCCGAAACGGCATGCAGTCGGGACTGAAGCCCCTCCCACAAGCGGCCTCGCAACTCCAAGGCGCCGGTGAAGCCCTTGTGGGAGCGACTTCAGTCGCGACGAGCGCAGCGGCGAGCCTTGCGGCTTGGGACGTTGTCGCGGCTGAAGTTGCTCCTGCAGTGCACCCAGCAGGCGATCCGCAGGCCGTGTAGAAGCTTCAGCCGCGACCGGATCTTCCTGGTGAAGCCCGGTCGCGGCTGAACCCGCTTCTACAGGGGGCGACGGCGTTGCGGCCAGCGTGCCACGCTACTGGCCGCGGCGCCGCCGCATCGCGATAATGCGCCGCCTCGCCCGCCGCGCCATCGCCCCATGCCTCCAGCCTCCTCGCCATCGCCCGCGTTCGCCGCGCTGACCCCGCGCGCGCTGTCGCTGGCGGTGCTGGCGATGGGCGCGGTGGTGCTGCTGTCGAACGTGCTGGTGCAGTTCCCGATCAACGACTGGCTGACCTGGGGCGCCTTCAGCTATCCGCTGGCGTTCCTGGTCAGCAACCTGATCAATCGCCGCTTCGGCCCGCGCGCCGCGCGGCGCGTGGCCTGGTGCGGCTTCGCGCTGGCGGTGCTGCTGTCGATCTGGATCGCCACCCCACGCATCGCCGCCGCCTCGTGCCTGGCGTTCATCGCCGCGCAGTTGCTGGACATCGCGGTGTTCGATCGCCTGCGCCGCGGCCGCTGGTGGCGCGCGCCGATCGTGGCCACCACCTGTAGCGCGACACTGGACACGACGCTCTTCTGGTCGGTCGCCTTCGCCGGGTCGGCGCTGCCGTGGGTCAGCTGGGCCGCCGGCGACCTGGCGGTGAAACTCGGCATCGCCGTGTTCCTGCTGGCGCCGTTCCGCGCGCTGTTGTGGCGGACCGCGCCGCCGCGCTGATCGCGCGACGCCGGCACGTTCTGTGCGCAGTGGTGCGATCTGAGCGCAGGGAACAACGGCAGTTGCAAGCCCGCCTGTGTGGCGCTGTTCGGCGTGGACCCGGACATGATGGCGGCGACTGGCACCGACGCAGTCTTGTTCCAGTCGCACTACGTCCGCGTCTGAGCGGCGCCGCTCATCGCGGCGCGGCCTGGGTGTCGCGCCCGGCAACGAACGCGAGCTGCAGCGCGGCGGCGGCATCGGCAATCGCCGCCCGCGCCATGTCGATCTCCGCGCTGCGGGTGGTCAGCCGAGGGCGGCGGTCCAGGGTGCAGGCAAGCCCAGCGTCCACCAGCGTGGCGTGCGCGGCATGCAGGCCTTGCGCGGTGTCCACGCTCAGCCAGCCGGTGGCCGCCAATGCGTCGATCAGTGCCGGCGTCGCGCGCGGCACGACCAGCGCGGGATGCTGCGCGGCGCCGAGCAGCACCCCGGCCTGCAGCAGGAATTCCAGATCGACCAGGCCGCCAGCGCCCTGCTTCAGGTCGAAGCGCGCGGCATCGCTGCGGTCCAGTTCGGTGCGCATGCGTGCACGCATCTTCACTACTTCCTCGCGTAGCTGCATCGCGTCGCGCGGGCGCGCCAGGGTCTGCGCGCGCACCTGCTCGAAGCGCTGCAGCAGCGCGGCATCGCCGGCCACGCCGCGCGCGCGCACCAGCGCCTGGTGTTCCCAGGTCCAGGCGCGTTCGCGCTGATAGTCGGTATAGCTGGCCAGCGACGACACCAGCGCGCCCTTGCCGCCGTCCGGGCGCAGGCGCACATCGATGTCGTACAGGCGGCCGCCGCCGGTCACCGCGCCGAGCAGCGCGATCACCTTCTGCGCCAGCCGCGCGAACCAGCGCCCGCTCTCCAGCGGACGCGCCCCGTCCGAAGCCTCCACACCGGCGGCATGGTCGTACAGGAACACCAGGTCCAGGTCCGAGCCGATGCCCAATTCGCTGCCGCCGAGGCTGCCGTAGCCGATGATCGCGAAGCTGCCGCCAGGGACTTCGCCATGCGCGGCGGCCAGCTCGGCGCGGGCCAGGCGCAGCACGCTCAGCACCACGCCTTCGGCCAGTTCTGCAAGTTGGCGGGCGCTGTGCACCGCCGGTTGGCGCCGGTCCAGCGCGGCCAGGGCGATGCGGAAGCTCAGCGCCTGGCGCGCTTCGTTGAGGCCGCGCAGGGCGGTTTCCGGATCGTCGCCAGCGGCGGCGACCGCGCTGTCGCACAGCCGCTGCAGCGCCGCCCGATCTGGCATCGGCCCAGCGACGCGGCTGTCGAGCAGTTCGTCGAGCAGCAACGGATGCGCCACCAGCCGTTCGGACAGGAATGCGCTGCGCGCCAGCACATCGACCAGCCGCGCCAGCGCGCTGGGCTGTTCGTCGAGCAAGGCCAGATAACTGGCGCGGCGCAGGATCGCCTGCAGCAGGCCGAGCACGCGGTGCAGCGCGGCATCGGCCTGCAGCGTGCGCGCGGCGGCGTGCAACAATGCCGGCAGCACCCGGTCCAGGCGCGCGCGCGCCGCGTCCGACAGCGTGCGCACGCCCAGCGACTGCACCAAGCCGCGCAGCGCCTGGTCGGCGCCCTGCGCATCGGCGAAGCCGGCCGCGGCCAGCGCCTGCGCGCCGTCCTGCTGCGGCAGGCCACGCCAGTAACTGGCCAGTGCATCCGGTGCCACCGCCTGCACCCGCGGCGCCAGCAACTCGGCGAATTCAGCGGCGACGCGGTCGCGCTGCGCCTGCAACGCGGCGTACAACTGCGCCCAATCCGCGTAGCCCAGGCCGAACGCGATGCGTGCGCGGTCCAGCGCGTCTTCCGGCAGCGCGTGGGTCTGCGCGTCGCGCAGCATCTGCAGGCGGTTCTCGACCCGGCGCAGGAAGCGGTACGCCTGGGCCAGCGCCGCGCCGTCCGCGGCCGCGACCTGGCCGCCGGCGACCAGCGCCTGCAGAGCGGGCAGCAAGCGGCGCTCGCGCAGTGCCGGTTCGCGGCCAGCGCGGATCAGTTGCAGCGACTGCACCAGGAATTCGATCTCGCGGATCCCGCCGGGACCGCGCTTGATGTCGTCCAGGCGGTCGTGGCGCGCGACTTCGGCGATGATCGCGGCCTTCATCTCGCGCAGTCCATCGAGCGCGGTGAAGTCGAGGTAGCGCCGGTACACGAACGGGCGCAGCGTCTGCAGCCAGTCCTCGCCGGCGGCGCTGTCGCCGGCCACCGCGCGCGCCTTCAGCCACGCATAGCGCTCCCAGTCGCGGCCTTCGCGCTGGAAGTAGTGGTCCATGGCGGCGAACGACAGCGCCACCCGCCCGGCAGTGCCGAACGGACGCAGGCGCAGATCCACCCGGTGCGAGAAGCCATCGGCGGTGGTCTCATCCAGCAGCCGCGCCAGGCGCTGGCCGAGGCGGGCGAAATATTCCTCGGCGGCGAGCGCGCGCGCGCCGTCGGATTCGCCGTCTTGCGGATAGGCGTAGACCAGGTCCACGTCCGAGGAGAAGTTCAGTTCGCCGCCGCCGAGCTTGCCCAGGCCGAACACCACCAGCCGCTGCACGCTGCCGTCGGCGCCGCGGACCACGCCGTGGCGCGTGGCGAATTCGCCTTCCAGCGCCTGCAGCGCGATGCCCAGGCAGGTCTCGGCCAACTGCGTGCTGCCGGCCAGGGTCGCATCGACGTCGTCCAGGCCCAGCACATCGCGCCACACCAGCCGCGCCGAGGCGGCGGCGCGATAGCGGCGCAGCTGCGCCGGCCATGCCGCCGGCTGCGCCGGATCCAGCTGCGGCACCGGCAACGGCGGCGGGTCGGGCTGCGCCAGATGCGCGAACAGCGTCGGTTGCCGGCACAAGGTGTCGAGCAGGAAATCGCTGGCGAGCAGCGCGCGGCGCAGCGGCGCGTCGAACGCCGGCGCGGCGGGCCATGGCTGCGCGGCCAGGCTCTGGCGCAAGCGCGCCAGGCTGCGTTCGAGCAAGGGCTGCAGGGCGTCTGGAACAATCGAGGACGGGGTTGGCATGGGCCGATTCTGGCATCCCGGCCTGTCCGCAGACAGCGGCGCGCGATCATGGCGGCGGCGGCGAACGCGGTTCGCGTGCTCCGGGAAAGCGCGGGACGCCACCTGACCGCAGCAACCACGGCGTGGCAGAATCGACGATCGCCAGGCAAAAAAAGCCCGCTTGCAGCGAACTGCCAGCGGGCCTTGCTCCCTCCCCCACGTCGGGATGCAGGTTGATCTTGGGCGCTTTTTTTACGCATTGCACGCTGCACTGCAAAACGAAACCGGACGGTACATTCTGCTGCGCCGCAGTATGCGCCGCTGTCTCGTCTTCACCCGCTGCGCGATGCCGACGCGCCCGCGTCGAGCGGCGTGCCGTGGTCGCAGCATCATGCCGCCGGTGACCGAGCGATCGTGCGATCGGTCGCGGCTGAAGCCGCGCCTACAACGCGCGCGCGGGTGCGATGCGGCGGCTCAGGGCGCCGCCGGTGCAGGCGCGGGCGGCGGTTCCGGCAACCACGCCGGCTGCCGCTCGTACCATTCGCGCGCGTTGAGCAGATGCCATTGCCGCTGTTCGCCGCGCAGCGCCACGCCGACGCCGAGCACGCCCCAGCGCGCATACAGATCGCCCTGGGTGCCGGCATCGCCGACGCGCAGGCGCGCGCGCAGCGAAACGCGCTGGTTTTCCGCGCGCAGACGGTCCAGCCACAGTGCGTCCTTGCTCCATCGCAACTGACCACGCGCATCCAGTTGCCCGGCATCGACCAGCTTCAGCAGCCAGGCCGGCGCATCGCTGCGCTGCGCGAATACCGCCAGCACCGGGCCGGCATCGCGCATCTGCATCTGCACCTGCGCATCGGCCTGCGTGGCCGGCGCCGCAGCGATACGCCCCTGCGGCACGCGCAGCGTGGCCCACCAGTCGCGCTGTTTACCACCGTCGCCGTAGCGCACGCCCTGCACGCGCAGCGTGCTGCCGCTGAGGTCGAAACGCTTGTCGTGCAGTTGCGCGCGCCGCAGCCGCGCGTCGAGATCGAGGTCGCCGGCCAGCGCCAATCCGGCCGCCTGCAGCCGCGCCTGGCGGCCGCGCACGCGCACATGGCCTTCGCCCACCTGCCCGGCCGCATCCAGGTGCACATCGCCACTGAGCGAGCCACTGCCGCCGAGCACGCGCACCTGCGTTGCCGGCAGGTAGCGGTTGTAGGCGCTCAGGTCGGGCACGCGCGCATCGTCGAAGCGCAGCCGCGCCTGCAGCGAGTCGTGCATCGTCGCCAGGGTGCCAGCGCCGTCCAGGTCCAGGCGCAGGTTCTCGCCCTGCACGAAGATCGCCTTGGGGTCGGCCAGCGGCGCCAGCGCGAAGCTGTGCATGCGCACAGCGACCTCGGTGCGCGGCTGCGCGGCAGTGCCGACGATGCGTCCGGCGGCCTGCGCCTTGCCGCGGATGCGCACTCGCAGCACATCGGCCGTGGCCTGCACCTCGGGCACGTCGAGGCGGCTGCCCGGCTGCAGCGCGCCGTGCGCCAGGCGCAGATCGGCCGATACATCGCCGCCGCCGTCGAGCCGGAACCACGGCTTGCGCACCAGCAGGTCGCTGATCCAGTTCAGCGATTCGAAATGCCAGCGCCCCTGCAGCGTGCCGGACAGCCGCGGCAGCAGCGCGCCGGGGTCGTCGAAAGGCAGCGTTCGTCCGCCGATGCGCAGGTCGGCGTCGAGCATGCTGCGCGGATCGATCTGCCCAGGCAGGCGTGCGCGCAGCCGGATGTCGCGATCGACATCGAGCAGCAGCGCCAGCACGCCGCGATCGGTGGCGCCGACGCCGGCATGCAGCGGCACCCGCCAGGTGAGCTTGCTGCCGGGCTGCAGTTCGCCACGCAGCAGGCGCAGGTTCGCCTGCACATGGCCGAGCCCGGGCTCGGTGCTCAAGCGCGTCTGCGCCCCGGCGGTGTCGATGCGCAGCGCCACGCTGCGCCCGTGCAGCTGCAGCGCCAGGTCGGCGATGCCGAGCTTGCGCAGGCCCGGCGCCTGCGCGCGGTAATGGCGCGGGAACGAAAAGCGCGCGTCCACGTGCGCCTGGTCGGCGATCTGGCGCTTGCCGTAGCGCACGCTGGCATCGTCGAACACGATCTGCGACGGAAACAATTGCGCCGGCCCGCCCTTGAGTTGTTTGAGGAAGCCCACCGTGCCGTGGCCCTTGCCTTCGATCGCCAGGTCGCCGATGCGCGCGCGGCGCAGCGTGCCGCTGTGAATCGCGTCGAAGCGCAGGGTCCAACCCTGGTCGCTCTGCGGTGGCGGCGGAATGGCGTCGGCGACGCGGTCGATCTCGCCGATCACGTTCACCGCCTCCATCCATGGCAGGCGCACTTCGCGGTGCAACAGCGGCAACAGCGCGATGCGCGCGCTGGCGCGATCGGCGCGCACGCTCCACACGGTGCGCTGCACGTGGCCGCGTATGCGCAGGTCCCACGCCGTGACGAAGCCCGGCAGCACGGTCAGCGCAGGCCCGGTGTGCATGCGGAATTTTTCCGGCGTGCGGTTGGTCGCCAGGTCGAACAGCGGCGTGTTGAGAAACACGTTGCCCAGCAGCAGGTACAGCAGATAGGCGATCAGCAGCCCGCGCAGCAGCAAACGCAACGCACGCGGCCAGCGCCGGTAGCGGTCAAGGGCGGCGTTCGGCGAGAGGCGGGCGAAGGGCGGCACCATGGCACTATCGCCGCGCCGCGGCCTGGGCCGCGTGAACGCCTTGCCGCTACTGCAGCAGTGGCGCACACCCGCGCCCGGCGCGATCCGCGATAATCGTGGTTTCCCCTTCCCGCCACGGTCGCCGCATGTCCGCCGAACGCATCCTTCACCCGCGCCTGCGCGAGCGCATCGTCAGCGCCGAAGCCGCCGCCGCACTGATCCAACCGGGCGAGACGGTGGCGATGAGCGGCTTCACCGGTTCCGGTTATCCCAAGGCGGTGCCGATCGCGCTTGCGCAGCGGATCGAGGCCGCACACCTGCAAGGCCAGGCGTTCAAGATCCAGCTGATGACCGGTGCCTCCACCGCGCCGGAACTGGACGGGGCGCTGGCCAAGGCCGAGGGCATCGCCCTGCGCATGCCGTTCCAGACCGACCCGGACGCGCGCCAGCGGATCAATGCCGGCACCCTGGACTACATCGACATCCACCTCAGCCATGTCGCCCAGCACGTGTGGTTCGGCTTCTACGGCGAGATCGACACCGCGGTGGTGGAAGTGGCCGGCATCCGCGAGGACGGCAGCCTGATTCCGTCCACCTCGATCGGCAACAACAAGACCTGGCTGGACCTGGCCAGGAAGGTGATCGTCGAGGTCAACGACTGGCAACCGGCCGGCATCGACGGCATGCACGACGTGTACTACGGCACCGCGCTGCCGCCGCAGCGCAAGCCGATCCCGCTGCTGCACGCCGACGACCGCATCGGCGAGCCGTCGTTGCGCTGCGATCCGGACAAGATCGTGGCGGTGGTGCGTACCCATGGCCCGGACCGCAACAGCCCGTTCACCCCGGCCGACGCGAGCAGCGAGCGCATCGCCGCGCACCTGATCGCCTTCCTCCAGCACGAAGTGAGCAAGGGCCGGTTGCCGGCCAACCTGCTGCCGTTGCAGTCGGGCGTGGGCAACATCCCCAACGCGGTGCTGGCCGGCCTGGCCAGCAGCGGCTTTCGCGACCTGAGCGCCTTCACCGAGGTGATCCAGGACGGCATGCTCGACCTGCTGCGCAGCGGCGTGCTGAAAGTGGCCTCGTGCACGGGGTTTGCGTTGAGTCCTGAGGCGAACGAGGAGTTCAAGCGCAACATCGATTTCTATCGCCAGCGCATCATCCTGCGCACGCAGGAGATTTCCAATCATCCGGAACTGGTGCGGCGGCTGGGCTGCATTGCGATGAACGGCATGATCGAGGCCGACCTGTACGGCAACGTCAATTCCACCCACGTGATGGGCAGCCGCATCATGAACGGCATCGGCGGTTCCGGCGACTTCGCGCGCAACAGTTTCCTGTCGATCTTCCTCAGCCCGAGCACTGCAAAGCACGGCAGCATCTCGGCGATCGTGCCGATGGTCAGCCACGTGGACCACACCGAGCACGACGTCTCCATCATCGTCACCGAACACGGCTTGGCCGACCTGCGCGGGCTGCCGCCGCGGCACCGCGCGCGGCAGCTGATCGACCACTGCGTGGACCCGAGCTACCGCGTGCAGCTGGAAGACTATTTCGACCGCGCGCTGCACGACAGCTACGGCAAGCACACCCCGCACCTGCTGCCCGAGGCGCTGTCCTGGCACCAACGCTGGCTGGACACCGGAAGCATGCACGCGGCGGGTTGACCCATCCAGCGCGCTGCGCAGCGCCAGCACCGCGGCTCCCGCGCTTTTTTGTAGGCTTCAGCCGCGACAAACGAAGTCACGCAGTCGCCGCGACCGGAACGCGGGGACTGAAGTCCCTCCCACAGTGCACCCGGCACGCTGGCCGCGAGACCTTTGTGGGAGCGACTTCAGTCGCGACGAGCGGAGCCGCGATGCTGACAGGCTTCGGACGCGGTCGGCGCCAAAGCCTACACCGTCCCACTATGCATCGATGGACGAGGACACCAGGTCAGGCTCGCTCAGAAACGCCAGCTTGCGCGCACGCGGCAATTGCTTGAGCGCCCATTCGGCGCGCGAGGCGGCGGCACGGTCCGGGTAGGCGCGGCTGGCCAGCAGCCGCAGCGGCGGGTTGGCACGGGTGTACTTGGCACCGGCGCCACGAAGATGCGCCTGATAGCGCGCCTCGAGGTCGAGGGTGATGCCCGCGTAGTAGCTGCCGTTGCGGCATTCGAGCAGGTACAGGAACCAGGGCGGGGCGTCGGCCATGCACGCATTATCGGCCGGCGCGTGATTTGCGCCAGCTTGTGCCGCGCCACAGCGCTTTGCGCCCGGAAAACCGATACGGCGGCGCCGCCGCGCTAAAACGTCGCGCAACCGGCTTTAACGCAACCCGAACACCTTGCCGGTCGCTGCCACACGCCGGCACACCGCCGCCACGGCACGGGCGCATAACTTGACCACCGGCCGAATGCCGTCGATGAAGAAGCTCTCTCCCTTTGGATTCGACGGCACGGCCGGGTCTTTTTGGGCGACACGCAACGAGCACTCGGCTCGCTGCGCATCAGCGCTCGGCCACGCTCAGGCCGCTTGCGACAACCGCACCTGGCGCCGCGCACGTACCGCCTGCGCCAGACGCTCCAGCACCTGCACCGAGCTGTCCCAATCGATGCAGCCGTCGGTGATGCTCTGCCCGTAGACCAGTGGCTGGCCGTCGAGCAGTTCCTGGCGGCCGCCGAGCAGATGGCTCTCCACCATCGCGCCGACGATGCGGGTCTGTCCGGCTTCCAGCTGCGTGGCGATGTCCTCGATCACCTTCGGCTGGTTGTCCGGATTCTTGCCGCTGTTGGCGTGGCTGGCATCGACCATCAGCCGTGCCGGCAACCCGGCCTTCTCCAGCACCTGGCCGGCGGCGGCGACGCTGGCCGCGTCGTAGTTGGGCAGCTTGCCGCCGCGCAGAATCACGTGGCAGTCGGGATTGCCGGTGGTGGTGGCGACCGCGGTCTGGCCGTCCTTGGTCACCGCCAGGAAATGGTGCGGATGCGAGGCCGCGCCAACCGCATCCACCGCGATCTTGACGTCGCCGCTGGTGCCGTTCTTGAAGCCGACCGGGCACGACAGGCCCGAGGCCAGTTCGCGGTGCACCTGGCTTTCGGTGGTGCGCGCGCCGATCGCGCCCCAGGCCACCAGATCGGCAATGTACTGCGGCGAGATGATGTCGAGGAATTCCACGCCGGCCGGCAGGCCGAGGCGGTTGATGTCGCGCAGCAGGCCGCGCGCCAGGCGCAGGCCCTTGTTGATGTCGAAGCTGCCGTCGAGATTGGGATCGTTGATCAGGCCCTTCCAGCCGATCGTGGTGCGCGGCTTCTCGAAGTACACCCGCATCACGATCTCCAGCGCATCGCCGTAGCTGTCGCGCAACGGGCGCAGGCGCTGCGCGTAGTCCATCGCCGCCACCGGATCGTGGATCGAGCACGGGCCGATCACCACCGCCAGGCGGTCGTCGCGGCCGTGCAGGATGTCGTGCAGCGCCGCGCGCGAGGCAGCGACGGTCTGCGAGGCCTGTTCGTCGCAGGGCAGCAGCGACAACAGCTGGGCGGGCGGGGTCAGCGGTTCGATCTTGCGGATGCGCAGATCGTCGGTATGCGGGGCCATGGGGAATCTCTCGGTCGGGTTCTGGGTGGGGGCCAGGTCCGGCGGCATGAAAAAAGCCGCCAGGTTCGCTGGCGGCTTTCGGGGATGCGGCTGAAGTTTCCTTCAGGGTGAACGCACTCCTTCCTCCGCCAGCGGCATCGGAAAACCGTAGTACCAAAAATAAAAGCTGCGGTTGGCGTTCATGGGTTGCATTGATAGCACAGGATTTTTGCGAGTGCCACAGTTGCTGATGCAACTGTGGCTGCGGGACTCGGGACTCGGGACTCGGGACTCGCAAGGCAGGTTAGCGCGCGCAGGTCGGCTCTCGGCTCTTCCGGGTCCCGAGTCCCGACTCAAAAGCCACCTCGCGCCCGATCGCGTCGTGTGCGTGCCGCCACACAAACGCAAAAAAAAGCCCCGCATCGCTGCGGGGCTCCTTTTTCACTGCGGACTGCAGGTCGGCTTGCGCCGGCGTGGATCAGAAATCCATACCGCCCATGCCACCCATGCCGCCGCCCATACCACCGCCACCGCCGGCCGGCTCGTCCTTCTTCGGCGCGTCGGCCACCATCGCTTCGGTGGTGATCATCAGGCCGGCGATCGACGCGGCGTTCTGCAGCGCCGAACGGGTCACCTTGGTCGGATCCAGGATGCCGAACGCGACCATGTCGCCGAACTCGCCGTTGGCGGCGTTGTAGCCGAAGTTGCCGGTGCCTTCCTTGACCCGGTTCAGGATCACCGACGGCTCTTCACCGGCGTTGGTGACGATCTCGCGCAGCGGCGCTTCCATCGCGCGCAGCGCGATCTGGATGCCGTGGGTCTGATCTTCGTTGGCGCCCTTCAGATCGCCGATCGCGGTCAGCGCGCGCACCAGGGCCACACCGCCGCCCGGGACCACGCCTTCTTCCACGGCCGCACGGGTCGCGTGCAGGGCGTCTTCGACGCGCGCCTTCTTTTCCTTCATCTCGATCTCGGTCGAAGCACCGACCTTGATCACTGCCACGCCACCGGCCAGCTTGGCCACGCGCTCCTGCAGCTTCTCGCGGTCGTAGTCCGAAGAGGTCTCTTCGATCTGCGCCTTGATCTGCTTGATGCGCGACTCGATCGCCGAGCTGTCGCCAGCGCCGTCGATGATGGTGGTGTTCTCCTTGGAGACCTGCACCTTCTTGGCGCGGCCCAGGTCCTTGATGGTCGCCTTCTCCAGCGCCAGGCCCACTTCCTCGGAGATCACGGTGCCGCCGGTCAGGGTGGCCATGTCTTCCAGCATCGCCTTGCGACGATCGCCGAAGCCCGGCGCCTTGACCGCCACGACCTTGACGATGCCGCGGATGGTGTTGACCACCAGGGTCGCCAGCGCTTCGCCTTCGACTTCCTCAGCCACGATCAGCAGCGGCTTGCCCGACTTGGCCACGCCTTCCAGCACCGGCAGCAGGTCGCGCACGTTGGAGATCTTCTTGTCGTGCAGCAGGATGTACGGGTCGTCCAGGTCGGCCGACTGGCTCTGCTGGTTGTTGATGAAGTACGGCGACAGGTAGCCGCGGTCGAACTGCATGCCCTCGACCACGTCCAGCTCGTTGTCCAGGCCCGAGCCTTCTTCAACGGTGATGACGCCTTCCTTGCCGACCTTCTTCATCGCGTCGGCGATGATTTGACCGATCGACTCGTCGGAATTGGCCGAGATGGTGCCGACCTGGGCGATCGCCTTGTCGTCGGCGGTGGGCTTGCTGATCTTCTTCAGCTCGACCACGGCGGCCTTGACGGCCTGGTCGATGCCGCGCTTGAGGTCCATCGGGTTCATACCGGCGGCGACCGCCTTGGAACCTTCGCGGATCAGCGCCTGCGCCAGCACGGTGGCGGTGGTGGTGCCGTCGCCGGCGTTGTCGGAGGTCTTGGAGGCGACTTCCTTCACCATCTGCGCGCCCATGTTCTCGAACTTGTCGGCCAGTTCGATTTCCTTGGCGACGGAGACGCCGTCCTTGGTGATGGTCGGCGCGCCGAAGCTCTTCTCGAGCACGACGTTGCGGCCCTTCGGGCCCAGGGTGGCCTTGACGGCATTGGCGAGAATGTTGACGCCGCGCACCATGCGCGAACGAGCGTCTTCACCGAAACGGATATCTTTGGCAGCCATGTGTGTAACTCCGGAATTCGTGATTGGGGATTAGGGATTGGCCAAGAGCGGGATTCGGCGGAGATCCGGGATCGCGCCGCGGCTAGCGCAGCGCGAATCCCGAACCCCCACTCCCGATCCCGCGATCGGCGGCGTTTTAGCCGACGATCGCGAGGATGTCGTCTTCGCGCAGCACCTTGTACTCGACGCCTTCGGCCTTGTAGCTGGAACCGGCGTACTGACCGTAGATGACCTTGTCGCCGACCTTGACCGCCGGGGCGCGGACGCTGCCGTTGTCCAGCGGCTTGCCGCTGCCGATGGCGACGATCTCGCCCTTGGTGGACTTTTCCTTGGCCGAATCCGGGATCACGATGCCGCCGGCGGAAATTTCGTCGGCTTCGATCGGCTTAACTACGACGCGGTCGTGAAGCGGCTTGATGCTCATTGAGAGAGACCCTCTTAAGTGATTGATTGGTCTAGGAAAGGCTGGCGATGTTAGCACTCGCATGTGACGACTGCCAGCAACGCTCGCGAAAAAACCCGGTACGCCGGGATGCGCAAGATGTGGTGCTGGCCGGCGCGCTTTCAAGGGCTGGCGACAAAAAATTTCGTTTCCGCCGCAGGCCCGGCAGCGGATGCGCCTGCTGTCGACACCGCTCGCGTGGAGCCAGCAGAATCCGCCGGACGCCGCCGAGCGCGCCCGCAACGAAGTGGTGAACAGCTTCCAGGGCAACCGCAACCCGTTCATCGACCACCCGCAGTGGGCGACCTCCTCGCTGTTCACCTCGGCCAAGCCGGCGAGCTGCCAGCGGCTCAACTGAGGCGAATCTCCGGCGCGCCGACTGCGGCGCGCAGGGCGCCGCAGGCACCGCGGGTGGCCCGGGTCCATCCGCAGGCGCTCGCGCCGCGTTGAAGGCTCGGCGGCGGATGGCCGCCGGGCCGCTGCTACCGTGCGCAGCCCCCAGGCCGCAGGGAATTTCCCGCTGCGGATCGGTTCGCCGTCGCACAGCCCGGCACCAGCCTCCGGCCATCGCGCACCGACCTGCAACCAGCCACCCGCAGACCTGTACTCACGTCCGAACCAGGCCCGGCAAAGCCCTGCCGGCGTCCCTATACTGTCGGCCGCATGTCTTCGCCCCCACTCCGTTTGCTGTTCAGCACCTGCCCCGATCCGGCCAGCGCCGCGCGGATCGCCCAGGTCTTGGTCGAAGAACGGTTGGCCGCCTGCGTCAGCCGCCTGCCCGGCGTGCACGCCACCTATCGCTGGCAGGACGCCGTGGAGCAGGCCGAGGAAGTGCTGCTGCTCATCAAGACCGCCGCCGACCGCATCCCCGCGCTGCAACAGCGGCTGAGCGAACTGCACCCCTACGACGTTCCCGAACTGATCGAGGTCGAGGTGGCCGGCGGCCTGCCCGCCTACCTGCAGTGGGTGTACGCCGAAACCCGTGAGGAACCGTAAGCCGATGACCGTGTTGCACCGTATCGCCGCCCTGTGCCTGCTGGCCCTGGCCGCCTTCCCCGCCCTGGCGGTCGAGGAAAAGGATCTGCTGCCGGTCGATCAGGCCTTCGTGCTCACCGCGCAGGCGCCCGAGCGCGGCCGCATCGAACTGCACTGGAAGATCGCCGACGGCTACTACCTGTACCGGCACCGGATCGCGGTGCGCGTGCTGAGCAGCTTCAAGCCCAACCCGACCCTGCAACTGCCGGCCGGGCACAAGAAGACCGACCCGTACTTCGGCGAGGTGGAAACCTATCGCGGCGAGTTGAACGCGGTGCAGAGCGGCGTCGCCGATCCCGCCACGACCAGCGTGCAGGTGGAGGTGCGCTACCAGGGCTGCGCCGACGCCGGCGTGTGCTATCCGCCGCAGAAGCGCGTGCTCAAGGTGGCGCTGCCGGCGGCCGAGGCCGGCGCGGCGGCGGCCGCTGGCTCGCCGCTGCCGGGCAGCGCGCCAGGCGCGGCCGGCCCCGCCGCCAAGCCGTTGTTCGGCGGCGGTGCCGGTGCGGTGCAAGGCCTGCCGCTACCGTCGGACCAGGCGTTCGGCTTCGAGGCCATCGTCGGCGACGGCAACACCCTGCTGCTGCGCTTCACCCCGGCGCCGGGCTACTACCTGTATCGCGACCGCACCGCGCTGGCACTGGAAGGCGCGGCGGGCATCCGCACCGGCCTGCCGCGCTGGCCGCAGGGCCGCTCGCACCAGGACGAGCACTTCGGCAACGTGGTGGTGTATTTCGACCAGACCGAGGTCAGCGTGCCGCTGCAGCGCCAGCGCGCCGATGCCGCCGAAGCGACCCTGGTCGCCACCTTCCAGGGCTGCCAGACCGAAGGCATCTGCTATCCGCCGATGACCCGGCGGGTGAAGCTGTCGCTGCCCAAGGGCAAGCTCAGCCCCGCCGACCAGGCCGAGGTGGCACCGTTGCTGGTCACCCCGCTGAACAGCAGCCAGGCCGATGCCAACGTCGCGGCGGCTGACACGGCGGCACCGGTGACCGCGCGCGATGGGGCGAGTGCGCCCGATGCCTCGGCGCACAACGCCGCGCGCAGCACCGCGCCGGTGGCGGAACCGCAAAGCCTGTTGTGGATGCTGCTGCTGGCGCTGGGCGGCGGCCTGGTGCTGAACCTGCTGCCGTGCGTGCTGCCGATCCTGTCGCTGAAGGTGCTGGGCGTGGCGCAGAGCGGCGAGAGCCGCAGCCGCGCGCGCAGCCATGCGCTGTGGTACACGCTGGGCGTGCTGGTGTCCTTCGCCGTGGTCGGCGGCATCGCCGTCGCCGCGCGCCTGCTGTGGGGCTTCCAGCTGCAGCGCCCGGGCTTCGTCGCAGTACTGGTGTACCTGATGTTCGTGGTCGGCTTGAGCCTATCGGGCGTGTTCACCCTCAGCGCCAATCTTGGCGGGCTGGGCCAGTCGCTGTCCTCGCGCAGCGGCCCGGTCGGCGACTTCTTCACCGGCGTGCTGGCTTGCGTGGTATCCAGCGCCTGCATCGGCCCGTTCATGGGCCCGGCACTGGGATATGCGCTGACCGCGCCGCCGGCGATGGCGATGCTGGTGTTCCTGACCCTGGGCCTGGGCCTGGCGCTGCCGTTCCTGCTGATCGGCTTCGTGCCGTCGCTGGCCAGGCGCCTGCCCAAGCCCGGCGCGTGGATGGAAACGCTCAAGCAGGTGCTGGCGTTCCCGATGTACCTGACCGCGATCTGGCTGCTGTGGGTGCTGGGCAAGCAGCGCGGGGTGGACGCGGTGGCGTTGCTGCTGGTCGGCGCCACCCTGTTGGCGCTGGGCCTGTGGTGGTTCGAGCGCGCACGCTGGCGCGGCCACAAGACGGGCATGCGCCTGGCCAGCGTATTGCTGCTGCTGGCACTGGTGCCGGCCTGGGGCGTGACGCGGCTGGCGCCGCCCGGCGCCACAGTGGAGCGCAACACGGTGGCGTATTCGCCGCAGATGCTTGACCGGCTGCGTACCGACAACCGCGTGGTGTTCGTCAACATGACCGCCGACTGGTGCGTGACCTGCAAGGCCAACGAGCGCAACGTGTTCAGCAGCGACGCCTTCCGCGACACGCTCAAGCGCGTGGATGCGGTGTACATGAAGGGCGACTGGACCAACGAGGACGAGCGCATCAGCGCCTTCCTCGCCGAACACAAGGCGGTGGGGGTGCCGCTGTACGTGGTCTACGGCCCGGGCGCGCCGCCGACCGTGCTGCCGCCGGTACTGAGCCAGGCGGTGGTCGAGGACGCGCTGCTGCGCGCCTCGCGATGAAGGCCACGCCGCCGCGTCTGTTCGCGGTGGCGGTGATCGCGGCGGCGCTGGGCCTGCTCGCCGCGCAATTCTGGTGGCATAGGCCGGCTGACACGCCGACCAGCGACAGCGCGGTGCCCACAGGCGTCGTTGCGGCCGGCCCAGGCGACCTGGCACCGGCGCTGCGCCTGCCCACGCTCGACGGCGGCAGCCTGACCCTGGCCCAGTTCCGCGGCCGCCCGCTGCTGGTCAACGTCTGGGCAAGCTGGTGCGAACCGTGCGTGCGCGAGATGCCGGAGCTCGATCGGCTGGCGCGCGCGCAGCAGGCCGACGGCCTGCAGGTGCTGGGCATCGCCCTGGACCGTCCCCGGGACGTGCGCGCGTTCCTGCAGCGGATCCCGATCGCCTACCCGATCGCGCTGGAAACCCCCGGCCCGGCCGACGCCAGCGTGCGCCTGGGTGACACCCAGGGCCTGCTGCCGTACAGCGTGCTGATCGACGCCAACGGCCGCATCGTGCGGCAGAAGCTGGGGCCGTTCGCGCCGGGCGAAGCGGAACGCTGGGCGCAGTTGCCGTAGGTGCTGGTTTGCGCACTCGCTCCTGTACCCGTTTACGCACTCGCCCCTATGGGCGGCTTCAGCCGCGACCGGACTTCACCGGTAAGATCCGGTCGCGGCTGAAGCTCCTGCAAGGGATCGGGATCGTTGCCTGGATCGGATGCGCTACACCGCCTGCCGCTGCGCCTCGCCGCCGACGCCGCCGCCTGTAACCCACGCCTGCCCCAACGCCGCCAGTTCCGCGGCCAGGCGCTGCGCGCCGGCGCGCAATTCCGGCACCGCGGTGATTTCCCACAGGCCGCCGCGCAGCAGCGGTCCCAGGCAGTACAGCCCGGCCACCGGATGGCCGCTGCCGTCGCGCACCTGCAAACGCGCGTCCACCACCAAGCCCAGGCCCAGCGGATCGGCCTGCAGCAGGCCCGCATCGCGCATCGTGGCGATCAGCGGATGGCTGGTGCGGGCAACGTCGGTGTCCAGCCCGGTGGCGCGGATCAGCACGTCGAAGTCTTCGGTGCGCGCGCTGTAGCTGGCGCGGTCGCGGATCACCGCCTCCACCGCATGTTCGCCCAGCCGCGCGCGCAGCAGGCGACCGGCGCGGATGCGCAACTGGCCCTGTTGCTGCATCTGCGCCAGCGCAGTGGCCGCGGCCGGCGCCAGCCGATGCCGCGCCACTTCCCAATACGGGCGCAGGTGGCGCAGGAACCGCGAGCGCGCCGCCGGCGCCAGGCCTTTCCAGAACGGCTGCAGATGCGGACGCAGCGCGTCAACCACGCAGCGCCAGTCCTCCACCACCGTGGTCAGCTGGCGCAGGCTGCGCACCAGTCCGGTGAGGTCGTGGTTGCGCAGCGCCTGCGCCACGCGTGGCGGCAGCGTCACCGGCGCGCCCGGGTGGGCCAGGTGCGCCTGCGGCGCCAGACCGCGCCGCGACAACGCGGTGATCGGACCGCGATGGCCACGCCGGCGCAGGGTCAGCGCGACATCGGCCATGGTCAGACCGGTGCCGACCAGCAACAGCCGCGCCTGCGGCGGCACCTCGTCCAGCACCCCATCCTGCCACGGCCAGCCGATGTAGCGGCGGTGCACCGCCAGGCGCGGCCCGATGCCGGGCAGCGCCGCCGGCGGCAGCGCGCCGATCGCCAGCACCACCACGTCGCTGACCACATCCTCGCCATTGGCCAGGAAGATGCGGAAGCCGTCCGGGCCGCGTTCCACCGCCACCGCCTCTTCGCTCACCCGCGCCACCTCCACCGCCGAAGAGGCCAGCGCCGCGTCCAGGTGCTGCTCCAGGTAACGGCCGTAGCGCAGCCGCGGCAGGAAGTCCAGGCGCTGCCCGGCGTCGAGTTGCAAGGCGTCGGCGAACCCGCCCGGATCCTGCGGGTCCACGCCCAGGTCCTTGGCGCGCACGTTCAACAGATGTTCCGGCCGCGCTGCGCCATAGGCGATGCCGCGGCCGAAGGTATCGGCCACGCCGATCAACGTCAGCCGGCTGGCCGTTCCCTGCCTGGCCAGGGCCGCGGCCAACAGGTTGCCGCAGAATCCTGCGCCGATGATCGCAATTCGCATGGCGTGCACTCGTGGCTGTTTGGAGCGCCCTTTGTGCCCGGGATGCCGGCCGCGTGTGTAAATGGCCGGTTAATGCGCACCACATGGCGCATGCCGATCGGGCATCAGCAGATGCGCCTGACGCATGAGCGGCGGCCGATCGGTCTCGATCCGGGCCGGCGTTGGCCGCGCATGCCGGCACGGCCACGCAGGCACTCCGCCGACTCAGCGAAGATCCGCTCCGGCCAACGCCGTCTGCACCGATTGCCTGCGCCCCGAGGATCCAGCCCATCGGCGCCATTGCCGGCGCGTCGGCCGATGCGGCCGAACCGCAAACGCACAGGCGATTCATGAACGAACGTGTAGCTTGGCCCTGCCCGCTGCTGGCGCGGTCCTCGCGCAGAAACAAAACGCCCGTTTAAAACAGCCGCAACTTCGCCGAACTGGACAGTAATCCCGGCTTCGCGCAGACTCCCGCCCTTTCCGCTGCTTTGTCTTCCATGGCGCGACTGCTGCTGTTGCACGGCCCCAACCTCAACCTGCTCGGCACCCGCGAGCCGGGAATGTATGGGCATACCACGCTGGCGCAGATCGATGCGGCGCTGCTCGCGCAGGCCACGGCCGCCGGGCACCAGCTGGACAGCCTGCAGTCCAACGCCGAGCACGTGCTGGTGGAGCGGGTGCAGGCCGCGCGCAGCGACGGCACCGGCTTCATCCTGATCAACCCGGCCGCGTTCACCCATACCTCGGTAGCGCTGCGCGACGCGTTGGCGGCGGTGGCGATCCCGTTCATCGAGATCCACCTGTCCAACCCGCACAGCCGCGAGCCGTTCCGCCATCACAGCTATTTCAGCGACCATGCGCTCGGCGTGATCTGCGGCTTCGGCGCCGACAGCTACCGCTATGCGCTGGACGCGGCGCTGGCCCGGCTGGGAGCCAGCGCATGAACGGCAACCCCGGCTTCAGCGCGCGTCGCGCGGCGCTGCGCCACCCTCTCCGCGTTCGCCGGGCCGCGTGCCCGGTCATTTCCCGATTCACCTCAAGAGGCCGTTATGGATCTGCGTAAAATCAAGAAGCTGATCGACCTGCTGGAAGAATCCAATCTCGCCGAGATCGAGATCAAGGAAGGCGAGGAAAGCGTGCGCCTGGCGCGCACGCCCAAGGGCATGATCGCCAGCGCCCCGCAGTACGCACCGGCACCGGCCCCCTCAGCCGCGCCGCCTGCGGCCGCGCCGATGCCGATGAGCTCGCCCACCGAGGCCTCCACCGGCGGCACCGCCAAGCCCGGCAACGCCCTGCCCGAAGGCCACGTGCTGCGCGCGCCGATGGTCGGCACCTTCTACACCTCGCCGTCGCCGGACAAACCGGCCTTCGTCACGATCGGCCAGGCGGTCAAGGCCGGCGAGACCCTGGCGATCATCGAGGCGATGAAGATGTTCAACCCGATCGAAGCCGACATCTCCGGCACCATCGTCGCGATCCTCAGCGAAAGCGGCGTGCCGGTGGAGTTCGATCAGCCGTTGTTCGTGATTGGCTAAGCCGCCGGGACCGGGGACCAGGGACCGGGGACCGGGAAAGGCAAAAGCCCCAAAGCGCGTGCGCTTGGCTCCTGCTCTTCCCGGTCCGCGGTCTGCGGTCCCCGGTCCCGAAGAGACAACCCCGTGCTTCGGAACCCCATCCCATGCTAGATAAAGTCGTCATCGCCAATCGCGGCGAAATCGCGCTGCGCATCCTGCGCGCGTGCCATACGCTCGGCATCCGCACGGTCGCGGTGCATTCCACCGTCGATCGCAACCTCAAGCACGTGGCCATGGCCGACGAGTCGGTGTGCATCGGCCCGGCGGCGTCGGCCGAGAGCTACCTCAACATCCCGGCGCTGATCGCCGCGGCCGAGGTCACCGACGCGCAGGCCATCCATCCCGGCTACGGTTTCCTGTCGGAGAACGCCGACTTCGCCGAGCGCGTGGAGCAGTCCGGTTTCATCTTCATCGGCCCCAAGGCCGACACCATCCGCCTGATGGGCGACAAGGTCGAGGCGATCCGCGCGATGAAAGCCGCCGGCGTGCCGTGCGTGCCCGGCTCGGGCGGCCCGCTGGGCGACGACATCGTCGCCAATACCAAGGTCGCGCGCGAGATCGGCTACCCGGTGATCATCAAGGCGGCCGGCGGCGGCGGCGGCCGCGGCATGCGCGTGGTGCATTCGGAGGCGGCGCTGAAGGCGGCGATCGAGACCACCAAGTCCGAGGCCAAGGCCGCTTTCAGCAACGACCAGGTGTACATGGAGAAGTTCCTGGAGAATCCGCGCCATGTGGAGATCCAGGTGCTGGCCGACGGCCAGGGCAACGCCATCCACCTGGGCGAGCGCGACTGCTCGATGCAGCGCCGCCACCAGAAGGTGGTCGAAGAAGCCCCCGCGCCGGGCATCACCGAGCAGTTGCGCAGCGAGATCGGCAAGGTCTGCGTGGATGCCTGCGTGCGCATCGGCTATCGCGGCGCCGGCACCTTCGAATTCCTGTTCGAGGGCGGCCGTTTCTACTTCATCGAAATGAACACACGCATCCAGGTCGAGCACCCGGTCACCGAGCGCATCACCGGCATCGATCTGGTCTGCGAACAGCTGCGTATCGCCGCCGGCCACAAGCTGAGCATCAAGCAAAGCGACATCGTGCTGCGCGGCCACGCCATCGAATGCCGGATCAACGCCGAGGATCCGGAAACCTTCATGCCCAACCCGGGCCTGATCACCGCCTTCCATCCGCCCGGCGGCCCCGGCGTGCGCGTGGACACGCACATCTACAGCGGCTACAAGGTGCCGCCGAACTACGACTCGATGATCGGCAAGCTGATCGTGCACGGCCCCGACCGCGACACCGCGATCGCGCGCATGCGCGTGGCGCTGAGCGAGATGGTGGTGGACGGGATCAAGACCAACATCCCGCTGCAGCAGCGGATCATGCGCGACAAGGGCTTTCAGGCCGGCGGGCAGAACATCCACTACCTGGAAAAGCGCCTGGCCGAGCGCAAGAACAAGTCGATTGCGTTGGTGTGAGAGCCGGGATTGGGGAATCGGGAATCGGCAGACCCGGTTCCTGATCGATTCCTGCCGATGAAACGCGGCGATCTCGATGCTGATGGCGGGCCGCCGTCCGGACTGATGGCCCGCTCGCCCACCGTTGCGACGCTTCACCAGACCGGCGGCTGGCTCCTTGCAGGAGCAACTGTCTTCAGCCGCGACGAGCGGAGTGTGAATGTTCCGAACGGGCATGCAGTCGGGACTGAAGTCCCTCCCACAACAGGCCTCGTCGCTCCGCGGCGCCGGTGGAGTCCTTGTGGGAGCGGCTTCAGTCGCGACGAACGCAGCGGCGGCCCGGCTTCGGACGTTGTCGCGGCTGAAGCCGCTACAGGCTCCGCGCCCAGGTCGCGCACGACAGCGCAGGGCCGGGAACCGGCCGTTGCGATTCCCCACTCCCCATTCCCGGCTATTTCGCCTGCATCCCCGGCACCGGTTCGGCGCCCAGGGTCGAGGTTGGGCTGACGATCATCACCGTGTCGGTGGAGCCGTCCGGCCATACGATCTGGAAGGTGCTGCCCGGGCTCAGGGTGGAGAACGGCATGCCGCTGCGGGCGCGGTAGATTGCCGCCACCTGCGCGGCGCCGGCGCGGCGCAGGTCCGGGGTGGCGTGTGCGGTGGTCCGCTCGACCTTGGACAGGCCGCGGTAGCGCTGTTCAGGCGTGTCGATCAGCAGCAAGCCGGCCGCCGCCGCCGAATAGGCGACCAGGGGCAGCACCCAGAACCAGAACTTGGCACCGTGCAACCATCGCCGGTAATTCATGAGCCCGCTCCTGTCGCCGTCGTCTCCACCAACAGGTTGACCATCTCGTTCATCGTGTCCGTGCCTTGCCGCGGCACCGCGGCGGCGTAAACAAAACTGCTGAAATCCTGGGTCGGGTCCTGCGAGCAGATCCCGCCGTTGGCGCAATAGCGGGTCATCAGCTCGCTGTCCGGGCCGCAATCCAGCCCCCAGCCGGCAGGCCGCCAGCTGCCAGGCCAGTTCGGTGAAGGCGGTGCCGGCGATGCGCTCGTCCAGGCTGTCGTCGCCGCTGGCGGCCAGGCCCATCGCCGGCGCCAGCGCCAGGTACGCATCCGGGTCGCCGGAGGCGCGCATCCGTTGAACCAGATCGCGCTTGTAGCCGGCCGACGCCTGCAGCGGCTGCCCCAACGTCAGCAACGCCGCCTTCGCGGCCAGGTTGCCGCGGCGCGCGGCCTGCACGCGCTGGGCGACGATGGCCTGACGGGTCAGGCCGTCGCCGGGCACGAAGCCGGCGCAGCGGCGGCCGACCCGCGCGCGCGCCACCGTCATCCGCGCCGACGTGGGCAACTGCGCCGCATCGATCGCGCGGGTGTCGGCGGTATAGCCGGCCGGGTCCATGGCATAGCCGCCGCAGTAGTCGTAGATGCGGCTGAGCAGCCAGGACGCATCGGCATCGCCCTGCGCGGCGGCGGCGGACAGCTGCTGCGCGGTGCGGTACAGGTCGGGACTGCGCTCCAGCGCGGCGCGGCGGTCGGGCGACGCCGCCGGCAATGCCTGCACAGAGCTGCGCCGACGCTGGTCCTGGTCCGGCACGTCTATCGCAACCTGGGTGGCCGCGGCGGCGGCGGCCACCGGCGGCAGCGCCTGCGCGGCCGCCAGCAGCACCAGGCGATAGCCGACCACGCCCAGCAGCAACGCAGCGGGCGCCAGCAACAGCCAGGTTTTGCGGGACATGGCGAAGGGCATGCGCGTAGGCGATCTGGGCAACGGGCGACGAGGGCGGCCGGGCCCGCTGCGACCGTCGGACGCCGCAGTGGCGCAGTCTAGCTAGCGCAGCCGCTGGCGGGCCACGCCAGGCAGTGGCGGCCGCGGTCACGGCGGTCGCCGGTTCGAGCCGCCGCGGCGGTCGTCTAAGATGCGCGGTCCTTTCTCCGCGTGCCCGACCGATGCCGTTCCTCGAACTGACTGTGCGCTGCACCGATACTACCCAGCCCCGCTACGAGAACGCGCTGGAGGACGTCGGCGCGCTGGCGGTCACCCTGCTCGACGCCGAGGCCGACACCAGCAACGAGCGCGCGATCCTGGAACCGGGCGTCGGCGAGACCCCGCTGTGGGGCACGCTGGTGCTCAGCGCGCTGTTCCCCGCCGAGCAGGACGCGTTGCTGCTGCTGGCCGCGCTGGAGGCGTTCGACCCGGGCCTGGACTGGGCCCAGGCCACGTTCCGTAAGGTCGACGACCAGGACTGGGAACGCGCCTGGCTGGACCAGTTCCAGCCGATGCGCTTCGGCGCGCGCACCTTCATCGTGCCGTGGAACCATGAGCTGCCGGAAGAAGCGCGCGGCGCCGATGCCGCGGTGGTGAGGCTGGATCCGGGCCTGGCGTTCGGCTCCGGCACCCACCCGACCACCGCGCTGTGCCTGCGCTGGCTCGACGCCCTGGCCGCCGACGGCGCCCTGGCGCAGGCGCGGGTGCTCGACTTCGGCTGCGGCTCCGGGATCCTGGCGCTGGCCGCGCTGAAGTTGGGCGCGGCGGCGGCGGTGGGCGTGGACAACGACCCGCAGGCGCTGCTGGCCACGCACGACAACGCCGAGCGCAATGACGTCGGCACGCGCCTGGTGGTGCACCTGCCGGCCGACGAGCCGGTGGCTACCTATCCGGTGGTGGTCGCCAACATCCTGGCCTCGGCGTTGGACGCGCTGGCGCCGACCCTGGCCGAACGCGTCGCGCCGGGCGGGCGCATCGCCCTGTCCGGCATCCTGCACGGCCAGGAACCGGAGCTGCTGCAGCGCTACGCCCCCTGGTTCGAACAATTGCGCGCCGAGCAGGACGGCGACTGGATGCGCATCGACGGCGTGCGCCGCAGCTGAGGCCGGCCCGCACCGGGACGCCAGCGCGCTGGCGCGGCCGGCGCTCAACGCCGCCCGGCGGCCAGGCTGCGGATCGCCGCGGTCAGCAGCGCCGCCTCGGCATGGATCGCCAGCACCCGCGTGCACGGCCGCCAGCCCAGCGCACGCAATCGGCGCTCGTGCCAGCAATGGCCGCGCCGCGCCCGCGGCAGCCGCCAGGCCAATTCCAGCGCCAATCCGAACGCCGCGGCCACGCCCAGCACCTGCACCACCACCACCCAGGCCGCGGCATGCAGCAGCAGCCATAGCGCGGGCGGCAGCGGCGCGGGCGGATACGGCAGCGCGAACACCCGCCACGACCAGCCCTGCCTGACGGCGCAGCGCCCGTCGCCGGCGTCGGCCCAGATCCGGTAGCGGTGCGCGCCGATCCCCGGTGGCGGCCTTGGGCGGCGCGACGCGGGCGGCGGCGCGGGCGCGAAACGGGGGCGGTCAGTGTCCTGCGGTGGGGCATCCTGTGTGTGCATCGGCGCGTCCTGGTCCATGGCAGCGGGTCGGTCGATGGCGCTGGCAGGGACCGCGCGGGCAGCCCGGCGTCTTCACTGCGCACAGCCATCGCAGACGACAGTATCAACAACAAAACGGTCATTGAAAGCCGTACGAACCAACTTTCCCGGCCGGCACGGCTATATCTCGCCTCCCACGCGGAGGTGAGTGTGAGCAGCAAGCTGTACGAACGGGTGCGCGAAGCGCGCAAGCTGACCGGTCTCACCCAGGAAGCCCTCGCGCTGGACCTGGCGGTGACCCGTAGCGCCGTGGCGCAGTGGGAAATGGCCGACGGCACCGCGCCGGCGGTGGAACACCTGAGCGCCCTGGCCCGCCGCAGCGGGATGACCTTCGAATACCTGGCCACAGGCCGCGGCGAACGCGTGTTCGGCGAGCCGCTGTCGGTGGCCGAGGAAGCGTTGCACTACCGGCACCTGTCCGACCAGCAGGCACGCCTGCTCGACGGCTTCGAAACCCTGAGCCCACGCCAGCGCGCCGGCCTGCTGGACCTGATCGGCATCGGTAAGACCCGGCGCTGAGCGGGCCGCTCCCGGCATTCTTGCAGGAGCGGCTCTGGGTGGCCTCGGGCCATCAGCCGCGAGAAGAACTTGCCGAAGGTGCCTGTGGCGGCTGCAGCCGCTCCTGCACCAGGCCACGACCGCGCTGCAGCCCGCTGCCGCGCGTGCTTGAATAGCGTTCTCGTTGCCGCCGTCGCCTCCGCATGCCCGATCCCAGCCCGCCCCGCCCCAGCCTCGCGACCCTGCTGCGCCAGCCCGCGCGGCCCGCGCCGGAACAGGCCGATGCTACCGCGCCAGCGGATGCCGAGCCGGGCGCGGCGGCCAGCCCGGCCCAGGCGCGTGGCGCCGGCGCTGCGCAGCACGCCGATGCCGTACCAACGCCAGCGCAAGTGGCGCCAGCCACGTCCAGCGCGGCCCCAGACGCTTCGCTCGCCGCCACGGCTCACTCGCCCCCCCTTGCTTATGAGGCCGACGCGTCGCTGGCATCCCTCCCTGGCGCATCCGAATCGGAATCGGAACTGGCATCGGAAGCGGCGCTGCAGCCAGCGCCAGCGCCGCAAGCCAGCGCCGCGCCCGCCAGCGCAACCGCCACGCCCAGCTTCATGCAGCGCAGCAGCGCGTCGCGGCGGCCGGTGCTGCACGCCGCGCCCTGGCAGTGGATCGCACTGGCCGGGCTGGGCCTGCTGCTGGCCTTGCAGATCCTGATCGCCGACCGGCAACGGCTAGGGGCCGACGCGCGCTGGCGGCCATGGGTGGCCGGCGTGTGCCAGGTGCTGCGCTGCAGCCTGCCACCGTGGCGCGAGCCGGGCGCGTTCACCATGCTCAGCCGCGAAGTGCGGCCGCTGCCCGGCCGGGCCGGCACGCTGCAGATCCAGGCCACGTTTCGCAACGACGCGCGCTGGGCGCAGGCGTGGCCGCTGCTGCAACTGTCGCTGGCCGATGCCGACGGCCGCACCATCGGCAGCCGCGTGCTGCGCCCGGAGGACTACCTGGGCCGCACCCGTCCCGAGGCGGCGACGCTGGCACCCGGGCAGAGCGCACAGGTGACGTTCCAGGTGCGCGAACCGGCGGCGGAAACTGCGGCATTCAGTTTCGACTTCCACTGAAACACTGTGGCACCACGATCCGCCATGGCAGCGAGGCAGGCCACGCGCTAGACTCGTTCCCCCGCGCCGGCCCTCCAGCTCTCCGGCGCCGCCGTCATCCGGGGACCCGCCGAACTTGAACGCCGCCACCACTCGTCCTGACTCCAGTCGCGGCGCGCCGAAGCCGCCGCTGCGCGAACACGTGGCCCAGTCCGTGCGCCGCTACCTGCGCGATCTCGATGGCTGCGATGCCGACGACGTGTATGAGATCGTGCTGCGTGAGATGGAGATCCCATTGTTCGTGGAAGTGCTCAACCACTGCGAAGGCAACCAGAGCCGCGCCGCGGCGATGCTGGGCATCCATCGCGCGACGTTGCGCAAGAAGCTCAAGGAATACGGGTTGGCGTGAGGCCGGGACTCGGGACTCGGGACTCGGGACTCGGGACTCGGGACTCGGGACTCGGGACTCGGGACTCGGGACTCGGGACTCGGGACTCGGGACTCGGGACTCGGGACTCGGGACTCGGGACTGCAGGATCATGTCCGCGTATGAATCACCGTCAAGCGATCTGATAAAAAAGCCGCTTTTTCTGCAGAAAAGGCGGCTTTTTTATTCCAGCCCGGCCGCTTTCCTGTAGGAGCAACTGTCTTCAGCCGCGACCGGGGCGTTACCGGTCGCGCCTGGTCGCGGCTGAAGCCGCTACAGAAAAGCAGCAATGCAGTGCACTCGCGCGCATCCACGAGTCCCGAGTCCCCGGTCCCGAGTCCCGGCCCCCTTCACACCCACCCATACCGAATCAAGTGAAAAAACACCGGCGCGGCGAAGCACACCGAGTGCAGCCGGTCGAGCACGCCGCCGTGGCCTTCGATCATGTAGCCCCAGTCCTTGATGCCGCGGTCGCGCTTGATCGCCGACATCACCAGGCCGCCGACGAAGCCCATCAGGTTGGCCATCAGCGCCAGCGCGAACGCCTGCAGCGGCGAGAACGGGGGATCCACCACAAGGCCGCGCCGAGCAGGCTCGCCGACAGGATGCCGCCGACGAAGCCTTCCACAGTCTTGGACGGCGACAGCTTCGGCGCGATCAGGCGCTTGCCGATCAGCTTGCCCCACACGTACTGCAGCACGTCCGAGGACTGCACCACGATCACCAGGAACGCGAACAGCAACAGGTTGCGGCCTGCGTAGCCGGGAATCTCCAGGTTCAGCAGCGCCGGCACGTGCGAGATCCAGAACACGCAGATCATCAGCCCCCACTGCACTTTCGCGGTGCGCTCCAGAGAGCGCGTGGTGTCGCGGCCGATGGTGGCCAGGATCGGCAGCATCAGGAACGCGTAGACCTGGATCAGCACCGTGTACAGCCCGTACCAGCCGCTCCACACCAGCCAGTACTGTCACGGCAGTACGATGTAGAACGCGGCCAGCAGCGCGTAGTAGTCGCCGCGCCGGGTCGGCGCCAGGGTGATGAACTCGCGCAGCGCGAACAGCGACACTAGCGCGAACAGCACGATCACCCCGATGCGTCCGAACACGAACGCCAGCGCCACCACCGCGGCCATCACCCACCACGCGCGATCCGCGCCACCAGATTGTCGAGCACCGCGCTGGGGCGCCCGCGCGCGCCAGCGCAGCGTTTCGGACATCAGCGTGGCCAGCAGCAGCACCGCGGCAATGCCGAGGAACAGCCAGATGGTCTGCTGCCGCAGCGAGGATTGTTGCAGGTGGTCGCTGAAGGCGATCGTGCTCATCGCGCGGCCTCCATCTGTTCCGGCGACAGCGCCAGCAACGCCGCACGCGTGCGTTCCAGGAATGCGTGCTTGTCCTCGCCAGCGCCCAGCCGCAGCGGCTCGCCGAAGGTGGTGGTGCACAACAGCGGCAGCGGCAACCACTTGCCCTTGGGCATCACCCGCTTCAGGTTGTCGATCCACACCGGCACGAATTCCAGTTCAGGCCGATGCCGCGCCAGATGGTAGATGCCGCTCTTGAACGGCAGCACGCCTTCCTCGGTGTTGCGCGTGCCTTCCGGAAACAGGATCAGCGAGCCGCCGCCATCGACCGCTTCGCACAGGCACTCGATCGGATCGCGGCGGCGCTGCGCGGCCTCGCGCAGGCCGGCGGCAACGCGCCGCAGCACCGTCGCCGCGCACAGCACCGCCAACACCATCGCGAACCCGTCCACCGTCTTCGCCCCCACCCAGCCGCCGGCCAGCAGCAACCCCAGCAGGCCGATGGCGAAGGCGCGATCGCTCTTGCCCATCGGCCCGTCGTAGCGCCTTGCGGCGCCGACCATCAACCCCAATCCCCGGCATACTCGGTCGATGCCGCCGCCAGCGCCAGCGCCCACAGCCAACCGGCACCCACGCCGGGCACGCTGGCCAGGCTCAGATACAGCGCCGCATCGGCGATCACGTCGCTCAATTCGTTGAGGTAGGCGCCCAGCCTGGACTGCTGCCCGAACTCGCGCGCCAGCATACCGTCGATGGCATTCAAACCCATGCGCAGCAGCATCCACGCCGGCAGCAGCGCGTACCACAGCGGCTGCGCCGGCGCGCGCCAGAACACCCAGGCGGCGACCAGCAGCGACACCGCGGCCGCGCCCGCGGTGACCTGGTTGGCGGTCGCGCCGAGTCGGTACAGGCCGCGCACCCCCGGCCGCAGCAGATCCTGGAAGCATCCTTTCAATGCGTAGATCGACACCATTGCGGGGTCCTGAGGGTCCATGCCGGGGCGGCGCAGCCTACAATATCGGCTCCCCGCTCCAATGTGTGCCCTGCCCCCATGCCCTCCGATTTCCTGCCCGTGCGCCGGGCATTGCTGTCCGTTTCCGACAAGACCGGCCTGATCGACCTGGCCCGCGCGCTGGCCGCGCGCGATGTGGAGCTGCTGTCCACCGGCGGCACCGCCAAGGCGATTCGCGAGGCGGGGCTGGCGGTCAAGGACGTGGCCGAGCTGACCGGCTTCCCGGAAATGATGGACGGCCGGGTCAAGACCCTGCACCCGCTGGTGCACGGCGGCCTGCTCGGCCGCGCCGGCAGCGACGATGCGGTGATGGCCGAACACGGCATCGCCCCGATCGACCTGCTGGTGCTGAATCTGTATCCGTTCGAGACGGTCACCGCCAAGGCCGACTGCACGCTCGCCGAGGCGGTGGAGAACATCGACATCGGCGGCCCGGCGATGCTGCGCTCGGCGGCGAAGAACTTTGCGCGCGTGGCGGTGGCCACCGATCCGGGGCAATACGCCGACCTGCTCGCCGACCTGGAGGCGCACGACGGCCAGCTGTCGGCGGCCAGGCGCTTCGCGCTGTCGGTGGCCGCGTTCAATCGCGTGGCGCAGTACGACGCGGCGATCAGCAATTACCTGTCGGCGGTGGTCGAGCACAACGAGGCCGGCGTGTGCCGCAGCGCGTTCCCGGCGCAGAGCAACGGCAGCTTCGTCAAGGTGATGGACCTGCGCTACGGCGAGAACCCGCACCAGCAGGCCGCGTTCTATCGCGACCTGCATCCGGCGCCGGGTTCGCTGGCCACGTTCCAGCAGGTGCAGGGCAAGGAACTGAGCTACAACAACATCGCAGACAGCGACGCGGCCTGGGAATGCGTGCGCCAGTTCGACGCGCCGGCCTGCGTCATCGTCAAGCACGCCAACCCGTGCGGCGTGGCCGTGGGCGCGGCCTGCGGCGATGCCTACGAACTGGCGTATGCGACCGATCCGACCAGCGCCTTCGGCGGCATCCTCGCCTTCAACCGCCCGCTGGACGCGGCCACTGCCAAGGTCATCCTGGACCGCCAGTTCGTCGAGGTGCTGATCGCCCCGGACTACGACGGGGGTGCACTGGAATATGCGAAGAAGAAGGCCAATGTACGCGTGCTGCGCATCCCGCTGGCGCCGGCCTCCCGCGGTTTCATCGATACCAAGCGTATCGGCTCGGGCCTGCTGATGCAGACCGCCGACGATCGCGTGGTGAGCCGCGACGAACTGAAGGTGGTCACCCGCCTGGCGCCGACCGAAGCGCAGTTCGCCGACCTGCTGTTCGCGTGGAAGGTGGCCAAGTACGTCAAGTCCAACGCCATCGTCTACGCCAAGGACCACCGCACCATCGGCGTCGGCGCCGGGCAGATGAGCCGGGTGTATTCGGCGCGCATCGCCGGGATCAAGGCGGCCGATGCGGAGCTGGTAGTGCAGGGCTCGGTGATGGCCTCCGACGCGTTCTTCCCGTTTCGCGACGGCATCGACGCGGCGGCGGCGGCCGGCATCAAGGCGGTGATCCAGCCCGGCGGCTCGATGCGCGACGGCGAGGTGATCGCCGCCGCCGACGAACACGGCATCGCCATGGTGTTCACTGGCGTGCGGCATTTCAGGCACTGAGGTGCCGGGATTCGGGAGTGGGGAATGGGGAGTCGCAAAAGCGGATTCCCTGACCGCTCCCTGCCACCGGCCCTAGCCACGCGCCCGCTGCTGCCTTGCCGTCGCTTTTCCCATTTCCTATTCCCCACTTCCCATTCCCGGCACTCCAATGAAACTGCTCGTCATCGGCTCCGGCGGCCGCGAACACGCCCTGTCCTGGAAACTCGCCCAATCCCCGCGGGTCAGCGAAGTGCTGGTCGCCCCGGGCAATGCCGGCACCGCCACTGAAGCCAAGTGCCGCAACGTGGCGGTCAAGGTGGACGACCTGGACGGCCTGCTCACACTGGCCCAGGCCGAAGGCGTCGCGCTGACCGTGGTCGGCCCGGAAGTGCCGCTGGTGCTGGGCGTGGTGGACCGTTTCCGCGCCGCCGGCCTGCGCATCTTCGGCCCCAGCGCCAAGGCCGCGCAGCTGGAAGGCAGCAAGGCTTTCGCCAAGGCATTCCTCGCCCGCCACGGCATCCCCACTGCGTTCTATGAAGTACATACTGAGGTGGACGCGGCGCTGGCCTACGTGCGCGACAAAGGCGCGCCGATCGTGGTCAAGGCCGACGGCCTGGCTGCGGGCAAGGGCGTGATCGTGGCGATGACCCTGGACGAGGCCGAGGCCGCGGTGCGCGACATGCTGTCCGGCAATGCCTTTGGCGATGCCGGCGCGCGCGTGGTGATCGAGGAATTCCTCGACGGCGAGGAAGCCAGCTTCATCTCCATGGTCGATGGCGCCACCGCGCTGCCGATGGCCACCAGCCAGGACCACAAGCGCGTCGGCGACGGCGACAGCGGCCCCAACACCGGCGGCATGGGCGCGTATTCGCCAGCGCCGGTGATCACGCCGCAGGTGCACGCGCGGGTGATGCGCGAGGTGGTGGAGCCGACCGTGCAGGGCATGATCGCCGACGGCGTGCCGTTCACCGGTTTCCTGTATGCCGGGCTGATGATCGACGCCAGCGGCGCGCCGAAGGTGATCGAGTTCAATGTGCGCTTCGGCGATCCGGAAACGCAGCCGGTGATGCTGCGCCTGCAATCGGATCTGCTGGAGCTGGTCGAGGCGGCGATCGATGGCCGCCTGCACGCGACCGAAGCGCAGTGGGATCCGCGCCCGTCGCTGGGCGTGGTGCTGGCGGCGGCGCCGTACCCGGAAACGCCGGTCACCGGCGAAGCGATTTCCGGCCTGGACGACGTGCCGGCCAGCGCCAAGGTGTTCCATGCCGGCACCGCGCTGGACGGCCAGGGCCGCGTGCTCAGCGCGGGCGGTCGCGTGCTGTGCGTGGCCGCGCTGGGCGACAGCGTGTCGGACGCGCAGCGCAATGCCTATGCCGGCGTGGCGCAGATCCGGTGGCCCAGCGAATTCCATCGCAGCGACATCGGCTGGCGCGCGATCGCGCGCGAACGCGGCGAATAGGCCGCACGCCGCCCCTGTGTAGGAGCAACTGCCTTGAGCCGCGACGAGCGGAGTGGTGCATTTTCCGAAGCGGCATGCAGTCGGGACTGAAGTCCCTTCCACAAGAGGCCTCGCCGCTCCACGGCGCCGGTGGAGCCCTTGTGGGAGCGACTTCAGTCGCGACGAGCGCAGCGGCGGGCCTTCCGGCTTCGGGAGTTGTCGAGGCTGAAGCCGCGCCTACAGGCGACACCATTGGCATTCGAGGACACTCCATGGCGCTGGATCCCGACCTCCGCGCGCAATTCCGCGCACTGGCCGCACACACCGGCGGCATCGGCACGGCGGCATACACGCAGGACGCGTTCTAGGCCAGCGAATCGCGCTTCAGCGCGCACATCGGGGTCGGCCTGCACACCGAGACCGGCGCAACGCGGCGCTTCACCCTGCATCCGCTGCCGCACCCCTCGCCGTTCAACCAGACCTGGTTCAAACGCTTCCCGGGGCTGCTCGAGGCGCGCCTGCGGCAACTGAAAATCTGAGCGGGACAGCACCGCGGTGCGCCGATCCGCCGCCGGCTGCGATACTGCGCGCGCCAGCCTTGCGTTATCGTGTCGCCGTGCCGAAACCCTCGATCGAAACCCGCCTCAGCCGCCTGTGGGCCCACGAAAAGGCCAGCTACGGCCTGCGCGTGTTCATCGCCCTGGGCGTGGCGATGGGCGTGTGTTGGCAGCAGCAGCACCTGACCGCGCTGCCGGCGATCTTCCTCGGCGCCATCGCCAGCGCCATCGCCGAGACCGACGACAACTGGCTGGGCCGGATCAAGTCGGTACTGCTGTCGCTGCTGTGCTTCGCCGCCGCCGCGGCCGCGGTGGTGCTGCTGTTCCCGTACCCGCTGGCGTTCGTCGCCGGCATGGCGCTGTCCACCTTCGCCCTGACACTGCTAGGCGCGCTCGGCGAACGCTACGCCTCCATCGCCCAGGCCACCGTGGCGCTGGCGATCTACGCGATGATCGGCATCGACCATGGCGGCCGCGCCGGCCACGTCGGCGGCAGCGCCTGGCACGGCATCGCGCTGTTGATGCTCGGCGCGGCCTGGTACGGGCTGCTGTCGATCCTGTGGACCGTGCTGTTCGCCAACCGCCCGGTGCGCGAGCGGCTGTCGCGGCTGTTCTTCGAACTCGGCCGCTACCTGCGGCTCAAGGCCGCGCTGTTCGAACCGGTGCGGCAGAGCGACCTGCATGCGCGGCGGCTGGCGCTGGCCGAGCAGAACGCGCACGTGGTGGCGGCGCTGAACGCGGCCAAGACCGCGATCATGAGCCGCTTCGGCCGCTCCGGCCGGCCCGGCGTGCAGTCCGGCCTGTACTTCCGGCTGTACTACATGGCGCAGGATTTCCACGAGCGCGCCAGCTCCTCGCACTACCCCTACGAAGCGCTGACCGACGCGTTCTTTCACAGCGACGTGCTGTACCGCTGCCAGCGCCTGCTGGCACTGCAGGGCAAGGCCTGCACCGCGCTGGGCGAGGCGATCCGGCTGCGCCATCCGTTCGAATACGGCGAACAGACCCAGCAGGCCACCGCCGACCTGCGCCAGTCGCTGGACTTCCTGCACACGCAGGCCGATCCGCGCCACGCGCGGCTGCTCGGCTCGCTGGAACTGCTGGTCACCAACCTGCAGAGCATCGAGCGGCGGCTGTCCGAGGCCGCGCAATCGAACACTACCAGCGACACCCTCGACACCCGCCTGCGTGACTCCTCGCCGCACACCCTGCGCGAAATGCTGGTGCGCGTCGGCCAGCAGCTCACCCCGGGTTCGGTGCTGTTCCGGCACGGGCTGCGCATGGCGATCGCACTGGTGGTCGGCTACGCCATCATGCAGTCGATCCACGCCAGCAACGGCTACTGGATCCTGCTCACCACCGCCTTCGTGTGCCGGCCCAACTACGGCGCCACCCGGCTGCGCCTGGCGCAGCGCATCGCCGGCACGCTGATCGGCCTGATCGCGACCTGGGCGCTGATGCAGCTGTTCCCCGGCACCGAACTGCAGCTGCTGTTCGCGCTGTTCGGCGCGCTGCTGTTCTTCGTCACCCGCACCGACCGCTACATGCTGGCCACCGCCGCGATCACGGTGATGGCGCTGTTCTGCTTCAACCTGCTCGGCGACGGCTTCGTGCTGATCTGGCCACGCCTGGTCGATACCCTGATCGGCTGCGCGATCGCCGCGGCGGCGGCCTTCCTGATCCTGCCCGACTGGCAGGGCCGGCGCCTCAACCAGGTGATGGCGACGGTGCTGGCCAGCTGCGCGCGCTACCTGGCGCAGGTGCTGGAGCAATACCGCAGCGGCATGCGCGACGACCTGCCGTACCGCATCGCCCGGCGCGACATGCACAACGCCGACGCCGCGCTGTCGGTGGCGCTGTCCAACATGCTGCGCGAACCCGGCCACTACCGCCGCAACCTGGATGCGGGCTTCCGCTTCCTGGCCCTGTCCAACACCTTGCTCGGCTACCTGTCGGCGCTGGGCGCGCACCGCGCCGCGCTGGCCGGCGAGGCCGATCCGGTCATCGACCGTGCCGGCGGTTACCTGCAGGACACCCTGGGCGCGATCGCCGACGCACTGGCGCAACGCCAGGCGCTACCGCCGGCCGACGAAGCGGCCGAGCTGGGCATGGCCGATGCGCTGGAGGATGAGGACAGGATCGACGACGCCAAGCGCCGACTGGTGCGCAACCAGCTCGCGCTGACCCTGCGCCTGCTGCCCAAGCTGCGCGCCGCCGCGCATGCGGTCACCGCTCCGGCAGCGGCGCCAGCGGCGCCGCCGGCGGTGCCGGCCGCACGCTGAGGCCCATCCACAGCAGCGCCGCCACCGCCAGCGCCGTGCCGCCGACCACCACCCCGCGCCAGCCGGCGTAGGCATAGGCGGCGGTGCCGAGGCTGGAACCGATCGCGCCACCGATGAAATAGCAGGTGACGTAGGCCGAGGTGATGCGGTTGCGCGCCTTCGGATCCAGTTGGTAGATCACATGTTGGTTGCCGATGTGCACACCCTGCACCGCCACGTCCAGCAGCAGCACCCCGGCGATCAGCAGCCACAGCGAGTGCGGCGCGGCGGCCAGCAGCAGCCACGACAGCAGCAGCATGGCCAGCCCGCCCCAGCCCACCCAGTGCCCGGCGCCGCGGTCGGACAACTTGCCCGACAGGTTGGCGGCGAACGCGCCGGCGGCGCCGATCAGGCCGAACAACCCAATCGTGGCGGTGCCGTAGCGGTAGTCGGGACCGGACAGCAGAAACGCCAGCGTGGTCCAGAACATGCTGAAGCCGGCGAAGATCAAACCGCCCAGGATCGCCCGCGAACGCAACACCGGCGCGTCGCGCAGCAACGCCAGCACCGAACCGATCAGTTGCGGATAGGACAGCTGCGGATTGCCCGGATGCCGCGGCAGCGCGCACCACAGCAGCACCGCCACCAGCAGGATCAGCGCCGCGGCCACCCAGTACACGGTATGCCAGCCGCCGGCGCCGGCCAGCAGCCCGGACACGGTGCGCGCCAGCAGGATGCCCAGCAGCAGGCCGCTCATCACCGTGCCGACCACCCGCCCGCGCTCGTGCGGCGCGGCCAGGGTGGCGGCGAACGGCACCAGGATCTGCGCAGCCACCGAGCTGAGCCCGGTAACCAGGGTGCCGAGCAGCAGCAGCGCGAAGCTGGTCGAGGCCGCGCTGATCAGCAGGCCCACCGCGCTGAGCGCGTACAGGCCGACGATCAGGCTGCGGCGCTCGAAGCGGTCGCCCAGCGGCACCAGCAACAGCAGGCCGGCGGCGTAGGCCAGCTGCGCGGTGGTGACCACTGCGCCGGCGCTGCGCACGTCGATCGCGAAGGTCTGCGCCAGCACCTCCAGCAACGGCTGCGCGTAGTAGTTGCTGGCCACCGCCAGCCCGGTGGCGGCGGCCATCAGCAGCACCAGGCCGCGCGGCATGGGGGGATGCGGGGACGTGTCCATGGGCGGAATCCAAGGGTGCGGAAGGAATGGCGTCAGTCTGGGCACACGTCACCGATCTTTCCAATGTATTGTTTTCACTAGATCCATCTTGTTTGCAGATGCCATGCTGACCCTGCGCCAATTCGAATTCGCCGTCGCCGTGGCCGAGGAAGGCAGCTTCACCGCCGCCGCGCGGCGCTGCCACACGGTGCAGTCGGCACTGAGCCACCAGATCGCCAAGATCGAGGAGGCACTGGGCGCGCGCCTGTTCGAGCGCGGCGCGCGGCAGGTGCGGCTGACCGCCGCCGGCGAGGTGTTCCTGCACAACGCCCGCGCCACGCTGCGCGCGGCCGAGCGCCTGCACGAGGAGATGGCGCAGGCGCTAGGCACGGTACGCGGGCGCCTGCATATCGGCCAGATCTCCTCGCTCAACACCGTGCAGGTGCCAGCCCTGCTGCGCCGCTTCGGCCAGGCGCACCGCGCGGTGGACGTGCACCTGCGCACCGGCATGAGCGATGCGCTGCTGCTCGACCTGGGCGAAGGCCGGCTGGACGTGGCCCTGGTCGGCGTCGGCCCGCATATCGTCCTGCCCGCGCAGCGCCTGCTGCTGCACGAGGAACCGCTGGCGCTGATCGCCGCGCCCGGCAACCGGTTCGCCGCGCGCGCCGAAGTGTCCCTGCACGAACTGGAGGACGCGCCGATGGCCGGGCTGATCGCCGGTGCCGGCGTGCGCGGCATCATCGACCGCGCCTTCGCCGAGGCCGGCCTGCGCCAGCGGCTGCAGTACGAGGTCACCCACGCCGACCTGCTGCGCCAGCTGGTGGTCGAGGACCTGGGCGTGGCGATCGTGCCGCAGACCATGGCCGCGGCGATGCGCGGCGTGGCGGTGGTCGCGCTGCGCGAGCGCTTCCGCTTCCTGACCTACGCCACCTGGCGCTCGGACCCGACCCCGGCCGCACGCGCACTGATCGCGCTGCTGCGGCAGCAGACAGGCGCGGCCGAAACCGGCTAGCCGCACCACAACCCGTCGCAGCATGCCCGTCCCGCCACCTGCGAATCCCCTGTGGAAGCGACTTCAGTCGCGACGAACGAAGCACGACACCATGCCCTCTCTTTCAGAACGGCAGCACTCGTCCACCCAGCAGACGGCGCTCGTCGGCACCGGCCGCGGCGCGGCCCAGCCACGCCCCACGTTACGCCTCCGCCGCACAACGAACCTGCTAGGCTGCGCGCGTTCGCAAAGGAGCCTGCATGTCCGGCCATCGCCAGTTCGCCCTGCTGCAACAGCGCCGCTTCCTGCCGTTCTTCGTGGTCCAGGGACTGGGCGCGTTCAACGACAACGTCTACCGGCAGGCGATCATCGGCTTGCTGTTCTATCTGGGCGTCACGCCCGAGCAACGCACGCTGTACACCAACCTGGCACCGGCGCTGTTCATCCTGCCGTATTTCCTGTTCTCCGCATTGGCCGGGCAGATCGCCGAGAAACTGGAGAAATCGCGGCTGGTGGTGATCACCACCACGATGGAGATCGCGATCATGTCGCTGGCCGCGGTCGGCTTTCTGACCGAGAACATGGCGGTGCTGCTGGTCGCGCTGTTCTGCACCGGCCTGCAGTCCACCCTGTTCGGCCCGGTGAAATATTCGATCCTGCCCTCGGTGCTGAAACCGGAGGAACTGACCGGCGGCAACGGCCTGGTCGAGATGGGCACCTCGATCTCGATCCTGTGCGGCATGATCCTGGGCGGGCTGATCTTCCAGATCGCCGGTAGCCACGGCCCGGTCGCCGCGGCCACCGCGGTGATCGCGCTGGCGGTCACCGGCAACCTGGTCGCGCGGCGGATCCCGAAGGTCGATGCCGGCGCGCCAGAACTGAAGATCAACTGGAACCCGCTGCCCGAGTCGCTGGCGATCATGCGCCTGACCCAGCGCCAGTTGGCGGTGCGCAACGCGGTGCTCGGCGTGTCCTGGTTCTGGTTCGTCGGCACGGTGCTGACCGCGCAGTTGCCGACCTACGCCGAACTCAATCTCGGCGGCGCGCAGGACCTGTACATCTTCGCCCTGGCGCTGTTCTCGATCGGCACCGGCACCGGCTCGCTGCTGTGCGAAAAGCTGTCCGGGCGCACCGTGGAAATCGGCCTGGTGCCGCTGGGCGCGTTCGGCATCAGCGCGTTCATGCTCGACCTGTATTTCGCCCGCCCCGGCGGCGCGCTGCAGGCCGGGCTGGGCATCGGCCAGTTCGTGCACCAGGCCGGCAGCTGGCGGATCATGCTCGACCTGGTCGGCATCGGCCTGTGCACCGGCCTGTTCGTGGTGCCGCTGTTCGCGCTGATCCAGAGCCGCACGCCCAAGGCGGAGCTGTCGCGGGTCATCGCCGGGCTCAACATCCAGAACTCGATGTTCATCGTCATCGCCGCGATGGTCGGCATCGCGCTGCAGATGCAGCAGCTGACGCTGTTCGGCGTGCGCGTGCCGATGCCCGGGCTGAGCATCCCGCAGGTGTTCCTGGCGCTGGCCATCGCCAACGCGGTGGTGGCGATCTGGATCTTCAGCATCGTCCCCGAATTCCTGATGCGTTTCCTCAGCTGGGTGATGGTACGCGCGCTGTACCGGCTGCGCGTGCACGGCATCGCGCGGCACGTGCCCGACGAGGGCGCGGCGCTGATCGTGTGCAACCACGTCAGCTACATGGACGCGCTGGTGCTGGCCGCGTCGATCCCGCGCCCGGTGCGCTTCGTCATGTACTACCGCATCTTCAACATTCCGGTGATGCGCTGGATCTTCCGCACCGCCAAGGCGATCCCGATCGCCGGCGCGCGCGAGGACCCGGCGCTGATGCAGCGCGCGTTCGACGCCATCGACGCGGCGCTGGCCGAGGGCGAACTGGTGTGCATCTTCCCCGAGGGCGCATTGACCAAGGACGGCGAGATCGCCAAGTTCAAGTCGGGCGTGGAGAAGATCCTCGAGCGCCGCGCGGTGCCGGTGCCGGTGCTGCCGATGGCGCTGCGCAACATGTGGACCAGCATGTGGAGCAAGCGCGACTCGCGGCTGCGGCGCATGCGCGTGCCGCGGCGCTTCCGCGCGCACGTGGAGGTGATCGCCGGCGCGCCGGTGGCGGCCGCCGAGGCCAGCGCCGAACGGCTGGAAGCGCAGGTGCGGCAGTTGCGCGGGGATGCCGCGTGAACCGGCAAATGCCGGCTCCGCGGGCGCGCGAACAGCAGGCCGATGCAAGGCCGCGCTTAACGCGTCCCGTAGCCGATCTCGGTCGCCAGCGCCAGCTTTGACAGGGCCGCCATCAGGGTCCTTGCGGCGTCCGGGCTGGTCACCTCTTCGGCGCCGATCACCTCAACCGGCGGCTTGCCCGAAGCGTGCGCGCCCAGCGGTTTGAACAGCATCTGCGAAGGCCCGTCCAGCGCAGCCAGCAAGGTCAGCGGATCGTACAGATTCAACCGTTCCACCTGGCCCCATATCTGCTCGAACGGCGGCCGTTGCGCATGCCATTGTTCGAAGCCGGCGTCGTCGCCGCGCGCGATGAACGTGTTGTAGAACCAGCGCTCATCCAGTTTGCCGATTTCGCGCTTGCCGATCCTGTCCCACAGGGTATTCAGCGATTCCTTCTGGATGTCGCGCAAGTATCCGCCGACCGGATGCCCCGATGCGGCCAGCGCATCGTAGAAGCGCGGCGACACCGCCGCCTTGTAGGCGGCCTCCTTGCACACCACGCGCAGCGGAATCCCACACTGCTGGGCGAGGCGATAGAAGCTGCGCGCGGCCGCCAGATCGGTATGGTTGTTGTAGGCGCGATCGTCCGGGCATACCAGGCCCTGATCGTCCTTGTCACGCGCGATGCCGCCCATCACCACGACCCGCCCGACTTTCTGCCTGACCAGATCCGGTTCCGCCACCAGCAACGCATTGGCGTCGGTCATGCCGGCGATCGCGATCAAGGTCACCTTGCCGGACGCATCGCGCAGGCTCTGGCGCATGCCGGCAAGACTGTCCTGGCCGACAGCGGCGTGCGCGGCGCACAGCGGCGCGCCGCGCGACAGGAAACTGCCGTGATCGGCCTGGCGCGCGCCGATCTCGTACTCGCGCCCGATGGCGACCCCGACCCCCGGCATGCCCAGCGCGCCGAACACACCCTTGGCCAGCATCGCCCGCTCGGCGCGCACCGCGTGCGGCCCCAGAGTGGTGACGACATGGCCGACGCGGGCCAGGCCCAGCATCTCCAGTTGCTTGGCCATCACGAACGACACCACGTCGTCCGGGTCCTTGTTCGGATCACTGAACAGGATGCAGTCCTGCGCGGCGGCCGGCGTGGACGGCCTCAGCTGGTGCAGCAGGGTCCGCTCCGCGGCGCTGAGCATGCGCTCCTGGCCGCTGGTCCAGAACGCGCCGAACAAGGCCCGCTGCAGCCCCGCCTGCGCGGTATAACGCGGCGGCCGCGACACGCGGCCCGAGCCGAGCCGGCCATGCCGTCCCAACTCGCGCAGGGCGCCATCAGGCGGCGCATGCGGGTGCTGCGGCGGCGCCACGTCGGCCACCTCGTGCAGGGACTCGGCCGCGGCGCCGGACGCGTAGCGGTCTGTCCGGCAATGGGCCGCCACCGCATCGCCCGCGGCATGGGAGGAAGACATTTTCATGGCGGCATGATGACGCCGGCGCCAACGTCGCCGGCTGGCGTAAACGAAGCGGCTTGCAAGCGAGCGAAGTGATCGCGACGCGGCCCTTGCACCCGATCCCGCGCTAGCGGCGCCGGTGCCGACAACCCAGCGTAGGTGCGGCAGCGGCGCGTGGGATGCCGCCCACACTGCCATGTTCGCGCATGGCGCCACACCCAATCCGCCGGCACCCCGACAGTCGTTCTAGGTTCCGCGCAGCTACTCGTCTAGACTGCACATGAACTCAACTTCAAGGACGTCCACATGAGCACCGTCAGCCCCGTCACGCCGCCGCCCGCCCCCACGCCCGGCGCGGTCCCCAACCATCTGGCCTGGGCGATCGTCGCCACGGTGCTCGGTTTCTGCCTGTGCTGCCCGTCGATCATCACCGGCATCGTCGCCATCGTGTTCTCCAGCAAGGTCAACGGGCTGCTCAACCAGGGCGATCTGGACGGCGCGCGCCGCGCCTCCAACAGCGCCAAGACCTGGTGCTGGGTGACCACCGCACTGGCCATCATCGGCCTGCTGATCAACATCGGCATGGTCGCCACCGGCGGCATGCAGAGATACATGGAATACGTGAACCAGATGCAGCACATGAGCTGATCGGCATGCGCGCCTGGCAACAACGGGCGTGCCTCGGCGCCGCCACCGCCCTCGCGGCGGCCGGCGGCGCGCTGCTGTACCGGTTCGACCCCAACGCCGCGGACAATCCATTCGCGCCGTGCCTGTTCCATGCGCTCACCGGCTACTACTGTCCCGGCTGCGGCATGACCCGCGCCCTGCACGCCCTGGTGCACCTGGATCCGCTCGGCGCCTTCGCGATGAATCCCGGCGCGATGCTGTGCCTGGCCCTGCTGCCGGGCCTGATCGCATGGAAGGCGGGCTGGCGCGCGGCGTGGTTCGCGCCGGTGGTCGCGCTGGTATCGCGGCCGAATTTCTGGCTGCTGGCGCTACCTGGCTACTGGATCGCGCGCAACCTGCCGTGGTTCCCATTCACCCTGCTCGCGCCGGGTTAGGGCGCCTCAGCTGACCCAGCCGGCGATCACCAGCAACGCCAGCAGCACCAGCCACAGCAGCAGCACCCGCCAGATCTGGCTCATCGCATCGCGCAATTCCGGCAGCCGCCGCAGCACCGGCACCACCATGCCGGCATCGCTGTAGTCGTGCGCCTCTGCGTCCAGTTCGCCGCGCACGCTGGCGCAGGCCACCGGACCGAGGAAGCCGCTGTCCAGCTGCCAGCGATTGCCGCCGGCCGCGCGCCAGGCGCCGAACACGGTTTCGAAATTGCCGACCAGCGCCAGCGAGAAAGTCATCAGCTGCGCCACCGGCCATTCCATCGCGGCCAGCGCGGTGCGTGCGCCGAGCGCCGTGGTCAACGGCAGCCTTGGCGCATACGGCCCGACCGCAGCCAGCGCCAGCAGGCGATAGCCAAGCGCGCCGAACGGCCCCAGCAACAGAAACCAGAACAGCACCGCGAACCAGCGCCGCAACGCGCTGAGCGCCACCGCCTCGACCAGCCCGGCCGGGTCCTCGCGCAGCGGCCCGCCATCGGCGTGCAGGTGCGCGACCACGACACGCCGCGCGGCGACATCGTCGGCCTCGATCACCGCTTCCACATCGGTATCCAGGTCGCGCGGCCCCCAGCTGAAGGTCAGCACCAGCACCCCGAACAGCAATGCCAGCAGGCCCAGGTGCGGCGCGGCGAGCAGCCACTGCAGCAGGCCGACCAGCAGCAAGGCCGGCAGCAGCGCCAGCGCGATGCCGTAACGGCCGCGCCAGCCGCTGCCTTCGCCGGCATGCGCATCCAGCCACGCCAGCCAGTCGCCAAAGGCATCGAAGCGGCGCAGCGAGGCCACCATGCGGGGCGCGACATGGCCCAGCACCAGGGCGACGATCACAGCGACGAGGGTAGTGAACATGCAGGTCCTCCGGGACCGTTCTGAAGCGTGTGCCACGGCGAGTGCCGGCGTGGCAGTGTGGCCTAGGCGGCGTGATCGCCGCCGCGGTGGTACCAGTCCTCGACCAGCGCGCGCGCGATGGAGATCCGCGGCGGCAGGCGCAGGCCGCGCCCGTCGTCGGCGCTGTCGCCATGCGCCGCCGCGCGTTGCAGGGCGCCGCCGATCTCGTCGCGCTCGAACCAGCGCGCGTCCTCCAGCTCGCCATCCACCTGCGGCGCATCGGGCTCGGCCAACGCGCTGAAACCAAGCATCAGCGCCCCGGGGAACGGCCATGGCTGTGCGCCGTAATAACGGCAGCTGCCGGGCCGGACCCGCACCTGGGTCTCCTCGGCCACTTCGCGCGCCACGGTCTGCTCCAGCGACTCGCCCGGCTCGACGAAGCCGGCGATCACCGAATAGCGCCGCGCCGGCCAGCTCGCCTGGCGCCCCAGCAGCAGCCGCTGGCCGTCGCCGACCGCAACGATCACCGCCGGATCCACGCGCGGATAGTGTTCGCTCGCGCAGTGCGTGCACACGCCGAGGAAGCCGCCGCGGCGAAACCCGATGGCGCCGCCGCAGACGCCGCAGAAGCGGGTGCGCGACTGCCAATACAACATGCCGCGGGCATAGGCGAACAGGCCCGACGCGAACGCCGGCCATTCGGCCGCGGCGCGGCGCAGATCGATGCGTTGCGGCGGGTTGACGTCCACCTCGAGCGCGGCGGCGGCCAGCGCGAACCAGACGACGCCGTCGCGCAGGCCGAGTAAGATCGCCTGTTCGACCACCTCGCCCAGCGCCGCGCCGGTCAGCGCCAGCGGCTGGCCATGCGCATCGGCGTAGGCGTTGCCGTCGGCATCGAGCAGCAACAGGTGCGCCGCGGGCCAGGCGCGGCGCAGCGCATCGGCATCGTTGCGCAGCGCATCGGCGCGGTCGATGACCGCGTCGGCGAAGGCGAAGCTAGCAGGCGTCAGCTCAGGCATGCGCCGCAGGGTGCAGGCAAACCGCGCATCCGGCAAGCCGCAGCGTGTCTACACGCTGAAGCTGCTGCCGCAGCCGCAGGTAGTCTTGGCGTTGGGATTGCGGATCACGAACTGCGCGCCGTGCAGGCCTTCGCTGTAATCCACTTCCGCGCCCATCAGGTACTGCAGGCTCAATGGATCGACCAGCAGGGTGACATCGTCGGTGCGCACCGACAGATCGTCCTCGGCGCGGTTCTCGTCGAACTCGAAGCCGTATTGGAACCCGGAACAGCCGCCGCCCTGGATGTACACGCGCAACGCCAGCGCGTCGTTGCCTTCCTCGCGGATCAGCTCGCGCACCTTGGCCGCGGCGGCCTGGGTGAAGTTCAGCGGCCGCTCCAGCGACTGGTAGTCGGGTGCGGGCGCGGCGCTGGGCAGGGAAACGAGGGTGCTCATGGCAGCAGGATGGGGGCGGCCGGCAGCCGAATCAAGCGTCGGCCGAGCTCAGCGCGCGCTGCGCCGGCGCGTCCGCCGCGTCCTCGTCCAGACGCTCCGGCGGGGCCAGCGCGGCCATGCTGCCGACGTGAATCAGCCGCCCGGTCACCTGCGCACCGGCGTTCATCTCCACCACCTGGTAGTGCACGTTGCCCTGCACCCGCGCCTTCGGCGCCAATTCCACGCGCTCGGCGGCATGGACGTCGCCGGTCAGCTGGCCGTTGATGATCACGATCGGCGCGCGCACCTCGCCCTCGATGCTGCCGTGCTCGGACAGGGTCAGCGTCGCCGGCGCACCGTCCTCGGCCAGCACTTTGCCCAGAATGCGCCCTTCCACGTACAGGCCGCCACTGAACACCAAATCGCCCCGGATCACCACCTGCGCGCCGATCAGGGTATCCACCACGGTCTGGCCGCTGCTGCGGCCGTTCTTGTTGCTCCCGAACATAAGCTGCCTACTCCCCTTTGCCGTTGCCGACCAGTGTCCAATCGAAAGTCTGGGTGACCGGCGCCCCGCCGCCGGACAGCGATACTCGCACCCGCTGCGGGGTGAAGTCCTTGGGCAGGATCACGCTGCCGTCCAATTGCTGAAAATAGCGGAACGAATAGTCCTGCCCGGGCACGCCGCTCTTCTGGTGCAGTTCGTCCCAGCCCACGCTGGTCAGCTTGCCGCTGCGCACGCCTTCCACCGCCAGGCGCATCTGGCCCTGGCTGATCGCGCCGCGGTTGAGGTTCTGGGTCAGCACCACGTTGTAGTGCCAGGTGCCGCCGGCCTCGGACGAGAACTCGGCCGAGTGCACGGTCAGGCCCTTGCGCTGGCTGGTGGCACCGACCAGGCGCTCGTAGAAGGCCACGTCGGCGCGCAGCCCGGCGATCTCCTCGTCGCGCTCGGCCAGCGAACTCTGCACCTCGTTGTTGGCGGCGCGGCTGATCTGGTCCGAGCGCGCCAGCGTGGCCTGGCGCTGGTTGAGCGTGTCGATCTGCCGCTGCTGCGCCTGCAGCTTGCGTTCGGCCTCGCCCAACTGCGTCTTCACCGCGCCCAGCTGCGGCGCGGCCCTGCGGCTGGCCAGCCACCAGGTCCCGCCCAGCGACAGCAGCCACACGATGGCGACCAGCAGCCACAGAGCGCGTCCGCGCGGTGGCGCGGCGCCGTTGGGCACGATCTGGAAACGGGGGACGGGTCGGTTCATCGTCAAAGCCGTGCCACCGAGGCGGCAGCGGCGTCGATCCTCGCGGGGGGGGGGGGGGGCCGGCCGGCTAGTGTAAGCCACGCGTTTGAGCGACGCCGGACAGCGCCGCCGCAGCCGTGCCGCGTCCAGCCGGCACGCGCCTGCGCTGGCCTTCGCTGCACGCTTGACCGATAGTGGCCGCCACCCGCGTATCTGCAGGAGCGCCTCGCCATGACCGACGCCCACCTCTTCGTAATCGGCATCCTGCTGGCCTGGCTGGCCGGCATCCGGGTCTATCTGACCGTATTCGGAATCGGCCTGGCCGGCCTGTGCGGCTGGCTGCAGTTACCGCCGGCACTGCAGGCGACCGAGTCATGGTGGGTGCTCGGCACCTCCGGTGGGCTGGCCCTGGCCGAGTTCTTCGCCGACAAGATTCCCGGCGTGGATTCGGCCTGGGACCTGCTGCAGACCCTGACCCGGATCCCGGCCGGGGCGTTCCTGGCCGCCGCCACGCTGTCCCAGGACGGCCAGCTGGGCGCCGGCGCGCTGGCCACCGGTGCCGGCGTCGCGCTCACCAGCCATGTCTTGAAGGCCGGTTCGCGCGCCTTGCTGAATACCTCGCCGGAACCGGCCAGCAACTGGATCGCCTCGCTGACCGAGGATTCGGTGGTGCTTGCCACGCTGGCGCTGGCCCTGGTGCATCCGTGGCTGGCGCTGGCCGTATCACTCGGGGCGAGCGTGCTGGGTGCGCTGCTGGTGTGGTGGGTGTGGCGCACGCTGTGGCGCGGCGTGCGCCGCCTGCTGGCGCCACCCGTGGACGCCGCCGTCGCCATGCCGAGCCGGGATGGCCCCCTCTCTTCGTGAACTTCATCGCATAATTGGCGCGCATTCAGGATCCCTAAAGACACGATGGCCGCAACAGACACCGCACCACTTTCCAGCCGCGACGAACTGCGCTCGCGCAACATCCGTGCCGAGATCCCGCCGCCTCACTACTGGCGGCGCTGGGCCGCCGACGCCTTGCCCGACACACCCGCGCAGGCACCCGACCTGGCGGCGAGCACGGAAGACGGCATCGCCGCCGCCGGTGCGGATCAAGTGCCCGCCGCCTCGGTTGCGGCCAGCGAAGGCGCCGCGCCGCCGCAGCCGCTGGACGCGCCATACCGCATCCTGATCGTCGAAGACGACCGTTCGCAGGCCTTGTTCGCGCAGAGTGTGCTGCACGGCGCCGGCATGCAGGCGCAGGTGGAGATGCAGGCCGAAGGCGTGCAGCAGGCGATCGCCGAATACCGGCCGGACCTGATCCTGATGGACCTGCACATGCCCGGCCTGGACGGCATGCGGCTGACCGCGCTGATCCGCCAGCAACCGCAGCAGCAGCTGCTGCCGATCGTGTTCCTGACCGGCGACCCGGATCCGGAGCTGCAATACGAAGTGCTGGACAGCGGCGCCGACGATTTCCTGACCAAGCCGATCCGCCCGCGGCACCTGATCGCCGCGGTCTCCAACCGCATCCGCCGCGCGCGCCAGCAGAGCGCCAGCGACAGCGTGCCGCTGAACAATCCCGAGACCGGCCTGCCGACCCGTACCCACGTGCTGCAGCTGCTCGGCGATGCGCTGCGCACGGATGCCGGCGGCGGCCTGTTCTTCATCGAGATCGCCAGCGCGCTGGGCCTGCGCGAACGCTACGGCTATGCCGCATTCGAACGCCTGATGACCCAGGCCGGGCGCCGTCTGGCCAGCGCCACCGCGCCGCAGCCGCTGGCCCGGCTCAACGACAACAGCTTCCTGCTGCTGATCCAGGACAGCGACCTGGACGTGCTGCAGCAGCGCGCCCAGGCCTTGCGCGAAGCCCTGGCCAGCAATGCATTCCCGCTGCGCGACGACGAGACCGTGCACCTGCGCTGCGCGATCGGCTATGCCGACCTGGGGCAGGGCTTCGAAGACGCCGGCATCGCGCTGGAAGCGGTCGAGCGCACCGCGCTGCAGGCGCGCCTGCACCCGCAGGGCGTGGCCGCGTACGCGCCGCCGCGCGAGGAAGAGGACCTGGACCGCATCGCCATGTTCGAAGGCCAGCTGGAACCGGCCTACCAGCCGATCGTCGCCGTCGCCGGCGGCGACACCGCGCAATACCAGGTGCTGCTGCGCCTGCGCCAGCGCGACGGCACCCTGCTGTCGGCCGGGCAGGTACTGCCCGCCGCCGAAGCCGGCGGGCGCATTGCCGACCTCGACCAGCAGGTGCTGGACCACGCGCTCGGCCTGCTGCACCTGTACCAGCACGCCACGCCGCCGCTGCGCCTGTTCGTGTCGCAGTCCTCGCGCACGCTGGCGCGCGGCGCCTTCACCGACTGGCTGGTCCAGGCGATCGACCGGCGCGGCGTCACCGGCACCTCGCTGGTGATCGATCTGCGCCTGGAAGACGCACTGATTCACACGGTGACGCTGCAGCAGTTCTGCGCCCGGCTGATGCCGCTGGGCGTGCAGTTCTGCCTCAGCCAGTTCGAACCCGGCACCGAAGCCGAGGCACTGCTCAACCAGTTGCCGCTGGGCTACCTGCGCCTGTCCGCGCGCTTCGCCAACGCGCATGCCGATGCCGCACTGCGCGACCAGTTGCGCGCCGCGATCGATCTGGCGCACCGCGCCGGGCTGCTGATCATCGGCCAGCAGATCGAGGAAGCGCAGGCCGCCGCGGCGATGTGGATGAGCGGGGTCGATTTCATCCAGGGCAACCTGGTGCAGTCGGTCGGCGACGAAATGAACTTCGATTTCCAGAGCGCGGTGCTGTAGCGATGCCCGCACACCGGCGCCGGCCCCTGCCGTGGCTGGCCGCGGCCAGCGCGGCGAGCGCCGCCGCCGGCGCGCTGCTGGCGGTGCCGGCACTGGCGCCACCGCCGCCGTGGCAACTGCTGGCACTGGCCTGCATCGGTGCCGCCGCACTGCTGGCCCTGCTCGCCGGTTGGCGCGCGCGGCAGCAGGCCGGCGCGCTGGATGCGGCGCTGGCGCGCGCCGCGCTGGCCGAGTCCGAACGCGACGCGCTGCAGCGCGACGTGCATCTGCGCGAGCGCCTGGAGCGGGAACTGGTGCAGGCCAAGCAGGCGGCCGAGGCCGCGGCGATGGCCAAGGGCGAATTCCTGGCCACCATGAGCCACGAGATCCGCACTCCGCTCAATGGCATCATCCCGATGCTGGAACTGATCGCGCGCGGCCAGCTCGGCACCGAGCAGCGCGAGATGCTGCGCGCCTCCAACGACTCCTCGCTGCAACTGCTGCGCATCGTCGACGACATCCTCGACTACTCCAAGCTGGAAGCGAACCGGCTGGAGCTGGAGATCACCAGCTTCAACCTGCGCGACCTGCTCGACGGCGTGCTGCACCTGATGCAGCGCTCAGCCGAGGCCAAGGGCTTGCGCGTGAGCCTGCAGCTGGACCCTGCGGTGCGCCTGCCGGTGCGCGGCGACCCGGTGCGGCTGCGGCAGGTGCTGAGCAACCTGATCGGCAACGCGATCAAGTTCACCGCGCGCGGCAGCGTGGAGCTGCGCGTGCGCCGCCTCGGCGAAACCCCTGCGCAGCACCTGCTGCGACTGGAGGTGCGCGACACCGGCATCGGCATCAGCCCCGAACAGCAGCAACGGCTGTTCCGCTCCTTCACCCAGGCAGATGCCTCCACCACCCGCCTGTACGGCGGCACCGGCCTGGGGCTGGCGATCTGCAAGCGCATCGTCGACCTGATGGGCGGGCGCATCGGCGTGGAATCGGTCAGCGACCGCGGCGCCACGTTCTGGTTCGAGATCCCGCTGCTGAAGGTGATCGGCGACCTGCCGCAGATCCAGGGCGGCCTGCCGCGGCTGCACGCGCTGCTGGTCGGCGCCGACCTGCGCTTGTACCAGCGCCTGAAAGGCCTGCTGCCGAACTGGGGCGTGCAACTGAGCAAGGTCGACTCGACCCAGGAAGCGGTGGAGCGGCTGCGCGCCGGCGGCCCCGGTTACACGCCCTACCACCTGGTGATCGGCGACCTCGACAGCCTGCGCCAGAGCGCACGCGCGTTGCAGCGCACGGTGGCGCGCTTGCCGGCATCGCACGGGGTGCGCATGACCTGGCTGTACGGGGACGTGGAGATTCCCGATGAAATCCGCGCCCACGGCGCGCTGCTGTCGCGGCAGGCGACGGACCTGGACCTGCGCGGCATGCTCGCGCTGGCGCCTGCGGCGGCCGCACCTTCCGTTGCAGGATTGCTGCTACCCGATTCCATCGCGGAACTGGATCCCGCGGACGCCGCCGAGACAGCGCCGACAGCGGCGACCACCCTCGCGCCGGACCCGGACGCCCATGCCGGCCCGGCCTCGCCGGCCGCCGACTACCGCCTGCTGTTGGTCGAGGACAACCCGGTCAACCTGCTGGTCGCACAGAAGCTGCTCGACGTGCTCGGCTACCGCAGCGACAGCGCCGCCGACGGCGCCGCCGCGCTGGCGCAATTGGACGCGCAGGCCTACGACCTGGTGCTGATGGACTGCCAGATGCCGGTGCTGGACGGCTACGCCGCCACCCGCCAGTGGCGCCAGTCCGAAGCGGCGACGGGACGGCCGCGGCTGCCGATCGTGGCGATGACCGCCAATGCCATGGCCGGCGACCGCCAGCGCTGCCTGGAGGCCGGCATGGACGACTACCTGTCCAAGCCGGTCAACCGCGAATTGCTGACGGCATGCCTGCACCGCTGGCTGCCGCACCGCGCAGCACATGCCGCGCTGGCAGCGGTGACGCTGGCGACGGATGTGGAGACGCAGACGACTACGTCGGCAACTGCGGCCGCGCCGGCGCCGTCATCCAGCGCCACGCCGGCGCCTGCCGTCGCTGCCGTCGAGCCGGCGCCGATGCTGCCGCCGACACCGTTGCCGGTGCTGGACATCGCGGTGCTCGACGACTTGCGCGAACTCGCCGGCAACGCGACCACCGCGCAGATCGTCGAAGTGTTCCTGGGCGATGCGCCGCAGCTGATCCAACGCATGGAGCAGGCCACTGCGATCCCGCAACTGGACCCGTTGCGCGACGCGGCGCATACGCTGAAGTCCTCGGCGGCCAATGTAGGCGCGCTGGCGCTGGCGGCTGCGGCCGCGCGCATCGAGGACGGCGTGCGCGCCCATCAATTGGAGCACCCGGCGGTCGTGGTGGCGCTGGTCATCGCCGAATTCGCGCGTGCGCGGCTGGCCCTGAAGGGCTACCGCAACACCTTGCGCGACGCCGCGGAAAGCGCCGCGCCATAACCGGCCCGCGGCCCCCTGTAGGAGCGGCTTCGGCCGCGACAGGTCTCACCCGTAGGTACTTTTAGGATCTGTCGCGGCTGAAGCCGCCGCTACACGAGTGCCAGCATCCATGACTGGGCGAGACGGCCAGCAACCCGCTCAGTCCTCGAGCTTGGTCAGCAGATAATTCGGCTCGCCGATGCGACCGATCAGATCCAGCTGGGTTTCCAGCCAGTCGATGTGCTCTTCTTCCGACTCCAGGATGTCGGCCAGCAACTGACGGCTGACGTAGTCCTGGATCGACTCGGCGTAGGCGATGCCGTCGCGCAGGGCGGTGGTGCCGTCCTGCTCCAGGGCCAGGTCGCACTCGAGGATTTCCTTCGGGTTCTCGCCGATGCGCAGCTTGCCCAGCGCCTGAAAGTTGGGCAGCCCCTCGAGGAACAGGATGCGGTCCGCCAACTTGTCGGCGTGCTTCATCTCATCGATCGATTCCTTGTACTCGTGTTCGGCCAGTTCCTTCAGCCCCCAGTTCTTCAGCATCTTGGCGTGCAGGAAGTACTGATTGATCGCGGTCAACTCGTTGTAGAGGACCTTGTTGAGGAACTCGATGACCTTGCTGTCGCCCTTCATCGCAGTGCTCGCTAATACGTGGAAAGCGCAGACTTTAGCGAATCGGCCGCGGCCGTGAAGGAACGCGAATCGTGATCATCCCGCTGCGCATCCGCGCCGCGGGACCGCTACTTTCAGGCGGCGCGGGCCATGCCGCCGAGCAGGGGCAACGGCAGCTCGCGCAGCAGCGCGCGTTCCAGCAGGTCGCCGGCCATGTCCAGGCAGGAACCGCAGGTGGCACCGCAACCGGTGCGCATGGTCAGCTCGGACACGCTGCGGCAGCCGGCGTCGGCGGCTTCGCGGATCTGACGATCGGTGACCCCATTGCAGATGCAGACGTACACGATGGCGTTGGCGGCGAACGGCGCGGACTGCGCCTGCCGCCATTCAACCCAAAGTGAGAATGGTTGTCAATTCCGGGCGTTAATCGTTATTAATCCGGGCGGCCAAAGGCCCGCCGTGCTTGCGCGCCCGCTTGCGCGGACGCTCGTGGCCGGCGTTGTTGCCTGGCATCCACGCTTCCTGGGCCAGGGTCGGCATGGCGCGGATACCCGGCCCGGCGATGGTCTGCGCCAACGGCGCCAGATGCCGCAGCGCGCGCGCGTAGACGCCGCGCTTGAACAGCACCACGTGCTCCACCGGATACCAGAAGTCGACCCAGCGCCAATGGTCGAACTCCGGGGTCTCGGTCAGCTCCAGATTCAACTCGCTCTCGTCGCAGCGCATCTGCAGCAGGAACCAGACCTGTTTCTGGCCGATGCACACCTGGCGTTCGTTGCGGCGGATGGCGCGGCTGGGCAGCCGATAGCGCAGCCAGCCAGGCGTCGCCCCGAGCACGTCGACGTGCTCTGGCAACAGCCCGGTCTCTTCACGCAACTCGCGGTACATGGCCTCGACCGGGGTCTCGTCGGTATTCATGCCGCCTTGCGGGAACTGCCAGCCATCCCGGCGCACGCGACGTGCCCAGAACACCTGACCATCCGGCCGCATCAGCACGATGCCCACGTTAGGTCGATAACCGTCCGGATCGATCACGATGCGGACTCCTGAAAAATCTACTGGCTCCGACTCTGCCATGGCGGCGGCCGGCCCACAAGCGCGGCAAAAACCCGTTGACAGCCGCCCGATTTGCTATAAGAATTGGCGGTTCACCAAGGCTATGTAGCTCAGCCGGTTAGAGCACAGCACTCATAATGCTGGGGTCGGTGGTTCGAGTCCACCCATAGCCACCATGGTGTCCACGCAGCAAGCGTGCAATAATTGCGATATGCGACATTGCCCCGTCGCCAAGCGGTAAGGCACCTGACTCTGACTCAGGCATCGGTGGTTCGAATCCATCCGGGGCAGCCAAACAAAAAAGAAAGGCCGATCTTTGATCGGCCTTTCTTTTTTGTTTGGCGCGGGGTTTGCGTAGGCGCAACACGCCTACGCCCCGCACCTTGCTGCGCAAGATGCGGGCCCCAGCCCTTCCGCTCCCACATCCCCGCGCCTGTCGGCGCGCCCCCTTGGACTTCAAGGGGGCTTTTCACCAGACACTTTGATGCAGATCGGAAGTAAAGCCTTGATCCGAGGGCAGGCCGCGCTCGACTGCCGATGCTGTTGAATGACGCATTGCCCTGGGTGCAGCGATCGAACGCGCGCGATCAGCAGCAGTCGCCATTGCTTGGCTCCGCCATTTCGATGGCCCGCCGGTCTCCGCGGCACAGGCCCGAACCCCGAAACGACAAAAGCCCGGCCGGAGCCGGGCTTTTGCGTATTTCCCAGGGGAATCCCGAAGGATTCCGCGCCAGGCGCGGTGGATCAGCGCTTGGAGAACTGGCTGGCGCGACGCGCCTTGTGCAGACCGACTTTCTTGCGCTCGACTTCGCGGGCATCGCGGGTCATGAAGCCGGCCTTGCGCAGCTCGGACTTCAGGGTTTCGTCGTACTCGACCAGCGCGCGGGCGATGCCCAGGCGGATCGCACCGGCCTGGCCGGTGGTGCCGCCGCCAGCGGCGGTGACGAAGATGTCGAAGCTCTCGGTATTCTTGGTCAGCTCCAGCGGCTGGCGCACGATCATGCGCGCGGTCTCACGGCCGAAGAACTCGTCCAGCGGACGGTTGTTGACGGTGATGTTGCCGGTACCCTTGCGCAGGAACACGCGGGCGGTGGAGGACTTGCGGCGGCCGGTGCCGTAGTTTTGCGTGATCGCCATGATTAGATATCCAGAACTTGCGGCTGCTGGGCGGTATGCGGATGCTCGGGGCCCTTGTAGACCTTGAGCTTGCGGTACATGGCGCGACCCAGCGGACCCTTCGGCAGCATGCCCTTGACCGCGATCTCGATGACGCGCTCGGGATGACGCTCCAGCGCCTGCGCCAAGGTCTCGGTCTTCAGGTTGCCGATGTAGCCGGTGAAGCGGTGGTACTTCTTGTCATTGAGCTTGTTGCCGGTGACCGTGATCTTCTCGGCGTTGATCACCACCAGGTAATCGCCGGTATCGACGTGCGGGGTGTAGACCGGCTTGTGCTTGCCGCGCAGACGGCGGGCCAATTCGGTGGAGAGCCGGCCAAGCGTTTTGCCGGCGGCGTCGACGAGATACCAGTCGCGCTGGACGGTCTCGGACTTAGCGGTGAAGGTGCTCATTAAAGAAGACTCGGTTGGTCGGGCGGATTCCGGCAGCACGCTGCCTGAACTTTGCCACGCGTTGTGACTTGCAAAAACGCAAGAGGCGAAATTCTACGCGCCGGCAGCGGCACACGCAAGTCCGCCCCCTGCGCGGGACGCCAGCGCCGGCCGGCGCTTGGCATCGCGGCGCCCCGCGGCGAAAATCGAATCCCCCACCGTTCCCAGGCCCATCGCGATGACGGCTCCCCGCCTGCATACCCCGCTCGACCGCGCCCTGGTCGAAGCCCAGCGCGCGCTGGAGACGGTGTTCGGCAATCCGCCGGCGCAGCGCCCCTACCCCGCCGCGGCGAGCGCCGACGTGGTGCTGGCATCGGACGAACGCCGCCACGCTGCCGGGCTGATGCGTATCAATCATGTCGGCGAGGTCTGCGCGCAGGGGCTGTACTTCGGCCAGGCCGCGGTCGCGCGCGACCCGGCCACCCGCCTGCACCTGCTGGAGGCGGCGCAGGAAGAGACCGACCACCTGGCCTGGTGCGCGAAGCGGCTGCGCGAACTGGACAGCCGCCCGAGCCTGTTCAATCCGGTCTGGTACGCCGGCAGCTATGCGATCGGCAGCCTGGCAGGGCTGCGCGGCGACGGCTGGAACCTCGGTTTCGTGGTGGAGACCGAACGCCAAGTCGAGGCGCACCTGGACGAGCACCTGCAGACGCTGCCGCCGGCCGACCTGCGCAGCCGCGACATACTTAAGGTGATGAAAACCGACGAGGCGCGCCATGCCGAACACGCCGAACAGGCCGGCGCGCGGCGCTTGCCGGCGCCGATCCCGAGCCTGATGGCAGCGGCCTCGCGGCTGATGAAAGCGGTCGCCTACCGGCTTTGAGCGCGGCGCGGCGCCCCTGTCGCGGGACAGCGCACTGGCATTGCCGGCGCATTCGGGTTAAAGTGAACGAAAGCTGACTGATTCTACGTCACCCCCTCCCTGTTCCAGCGACCGGCGGTTCCATCCCGGCACCGCCTGTACCCCATGCACCACTGCGCCGAGCCATGCCGCTTGCGCGCGCCTTTCCGACCGACATGCCCGCACGCTCCATCCATATCCCCTCGCCACGGACACGCTGGCTCTCGCGCCTGCTGTTCGCCAGCCTGTTCGTGCTCGGTGGCGGCGCCCTGCTGTACCACCTGCTCGGGGACTATCGCCATGCCAGCGCGATCCTGCACGACCACTCGGTGGCGACGGTGCCGGTGATCGCCGACGGTGCCTTCGGCGTGCATACCGAACCGCTGGTGCATTACCGCTTCCACTATGTCTTCGAGAGCAAGGGCCGGCTGCACCGCGGCACGTTCGAGGCCAGCGGCGCCGAGGCCGCGCCGCTGCTGCTCGATGGCGCCACGGTGGAGATCGCCTACGCCAACGCCGACCCGTCGCGCTTCGGCCGCCTCGACCAGTTGCAGCACGCCGGCAACCTCGGCAGCGTGCTGACCCGGCTGGCGATCGCGCTGTCGATCGCCGCGCTGCTGGCCGCGGCCGCGCACCAGGTGCTGATCGGACGCGTGCTCGGCACGCGCCGCGCCGCCGTCGCCTAAGCGCCCGTGCCAGTCCCGCGGAGCCGGCGCAGCGCACCGACCGCAGCGCTATCGCATTCGGCCCGTTCTCACCTGGCGCCGCCTGCAACGCTCAGGACTGGACCAGCTTCAGGCCGATCACCCCGGCCACGATCAGGCCGATGCAGGCCAGCCGCGCCGGCGAAGCACTGTCGCCGAACAGCGCGATGCCCAGCGCGGCGGTGCCCAACGCACCGATCCCGGTCCAGATCGCATACGCCGTACCCAGCGGTATGTGTTTCAGCGCCTGGGTCAGCAGCCACAGGCTGATCCCAGCACCGGCCAGCGTGCCCAGCGTCGGCCACAGACGGGTGAAGCCTTCGCTGTATTTGAGGCCGAGCGCGAAGCCGATTTCGAACAGGCCGGCGAGCAGCAGATAGATCCATGGCATTGTCTGTCTCCGTAGACAAATAAGGACAAAAAAAGGCCCGATGTCTGCACACCGGGCCGCCGTCGTCAGGGGTCGCAGCGCAAAACGCCGCGGGGCGGGCCGTCCCGCCGAGTGTGACGCGCTACTCGGCCAGATTGCGACCGTGGAACAGTTCCTCGATTTCGCGCTTGAGCAGCGCCTCGATGCGCATGCGCTCCTTGAACGACAGGTTCTTGGCTTTTTCCTCGAACAGGTACTGGTCCAGGTCGAAGTCCTTCAGGTGCATCTTGGTGTGGAAGATGTTCTCCTGATACACGTTGACGTCGAACATCTCGTAGCGCGCCTTGATGTTCTTGGCCAGGAAGTTCTGGATCGAATTGATCTTGTGGTCGATGTAGTGCTTCTTGCCCTTCACGTCGCGGGTGAAGCCGCGGATGCGGTAATCCATGATCACGATGTCCGATTCCAGCCGCTCGATCAGGTAGTTGAGCGCTTTCAGCGGCGAGATCACCCCGCAGGTGGCGACGTCGATATCCGCGCGAAAGGTCGCGATGCCGTGCTGCGGATGGGTTTCCGGGTAGGTATGGACGGTGATGTGGCTCTTGTCCATGTGCGCGACCACCGCGTCGGAGATGATCTCCTTGCCGGCCAGCTTCTTGTCGATCACCGGCTCTTCGGAGATCAGGATGGTCACCGAGGCGCCCTGCGGATCGTAGTCCTGGCGCGCGATGTTGAGGATGTTGGCGCCGATGATCTCGGCCACATCGGTGAGGATCTCGGTCAGCCGGTCGGCGTCGTACTGCTCGTCGATGTACTCGATGTAGCGCTGGCGCTCCTCTTCGGAAACCGCATAGCAGACGTCGTAGATGTTGAAGCTCAACGCCTTGGTGAGGTTGTTGAAACCTTGCAGCCTCAGACGAGGCAACGGCTTGACCACGGGCGTGAATCCTCTAAAAAGATGGACGGGGTATAAAGGGCAGCAATTATGCGACAAACGCACGCGTAGCGAAACGTGGGGACTGGCGCTCGTTTGCCGCAGACAACGTGTCCCGTTAAGCTTCGGGCCTCACGTAGTAGCGAAGCCGCCATGAGTCCCGGAAACACCTCCACAGCAACACCTGTGCGCATCGCTCCAAGTCCTCTGACGTTGGATACCGCCACCATGGATCGCTTTCTGGCGCATAGCCATCGGCGACGCTATCCGGCGCGTACCGACGTGTTCAGACCCGGCGATCCGGCCGGCACCCTGTACTATGTCGTCAGCGGCTCGGTCAGCATCATCGCGGAGGAAGATGACGACCGCGAGTTGGTGCTGGGCTATTTCGGCAGCGGCGAGTTCGTCGGCGAGATGGGCCTGTTCATCGAATCGGACCAGCGCGAGGTGATCCTGCGCACCCGTACCCCGTGCGAGCTGGCCGAGATCAGCTACGAACGATTGCACCAGTTGTTCCTGGGCTCGCTGTCGGCCGATGCGCCGCGTGTGCTTTACGCGATCGGCGTGCAGCTGTCCAAGCGCCTGCTCGACACCTCGCGTAAGGCCAGCCGCCTGGCGTTCCTGGACGTCACCGACCGCATCGTGCGCACCCTGCACGACCTGGCGCAGGAACCGGAAGCGATGAGTCACCCGCAGGGCATGCAGTTGCGCGTATCGCGGCAGGAGCTGGCGCGGCTGGTCGGCTGCTCGCGCGAGATGGCCGGCCGCGTGCTGAAGAAACTGCAAGTGGACGGCATCCTGCACGCCCGCGGCAAGACCGTAGTACTGTACGGCGCGCGCTGAGCGCAAGGCCGTGACCGCGCGCCGCGCTGGCGGCGGCGGTCCACCGCGATGGTGCTGAGCGAGACGTTCTATTGGTTCGTGCTGGTCGGCCTGGCGGCGCAGCTGGTCGATGGTGCGCTGGGCATGGCCTTCGGCCTGGTGTCCTCGTCGGTGCTGCTGAGCATGGGCCTGCCGCCGGCGGCGGTCAGCGCCAGCGTGCACAGCGCCGAAGTGTTCACCACCGGCGCCTCGGGTCTGTCGCATCTGGCGCTGGGCAATGTCGACAAGCGCCTGTTCCTGCGCCTGGCGCTGCCGGGCATGGCCGGCGGCATCCTCGGCGCCTACGTGCTGACCCAACTGCCGGGCGATGTGATCCGCCCGTTCGTGCATCTGTATCTGCTGGGCCTGGCGTTGCTGATCCTGTTGCGCGCCGCCGGCCGCACGCTGCCGCGGCAGCAGGTGCGGCGGGTGCCGCTGCTGGGCTTCGTCGCCGGCCTGCTCGATGCCAGCGGCGGCGGCGGCTGGGGGCCGGTGGCGACCTCGACCCTGCTGGCGCGCGGCGGCCAAGCGCGCACCACGATCGGCACGGTCAATGCCGCCGAATTCCTGGTGACGCTGTCGATCTCGCTGACCTTCCTGCTGAGCATGGGCATTCAGCACCTGCAGATCGTGCTCGGCCTGCTGGTCGGTGGCATGCTGGCCGCGCCGCTGGCGGCGCTGCTGGTCAAGCGCGTGCGCGAACGCTGGGTGTTGGTAGCGGTAGGCCTGCTGGTGCTCGGGATCAGCCTGTACCAGATCGGCAGCACCCTGGCGCGCTGGCTGGCCTAGCCGGGCAAGACAGTGCAAGCGGATGCGCGCGCACGGCACGCTGCCGGGCGACGCCGGAGAGCCGCCGAAAGATCGCGCTGCAGGAGTGTTCAGCAGCGTTCGCCACGAGGGCGTTGCGGACGCATCGGCCGCCTTGGTGATTGCAGGTTCGCATTCGTGGCGCCGGCAGGCGCGGTGATGCGCAGCGAACGCCGCCGGCGCGCGCCGCCGTTCGGTCGGCATGCTGCTCCCTGCTCCCCACTTGCGAGATCGCGATGCAGCGCAACCGTGGACTTGCGACGATCGCCATACTGTTGGCTCTGCGATGCTGACACCGCTGGCGGATGCCGACGCCTTCGCCCGACTCGGCCGCGGAAGGCGCCGAATGCCGATCGCCTGGCATTGACCGCCGCGGTGGTCAATGCTGCCGAGAAACGCCATTTCGCGTGGGCGTACTGGCAATTCGAAGGCAGCTTCGGCGCCTACGACATCGGCCAGGGACATTGGATCGAACCGCTGCACCGGGCGCTGGTGTCGAGCGATGGTGCTTATTCCAGGCGCCGCCCCCCACTCGGGGCGACAGGCGCAAAGCCCTAGTCGCCAGCGCGGTCGCGGCAACCCCAATTCAGGATCGGCGTGCCGGACGGCAGTTCGCGGCGGAAGCGCGCCACCGCCGAGGCCTTGGGATTGACCACCACCGGCACCGCGGCCGCCTGCAGCAACGGCAGATCGGCGGTGCTGTCGGAATAGGCGGTGGCGATCTCGCCATAGCCCAGCTCGCGCAGCATGCGCATCTTCTCTTCGTTGTGGCAGTGGCGGGTGGCGGTGACCGCGCCCAGCCGCGGGCCGATCAGGCTGCCGACCACCGGCACGTCCTGGTGCGCGACAAAGCCGAGGATGGCGCGCGCCAGCTCCGGCGGCGCGCCGGTGGCGACCACCACCCGGTCGCCGGCGGCACGGTGCCGGGCGAACACCTCCAGCGCGTGCGGCAGCAGGCGCTGGCGGATCCGCGCCTCGTGCCGCAGCACGTACTGGTCGATCACCCGGTTGAACTCGCGCGCGCGGTGCAGGCCGAAGCTGGCGATCCACACGTAGCCGGAAATGCCGCTGCGCCGGGTCGGCAGCATCGCCACCAGCGGACCCAGCAGCGGCGTGGCCAGCAGCGCGGCGGCCAGACGCAGCGGATTGCGCCGGATCAGCCAGGCGAACAGGTGGCTACCCGAGTCGCCGTCGTACAGCGTGTGGTCGAAATCGAACACCACCAGCGGCGCATCGGCACGCGGGGCGGGATAGCCGCCGGTCATGACTCGAAGAACAGCTGGCGCAGCGCCTCTCCGGGTTCCTCGGCACGCATGAAGGCCTCGCCGACCAGGAACGCGTGCACGCCTGCGGCGCGCATCATCGCCACATCGGCCGCGCCGAGGATGCCGCTCTCGGTGACCAGCAGGCGGTCGCGCGGCACCGCGTCGCGCATCGACAGCGTGGTCTGCAGGGAGACCTCGAAGGTCCGCAGATTGCGGTTGTTGATGCCGATCAGCGGCGCCGGCACCTGGAGCGCACGCTCCAGCTCGTCGATGTCGTGCACTTCGACCAGCACGTCCATGCCCAGCTGCAGCGCCAGCGCCGACAGTTCAGCCAGCTGCAGGTCGTCCAGCGCGGCGACGATCAGCAGGATGCAGTCGGCGCCGAGCACGCGCGCCTCGTAGACCTGGTACGGGTCGCTGATGAAGTCCTTGCGCAGCACCGGCAGCGTGCACGCCTCGCGCGCTTCCTGCAGGTAGCGGTCATGGCCTTGGAAGAATTTCTCGTCGGTCAGCACCGACAGGCAGGCGGCGCCGCCGAACTCGTAGCTGACCGCGATGTCGGCCGGATGGAAGTCGGGCCGGATTACGCCCTTGGACGGGCTGGCCTTCTTGACCTCGGCGATCACCGCCGGATCGCCGTTGGCGACCGCGGCCTTCAGCGCGCGGGCGAAGCCACGTACCGGCGGCGCGGCCTTGGCGCGCTCGACCAAGTCGGCCAGCGGCACGCGCGCGCTGCGCGTGGCCACCTCTTCGGCCTTGTGGGCGAGGATGGTGCGGAGAATATCGCTCATGTGCACAGTGTCCGGGCAGGGTGGCCGGGCATTATCGGCCAAGATCATGAAGGCGAGCGTACACACAATGCGTGATGCCGCTAACACCATCGGCAAAGAGCATGAGCAGCGCCGGCGGCCTTGCCGATCCGCCGCGCTCAGGCGGGAAAGCGCTCTGCATCGCGGACTGCCGCCAACTGTCGCGTGCACGCCACGTACGCCTCTAGCTTTTCGCGCGCACGGCCGTCGGCGATCGCGGCACGCGCCAGGACGATGCCGGCGCCGATGTCGGCCGCCACGCCGGCCACGTACAGCGCCGCGCCGGCGTTGAAGGCGACGATGTCCAGCGCCGGGCCAGGCACGTTGTCGAGCACGCCGAGCAGCATCGCCATCGATTCGGCGGCGTCGGCCACCTTGAGATTGCGGCTGGCCGACATGGCGATGCCGAAATCCTCCGGATGCACTTCGTACTCGCGCACTTGGCCGTCGCGCAGTTCGCCGACCAGGGTGCCGGCGCCGAGCGAGAGTTCATCCATGCCGTCGCGGCCCCACACCACCAGCGCGCGCTCGGCGCCCAGCTCGTGCAGCACGCGCGCCTGGATGCCGACCAGGTCGGGATGGAACACGCCCATCAGGATGTTCGGCGCGCCAGCCGGGTTGGTCAGCGGACCGAGGATGTTGAAGATGGTGCGCACCCCCATTTCGCGCCGCACCGGCGCCACCACCTTCATCGCCGGGTGGTGCACCGGCGCGTACATGAAGCCGATGCCAGTGGCGGCCAGCGCCTGCGCCACCTGCTCTGGCTGCAGCTCGATCGCCGCGCCCAGCGCCTCCAGCGCGTCGGCGCTGCCGGACTTGGAGGAGACGCTGCGGTTGCCGTGCTTGGCCACCTTGGCCCCGGCCGCGGCGGCCACGAACATCGCGCCGGTGGAGATGTTGAAGGTCTGCGAGCCGTCGCCGCCGGTGCCGACGATATCGACCATATGGGTGCGGTCGGCCACTTCGACGGTGCGCGAGAATTCGCGCATCACCGCGGCCGCGCCGGCGATCTCGCCGATCGTCTCCTTCTTCACCCGCAGCCCGGTGAGGATCGCCGCGGTCATCATCGGCGACACTTCGCCGCGCATGATCTGCCGCATCAGCCCGACCATCTCGTCGTGGAAGATCTCGCGGTGCTCGATGGTGCGTTGCAGGGCTTGTTGGGGGGTCAGCGTCATGGCGGTTCCTGGAAGGATCAGAGGCTGGCGTGCGCGAGGATTTCCTGGCCCATCAGCACGCAGTCGCCGTCGCGCATCGGGAAATAGAGCAGGCGCATGCTCATCGCTTCAGGAAGTTCTTCAGCAGCGCGTGGCCGTGCTCGGTGAGGATCGACTCGGGATGGAACTGCACGCCCTCGACCGGGAACTGGCGGTGGCGCAGGCCCATGATCTCTTCCATCGTGCCGTCTTCGTTTTCGGTCCAGGCGGTCACTTCCAGGCAGTCCGGCAGCGTGGTCTTCTCCACCACCAGCGAGTGGTAGCGGGTGGCCTCGTAGCGGTCCGGCAACCCGGCGAACACGCCGCGGCCTTCATGGCGGATGCGCGAGGTCTTGCCGTGCATGATGGTGCCGGCGCGGACCACCTCGCCACCGTAGGCCTGGCCGATGCTCTGGTGGCCCAGGCACACGCCCAGGATCGGCGTGCGCTGGCCGAGCCGCTCGATCAGCTGCAGCGACACCCCGGCCTGGTTCGGCGTGCACGGGCCGGGCGAGATCACGATGCGCTCCGGCGCCAGCCGCTCGATCTCGTCCACGCTGAGCGCGTCGTTGCGCAGCACCTTGACCTCGGCGCCGAGCGCCTGCAGGTACTGCACGAGGTTGTAGGTGAAGCTGTCGTAGTTGTCGAGCATCAGCAGCATGGCAAAGGACTCATTGCGCGATCAGGAACCGCATGGACGTTTTCGGAAAGAATGTCAGCCGGCCGCGCGCTGCGCGCCGGGGTACGAAAGCGCAGCGAAATCGCGGCACAGCGCGTCCACCGCCACGGCCTGCGTGGCCCACGAGGTCACGAAACGGATCACCCAGCGGCCGTCGGCCAGCAGCTGCCAGCGCTCGAAATCGTAGCGCTGCGCCAGCGCCTCGACGGCGTCGGCCGGCAGCGTCACGAACAGCTGGTTGGTCGGCGAGTCCGACGCGAACTGCGCGCCGGCCGCGGCCAGGCCCTCGCGCAGGCGCGCGGCCATGCGGTTGGCGTGCGCGGCCAGTTCGTAGAACAGCCCATCCTCGAACAGCGCGGCGAACTGCGCGCCCAGCACCATGCCCTTGGCCAGCAGCGCGCCGCGCTGCTTGAGCAGGTAGCGGAAATCAGCCTGCAACGCGGGGTTGACGATCACCAGCGCTTCGCCGAGCAAGGCGCCGTTCTTGGTGCCGCCGATGTAGAACGCGTCGGTCAGCGCGGCGACATCGGCCAGGCTCAGATCGTTGCCCTCGGCAGTGAGCGCGCTGCCGATGCGCGCGCCATCCAGAAACAGCCACAGCCCGTGCGCATCGCAGAACGCGCGCAAGGCCTGCAGTTCACGCTTGCGATAGATGGTGCCGAGTTCGGTGGTGTTGGACACGTACAGCAGCCGCGGCTGCACCATGTGCTCGTTGCCGTGTTCGGCCAGCAGCGGCGCGATCCGTTCGGGACTGAGCCGGCCATCGGCCGCGTCCACGGTCAACACCTTGTGCCCGGTGGCCTCGATCGCACCGGTCTCGTGGGTGGCGATATGCCCGCAGGCGGCGGCGATCACCGCCTGGTGCGGGCGCAGGAACGCGCCGATCGCGGCCAGGTTGGTCTGGGTGCCGCCGACCAGCAGGTGCACCTCGGCATGGGCGCAGGCGCATTCGCGGCGGATCATTTGCGCGGCGCGTGCACTGTGCCGGTCCAGGCCGTAGCCGCCGTTCTGCTCGGCACTGGCCGCGGCCAGGGCGGCGAACAGGCGCGGATGCGCGCCTTCGCTGTAGTCGTTGCGGAAGCCGGTCCGCGCGGTCGCTGCGGGCACGCTCACAGCCCCTTCGCCGCCTCGGCCACCGCGCGGAACAGCGCGCGGCCCTTGTTCATGGTCTCGTCCCACTCTTTCTGCGGATCGGAGTCGTAGACGATGCCGGCGCCGGCCTGCACGTGCAGGCGGCCGTGCTTGATCACCGCGGTGCGGATGGCGATGGCGGTGTCGGCGTCGCCGTGCCAGCCGAGGTAGCCGATGCTGCCGGCATAGACGTTGCGCTTGATCGGCTCCAGCTCGCGGATCACTTCCAGCGCGCGGATCTTCGGCGCGCCGCTGACGGTGCCGGCCGGGAACGTGGCGCGCAGCACGTCGGCGTAGCTGAGCCCGGGCAGCAAGGTGCCGGTGACTTCGCTGACGATGTGCATCACGTGGCTGTAGCGCTCGATCACGAAGCGCTCGCCGACCGCGACGGTGCCGGCCTGCGACACGCGGCCGGCGTCGTTGCGGCCCAGGTCGATCAGCATCAGGTGTTCGGCGCGCTCCTTCGGATCGGCCAGCAGCTCCGCTTCCAGCGCCAGGTCCTCTTCCACGGTCTTGCCGCGCGGGCGGGTGCCGGCGATCGGGCGCACGGTGACCTGGCCGGCTTCCAATCGCACCAGGATCTCCGGCGAGGAACCGACCACCTGGGTGTCGCCGACATCGAGGAAATACATGTACGGCGACGGGTTCAACGCGCGCAGCGCGCGGTACACGTCCACCGGGCGCGCGCTGAACGGCACGCTCAGGCGCTGGCTCAGCACCACCTGGAAGATGTCGCCGGCGCGGATGTAGTCCTTGGATTTCTCCACCGCGGCGATGAAGCCGTCGCGGGTGAAGCCAGACACGAAGTCGCTTTCGTCGAGCACGTCGCGCGCCAGCGGCACCGGGTAGCCGGCGCCGGGCTGGCGCAGCGTGGCGGTCAGCGCGTCCAGCCGCGCCTGCGCCCGGTCCCAGGCATCGGCGTCGCGCGGATCGGCGTGCACGATCAGGTACAGGCGGCCCTTGAGGTTGTCGAACACCGCGACCTCTTCGGACAGCATCAGCAGGATGTCCGGCGTGTCCAGCTCGTTGCGCTTGTCGCCGCTGGCCAAGCGCGGCTCGATGTAGCCGATGCATTCGAAACCGAACCAGCCGACCAGGCCGCCGGTGAAGCCGGGCACGCCGTCGAGCCTGGGCACCGAATGCGCCGAGCGCAGCGCCTCGACCTCGGCGAACGGATCGGCGACCTCGCGGCGCTCGATCAACTCGCCGTGATCGCGCACTTCCAGCGTATGCCCGCTGAAGGTGTACACGCGGCGCACCGGCAGGCCGATGATCGAGTAGCGGCCGAAGCGTTCGCCGCCTTCGACCGATTCGAACAGATAGGTATGCGGGGCGTCGGCGAGCTTGAGATAGACCGACAGCGGCGTGTCCAGGTCGGACAGCACTTCGCGGACGACGGGGATACGGGTGTGACCTTCAGCGGCGTAGCGCTGGAACAGCTCGCGGGTGATCAAGACGGCTTTCCTTCCGGGACTCGGTGGCGGGGCGGACGACGGCTGCAGGCCACCATCGCCACGCACGGCGAGCGGAAGTGAAGGAACGCGGGGTCGTCAGGCTGGACACGGCGGCTACTTTACCGCAACTGCGGCGACTGGCAACGGTTGCAGAAGGGACCATCGACGCTGCGCTGCATGGACTGTTGCAGCCTGGAAAACGACAGGACTGCCTGGGCTGGATGCCAGTCGGGACTGAAGTCCCTCCCACAGTGCACACAGCCGGCGCACCGCAAGTCCAATTGTGGGAGCGACTTCAGTCGCGACGCGACCCACTCTCCAGACCAGCGAGCGGCAAGCCGCTACCCAACCCGGCCGCGCAGCAAGGCCGAGTCGGCCGGCAGGTGCATGCGCAGGCGGCCGGCGACGCAATCGATGCGGAAGTGCCGCGAGGTCTCCGGTTCGCCGTCCAGGTTCAAGGTCAGCGGCATGGCCGCGTCGATGCGCAGCCACGGCAGTTGCGCGCGCACCGCGACCCGCTCCAGCGCGGCCTGCTTGCCGGAGGTGAGCAGCGTGCCCAGGGTCGCGGCGAGTTCGCCGTTCATCTCCGGGACGATGGTCAGGTCGAGCAGGCCGTCGTCGAGCAAGGCGTCCGGGCACAGCGCCTGGCCGCCGCCGGCCTGGCGTCCGTTGCCCAGGCCGAGCGCGATGAATTCGCCTTCCCAGGCGAACTCCGGCCCTTCGAAGCGCGCCTGGATCGGATCGATCTGGCCCAGCTTGCCCATGCCGGTGATCAGGTAGGCCAGGCCGCCGAGCATCTTCTTCAGGCCCTCGTCGGTTTCCACCGTGACCTGGGTGCCGAAGCCGCCGCTGGCGACGTTGGCGCACCAGTGCGGCCCGTGCTCGGCCTTGATGCGCAGCAGGTCGATGGCCACGGCCGGCGCCTGCGCGACCAGCTCCAGCGCCGCCAGCGGCGTGTCCGGAATGCCGGCGGCGGTGGCGAAATCGTTGGCCGTGCCCAACGGCACCAGGCCCAGCGCCGGCAGCGCCGCGGCATCGGCGTCATGATGCGCGAGCGCGCTGGCGACTTCGCTCAGGGTGCCGTCGCCGCCGGCGGCGACGATGCAGTCGGCGCCGTCGGCGACCGCCTCGGCCACGTAGCGTTCGGCATCGCCCTCCTCCCAGGTCACCCGCACCTGCAACTGGATGCCGCGCGCGCGCAGCGCGGACACGGCGGCGCGCAGCGGCTCGTCGCCCGCCGACTTGCCATTGAGGATCAGACGCCAGTGCGCTGCTGCCATGCGGACCTTCCCGGGATCAGGCCTGCAGCCTAGCCGGCAGCGGATGCGGAGATCGTGAATTGGTCGCTGGCGCAGCGGCCGGCAAGCAGCGCGATGTCGGCCGCATGTCATACGTGCGTCACCGACCGCCCGGAACATGGAAGGCCATAGCAAGGACGACGGATGGAGGCAGGATCAGCCTCCGATTTCTCCCAGGTGCCGCACTGGCGACAGTGCGGTTCTTTTTTGCGCCGGCGCTCAGCCGGCCGCGAACCGGGCAAGCGCCTCGCCCTGCAGGCGATACACGGTCCATTCGTCCTGCGCCTGCGCGCCAGCGGCTTGGTAGAAGTCGATCGCCGGCTGGTTCCAGTCCAGCACCGACCATTCGAAACGGCCGCAGCCCTCGGCCAGCGCCTGCCGCGCCAGATGCCGCAGCAAGGCCTTGCCGGCACCGCTGCCGCGGTGTTCCGGGGCCACGTACAGGTCTTCCAGGTACAGGCCGTTGCGGCCGAGCCAGGTCGAGTAGTTGTAGAAGTACACCGCGTAGCCGACCGGCTGCGCGTCGACCTCGCAGATCAGCGCGTGGGCGCTGGCGCCGGGGCCGAACAGGCTGGCGCGCAGCCCGGCCTCGTCGGTCTGCACCGCGTCCTCGGCGCGCTCGTAGCGGGCCAGGTCGCGGATCAGGCGCAGGATCAGCGCGGCATCGTCGGCGGTAGCCGGGCGGATGTGCAGCGCGGCCATCTCAGCGCGCCGCCACCGCCGCCCGCATCTGCGCGATCACCGCGGCATAGTCGGGCGTATTGAAGATGGCCGAGCCGGCGACGAAGGTGTCGGCGCCGGCGGCGGCGATCGCGGCGATGTTGTCGGGCTTGACCCCGCCGTCGATCTCCAGCCGGATGGGCTTGCCGCTGGCGTCGATCCTGGTGCGGATCGCGCGCAGCTTGTCCAGCGCCGAGGGGATGAATGCCTGGCCGCCGAAGCCCGGGTTGACCGACATCACCAGCACCAGGTCCAGGTCGTCCAGCACCCAGTCGAGGATGTCTACCGGCGTAGCCGGGTTGAGCACCAGGCCGGCCTTGCAGCCGTGCGACTTGATCAGCTGGATCGTGCGGTGCACGTGGCGGCTGGCCTCGGGGTGGAAGCTGATGAGGCTGGCGCCGGCCTCGGCGAAGTCCGGGATCAACCGGTCCACCGGCTCGACCATCAGGTGCACGTCGATCGGCGCGGTGACGCCGTGCTTGCGCAGCGCCTGGCACACCATCGGGCCGATGGTCAGGTTCGGCACGTAATGGTTGTCCATCACGTCGAAATGGATCCAGTCGGCGCCGGCCTTGAGGACGTTGTCCACTTCCTCGCCGAGGCGGGCGAAATCGGCGGACAGGATGGACGGGGAAATGATGCAATCGGACATGGCGAGGTCTCAGCGCTTGCGCAGGGTGCGGATACGGTCATAGGCGGTGTTGAGCTGGCTGGCCTTCTTCTCGGCCCGCGCGCGCAGCTCCGGGCTGCCGCCGACAACCTTGTCGGGGTGGTATTGGGACATCAGCCGGCGATAGGCCAGTTCGATCTCGGCATCGGTGGCGTCGCGGCGCACGCCCAGCTCGCGGTAGGGATCGTCGCGCTGGCCGAACTTGAACCAGTCAGCATCGAAGGCGTGCCCGACCAGCAGCCCGAGCACCGCGCCGACCACCGGATTGGGCCGGAACAGCAGCGCCCCGACGATGGCGCCGAGCAGTTTTCCGTACCAGTGCATGAGCGAGGGCGGGCTCGGCGGACAAGGCCTCGCATTTTACGGCACAGCGGGGCTTTCCGGCCGTACACTACGCGGCCCGCTGTCGAGCCGCGGGCCCGCCGGGTCCCGGGACAGCCGCCATTGCGAAGTCCGTAGGAGTGCCTGTGTCCACCACGCTGTTGCAATCCGATCTGCCCGGCCTGCCGTTGCGTCACCGGGGCAAGGTCCGCGACGTATTCGATCTCCCCCGCGACCGCCTGCCTGCCGACGCCCCGTCCGGGGACTACCTGCTGATGGTCGCCACCGACCGTTTGTCCGCGTTCGACGTGGTGCTGCCCGATCCGATTCCCGGCAAGGGCGAGATGTTGTGCCAGGTCTCCAACTTCTGGTTCAAGAAGACCGAGCACCTGATGCCCAACCACCTGACCGGCATCGACGTGGCCGCGGTGCTGCCCGCCGGCGTGGACGCGGCGCTGTACGCGCGGCGTGCGGTGGTGACCAAGAAGCTCAAGCCGGTGCCGGTGGAGGCGATCGCGCGCGGCTATTTGATCGGCAGCGGCTGGAAGGACTACCAGCGCACCGGCAAGGTCAGCGGCATCGAGCTGCCCGATGGCCTGCGCCAGGCCGAGAAACTGGCCGAGCCGATCTTCACGCCCTCGACCAAGGCCGCGGTCGGCGACCACGACGAGAACATCGACTTCGACGCGATGGTCAAGACCGTCGGCGCCGAACTGGCCGAGCGCGTGCGCGACGCCACGCTGCGCATCTACCGCTTCGCCGCCGACTTCGCCGCCGAACGCGGCATCCTGCTGGCCGACACCAAGTTCGAGTTCGGCACCGACGTCGACGGCCGCCTGTACATCATGGACGAGATGCTGACCCCGGATTCCTCGCGCTACTGGCCGGCCGACGACTACGAAGTGGGCAGCAGCCCGCCCAGCTACGACAAGCAGTTCGTGCGCGACTACCTGGAGACGCTGGACTGGGGCAAGACCGCGCCCGGCCCCCGCCTGCCGCAGGACGTGATCGACCGCACCCGCGGCAAGTACGCCGAGGCGCTGCAGCGGCTGGCGGGGATTTCGATCGACTGAGCGCGATGCGGCGCGCGCCAAGCGTCGCTGAAGCGTGGCGCGCGCCGCACAGGCAGCTTCCCGCATCGCGCTTGCCGGCTGCAACGCCGACGCTCGCGCGACCATCGCGCAGACGCAAGGCATGCGCTTGCGACACCGCTGCAGATCGAGTCAGGCCGTAGCCGCTGAAACGGCAAGGAAAACGCCGGCCAACGCTGTCTCCGCGCCACCGCCAGGATGGCGCTATGCTGGCTCGACTCCTGGGAGGGACGATGGATACCACCGCCTACGCGCGCCCGATCGACCGCTATTTCGCCAGCTATTCCGACGATCACCGCCATGTCGCCAACCAGCGCATCCATGTGCTCGCGGTGCCGGCGATCCTGTGGTCGGTAGTGGCGCTGCTGTGGTGCATCCCGGTCGGTGGCAGCTGGTTCCAGAGCGGGCTGTGGGCGGCACTGGGCATGTTCGCGGCGTGGATGTTCTACAACCGGCTGTCGCGGCCGCTGGGCTACGGCATGCTGGCCGCGTTCTTCTTCTGCGGTTGCCTGTGCCGGTTGCTGGAGGCGCGGCTCGGCCTGCAAGGCCTGCTGTGGCTGGCGGTAGGCGTGTTCGTGGCGGCCTGGATCGCGCAGTTCGTCGGGCATGCACTGGAAGGCCGCAGGCCCAGCTTCCTCACAGATCTGGTGTATCTGCTGATCGGGCCGGCCTGGGTGCTGGCCAAGTTCTATCGGCGCATGGACTGGCGCTACTGAGGCGGGTGCTGCACCTGCCTTCGGCTCAACGCTCCACGCCCAGCATCGCCGCATGGGGCACGAAGACGCGCGGCGCATAGCCGAAATCGCGCTGCGCCGGCGCCAGATCGAAGACCAGGTCATCGCCCATGCGCTGCAGCGCGGCGCGGTTCATGCCGCGCAGGCGGCCGCCGGCATGGGCGATGCGCAGGGCCAGCGCGAACACGATATGCGGCAGCAACAGCAGTCGCGCCGGCGGCTGCAGCGCGGCCAGCACGCGCCGCACCATCGCGCGGTAACTGAGCACTTCGCCGCCGCCCAGCGCATAGCTGCGGCCGTGCGTGGCCGGATGTGCCAGTACTGCCAGCGCCGCGTTGGCCAGGTCCTGCACGTGCACCGGCTGGCGCAGGCCGCGCGCGCTGTGCGGCAGCACGAACCAGCCGCTGCGTTGGGCCAGCGTGGCGATCGCGCTCAGCGTGCGGTCGCGGCCAGCGCCGTAGACCAGGGTCGGGCGCAGCACGGTGGCCGCAGCGCCGCGCTCGGCCGCGGTGGCGAACAGCGCGGCCTCGGCCTCGCGCAGGCGCCGCGCGACATCGCGTTCTGCGGCATCCAGCGAATCGCGCTTGACCTCCAGGCTGGTGGAGCCGAACGCGACCACGCGCCGCGCATGCAGCGGCGTACGCCGGTACCAGTCGGCGAACGCATCCAGCGGACCGCAGCTGAAGATCGCCCCGGCCTGCACCGGCGGCGCCTGCAACTGGCTCAATTCGCCCAAATGCCAATGCAGGCCGGCGCGCGGCGGCTGCGGCGTGCGCGAGAACGCATGCACCTGCCAGCCCGCAGCCAGCAAGCCCTGCAACAGGCGCTCGCCGATCTGACCGCTGCCGCCGAACAGCAGCGCCACGCGCGCTCCCGTCGCGCAGGCAAGCGTGGTGGCGGAAGCGGCAGTGATGGGCAGGTCGGTCATCGCGCAAGCATAGCGAGCGCGCGCCGCTGCGCCCAATGCCTGCGCGCTCGCACGCGCATCACCCGGCCTGCGCTATGGTGAAAAAATGAGCTTGCATGCGCCGATCACCCTCGCAGGCCAGCGCCGGGAAGCGCCTGTTACACTCGGGCTCCTGCGCGCGAATCCCGTATTGCCTGCATGATTCCCGTTCTGGACATCCTGCTGGCGTTGCCGTTCCTGATGGCGGCGGCCGTCATCGCCTTGCGCCATCGTTCGCGCGCCACGCTGGCCTGGGTCGCCGCGGCGGCGCCGTTGGCCGGGCTGATCCTGCTCGGCATGCTGACCCCGACCGTGCTCGGCGGCGGCATCGTGCGCGCCGACCACGCCTGGCTGCCGCAGATCGGGCTGCAGTTCTCGCTGCGCCTGGACGGACTGGCGTGGATGTTCGCCGGGCTGGTGCTGGCGATCGGCGCGCTGGTGGTGATGTACGCGCATTACTACCTCAGCGCGCGCGAGAACGCGGCGCGCTTCTATGGCTACCTGCTGCTGTTCATGGGCGCGATGCTGGGCATGGTGATCGCCGGCAATCTGCTGTTGCTGATGGTGTTCTGGGAACTGACCAGCATCAGCTCGTTCCTGCTGATCGGGTTCTGGTCGCATCACAAGGATGCGCGCGACGGCGCGCGCATGGCGCTGGTGATTACCGGCGGCGGCGGCCTGGCCTTGCTCGGCGGGATCCTGTTGATCGGGCGCATCGTCGGCAGCTACCAGCTCGATGCGGTGCTCGCTGCCGGCGACGCGATCCGCGCCAGCGCGCTGTATCCGTGGGCGCTGGGGCTGATCCTGCTTGGCATCTTCACCAAGAGCGCGCAGTTCCCGTTCCATTTCTGGCTACCGCATGCGATGGCCGCGCCGACCCCGGTGTCGGCGTATCTGCATTCGGCGACGATGGTCAAGGCCGGCGTGTTCCTGCTGGCGCGACTGCACCCGGCGCTGGCCGGCAGCGACCTGTTCTTCTACACGGTCAGCGGCGTCGGCGCGGTCACCCTGCTGGTCGGCGCCTGGTACGCGATCTTCCAGCACGACCTGAAGGGCCTGCTGGCGTATTCGACGATCTCGCACCTGGGCCTGATCACCATGCTGTTCGGCCTGTCCACGCCGCTGGCGGTGGTGGCCGGCGTGTTCCATATCCTCAACCATGCGGTGTTCAAGGCCTCGCTGTTCATGGCCGCCGGCATCATCGACCACGAGACGCATACCCGCGACATGCGCCGGCTCGGCAACTTGCGCCGCTGGATGCCGTTCACCAGCGCGCTGGCGATCATCGCCTCGCTGTCGATGGCCGGCATTCCGCTGCTCAACGGCTTCCTGTCCAAGGAGATGTTCTTCGCGCAGGCGCTGGACGCCGATGGCCCGGTGGCGATGCGCGTGTTCACCGCCACCGCGGCGTTGCTGGCCGGCGTGTTCGGCGTCGCCTACAGCCTGCGTTTCGTCTACGAAACCTTCTTCGGCAGCGGGCCGCGGCAACTGGAGGCGCTGCCGCACGAGCCGCCGCGCTGGATGAAGATCCCGGTGGAAGTGCTGGTGCTGGTGTGCGTGGCGGTCGGCATCTTCCCGGCGCTGACCGTGGCGCCGGTGTTGCGCAGCGCGGCCGGGGCGATCCTCGGCGATGCGCTGCCCGACTACAGCCTGGCGGTGTGGCATGGCTGGAACGCGCCGCTGGCGATGAGCATCGCCGGCGTGGTCGGCGGCGTGGCGCTGTACTTCGGCCTGCGCCGGCTGACCGTGCTGTACACCGAAGTGCGCCGCTCGCTGGGCAAGCGCGTGTTCCACTGGCAGGTGGACGCACTGTTCGGCATCGCTGCGCGCTTCACCCGCGTGCTGAACAACGGCAGCCTGCAGCGCAGCCTGCGCTGGCTGCTGCTGAGCGCGGTGGTGGTCGCGGCGGCGCCGTTCGTCGCCGCGCCGCCGCTGTGGAGCCAGTGGCCGGCGCCGCAGCCGATGCCGTTGCTGGGCTGGGCGCTGTGGCTGCTGATCGTCAGCTGCGCGCTGGCCACCTTGTTCCTGTACCGGCAGCGGCTGCTGGCGGTGCTGGTGATCGGCGGCAGCGGCCTGGGCGTGAGCCTGGTGTTCGTGTTCCTGTCGGCGCCGGACCTGGCGCTGACCCAGCTGCTGGTGGAGATGGTGACGCTGGTGCTGATGCTGCTGGCGATGAACTACCTGCCCAAGGCCTCGCCGGTGGAGCCGCAGCGCTGGCGCAAGTTGCGCGATGCGGCGCTGGCGATCGCCGCCGGCACCGGCATGGCCTTACTGGCGTATTCGGTGATGACCCGACCGGCGGCGACGATGGCCGGCGAGCTGCTGCAGCGCGCGCTGCCGGAGGCCTATGGGCGCAACGTGGTCAACGTGATCCTGGTCGATTTCCGCGGCTTCGACACCTTCGGCGAGATCACCGTGTTCGGCATCGCCGCGCTGGTGGTGCATGCGCTGCTGCGGCGCGCGCGGATGGCGCCGGAAAAAGTGATGCCGGGGCCGCCGATCAAGCTGCCGGTGCCGGCCGACCTGGCACAGCTGATGTTCCCGCTGACCCTCACCGTGTCGATCTTCCTGTTCCTGCGCGGCCACAATGCGCCCGGCGGCGGCTTCATCGCCGGGCTGGTGCTGGCGGTGCCGCTGCTGATTCAGTACGTGATCCAGGGCGCGGCCTCGGTGGAATCGCGCTTCGGCTTCGACTACATCCGCTGCATCGGCCTGGGCCTGTTGCTGGCCGCGCTCAGCGGCATGACCTCGATGCTGTTCGGGGTGCCGTTCCTGACCAGCGGCCACTACGACCTCTACGTGCCGCTGATCGGCAACATCCCGCTGGCCAGCGCGCTGGGCTTCGATACCGGCGTGTACCTGGTGGTGTTCGGCGGCACCATGCTGACCCTGTCGATGATGGGCACGATCAAGCCCTCGCGCACGCGCGCCTCGCAGCGCGGCGAGATCGATCCGGCGCAACGTTCGGCCCGCACCGGGGAGATGCACTGATGGAACTGGCATTGGCCAGCGCGATCGGCGTGCTGACTGCGGTCGGCGTGTACCTGCTGCTGCGCGCGCGCAGCTTTGACGTGATCCTGGGCATGACCGTGCTGTCCTATGCGACCAACCTGCTGATCTTCGCCAGCGGGCGGCTGGTGCAGGGCAAGGCGCCGGTGCTGCGCGACGGCATCGCGCCGACCCTGGCCGAGCACGCCGACCCGCTGCCGCAGGCGCTGGTGCTGACCGCGATCGTGATCGCCTTCGCGATGACCGCGGTCAGCATCGTGCTGGCGATGCGCAGCCGCGGCGACAACCGCAGCGACCACGTCGATGCGCGCGTCGATCACGACGGCGACAGCGCGTTATGAACCATCTGCTGCTCCTGCCGATCCTGATCCCGCTGCTCGGCGCGGCGCTGTCGCTGTTCGTGGAGCACCGCCGCTACGGGCGCCACGTGCGCCGCGCGGTGGCCTGGACCGCAATGGCGGCGCTGGCGGCGGCGGTGATCGCGCTGTTCGTGCGCGCCGGCGACGGCCAGGTGCAGGTGTATCTGCTCGGCGACTGGCCGTCGCGGCTGGGCATCGCGCTGATGGCCGACCGCCTGTCGGCGTGGATGCTGCTGACCACCACCCTGCTCGCCGCGGCCTGCCTGCTGCATGCCTGCGCCGGCTGGGACCGGCGCGCGCCACACTTCCACGCGCTGTTCCAGTTCCAGCTGGTTGGCCTCAACGGCGCGTTCCTGACCGGCGACGTGTTCAACCTGTTCGTGTTCTTCGAGGTGATGCTGATCGCCTCCTACGGCCTGCTGCTCAGCGGCGGGCGCGGCCTGCGCCTGCGCGTGGGCTTCCACTACGTGGTGTTCAACGTCACCTCCTCGACCCTGTTCCTGATCGCGCTGGGCCTGCTGTACGCGCTGCTCGGCTCGTTGAACATGGCCGAGCTGTCGCAGCGCATCGCCCAGGCGCCGCCGGAGAACCTGCGCCTGATCAAGGCCAGCTTCGGCCTGTTGCTGCTGGTGTTCTGCGCCAAGGCCGCGCTGCTGCCGCTGTACCTGTGGCTGCCGGAAACCTATGCGCGCGCGCCGGCGCCGGTGGCGGCGCTGTTCGTGGTGATGACCAAGGTCGGGCTGTACGCGGTGCTGCGGGTGAGCACGCTGATCCTGGGCAACCAGGCGCAGGCGCTGGACGGCTACGCGCGCGATTGGCTGCTGTGGCTGGGCATCGGCACGCTGTTGCTGGCCGCGCTCGGGGTGCTGGCCGCAGTGCGCCTGCGGGTGCTGGTCGGCTACCTGGTGATCGTGTCGGCGGCGACGCTGTTCATCGCCTTCGCGCTGGACGCGCCGGGCACGCTCGGCGCCGGCCTGTACTACCTGGCGCACAGCAGCTTCGTGGCCGCGGCGCTGTTCCTGGTCGCCGACCTGATCCGGCGCCGCCGCGGCGATGCCAGCGACCGCAAGGAAGTGATCGCGCCGCTGCCGGGCAAGACCGTGCCCGGTGTGCTGTTCCTGATCGCCGCGGTGTCGGTGGCGGGGTTGCCGCCGCTGTCCGGCTTCCTGGCCAAGCTCGCGATCCTCAGCGCCACGCCGGCGAGCAATGTCGGCCCGGTGTGGGCCGCGGTGCTGCTCAGCAGCCTGATGGTGATCATGGGCCTGACCCGCGCCGGCGTGCGCCTGTTCTGGCGCGTGCCGGGCGACCAGCACATGGACGACGACGGCATCGAACAGCTGCCGCCGCCGCAGCCGCGCAAGGCGCGCGCGCGGCCGCTGGAAACCGCCGCGACGCTGCTGCTGCTCGGCTACGGCGTGGCGATGACCGTCGCCGCTGGGCCGATGCTGCGCTATACCGAGGCCGCCGCCGCGCAATTGCTGCGCCCGGCCGATTACGCCACCGAACTGCGCGCGACCGCGCCAGCGCTGCGGGAGCCCTGACATGCGCCGTCCCTGGTTGCGCCGCCTGTTCCCGTCCTGGCCGCTGAGCGTCACCGTCACCGTGTTCTGGCTGCTGATGAGCGACAGCTTCGGCCTGGGTCAGCTGCTGCTGGGCGCGCTGCTGGGCGTGGCGGTGCCGCTGTTCGCCGCGCGCCTGGACCGCGAGTTCGCGCGCATCGGCTCGCTGCGCTCGGTGCCGAAGATGCTGTGCGTGGTCGCCTGGGACATCGTGCGCTCCAACGTGGTGGTGGCGCTGCAGGTGCTGGGTCCGGAATCGCGGATCCACCCCGGCTTCATCTGGGTGCCGCTGGACATCGCCAACATCCACGGCATCGCCGCGCTGACCAGCATGATCACGCTGACCCCGGGCACGGTGTCGGCGGCGCTGTCGGACGACCGCAAATACCTGTTGGTGCACGTGCTGCACCTGGACGACGCCGAGACCGTGATCCGGCAGATCAAGACGCGCTACGAAGCGCCCCTGATGGAGATCTTCCCATGACCGGCCACATGTTCATCGATGGCACCATCGCCGTGTGCATGCACGTGGTGGCATTGGCGATGCTGCTGGCGCTGTGGCGGCTGCTGCGCGGGCCGACCGTGCCCGACCGCATCCTGGCGCTGGACACGCTGTCGGTGACTGCGATCGCCGAGCTGATGCTGTTCGGCATGTACCTGGATTCGCCGGTGTATTTCGAGGCCGCGCTGGTCATCGCCATGCTCGGCTTCGGCAGCACCGTGGTGCTGAGCAAGTTCGTCTTGCGCCGGAACATCGTCGAATGATCGCGCTGCTGCAGGTCGGGCTGTCGCTGCTGCTGATCGTCGGTTGCGGCTTCATCCTGCTCGGCGCGCTGGGGCTGGTGAAGCTGTCGGACTTCTTCAAGCGCCTGCATGCGCCGACCAAGGCCAGCACCCTGGGCGTGGGCTGCGTGCTGCTGGCCTCGGTCGGCTATCACCTGTTCCTGGGCCAGGACCCGCAGCCGCGCGAACTGCTGATCACCGCCTTCCTGTTCATCACCGCGCCGATCAGCGCGCATATGATGGCCAAGGCGGCGCTGTCGCTGATGATGGAGCAGCGGCCGCAGGTGCCCAACAGCGGCGACCATGCCGACAAGGAAGGCTTGCCGCCGCCGGCGCAGCCGGACGACGAGCGCTAGCCGCGCTGGCGCAGCCCTGCAGGAGCGGCTTCAGCCGCGACAGAATCTACCCGTAGAGCCTGTCGCGGCTGAAGCCGCTCCTACAGGTGGCGTCGTCTGCATGGGAGCACAGCCGGCAACCGGTTCCCCGCTTTTCCGAGTCCCGAGTCCCCGGTCCCGCCTCACCCCACCAACACCACTTCCAGCCCGATCCAGGCCAGGAACGCGACCAGCAATACCGCGCCTTCGCCGCGGCTGATGCGCATGTCGCCGCGCAGCATCGGATACAGCACCACGCTCAGCGCCACCGCCGCCGGCAATTCCAGACGCACGAATGAGGCCGGCAGCGGCAACGGGCGCAGCGCCGCCATGCCGCCGATCACCACCAGCAGGTTGAACAGGCTGGAGCCGAGCACATGCCCGACCACCATGTCGCCCTGGCCGCGGCGCGCAGCGGCGATCGCTGCGGCGGCTTCCGGCAGCGCGGTGCCGATCGCCACCGGCAACAGGCCCACCAGCAGCGGCGACAAGCCCCAGGCGGCGCCGAGCCGCGGCGCCGCATCGACCACGAGCTTGGCGCCGACATACAGCAGCAAGACCGCGATCAGCAGCCGCAGCAGGTTCAGGCCGAGCGCGGTCCGGGTTACCGCATAGCCGGACAGGCCGAGCTGGCGCGCGGCATCTTCGCTGCGCGCGCGGCGCAGCAGGAACACCACCACGCCGACGAAGCCCAGCAACAGCAGCACGCCTTCCATGCGCGAGATCGCCCCGTCCAGGCCGAACCCGATCAGCGCCAGCGTCGCCACCGCCAGCACCAGCAGCAACGGCGCCAGCATCCGCGTGCGCACCAGCAGCGGTGCCGCCAGCGCGGCCAGCGCCAGGGTCAGGCCGAGGTTGGCGATGTTGCTGCCGACCGCGTTACCCAGCGCAAGGTCCTGCGCGCCGACCGCATAGGCGCGCGCATTGACCGCCAGCTCCGGCAACGAGGTCCCGAACGCCACCAGCAGCAGGCCGGCGACGAACGGCGAGGCGCCGCAGCGCTGCGCCAGACCCGAGGCCGCCTTGACGATCGAATCGCCGCCCAAGGCCAGCAGCAGCAGTCCCACCAGCACCAAGCCGATCGCGCTCGCCATCGCCCATCCCCTCGCCATTACGATGCGCGATTCTATGCGCAGCGCGGATGATGCGGCTGTCATCGTGGCAGTGGCATGGTGCGGATGGCCAGGCGGATTCGTTGACGCCGGGCGCCGGCGGTGTCGGCCGTAGCCCGATGGTCGCAGGAGGACCGCAGTTGTTCCTGCACGGATGACGGCTAGCGCTGGATGGGGGCAGCTTCGGGCGGCTTGCGGCCATCGGCTGCGGAAACTGCCCGAAACCGTCGAGGTCGCCGCTGCGTTCGTCGCGACTGAAGTCGCTCCCACATGGGGCTTGCGGCGGGCCGGTTGGGCGAACTGTGACAGGGGCTCAGCGTGACTTTGGGTCATCGGCCACGGCAACTACCCGATATCGTCGGGGCCGCCGCTGCGTTCGTCGCGGCTGAAGTTGCTCCTATAGAGACTTGCGACGGGATGCATGGGCGAACTGCGGGGGTACGCGCATTGGCTTTTCCTAGCCGCAAGCTTCCACGTAGTCCACCTGCGGCGGCAGACCCACGCGCCAGGCGGTCGCCTTGCCTGCGGCGTCGGTCTCGAACACCAGCACGCCGGACTGGGCATTGGGGCCAACGATACGCAGGACCTTGCCGCCTTCGATGTACTTGTGCGGCTGCTCCTGCACGCGCCCGGCGTACAGCGCGCGCAATTGCGCCAGGTCCATGCCGACCTTGCCGCCGCCCGGCGCGGTTTCCTTGGCGGTGCGCACGTCGTAACGCACCAGCTTGTCGGCTTCGAACATCAGGCCGAAGTCGGCACTGCCCTTGGCCCAGCGCGGCTTGAGCACATGGCAGCCGCCGGCCGCGCCGGGCTGGCCGTCAAGTTCGCCGCCCCAGGCCGCGCGCGCCTGCGCCGCGCTCATGCCCAGGCGCAGCTCGCCATAGCCGTCGTCGCGGGCGAGCTGACCCTCGGCCTGCGCCATCTGCGGCGGCATCGCCGCGGCAGGGGCCTGCGCCGGGGGGACGTCGGTATCGGGCTGGTCCAGCGCCGGCGGCGGCAAGGCGTCATCGTTCGCCGTGGCGGGCGCGGGCGTTGCCGGCGGCGGTGGCGGCGCCTTGTCGCAGGCGCTCAGCGCCAGCAGCAGCAATGCGGCGGCGGGCAGGGTCGGCTTCATCGCAGTTCCTCGCAAGAGCAGCGCATAGGCTAGCGCGCGTGCCGCGCGCATGCACTGCCTGGTGTTGCGCAATCGCGTCGCGGGGTCCGCTCCCGCTACCTGCGCGACGCAGGTCGGGGTCGGGGTCGGGGTCGGGGCAAGAGGCTGCTTCGGCTTCGGCGGAAACCGCCCCCATAAGCTCCCCATGCCGCGCATCGCCACGCGCCATACAGTGCACAGGGCACGGCCTCGCTATCGCAGCACCGACCAAACGTGGCGCCTGGCCGCGCTCACACACGCGCCATTGCCTCGCCGAAGCCACGCCTCACAGCGCCTGTCATCAATGTTTCACCGCCGGCGGCCAAGCTTCGCACCTTCCGGTACCGCTGCCATGCATCCGCGCAAGACCGCCCTCGCCCTCGCCGCACTGAAATCCCATGCCGCGCCGCTGGACATGCGCCAGCGGCGTGTGTTGATCCTGGCCGACGGCCAGCGCAGCGTGGACGAACTGGCCGCACTGGGCGGCAGCAATGCCGCGGCGATCGTGCAGGCCCTGCTGCAGCAGGGCTACCTGGACGATGGCCGCGCAAGCACCGCCGCGCCCGCGGCGCCGACACCAGCGACCGTAGCGCCGGCGGATCCGCGCCGCGCGCTGCTCAACGCGCGCATGTACCTGCTCGATCTGCTGCAACTGCAGCGCCATCCCGCCTCACGCACCTTGCAGCAGCTGCTGCGCGACGCGCGCGAGGACGCCGACACGCTGCAAGCGATCGCGCACGCCTTGCGCGCGATGCCGGAAATGACCTCCGAGCGCTATGCGCAACGCATCCGCGAGCGCGTGCTGGAAGTGCTGCCGGCGCCGCTGCACGCCTCGCTGCAAGCCGCCTGAGCGAAGCGCGCGCTCAGGGCGCGCGGAAGTTGCGGCGCAGGCCCTGCCAACACTGCTGGTAATCGCGTTGGCGATGCGCTGCGGCCAGCGCCTGCGCGGTCGGGCGCAGCACGGCGCGGGTTTCGAACATGAAGGCCATGGTGTCGGCGATCACGTCCGGCCGCGACAGGTCCGCCTGCGCGGCCTTGTCGAAGGTCGCCGCGTCCGGGCCATGCCCGCTCATGCAGTTGTGCAGCGAGGCGCCGCCGGGCGCGAAGCCTTCGGCCTTGGCGTCGTAGACGCCGTGGAGCAGGCCCATGAACTCGCTGGCCACGTTGCGGTGGAACCATGGTGGCCGGAGCGTATGCTGCGCCACCAGCCAGCGCGGCGGGAAGATCGCCACGTCCAGGTTGGCGGTGCCTGGCGTGTCGCTGGGCGCGGTGAGCACGGTGAAGATGCTCGGATCGGGATGGTCGAAGCTGATCGAGCCGATGGTGTTGAAGCGTCGCAGGTCGTATTTGTACGGCGCGTAGTTGCCGTGCCAGGCGACCACGTCCAGCGGCGAATGCGCGATCGGCGCCTGCCATAGGTGGCCCTGGAACTTGGCGATCAGCGCGAAATCGCCTTCGTCTTCCTCGTAGGCGGCCACCGGGGTCAGGAAATCGCGCGGATTGGCCAGGCCGTTGGCGCCGATCGGCCCCAGCTCGGGCAGCCGCAGCAGCGCACCGAAGTTCTCGCACACGTAGCCGCGCGCTTCCGCGTCGAGCAGCACGACGCGGAAGCGCACGCCGCGCGGGATCACCGCGATCTCCTGCGGTTCGACCTCGAGCGTGCCCAGTTCGGTGCACAGTTGCAGCCGCCCGAGTTGCGGCACGATCAGCAGTTCGGCGTCGGCGTCGTAGAAGAAACGGCCCTGCATCGACGCGTTGGCCGCGTACAGATGCACCGCCACGCCGTGCTGCGCCGCGGCCGAGCCGTTGCCGGCCATCGTGTACAGGCCATCGACGAAATCCACCGGAGTCTGCGGCAGCGGCAGCGGACTCCAGCGCAGTTGGTCAGGCGACACCGGCCCGGCATTGAAGTCGTTATGGAAAGCGCCGGCCTGGGTGTGGGCGGCGAAGCCGCCGTGCACCGCCGCCGGGCGGATCCGGTACAGCCAGCTGCGCCGGTTGACGCCGCGCGGCGCGGTGAACGCGGTGCCCGACAGCTGCTCGGCGTACAGGCCATGGGCCACGCACTGCGGCGAGTTCTGCCCGACCGGCAGCGCGCCGGGTACGGCCTCTGTGGCGAATTCGTTGCCGAAGCCGGACATGTAGCGATGATGGTCATGCATGAACTTGAGCCTTCGCGAGATCAAGCCCCTCTCCCATCGGGAGAGGGGTTGGGGTGAGGGTACGGAGCCACCATAACGCCGCAAATTACCTGAATCACGGCGTCCGTCGACAGCAGCACATCGTTGTTCCAGAAGCGGACGATTCGCCAGCCTTGCGACTCAAGCCAGCGCGTTCTCGCCGCATCGCGTGGTTCGCTGTGTTGCGAGCCATCGAGCTCGACGATCAGCCTGGATGCGACACAGCAAAAATCAGCGACATAGGGAGGAATAGGATACTGGCGCCGAAACTTGAAGCCTTGCAACTGGCCGCCTCTCAGGCAACTCCACAGTTTGCGTTCGGCATCGGTCATAGTCCGACGCAGCAAGCGTGCGTTTTCCAGTGTTGAAGTGGGGAGCGGCGGTTTGACTCTCATTGAGCCACCGTACCCTCACCCCAACCCCTCTCCCGATGGGAGAGGGGCTAGCGCGCTTATCGGAATTCTCCGCGGTATCGCGTCAGAGCACCCCGCGCTTCATCTGGTCGCGCTCGATGCTCTCGAACAGCGCCTGGAAGTTGCCCTCGCCGAAGCCTTCGTTGCCCTTGCGCTGGATGATCTCGAAGAAGATCGGGCCGATGCAGTTCTGGGTGAATATCTGCAGCAGCTTGCGCTGCTTGGTCTCCTGATCGGCATCGATCAGGATCTTGTTCCTGGCCAGCCGCGCCACGTCTTCGCCGTGGTTGGGGATGCGCTGGTCGATGACCTCGAAATACGCGTCCGGGGTGTCCAGGAATTCCACGCCGGCCGCGCGCATGCGCTCCACCGTCGCGTAGATATCGTCGGTGAAACAGGCGATGTGCTGGATGCCTTCGCCTTGGTAGGCGTCGAGGTATTCGTTGATCTGGCTCTTCGGGTCGGAGGACTCGTTGAGCGGGATGCGCACCACGCCGTCCGGCGCGGTCATCGCCTTGGAGGTCAGCCCGGTCTTGGCGCCCTTGATGTCGAAGTAGCGGATCTCGCGGAAGTTGAACAGGCGCTCGTAGTAGTCCGACCAGCGCTGCATGTTGCCGAAGTAGAGGTTATGGGTCAGATGGTCGATGAAGGTCAGGCCGAAGCCGGCCGGATGCGGCTCGGCGCCCGGCAGCGGCTCGAACTCGGCGTACACCGAGCCCTTTTCGCCATAACGATCGACCAGGTACAGCATGCAGTCGCCGATGCCCTTGACCACCGGCGCCGGCACCGCGCGCGTGTCGGCCTTGTCGGCGATGGCTTCGCCGCCGTTCTCCAATACCTTGGCGAACACGGCGTCGGCCGGATGCCGGAAGCGGATCGCGAAGCCGCAGGCGCAGGGACCATGCGCGGCGGCGAAATCGGCGGCGAACGAATCCGGGTCCTCGTTGACCAGGAAGTTGACCCCGCCCTGCCGGTACACGGTGATCGCGCGACTGCGATGGCGCAGCACCGCGCTGAAGCCCATGCTGCGGAAATAGGCGTGCAACTGTTCGCCCTGCCCGGCCGGCGCGGCGAACTCGACGAACTCGAAGCCGTCGATGCCCATCGGGTTCTCGAAGGTGGTGACCTGCATGCCCAGGTTGGCCGGCTGGGACGGATGCTGCGGTTGTGCGCTCATGGCTCGTCTCCTGGAGAACGCGGACAGCGCCCGGCCGAAATTTCGGATGCGGACGGGCGCCAGACTCGCGAGAATGGTCAGTACTCTCCTCGGTTATAGTTACATATGAAACCAAAAGCAAGGTGCAATGCAGCATGACGTCGATCACTTCCTCTACCCCGCCCGCTCCCGAGCAGCCTTCGCTCGACCTGGAGCAGTTCCTGCCCTACCGCATCAGCGTGCTGTCCAACCGGATCAGCAGCAACATCGCCCGCGTCTACGGCGAGCGCTACGGCATGGCAGTGACCGAATGGCGGGTGATGGCGGTGCTGGCGCTGTACCCGGGGCTGTCGGCAGGCGAGGTGTCCGAACGCACCGCGATGGACAAGGTGGCGGTGAGCCGCGCGGTGGCGCGCCTGCTCGAGCGCGGCTTCATCCAGCGCGAGACCCATGGCGACGACCGCCGCCGCTCGGTGCTGCACCTGTCGGAGGCGGGGGTAGAGGTCTACCAGGTGGTCGCGCCGATGGTGCTGGAATGCGAGCGCCGCCTGCTGGCGCCGTTCAGCGAGGAAGAGCAGCGCGTGTTGAACCGGTTGATCGACCGGCTGGCGGCCGAGGGGTTGCCGAGCATGACCGGCAAGTGAGGCGCGGCGCCTGAAGCAGGCGCTGACACGCGTTCCTGTAGGAGCGGCTTCAGCCGCGACAGGCATCGTCGGTAAGGCCTGTCGCGGCTGAAGCCGCTCCTGCAGGATTCGAGCGACGCTCCGCAGTCGGCCGCTACGCTCAGGTCTTCGGCGGCGCCCACTGCTTGAGGAAGTCGAAGAACTTCTTGCGGTCGTAGCCCTCGCCCTTCTCCAGCTCGCCGGTCAACTGCGAGTGCAGCAGCTTGCCGTCGGCATCGAGCACCAGCAGGTGCGGATAGGCCTCGATCTTCGGGTACTGGGCCAGGAACGGTTCGTTCTTGTTGGCGTCGCTGTAGTTGACCTTGACCCACACGTAGTTGGCGTCGCGGAAACTGCGCACCTCGGCGTCGCCCTCGATCAAGTTGTCGAGGGCGTGGCACCACGGGCACCACTCGCCGCCCACGTCGAGCAGGATGCGCTTGCCGCCGCGCTTGGCTTCCACCTCGGCCGTTTCCAGGTCGTTGGCCGGATCGCGGTTCGGATCGAACTGCGCGCCCAACGCCGCCGCCGCGGCCACGTCGGCCGCGGCGGGCGTGTTGCCCGAGGCCACCGGCTGGTTCGGATCGGCCACCGGCGGCTTCTGCACCGAGGTGTCCAGCGGCTTGGCCGGCGCCTGTTCCGGTTCCGGCGCAGGCGCCTTGTTGCAGCCGCCCAGGGCCAGCATCAGCGCCGCCGCGCTGCCTATCGTCTTGATCGTCTTGTTCGCCATTGCGATCTACCTCACGTCATTTGACACCGTGCATCAACTTGTTGATCAACGGTGCAATCAGGAACAACAACACACCCGAGCCGAGCAGGGCCCAGAAACCGAAGGTATACCCGCCCAAGGCGGAAGATACTGTCATCCCATCTTTGCCGCTGACATGGCCGGCAAAGATTCCGGACAGATTGTTGCCGATGCCGGTGGACAGGAACCAACCGCCCATGCCGAAACCGACCAGGCGTAGTGGCGCCAGCTTGGTCACCATCGACAGGCCGATCGGCGACAGGCAAAGCTCGCCGACCGACTGGATCACGTAGACCATGAACAAGGTCCAGAACGGGATCTTGCCGGCATCGTTGACCAGACTCGACAGCGCGAACATCAGCAGCAAGAACGCCAGGCTGTTGAACCCCAGGCCCAGCGCAAACTTGCGCGAGATAGAGGGATTGAAGCGGCCAGCCTTGACCCATATCCAGGCGATGACCGGCGCCAAGGTGATGATAGCCAACGAATTCACCGATTGGAACCAAGCGGTGGGAAAGGTCCAGTCGCCGAGCTGACGATTGACGATCTCGTCCGCAAGGAAGGTGAAAGAGCTGCCAGCCTGTTCGAAGAACATCCAGAACAGCACGTTGAAGGCAAAGATGATCAGCATCGCGATCACCTTGTCACGCGCAACCTTGCCGTTGCGAATGCCCTCGACCAACAACATGACCGACAGCGCAATGAAGATCGCACCGAGTATCCAGGCCAGCACCGTCGCGGCGGCAAGCGTCTTCTCGTAGTTGAGCGCGCCTTGCACATGGACGGGTTGCAGCCATCCCAGTGACATCAGCGCATCGGCCACATACCTGGCAAGCGCGCCCCCGAGCACAAAATAGATGACCGGGACCGCGAACACGCAGCCCACCAGTACAGCGATGACGCGGCCGCTACCGCCGGTACCTGGGAATGCAGCGCCGATACCCTTGAGCTGGGCCCGGCCGACAAAGAACCACAGCAGGCTTATCAACATGCCGATGCCGGAGGCGATGAACACCATCTTGTAAGACGGCATCGCCACAGTGCCGAACACTTTCTCAGCCAACATCTGGGTCAGTACTGGCGAGACCATGGCGCCGATATTGATGCCCATGTAGAAGATGGTAAAGCCGCTGTCCCGACGCGGGTCGGCAATACTGTAGAGCTTGCCGATCATGGCCGAGATGTTGGGCTTGAACAGGCCATTGCCGACGATGATCGTGGATAGGCCTAGCTCGAACACCTGCTGGTTCGGTACGGCGATCATGAAAAGGCCGGTAGCCATCACCGCTGCACCGACCAGGATGGAACGCTGGTAGCCAAGCACTCGATCAGCGACGTAACCACCGAAGATAGCTGCCGCGTAGACCAGTGCCAGATACGCGCCGTAAGTGGCGCTCGCCGAGGCCTGGCCAGAACCCTGGCCGCCATAGAACTGCGCCACGATGTACAGTACCAACGCCCAGCGAATCCCATAGAACGCGAAGCGCTCCCAGAATTCTGTCATGAACAACAGCCACAATGGCCGCGGATGGCCCAGCAGGGTCTTGAATTCGGGCGGTTGCGCTGGCGGCTGCGGCGGTGAGGCTGGGGGGTGCGACGCGACGTCGTCAACGCTCATGCGGTGTTCCCTTGCGTATTCAGTATGGGCTGGGGCGATTCCCGGCCAGGCCGGGCAACGGGCGAGCATCACCGACAGTTGGCGCTGGCGTCAAATTGGGTCGGGACTGGGGACCCGGGACTCGTAGACGTCCCTCGACCTGAGCAAACCGTTTGAAAGCGGCACCCAAGCGCGTACTAAGACGGCTGCGGCGCGCCACCGGGTCCCGGGTCCCGAGTCCCGAGTCCCGGCACAAGGTCGCGCCCGTCCGGCAACCCCACCGAGGTGCGCACCTCGAACAACTCCGGAAAGAAAGTCAGCGCCAGCGCCTGCTGCAGGAAGCCCACGCCGCTGGAGCCGCCGGTGCCGCGCTTGAAGCCGATCACCCGCATCACCGTGCGCATGTGGCGGAAGCGCCACAGCTGGAACTGGGTCTCCAGGTCCACCAGGTCCTCGCACAGCGCATATTCGCGCCAGTAGCGGTCGGTGTTCTCGTAGATGCGCTCGAACACCGGCCGCAGCAGCGGATCGCTGACGTGCGGCTGGCGCCAGTCGCGCGCCCGGTACTGCGCGGGAATCGCATGCCCGAAGCGGGTCAGGTAACGCAGGAATTCCTCGTACAGGCTGGGCGCCTCCAGCACCGCCTGCAGCGCCGCCTGGCCGTGCGGGTCGTGGCCGAACACGCGCAGCATCTGTGCGTTCTTGTTGCCGAGCAGGAACTCGATGGTGCGGTACTGCAGCGACTGGAAGCCCGAGGCCGGGCCGAGCACGTCGCGGAAGCCCATGTATTCGGACGGCGTCAGCGTCTCCAGCACCGACCACTGCTCGGTGAGCTGGCGCAGCACCTGCTTGCTGCGCGCCAGCACCTTGCGGCATTGCCAGACCTCGTCGCGTTGCAGATGCATGATCGCCGCGCGCAGCTCGTGCGCCAGCAGCTTCAGCCACAGCTCGGAGGTCTGGTGCTGGATGATGAACAGCATCTCGTCGTGGTGCGGCGGATCGGACAGCGGTTGCTGCGCGGACAGCAACTGGTCCAGCCGCAGGTAGCCGCCGTAGCTCAGGCGGCCTTGCAGGTCGGTGTGGATCCCGGCTTCGAGCGGGCGCTGGTTTTGTTCGACGGGCATGGGCGGGGACGGCGATCCGGGGCCGGCAAGGGTACCGCAGCGACGCGTGTCACATCCCGGTCAGCGGCGGGCGGCAAACTCGGGCAGAATCGAGCCGGCGCCTCGGGGAGCGCCGTCGGTCATCGCCGTTACGTGCGTCTTCAAGGATTGGGGAGAGTCTTTGTCATGCGAACCATGCTGCTTCGTGCTGCAGCGTCGTCGTGCGCGCTTGCCTGTGCCTGTGCCGGGACCGGCCAGGCCCAGGTCGTCATCAGCCAGGTCTATGGCGGCGGCGGCAACAGTGGCGCCATCTACAAGAGCGATTTCGTCGAACTGCACAACAACGGCAACCAGGCAGTGAGCCTGGCCGGCTGGTCGCTGCAGTACGCCTCGGCCGCCGGCAGCAGCTGGCAGGTCACCACGCTGGCCGGCAGCATCGCCGCAGGCGGCTACTACCTGGTCAAGCAGGCCGACGGCAGCGGCGGCAGTGCCGCGCTGCCGGCGCCGGACGCCACCGGCACCACCGCGATGAGCGGCACCGCCGGCAAGCTCGCGCTCAGCAACGCGGCGACCGCGCTAAGCGGCGCCTGCCCCGCCGGCAACGTCGATTTCGTCGATTTCGTCGGCTACGGCAGCAGCGCCAGCTGCGCCGAAGGCAGCGCGCCGAGCGCCGCGCCGAGCAACACCCTGGCGGTGCTGCGCGGCAGCGGCGGCTGCAGTGACAGCGACAACAACAACGCCGACTTTGCCACCGCCGCGCCGACCCCGCGCAACAGCGCCGCGGCCGCCAACCTGTGCGGCGGCGGCAACCAGCCGGTGGCCAGCGTAGCCAACCTCAGCCGGGGCGAAGGCGACAGCGGCAGCAGCGCATTCGTGTTCACCATCGCTCTGAGCCAGCCTGCCGGCAGCGGCGGGGTCAGCTTCAGCGTCGCCACCCGCGACGGCAGCGCCAGCGCCGGCAGCGACTACCAGGCCCTGGCCGCGACCGATGTGAGCATCGCCGCCGGCGAGAGCAGCGCGCAGGTCAGCGTGGTGGTCAACGGCGACACCGCCAACGAACCCGACGAAACCTTCTCCCTCGACATCAGCGGCATCAGCGGCGCGCTGCCGGCCGCGCTGACCGCCAGCGGGGTGATCCTCAACGACGACTTCAACCTGGTGCCGATCCACAGCATCCAGGGCAGCGGCGCGCGTTCGCCGCTGGTCGGGCAGATCGTCGCCACCAGCGGCATCGTCACCGCGCGGCGCAGCGCCGGCTTCTTCCTGCAGGCGCCCGACGCCCAGGCCGACGCCGATACGCAGAGTTCCGAAGGCATCTACGTCTACACCGGCAGCGCGCCGCCGGCCGAGGCCGCGGTGGGCAATGCGGTGCGGGTGCAGGCCAGCGTGCTCGAGTACGTGCCGAGCGCCGACCCGACCCAGCCGCCACTGACCGAGTTGGGCACCCCAACCGTACTGCTACAGTCCACCGGCAATCCGCTGCCGGCCGCGGTGACGCTGACCACCCGCTTCCCCGACCCGAACGGCACCTACGACCAGCTCGAGCGCCTGGAAGGCATGCGCGTGACCGTGCCCAGCCTCACCGTCAACGCGCCTACCGGCGGCAGCGTGAACGAGACCAACGCCAGCGCCAGCAGTAACGGCGTGTTCCATGCCGTGGTCAGCGGCCTGCCGCGCGCCTGGCGCACGGCCGGCGTGCAACAGCCCGACCCGTTGCCGGCCGGATCGCCGTCCGACGTGCCACGCTGGAACAGCAACCCGCAGGTGATCGCGGTGGGCAGCGCCGGCCTCGGCGGCGAGCGCATCGACGTGGCCAGCGGCTGCGTGGTGCTCGGCGTCAGCGGCCCGCTGGACTACAGCTTCCGCCGCTACACGATCTATCCGGAAACCGCGCCCAGCGTGCAGTGCAACGGCGCCGACCAGCCCAAGCCGGCCCCGGCGCCGCAGGCCGACGACGTCAACGTCGCGACCTACAACATGGAACGCTTCTTCGACGACCAGAACGACCCGGAGATCGGCGAACCGGTGCTGACCGCGGCCGCCTACCAGGCCCGGCTCAACAAGGCCTCGATGGCGATCCGCAACTACCTCAACACGCCCGACATCCTGGGCACGGTGGAAGTGGAAAGCCTGAGCGTGCTGCAGACCCTGGCCGCACGCATCAACGCCGACGCGCTCGCCGCCGGCCAGCCCGACCCGCAGTACGTGGCCTATCTTCAGGAAGGCAACGACGTGGGCGGTATCGACGTCGGCTTCCTGGTCAAGACCGCGGCGGTCGGCGCCGGCATCGCCCGCGTGGAGGTGCTCTCGGTCAGCCAGGAAGGCAAGGCCACCACCTGGACCGAGCCGGGCGGCGGCAGCAGCCTGCTCAACGACCGCCCGCCGCTGCTGCTGAAGGCGATCGTGCATTGCGCCGACGGCCGCACGTTGCCGCTGACCGTGGTCGAGGTGCACCAGCGTTCGCTCAACGGCGCCGAGACCGACGACGCCAGCGGCCTGCGCATCCGCGCCAAGCGCCAGGCGCAGGCGGTGTTCCTGGCCAACCTGCTGCAGGCGCGGCAAGCCGCCGACCCCGGCGAACAGTTGCTGGTGATGGGCGACTTCAACGCCTTCGAGTTCAACGACGGTTACGTCGATGCGATGGGCACGGTCACCGGCCTGCCCTCGGCCGACGCGCAGACCGTGGTCGACGGCGACGGCGCCGACCTGGCCACCCCGGACCTGTACAACCTGACCCTGCTGTCCACGCCGGAGCAGAGCTATTCGTACGCCTACGACGGCAACGTGCAGTCGCTGGACCACATCCTGGCCAACCGCGCGCTGATGAACTCGGCACAGGTCGCGACGCTGAGCGAAAGCCATGCGCGGCTCAACGCCGACTTCCCGGCCACCGCGCGCAACGCCGCCTACTCGCCGGCGCGGCTGTCCGACCACGATCCGGCGATGGTGCTGCTCACGCTCAAGCCGCTGCAGCGCGCCGACCTGAGCGTGACCGCGAACGCCGCCACTACTTCGGTCTACGCCGGCGACACCATCCGCTACAGGGTCCAAGCCGGCAACGCCGGTCCGGATGCGGCCTGCTTCGCCGCTGTCGCCTTCGCCCTGGACGCGGCGGCGACCCCGACCGTGACCGCCGCCCCCGGCTGGACCTGCGCCGCCCCGGACGTGGCCGCGCAGACCGTGGTGACCTGCACCACGGCGCAGTTCGCCGCCGGTGCCGCGCCGCGCTTCGAGGTCGCGCTACCGGCCGGCACCGACCTGATCGGGCGCACGCTGACCCTGGCCGCCTCGGTCGCCACGCAGACCGAGGACCCGAACGGCAGCAACAACGGCGCCAGCACCGCGGTGGCGGTGCTGGCCGCGCCTGCCGGCAACCTGGCGCTGCGCATCGACGGCCCGGCGACGCTGCCGCTGACCGCGTTCAGCGCCAACTACCGCATCGCCCTCGTGAACCATGGCAATGCACCGGTCAGGCGCGCCAGCCTGAGCGTCAGCGGCAACCCGCTGTCGGTGCTGTCGCTACTGCTGCCGCCGCACGGCTGGCAGTGCGTGCGCCAGGCCCACGGCCTGCGCAGTGTGCAATACCAGTGCGGCACCCGCACCGACCTGGCGCCGGGCGCCAGCACCGCGTTCACCCTGACCACCCCGACCCGCCCGCTGCCGGCCGACCGCAGCATCGTGATCGAAGCCAGCGCCAACTCGGCCTCGGCCGATGCCGACCCCTCCGACAACGCCGCACGCTTCAGCACCCGCATCGGCCGCTGAGCGCAAGCGCGTTCGGGCAGAAAAGGCGCGGCATTGCGGCCGCGCCGTTTATTTTGCTACCGCGCCTGAGCCTACCGTTGCCGTTGAGGCCTCTGCTGTTGAAGCCACTCTCCCCCCGGGAGAGGGGTTGGGGTGAGGGTCGGGGCGTAGCCACCCAGCCATCCCGTCGAATGTAGCCTTAGCCCTCGCTCGGGCCTCTGCTATCGCGCTCGAGACGTTGCTGTTGCTGTTGCTGTTGCTGTCGCTGTTGCTGTCGCTGTTGCTGTCGCTGTCCCACCCGCTGCACAGCCACCAACCGCAACGCAGCAATCGCCGAAGTCAACGCCAGCAGTGCGCAACGCCCCCACAGCGCACGTTTTTTGCTGCAACCCAGCAAGATCCCGTGCTGCGGTGCAGGACGGCTTTCGTGCACGCCGTCCTTAACATGCCGGTCATATCATTTGAAACTTGTTGTCGAGAGTGCCGCTGTCATGACCATCGCCGCCCAGTTCGAAATCCAGTACATGCAATACCTCGACGCGGACGGCCAGCCGGCTCGCGGCGCCCTCCCGGCCGATTCGGCCAACCCGCAGACCCTGCTGGCGCTGTTCAAGCAGATGCTCTACGTGCGCACCTTCGACAGCAAGGCGGTCGCCCTGCAGCGCACCGGCAAGCTCGGCACCTACGCCTCGTGCCTGGGCCACGAGGCCACCCACATCGGCATCGGCGCGGCGATGCGCAGCGGCGACGTGCTGGCGCCCAGCTACCGCGAGTACGGCGTCATGTTCATGCGCGGCGTGCGCCCGCGCGAGGTGCTGCTGTACTGGGGCGGCGACGAACGCGGCAGCGACTTCCTGCGCGATTCCGACGCGGCCCGCGATTTCCCGATCTGCGTACCGATCTCCACCCAGTGCCTGCATGCCGCCGGCGCGGCACTGGCGTTCAAGCTGCGCGGCGAAGGCCATGTCGCGGTCGCCATTTGCGGCGACGGCGGCTCCTCGAAGACCGATTTCTATGCCGCACTCAATTCCGCCGGCGCCTACAAACTGCCGCTGATCCTGTGCGTGATCAACAACGGCTGGGCGATCTCGGTGCCGCGCGCGGCGCAGACCGGCGCGCAGACCCTGGCGCAGAAGGGCCTGGCCGGCGGCCTGCACTGCCTGCAGGTGGACGGCAACGACCTGATCGCGGTGCTGGAAGCGATGCGCAAGGCACGCGAGCGCGCGCTGTGCGGCCAGGGCGCCACGGTCATCGAATTCATGACCTACCGCCTGTCCGACCACACCACCGCCGACGACGCGCGCCGCTACCGCGACGCCGACGAGGTCAAGCACGCCTGGGAGCGCGAGCCGCTGACCCGGATGCGCACCTGGCTGAGCGCGCAGGGCCTGTGGAACGAGGCCGAGGAAGCGGCATGGAAGCAGGAATGCGCGCGCCTGGTCGACATCGAGGTCGATGCCTACCTGGCCACCCCCGTGCAGCCGGTGGAAGCGATGTTCGATTATCTGTACGCCGATCCGCCGCCGGACCTGCTCGCACAGCGCGCCGACGCCATCGCCCTGGAGCAGCGCCATGGATGAGTTCAGCCCTCGCCTCGCCGACACGGCCGCCGCACACGCGGCCGGCACCGCCCACAGCGCGGCCACAGCGCGCGGAGACAGCCCCATGACCAGCACCCCCATCACCTTGATCGAAGCGGTCACCCAGGCCCTGGCCTGGGAACTGCAGCACGACCCGTCGGTGCTGGTGCTGGGCGAGGACGTGGGCGTCAACGGCGGCGTGTTCCGCGCCACCGCCGGCCTGCAGCAGCGCTTCGGCGCGCAGCGCGTGCTGGACACGCCGCTGGACGAAACCACCATCGCCGGCCTCAGCGTTGGCCTGGCTGCGCAGGGCATGAGGCCGGTGGCTGAGGCGCAGTTCGACGGCTTCGTCTATCCGATGGTGGATCAGCTGATCTGCCACGCCGCGCGCCTGCGCAACCGCACCCGCGGCCGACTGCACTGCCCGATGGTGCTGCGCGTGCCGTGGGGCGGCGGCATCCGCGCGCCAGAGCACCACAGCGAAGCCAACGAGGCCATCTTCACCAACGTGCCCGGCCTGCGCGTGGTGCTGCCGTCCTCGCCGCAGCGCGCCTACGGCCTGTTGCTGGCGGCGATCCGCGAGCCGGATCCGGTGATCTACATGGAGCCCAAGCGCATCTACCGCCAGTACAAGGAAGTGGTCGCCGACGACGGCGAGGCGCTGCCGCTGGACGTGTGTTTCGTGCTGCGCGAGGGCAGCGACGTGACCCTGGTCGCCTGGGGCGCGCAGGTCAAGGAAGCGCTGGAAGCGGCCGACAAGCTGGCCGCCGACGGCATCAGCGCCGAAGTCATCGACGTGGCCACGCTGCGCCCGCTGGACTTCGACACCATCGCCGAATCGGTGGCGCGTACCGGCCGCTGCGTGATCGTGCAGGAGGCCCCGCGCAGCGCCGGCTTCGGCGCGGAGATCGCCGCGCGCCTGGCCGAGCAGTCGATGTACGACCTGGTCGCGCCGGTGCAGCGGGTGACCGGCTACGACACGCACATTCCCTTGTTCCGGCTGGAGATGAAATACCTGCCGAGCGTGGACAAGATCGTCGCGGCGGCCAAGCGTGCGGTCGCCGCAGGCTGAGATGCGCGCGCGCCTGCTCAGCGACTACCGCGCCGCCTACCGGCACCCGATTCGCGTCGCCGCCGGCGAGCGCGTGCTGCTGGGCGTGCGCGACGAGGAATGGCCCGCGTTCGTCTGGACCACCACCGCCGCCGGCAACGCCGGCTGGGCGCCGCTGGCCTGGCTGCGCGCCACCGGCGACGGCCACGCCGAAGCGCTGCGCGACTACGACGCGCGCGAACTGGATGCCGTGCAGGGCGACACCGTGACCCTGCATCACGAATACGGCGACTGGTGGTGGGCCGAGCGCGCCGATGGCGCGCAGGGCTGGCTGCCGGCGCGCGACCTGGAACTGCTGGAAGAGACCACATGAGCCAAACCAAGAGCTTCAATCTGCCCGACCTGGGCGAAGGCCTGCCCGACGCCACCATCGTCGAATGGTTCGTCAAGGAAGGCGACACCATCCAGCTCGACGAACCGTTGGTGTCGATGGAAACCGCCAAGGCAGTGGTCGAAGTGCCCTCGCCCGTCTCGGGCAAGGTGCTGAAACTGGCAGGCGCGCCGGGCGACATCGTCGTCACCGGCAGCATGCTGGCGCAGTTCGCGCCCGACGCCAGCATGCCGCAGCGCGCCGAAGGCCAGGACACCGGCCACCACCACGGCGGCGCCGCGCCGGCCAGCCCCGGCAAGGGCGCCGGCGCCGATGCGCCGGGCGGCAACGACCGCGTGATCGCCTCCGACACCGGCGGCGAACTGCGCGATGCCGACGCGGCGCCAGGCGATGGCGCACGCGACGACGCCGGCACCGTGGTCGGCGCGATGCAAAGCTCCAACGCCGTGCACAGCGAGCGCACGGTTTCGGTCGGCGGGGTCCGCGCGATGCCGGCGGTGCGCGCGCTGGCAAAGAAACTGGGCGTGGACCTGGCACGGGTGCGCGCCAGCGGCGGCGACGGCGCCGTGACCCTGGCCGACGTGAAGCAGGCGGCAGCGAACGGTTCGGCCGTTGTAGGAGCGGCTTCAGCCGCGACCACACCGCCGCCGCAGGTTGCGGCTGAAGCCGCTCCTGCAAAAACTGCAGCACCCTCGCGCACGCCACTGTCCACCACCGGCAAGCCCATGCGCACCCAGCCGCCCGGCGTCGTCGCGCACGGCCAGCCAGAGCCGCTCAAGGGCGTGCGCCGCAACATGGCGCGGGTGATGGCGCAGGCGCAACGCGAGGTGGTGCTGACCACGCTCAACGACGATGCCGACCTCCACGCCTGGGCACCCGGCAACGACATGACCGCACGCCTGGTGCGCGCGATCGTCGCCGCCTGCCACGCGGTGCCCGCGCTCAATGCCTGGTTCGACGGCGAGGCGCTGACCCGCACCCTGCACGCGCATGTGGATATCGGCATCGCCGTGGACACCGACGACGGCCTGTTCGTGCCGGCGCTGCGCAACGCCGACATGCTCGATGCGCGCGGTATCCGCGAAGGCGTCAACCGCCTGCGCCAGCAGGTGGAGGCGCGCAGCATCGCCGCCACGGAACTCAGCGGCTACACCATCTCGCTGTCCAACTTCGGCATGTTCGCCGGGCGCTACGCCACCCCGATCGTGGTGCCCCCGTGCGTGGCGATCATCGCCGCCGGCCGCGCCCGCCACCAGCTGGTGCCGGTGCTGGGTGGGGTGGAAACGCACAAGCTGCTGCCGCTGTCGCTGAGCTTCGACCACCGTGCCTGCACCGGCGGCGAGGCGGCGCGCTTCCTGCGCGCGATGCTCGACGAGCTGGCGTTGGCCGGCTGAACTGCGCGCCGCCGCCGCACACGGCGGCGGCGGCGTGGCGATCCATCAGTTGCGCTCGTCGACGCTCTGGATGACCTGCAGCGCCACCTCGGTCACGCCGCTGGCGTTCTGCAGTTGCATCAGCGCCGCATGCGCGGCCTCGACCGAGCCGTAGCGGATCGCCGCGCTGCCATCCATCGCCGAGGCGTAGACCGTGGTGCCGCCGGTCCTGCGTGCCAGCGCGTCGGCCACCGCCGGCGTGGTGCCGAACAACTTGAGCTTGGGCGCGACCAGCACGGTCTGCGCGGTCAGTTCGTTGATCGCCGCGACCAGGCGTTCGTCCGGCGTGAACGGATCCGGCGGCGCATGCGCCGCGTCGCGGGCCTCGCGCCCCAGCAGGATCGCGTACGGGCCGACCCGTGCCGCCACACGGTCCCCGGCATCCGCCGGATGCGGCCCGCGCAGGCGTTGTTCGGCGTGCAGGCGCACCATCGCGCCTGGAATCAGGCGGTAGGTGGAATGTCCGTAGCTGAAGCGCGCGCCGGTCGCCGCCTGCCGCAGCGCGCCGATATCCGCCGCCTGCGCCGAGAGCGACGGCGGGATCAGCACCACCGCGACCAGCGCCATGCCGAGCACACGGCGTGCCGTGCAATCGCGCCCGCGCTGCCGCATGGCCAGCACGGGCGCGCACCGCAGGCATCCGCGCACCGTCACGGCGAGCGCAGCCGACATCGGCCACAGGGGCGAACCGCGCATACGGTTGCGATTCCAAAGGGAGGAGGAAGACTAGGCGGGCACCAGCAGCGCACCAAGGCGACAGCTATATAGCAACCCGCTCTCCGCGGCGGCAATCGCCAATATCCGCAACGGTGACTTGCCGCGCGTTTTGGATCGCCCGCGTCTACGATTAACTCCATGCATATCGCGCGAGCATCGGCGTCGCTCTTCTACAGCCCAGAAAAGCATCGCAATCAAGCGCGTTGATTGTGCGTAATTCAGCTGAAAACGTGTGGTTTTTTGCTTTTTTTGCGAATGCCGAATCATGGCTTTCCGGCATACCGCAGCGGCGCGAGCGCGGCTTGCGATAAACGATAAAAATCGTAGCTGCAACGCAGTGCAGCGCGATTATCGTTCGAGTTCCGCTTGGCGCGAACCGCCCGCTGCGCCTGAAGCACACCAGGGCTGGAGCGAAACCGCGCTGTTGCCGAAACACCGTTTCGCATCCTCATGGCCCGCTTAGCGACCAGCACGCGGGCGAAGCGGGACATCAGGCTCGCCATCCCACATCTGAAACATGAACTCAACCTGTCTACCAAAAATGTTAATTGCGTCGTTATGTTCGTATCCAGGGGAACGGCAGCGTGCCATCGGTCGCAACGCCGCCGTGATCCACAACGCAAACGCAAGCAACTTGGCCGCCATGCGCTGCCGCGCCGGCAAGCCTTTCCCTAGCGCTCAGAGGAACTCGACATGACCCAGTCCATCCGCCGCCAGCGCCCGCTGGCGCCGCTGCCGTCGTTGCTGCTCGCCCTCGCCGCCACCTCCGCCTCCGCGGCCGAACGCGTGGATCTGCACGGCAAGGATCTGGGCGCGCTCAACACCCAGTACCAAGCCGCCGCCACCAGCCTGGGCGGCGTACCCGCCGCCGCCGCGGTGCGCCATGCCGAACTGGTCGGGTTGGATGCCGAATCCGCACTGCACCTGCTGAGCAGCAGCACCGACGACGACGGCACCGTGCACAGCCGCTACCAGCAGACCTTCCGCGGCGTGCCGATCTGGGGCGAGCACGTCGTGGTCAGCGAGCACGGCGACGGCCGCGTGCGCAACCTGTTCGGCCGCTCGGTGGCCGGCATGGCCAGCGAACTGCCGGCCACCGCGCCCGCCGCCGCGGCCGCGCTGCTGCCGGCCGACCGCGCGCTGGACGTGGCCAAGCGCGCCGCGCTCGGCGACGCGCTGGCCGCGCGCCGCATCGAGCGCGCGCAGGCGCCGCAGATGATCTACCTGGACGACGACGACCGCGCACACATGGCCTATGTGGTGTCGTTCTTCGCCGACGCGCCGCAGGGCGGCGAACCGACCCGGCCGTTCGTGATCGTCGATGCGCGCAACGGCGCGGTGCTGCGGCAATGGGAGGGTCTGACCACGCGCGATGCCAGCGGCCCCGGCGGCAACGTCAAGACCGGGCAATACGAATACGGCAGCAGCGGCAGCATCCACGGCTTCCTTGAAGTGGACAACAACTGCCGCATGCAGGACAGCGCGGTCAAGTCGGTGGACCTCAACGGCGGCAGCTCCGGCAGCACCGCCTACCAGTTCGCCTGCCCGCGCAACACCTACAAGGCCATCAACGGCGCCTACTCGCCGATCAACGACGCGCACTACTTCGGCGGCGTCATCGACAAGATGTACCGCGCCTATGCCGGGGTGGCGCCGCTGAGCTTCCAGCTGGTGATGCGCGTGCACTACGGCACCCGCTACGAGAACGCGTTCTGGAGCGGTTCGACGATGAACTTCGGCGACGGCAACACCCGCTTCCATCCGCTGGTCAGCATCGACGTCGCCGGCCACGAGGTCTCGCACGGCTTCACCGAGCAGAATTCCGGCCTCACCTATTCCGGCCAGCCCGGCGGCATCAACGAAGCGTATTCGGACATCGCCGGCGAAGCCACCGAGTACTACCTCAAGGGCAGCAACGATTTCCTGGTCGGCCCGGAGATCTTCAAGTCCAACGGCGCGCTGCGCTACATGGCCAATCCGCCGCAGGATGGCGCCTCGATCGATAACGCCGCCAACTACCGCAATGGGTTGGACGTGCATTACTCCTCCGGCGTCTACAACAAGGCGTTCTACAAGCTGGCCACCACGTCCGGCTGGAACACGCGCAGCGCCTTCGAGGTGTTCGCCCGCGCCAACCGCCTGTACTGGACCCCGAGCACCAGCTTCAACAGCGGCGCCTGCGGCGTGCGCACCGCGGCCAGCGACCTGGGCCGCTCGGCGGCGGCGGTGACTGCGGCGTTCAGTTCAGTCGGCGTGACCTGCAACCAGTAAGCACCGCTGCCAGCGCAACGCCACGCACGGCCATCCGCCATGGATAGCCGTGCGTCGTCGCGTGTCGCTATTGGCATTTGGCATTTGGCATTGGCAGCGCAGCGCCGCACACGCTGCCGGCGCGCGGTCGGCCGCCACGCGCCTCGCGCGCACGGCCGGCTGCGGTTAGGCTGCGCGCCTGCCTCCATCGCGATGCGGCGCACCTGTGCCGCATTCGCCCGACCGCCCCTTGCCTGGATTCCGTTGCATGCCATTCGCCACGCTGGGCCTAGCGCCCGAGCTGCTGCCCGCGTTTTCCCGCGCGCTCGACGCCGCCGGCTACACCGCACCCACGCCGATCCAGGCGCAGGCGGTCGCGCCGATCCTGCGCGGCGACGACCTGCTGGCCTGTGCCGCGACCGGCTCGGGCAAGACTGCCGCGTTCGCGCTGCCGCTACTGCAGCAGGCGGCGCTGCTGCCGCCCGGCCGCCGCGTGCACGGCCTGGTGCTGGTGCCGACCCGCGAATTGGCCACGCAGGTCGGCGACACCTTGCAGGCGCTGGGGCGCTACCTGCCGCGCCGCATCAAGGTCGCCGCAGTTGCCGGCGGCGCCTCGATCAATCCACAGATGCTGAAGTTGCGCGGCGGTGCCGACATCGTCGTGGCCACGCCGGGCCGCCTGCTCGACCTGGCCGCGCACAACGCGCTCGACCTGGGCGCGGTGCGCACGCTGGTGCTGGACGAGGCCGACCGCCTGCTGGCGCTGGGCTTCGAAGCCGAACTGGGCCGGATCCTGGCACTGCTGCCGCGGCGCCGGCAGACCCTGCTGTTCTCGGCCACCTTCCCGGCCGAGGTGGAAGGGCTGGCGCAACGCCTGCTGCGCGGGCCGCGGCGCATCGGCGAGGACGCCGCCGCCGCGGTCCCGGCGACGATCCGCCAGCGCGCGATCGAAGTGGACAGCGCGCAGCGCACCGCGCTGCTGCGGCACCTGCTGCACAGCGAGGGCTGGCCGCAGGCGCTGGTGTTCGTGGCCAGCCAGCGCGGCGCCGACAACCTGGCCGAGAAACTGCACAAGGCCGGCATGCCGGCGCAACCGTTCCACGGCGAACTGAGCCAGGGCCGCCGCAACCAGGCGCTGGCCGGCTTCAGGAGCGGCCAGCTGCAGGTGCTGGTCGCCACCGACGTGGCCGCGCGCGGGCTGGACATCGCGCAGCTGCCGGTGGTGGTCAACTACGACCTGCCGCGCGCCACCGCCGACTACACCCACCGCATCGGCCGTACCGGGCGCGCCGGCGCCGACGGCCTGGCAGTGAGCTTCGTCGATGCGGCCAGCGCGGCGCACCTGCGCCTGATCGAAAAGCGCCAGCAGTTGCGCGTGCCACGCGAGCGCATTGCCGGTTTCGAGCCGGCGCAGGCGGCCGTGGCCGCCGTGGCCGCTGCCGAAGCGGCGCCGCAGACGGGAGGCATCAAGGGCAAGCGCCCGAGCAAGAAGGACAAGCTGCGCGCGGCGACTGCGCCGGGCGCTGGCGGGTCGCCTGCGAAGGATTGATGGGGCTCGCGGCGCTGCGCGCGGCCGGTGGCACGGGATGCGCGCGCTATTTCGCAGCGCGACGGTCGCCAGCGATCCGATGCATTGCGTGCGCTGATCCTGTCGGTCGCGGCTGAAGCCGCTCCTACAGCAGCTTGCAGCTGGCTGGCGAAGGCACTATGGCAGCGGCTTCAGCCGCGACAGCAGCCGCAACGCCCCCGTGTCGATCATCGCGGCCGATGCCCCGCTGGCCACCCGGATCCGCTCCCGCAGGCAGATGCGCGAACCGCCCTCAATCGTCGAACGGATCGGCCACGGCGGCGCTGTCACCCTGCGGCCGCGGCGTGCGCTTGCCCGGCCTGCTGCGGATTTCCACATAGAACTGGGTGCCGCCGGTAGCGACCAGCGCGTCGATCGAACGCAGCAGCTCGGCCGGCGGCACCACCGCGGCGCTGGCCTCTTCGGCACCGAACAGCGTGTCGAAATCCCAGTAGTCGGCACCCGCCGGCAAGGTCTTGCGGCGTTCGCGGCGGATGTACTTGCGGATGTCGTGCTTGCTGGCGTCGAGCAGGCGGTCGGGGTGCTTGCCTTCGATGCGGAGCTGGTAGGTCTTCTTCACTGCGGGGAGGATCCTGGAAAGAGGGAGGGCGCTGGCCGGGCATGCGCGGCAGCGGCCGCTGGCGGACGCGCCCGGACAGGCCGTCGCGCTGGCCGCTTGCGTGCACGGCGGGCCGCCATGGTGCCAGAACCCGGCCCCGCGCTGCGGATTGCCGATAATCGGTGCCCGGCGCATGCCGGCGCCGCCGCAGGAATTGCCGATGACCGACCCTTCCGCCGTCGCGGGCTGCGGCGTCCTCGTCGCCGGCGCCAGCCGCGGCATCGGCCTGGCGATCACCGACGCCAGTTGGCAGGCCGGATTCGACATCGACCTGATGGCCGCTGTGCGCTGCAACCGCGCCGCGCTACCGCTGCTGCGCGCCAGCCACCGTGCCTGCATCCTCAACATCAGCTCGATCAACGCGCTGCGGCCGACACCGCGGGTGCCAGCGTACTCGGCGGCCAAGGCCGCGCTGAACTACTACACGACCACCCTGGCCGCGGAACTGGCGCGCGAACGGATCCGGGTGAATGCGATCGCGCCCGGCTAGATCGAATTCCCCGGCGGGCTGTGGGACCAGCGCCGCGCGCAGCAGCCGGAACTGTACCGGCGCATCCGTGCCGCCATTCCGTTCGGCGACTTCGGCGCGCTCGAGGACGTCAGCAACGCCGCACTGTTCCTGGCCTCGCCGCAGGCGCGCTGGATCACGGGGCAGGTGCTGGCGTTAGACGGCGGGCAGTCGCTGGGCGCCAGAGGTCCGGGCGCGGTCGCAGGGTTGCAGCGTTTCGCCGCAATCCGGCTTCGGATCAGCGACAGGGGCAACTGTAGGAGGGACTTCAGTCCCGACCGCGGCGCAGCCGGCGGTCATTCCGCCAACTGCGCCGCATCCACCACCTGCCCCCGGCGCGCGGATGCAGGGCATGTTCGACCAGCGCGGCGGAGTTGATCCGATAGCGCCGGGGCAGCAGCGGCGCGAGCATCCCGAGCACGGCGGCGGCGGCGCGCTCGGCCGCACCAACGTGAGCGAGGCGAAGCCCAGCGCCTGCAGGTCGCGCTCCAGTTCGCCCTTGACCCGGTTGTAGAACAGGCGCGAGCGCGGATCGGCGCCCGGTGCCGAGTTCAGCGCGAACGCGGTGGCGCCGAGCTGCCGCAGCTGCCGCGCGATCGCCAGCGGGTAGGCGTGATCGACGCGGCGGAACGCGGCGCGCGAGCCGGCCTGCTTGATCGTGGTGCCGAGCGCGCAGATCGCCACGTCTGCCTGCCACCACGGCGCCTGCGCCGGCAATTGCTCGAAATCGACCAACGGGTTGTCCAGCTTGGCGTGCACGACATCCAGCGCGCGCCGGGTCGGGGCGACCACCGCGCTGCACTCCGCCGCGGCAAGCAACTGCGCCAGCACATGCGAACCGACCAGGCCGGTGGCACCGGCGAGCAGGATCTTCATCGAAAGCGCCTTTGCGCGATGGTTGGAGGAAGCTACGACGATCGCAGGCTCAGGGGCAAAGTGCGGTCGGCATGCGGATTCGATCGGCTTCCGAATCCACAAGACGCTTCGTGCCGTACCCTGACCCCTCTCCCGATGGGAGAGGGGTCACAGTTCACTTCTCCCTTCGGGACCATGGCCCCCTTTTCGGGGGAAGGTGCCCCGAAGGGGCGGATGACGCCACGGCGCAGCCTCGCGCGCCCGACACACAAACCGCGCGCCTGCACGGCCGCCACGAGCCCACACGCCACGCATGGTCGCCGCGCTGCGGCTTGTACGCCACAATAGCCGCCCATCGCGCCGTCCGGCGCCGCTGCAGCCAACCGAGGAGCCGTTCGATGTTCGTGGTGTGTGGAGAGGCCCTGTACGACATCTTCATCGACGGCTATGCCGGCACCGCGGTCGGCATGACCGCGCGCCAGGGCGGTTCGCCGTTCAACGTGGCGATCGGCCTGGCCCGCCTGGGCACGCCGGCGGCACTGTTCACCGGGCTGTCCACCGATCCGCTCGGCCGCCAGCTGCGCAACACCCTGGAACGCGAAGGCGTGGCCCTGCAGCACTGCATCGACAAGGCCGAGGCGACCACCCTGGTGATGGTCGCGCTGGACGCGCAGGGCGTACCCAACTATTCGTTCTATGGCACCGGCTGCGCCGACCGCGTGCTGACCGTGGCCGACCTGCCGGCGCTCGGCGCGGCGGTCGGCGGCCTGCACTTCGGCTCCTACACCCTGGTCGCCGAGACCACCGCCAGCACCTTCCAGGCCCTGGCCGAGCGCGAGCGCGCGCAGCGGCTGATCTCGCTGGATCCGAACGTGCGGCCGACGGTGGAACCGGACATGGCGATGTGGCGCACGCGGCTGGCGCGCTGGATCGCGCTGGCGCACGTGGTCAAGGTCAGCCAGGAGGACATCGAATTGCTGTACCCACAGCAGGATCCGTTCGCGATCGCGCGCAGCTGGCTGCAGCAGGGCCCATCGCTGGTGGTGATGACCCTGGGCAGCGACGGCGCGGTAGCCTGGCGCGGTGATGCCGAGGCGCGCGTGGCCGGGCGCGCGGTGCAGGTGGCCGATACCGTTGGTGCCGGCGACAGCTTCCAGGCCGCGCTGCTGCACCAGTTGCCCGACCTGGCCGCGCTCGCTGCGCTCGCCCCGTCGGCGCCGGCGCTGCAGCAGTTGCTGAACTTCTGCGTGGCCGCCGCGGCGATCAACTGCACCCGCGCCGGCGCCAACCCGCCCAGCCTGGACGAGATCCGCGCTGCACTTTAAGGCGTGCGCTCCATTCCCGAATAGGCCGCCCTGTTGTCGAACCGCCAGCCAGCGCTGCGTGACGCGGCGCTGGCTGGCGGCCACCGGCTCAAGCCCGCGCCGCCAACGCCGATATCCTGTTCCTGAGTGTCGCCATGGGCGGCGCGTTTACTGGGAGGAAGCGTCCGCATGCCGGACCATCGCGACGAGCCACCCGTCGGCGGACTGCGCAAGCTGTTGTCGCCGCGTCGCCGTGAACCGGCGCCGCCGGCCGCCTCCGCGGTGGCGCCACGCGGGCATGGCCATGGCCATGCCCGTGCGCATGGTCATGGTGCCGCGCCTGCGGCGCCGGGCGAGCACGCCGATCCGGCCGCGGCCACCGCGGCGCTGATCCACCTGTTCAACCACGCCCACCAGCCGCTGGAGCTGCTCGGCGCCTTCGCCAACGGCATGGCTGGCCTGCACGGCGAGCTGGGCGACATGGGCCGGCGCTTGCAATCGGCCGCCAGCAGCAGCGACTGGCCCAGCTACGGCCGCGCGCTGCGCCAGCTGATCGACAAGTACATCCGCACCATCGACGTCGGCGATCCGCTGGCCGGACCCAGCGACACCGAACGCCTGCGCGACCTGCTGCGCCAGGCCATCGCCGGCGCACTGGCCTCGCTGCTGCACGCCCTGCCGGAACTGGCCAGCGAAGCGGAGGCCACCGGCGAGGCGCTGCGCCAATGGCGCCCGGATCTGCCGCTGGAGCCGGTGGCGCAGCGCGTGCGCGAGCTGTGCCATCAGGTGTCGCTGCGCGCCAGCGACAGCCAGGAGCAGCAGACCCTGCTGCTGGGTCTGTTCGACCTGCTGCTGGAGAACGTCGGCGAACTGCTCGACGACACCAGTTGGCTGCAGGGCCAGATCGCGGTGGTGCGCGACATGATCAGCGGCCCACTGGACCGCTATTCGATCGAGGAAGCGCGCGGCAGCCTGCGCGAAGTGATCTACAAGCAGGGCCTGCTGAAGCAGGGCATCGCCGAATCCAAGGAGGCGATGAAGGACATGATGGTGTCCTTCGTCGAGAACCTGGATGGCATGGCGATCAGCACCAGCGAATTCCACGACCGCATCGCCGACTATTCGCAGACCATCCGCGACGCGCGCAGCATCGGCGACCTCAACCGTCTGCTGCAGGAAGTGCTGCAGGACACCGGCCACGTGCAGCAGCAGGCGCTGCGCGCGCGCGACCACCTGATCGCCGCGCGCCAGGAAGTGGACGCCGCCGAGCAGCGCATCCTGCGCCTGGAGCAGGAGCTGCAGGACGTCAGCGGGCTGGTACGGGTGGACCAGCTCACCGGCAGCCTCAACCGGCGCGGGCTGGACGAACTGTTCGCGCGCGAACTGGTGCGCACCGAGCGCAGCACCCAGCCGCTGTGCGTGGCGATGCTGGACCTGGACGATTTCCGCGCGCTCAACGAAATCTACGGCCATCCCGGCGGCGACGCCGCGCTGCGCCACGTGGTCGAGGTGGCGCGCACCACCTTGCGCGGCAGCGACGCGATCGCGCGCTTCGGCGGCGAGGAATTCCTGCTGCTGATGCCCGACTGCACCATCTTCGAAGCGGCCGCAGCGGTGACCCGGGTGCAACGCGCCCTGGCCCAGCGCGCGCTGGTGCACGAGGACCAGCGCGTGTTCATCAGCTTCAGCGCCGGGGTGGCGATGCGCCGCGCCGGCGAGACCCAGGACGTATTGGTCAAGCGCGCCGACCGTGCCATGTACGAGGCCAAGAAGGCGGGCAAGAACCGGGTGATTTCAGCGGATTGAGGGCCCGGCGCGTGGCGCCGGGTCGGGACCGGGGACCGGCAAGCGCATCGTCCGCCCGATCGCGCACCGCAACGCGAGCCGCGCTGTATCCGCAGCGTCGCAACTGCTTTTACGGGTCCCTGGTCCCCTGTCCCCGGTCCCGCCCTTGTCCCCGAATCATCTGGAACAGCACCACCACCCCCAGCACCAGCGCCCCGGCGACGATACCGACCAGCGCATTGCCCAGGTTGAGCACCACGCTGCCCCAGGCGCCCTGCGGTGCGATGCCTTCGAGGACGTGGTGCAGCGGGCCGATGCTGTGCACCAGGATGCCGCCGCCGACCAGGAACATCGCCGCGGTGCCGGCGATCGACAGCACCCGCATCAGCCACGGCGCCAGCCACAGGATGCCGCGACCGACCGCGGCGGCGGCGGCGCCCTTGCGAGTCAGGGACAGGCCCAGGTCGTCGAGCTTGACGATGCCGGCGACCAGGCCGTACACGCCGACGGTCATCGCCAGCGCGATCGCCACCAGCACCATGATTTGCTGGGAGAACGGCACCCCGGCGACCACACCCAGCGACAGCACGATGATCTCCGCGGACAGGATGAAATCGGTGCGGATCGCGCCCTTCACCTTGTCCTTCTCCAACGCCACCACGTCCACCTTTTCGTCGGCCAACGCCTGCAGCGTTTGCGCATGGCGCTGCGCGTCCTCGTCCCTGGAATGCAGGAAGCGGTGCGCCAGCTTCTCCACGCCCTCGAAGCACAGGAACGCGCCGCCGATCATCATCAGCGGCGTGATCGCCCACGGCAGCCAGGCGCTGATCGCCAGCGCCGCCGGCACCAGGATCGCCTTGTTGAGCAACGAGCCCTTGGCCACCGCCCACACCACCGGCAGCTCGCGGTCGGCGTTGACCCCGGTGACCTGCTGCGCGTTCAGCGCCAGGTCGTCGCCGAGCACGCCGGCGGTTTTCTTCGCCGCCACCTTGGTCAGGAGCGACACGTCGTCGAGCAGCGAGGCGATATCGTCGAGCAGGGTGAACAGGCTGGCGCCGGCCATGCGGGGATTCCATTCGGGTGGATGAACGGGGATTCTCGCCGATTCCGCGCGCCCGGGACGTGAGCGGCACCCACCGCCTCAACCGCGCGTAACGCCGGCGCGGTTGCCGTGCGCAGGCAGACCAATACCGCCCGCAAGACGCCCATGGACCAGTTCCTCACTGCCCCCGCGCCATCGTCGACGACGTGCTCGACGCCATCGCCGCACTGCAACCGCTGTTGCGCTCGGATCCGGCCAGCGGCACTCGCATCGTGCTGCAGGCCGAGCGCGCCCGCGCCGAAGGCGTCGACGTGGCCAGCGTGCTGGTCGCCGACGACATCGCCCTGTCCGACGCCAAGCAGTTGCGCAGCAACGACAGGCGCTGACGCGCTGCGCGGCGTGCTCGATCCAGGCGCCGACGCGGTAACGCGTGCGTTCGCGGCGTGGGGACAGCGCTGTCTTATTTCTTGCAGGAGCGGCTTCAGCCGCGACGGGCGTTGCCGAGCATGCCGGTCGCGGCTGAAGCCGCTCCTACAAGGGACAGCGAGGCGTGCGCCCCGCAGGCGCTGCTACTTACTGCGCAGCGCCTGCGCCACCGCCTGCAGCGAGCCGTGCACCGAGCCGGGCTGCAGCGCCAGCGGCTGGGTCTTGCCGCGCGCCACCACGTCCATGCGCTGCGGCACGCCCTCGGCGTCGCCGACGATGCGGTAGGTGGTGGTGCCACGCACGAAGCTCAACGTATGCCGCGCAGCGTTGTAGGCGAAGGTTTCCCCTTTGCCATCCGGGTACAGCAACTCCACCTGCTGCTGCGCGCCGATCGCCGCGTAGTACGGCTTACCGAACTGACCGTTCTGCTCGCTGGCGAACACGACGATACGCTTGCCGGCAGGGGCGAGGCGGAATTCCAGCAGGATTTTGTGCGGCAACATCGCCGTGCTGCCGTGCTCGTCCCACAGGTAATGCGTCTGCGCCACGCGCTTGCCGCCCTGGTCGCGGTAGCGCGTCTCCTGGGCCAGACCCGGCGCGCTGCTGGCGTCCTCGACCAATTCGCGCTGCAGCAACGGCTCGCCGTCGCGCACCGTGTACACCGCGGAGCGATGCCAGCAGCAGCCGTCCTTGGTCATGGTCTGGAGTTCGCGCGCCTGCGCATCCACCTTGAACATGCCGCAATTTTTCTGCGCCAACTGGGTGAATGCCGGACTCGGCGCGAAGCCATTGGCGGTACCGACGTACACCTGATAGGACGGGCCGTGGTAGCAACTGTTCTGCCCGTCCATCAGCGCCAGGTCCTTGATCCCGTCGAAGTTGAAGTCGGCATAGATCAGGACGCTCTGCTTGGCATACGGCAGTTCGTGCACCTTGCCCTTGGCCTTGCCGCCCTTGGCGTCGGTGTCCAGCACCAGTTCGGGCGAGGCCACCTCGATCAGCGGCTTGGCGCTGCCGCGCGCGAACACGCGCACGATGCCGGGACGGAACTGCTCGCTGTTGTCCTCGATCTCCAGCGTCGCCCGGTAGCGGTCGGAAAAATCCTGCACCTCATAGGTGCCGTGCTGGCTGCGGGCGAAGGCCTGCGCATCGAAACCATCGTCGGCGCTGTGCCGCGACTGGGCCGACGCGGTGGCAGCCAGCGACAGCGTGCCCAGCAGGAGCAAACCGCAACGCCGCGCGGCGCGCATAGGGAAAAGCGCAGAGAACGACCGCATGGTATGTCCTGGATGTCGGCGAATGTGCCTGAGCGACGGATTCTAGACCAGCCCGCCCATCCGCGCCGTGCGCTGCGCGCCACGGACCACCGGGGGTTCACCATCGACGACCCGGCCCTGGCCAGACTGGCTGCCGCAATCCCCGCTATTTCCGGAGCCGAACCTTTCCCGGTGGATCCGCGAGATCGTCGAGTCCGAACTCGGCGTGGCGGTCAACACGGCCTTCTCCGCGTTCGACGACATGCCGCTGGGTACCGCCTCGCTGGCGCAGGTGCACAGCGCCGCGCTGCGCGACGGCACGCCGATGGCGATCAAGGTGCACAAGCCGGAGGTGGCCGCGCAGGTGCGTTCGGACCTGGAGGTGCTGAAGAGTTTCGCCAACGCCGCCGACAAACTGACCGGGCTGGGCCGGCGCATCCGCTTCGCCGACTGGCTGGCCGAGTTCGGCAAGGCGCTGCTGGCCGAGCTGAACTACGAAACCGAAGCTGCGCGAGCGCCTGCTCAAGCTGCTGTTCGCTGCGGTCGATGGCCGCGGCGAGGAAGTGGCCGAGGAAACCATCGCGCTGAGCACGCGCCTGGAGGACTTCGACGAGGACCGCTACCAGCGCGAGACCGAGCAGATGATCGCGCGCTATGCCGCGCACGACGCCACCTGCGAAGGCCGCGTGGCGCTGGACCTGGTGCGCATCGCCGCCGCCTACGGGCTGCGCACGCCACCGGAACTGCGCCTGCTCGGCAAGACCCTGCTGAACCTGGAAGCGGTGTGCCGCGCGCTGTCGCCGCACCTGGATACGCGCAGCGTGGTCGAGGAACAGCTGCAGCACGTGATGCGCGCGCGGCTGAAGAAATCGCTGTCGGCGGCGAACCTGGCCAGCGAGGCGATGGAACTGCAGGCGCTGCTGCGCGAAGGTCCGCGCAAGCTGTCGGACATCCTGTCGCTTGCCGCCGACAACCGCCTGCAGGTGCGCGTGGCCGGGCTGGAAGAATCGCGGCTGATGGAAAGCCTGCAGAAGATCGCCAACCGCGTCGCCGCCGGCATCGTCACTGCCGCGCTGATCCTGGCCTCCGCGCAGATGATGCGCATCGACAGCGGCGCCAAGCTGTTCGGCTACCCGGCCATCGCGATGGTGCTGTTCCTGCTCGGCGTGGCGCTGGGCCTGGGCAGCGTCGCCAGCGCGGTGCTGGCGGTGCTGTTCGACCGCCGGGCGCGCGCGCGAGGAGCGCGGGCGGCGGTAGGTGTTGTTACAGGACTCGGGACCGGGGACCGGGAAAGCGTGGCAGCGCCATTGGCCTGTGCGGGCGCTCCTCTGTAAGCGGCTTCAGCCGCGACGAACGAAGCGGCGGCGCTGAGCGCTGCGGACAGCCGCGGCGCCGATGGCCCTGCAGGCGCGGCCGCAGGCGGGCCGACGCCTTGCGCCATCCGCGCTACGGCTCCTTGCGCAGCAGCCGCACTTCCTGCGGCGATTCCAGGGCGATGCCCTCTTCGGCCAGGCGCTGCAGCAGGCTGAAGAACAGATCGCTGCGGATGCCGTAGACGAGCCGCGGATTGCCGACGTAGGCGAAGCTGTTGAGGGTGACGTGGCCGCTGGCGATGGAATCGATGAACACCGACGGCTCCGGATCCTGCAGCACGCCCGGGTGCGCGGCGTAGAGTTCCAGCAGCAGCGTGCGCAGCTTGACCACGTCGGTGCCCAGCGATACCGCGAACTGGATCTGCACCCGGCCCAGCGGCCCGGCCAGGGTCATGTTGCGCAGGGTCTTGGTGATCAGCTCGGAATTGGGCACGATCAGCGTGGAGCGGTCGCCGACCTGGATCTCGGTGGAACGCACGCTGATCTTGCGCACGTCGCCTTCCTGGTCGCCGATCTTGACCCAGTCGCCGATCTTGACCGGGCGCTCGGCCAGCAGGATCAGCCCGGACACGAAGTTCTGGATGATCGACTGCAGGCCGAAGCCGATGCCGACCGACAGCGCGCTGACCACCAGCGCGATCTGTGCCACCTCGATGCCCGACGCGGCCAGCCCGCACAGCGCGGCCAGCAGGATGCCGATGTAGCGGGCCGCAGTGCTGACCGAATTGCGCGAACCATCGTCCAGCTCGGTCTTCGGCAGGTAGGTCTGGGTCAGCCAGCCATGGATGTACTGCATCACCAGCAGGCCCAGGCCCAACACCAGCGCCGCGCGCAATATGGCGCCCGGGTACAGGTAGCTCTTGCCGATCGGGATGCCCTGCGACAGCACCGAGAACCAGTCGGTGATGGTCGAGACATTGGTCCCGAACGGGATCAGCAACGCGCCCACGCCGATCAGCAACAGGCACACGCGCATCACCGCCGAGCTCAGCACCCCCGCCTGCTCCAGGCGGCTGGGGCGCACGCCGAACGCGCCGTTGGCGGCACGGCCGATGCGGCCTTCGCTGGCGAACAGCCATAGCGCGAAATCGTCGGCGAAAGTCATCAGCAGGCGGATCGCACCGACCACCATGGTGATCCAGATGATCTGCCGGGTGATGAACAGGCCCAGGTACAAATAGCCCAGCAGCGCGGCCAGCAGCGCCACCGCCACCGCCACCCGCACCAGCACCCCGACCAGCGCCAGCGCGCCGCCGTGCTGGCCGGGCGGTGGCGGCTGGCCGTTCTCCAGCGCTTGCGCGGCGGCCTCGGCGTACTGGCGCCGGCGCAGCCGCGACAGGCTGGTCAGGATGGCCAGGATCAGCACCGCGTAGGCCAGCTCGATCAACCCGTCGGCGGCCACCGTCGCCGAGGCGCTGGTATGGCTGGCGCGGTTGATCACCAGCAGCATGCTGCTGACCCAGGCCAGCGTCGCGGTGGCCCAGGTGTATTTGCGCAGGCGCCGCGCGGTGGCGTCGTCGATCGGGAACAGCCGCCACGACGGCTGGTTCGGCAGCAGCACGCTGGCGCCCAGCGAGCCCATGAACGCGGCGGCGAAACTGACCACGACGAAGCCGCGCAGCACGCTTTCCAGCCGCGCCGGCACCGCACCGATGCTGCGCAGGCTCTCGGCCAGCACCAGCGCGGCCAGACCCGCGGTCAACGTACCCAGTAGCAGAAACCACAACGCCAGGCCGGAGCGGCGCAGGCGGCTGCCCGGCGCGCGCGACATCGCGTAACGCTTGCCCAGCCAGCGCAGCAGGTAGCGCAGCGGGAACAGCAGTACGAACGCGATGCTCAGGCCGATGCCGAGCGCGCCGGTGCCGTTCTCGGCGATGGCGGCGTCCAGCGCCTGCGCCGCCAACTGGTACAACGCGAGCAAGCGATCGCGGTCATCGGGGAAATCGCTGGCGATCTGCCGCCACAGCGTCGGCGACAGCGGCGAGTCCGAGCGCATCGACAGCTCCTGGCTGAAATGTTCGGCCTGCAAGGCCTCGATCTGCTCGCCGAGCTGCTTGGCGTCCAGCACCAGCAGCTTGCCGCGCTTGATCCCCGAATCCAGCGGCGCGCGCTGCTTGGCCAGATCCTTGCGCTGCGCAACGATGTCGCTCGCCTCGCCCGCGGCAGGCTCACCCAGTTGCTTCAGCCGCGCATCGACCTGGGCCAGCTGCGGGGTCAGCGCCGCGACCGCGGCTTCGGCATCGCGCTGCGCATCGGCCACCTGCCCGATCAGCTTGCGCAGCACCTCCTGGTCGTCGGCGCTGTCCATGCTGTGCCGGGCGTCCTGCAGTGTCTGCTCGGCGCCGCTCAGCAAGGCCTGCGGGTCGGGCGCCTGCGGCTCGTCCTGCGGCTGCGCGCTCGCCGCCGCGCTCAGGCACAGGAACAGCAGCAACAGCGAACAGCGCAACAACGGCAGCAGCACGGCGGAACGGGAAGGCAGGCGCACGCGGGGGACCGGCAGGGGAAGCGCGGACCACCGCGCGTGCGGCGCAATATACGGCGTGGGACTTGAACAGGGCCAGCGGCGCGCGGCCGGTGGGTGCCTGTCGCGGCTGAAGCCGCTCCTACACAGCGCCTTCTGTAGGAGCGGCTTCAGCCGCGACAGATCCTCACCGCCCCGCCCCCGCCTCCGTCAGCAGCACGATCTTGCCGATATGCGCGCTGGACTCCATCCGCGCATGCGCCTGCGCCGCCTCGGCCAGCGGGAAGCAGCGGTCCAGCTGCGGCTTGATCCGGCCCTGTTCGAGCAGCGGCCAGACCTGCTGCTCCAGCTCGCGCGCGATCGCCGCCTTCTCCATCACCGAACGCGCGCGCAGGGTCGAGCCGGTATGGGTCAGGCGCTTGGCCAGCAGCGGCATCAGGTCCAGCTCGCGGACCTTGCCCTGCTGGATGCCGATCTGCACGATGCGCCCGTCCAGCGCCGCCGCCTCGTAGTTGCGCGGCAGGTAGTCGCCGCCGAGCAGGTCAACGATCACATCGGCGCCGCGGCCGCCGGTCAGGCGCAGGGTTTCGGCGACGAAATCCTCGTCGCGGTACAGGATCGCCGCCTGCGCACCCAGCGCCAGGCTGGCGGCGCGCTTGTCGGCCGAGCCGACGGTGCTGATCACGCGCGCGCCGAACGCGATGCCGAGCAAGGTGGCGACGCTGCCGATGCCGGAGGTGCCGCCGTGCACCAGCATGGTCTCGCCGGCCTGCAGGCGGCCGCGCTGGAACACGTTGGCCCACACGGTGAAGAAGGTCTCCGGCAGCGCCGCGGCCGCGGCCAGGCTCAGCGGCGCCGGCACCGGCAGCGCGTTGCGTTCGTGCACCACCGCGTATTCGGCATAGCCGCCGCCGGCGACCAGCGCGCACACCGTATCGCCGAGCCGGTAACGCTCCACGCCCTCGCCCAACGCCACCACCTCGCCGGCGAACTCCAGCCCCGGCAGCGGCGAAGCACCGGGCGGCGGCGGATAGCTGCCGCGGCGCTGCATCACGTCGGGGCGGTTGACCCCGGCCGCGGCCACCCGCACCAGCAGTTCGCCGCGGTGCGGATGCGGCAGCGGCAGGCACACCGGCACTAGCACCTCCGGCTCGCCGGGGTGGCGGATCTCGATCGCGGTCATCGAATCGGGGAGCGCAACGGCGGAGGTGGGGGACATGGCGGGGAACCTGGGCAAAGACGGCGCAGCGCCACGCGGGCGCGCAGCGCGGGAACCACGATGATCGGCCTTCGCCGCGTTGCGATCCGTGATGGCGCGCGCAGCGTTTCGTCTGGAAATGGGACGGATACTGCAGAGCCAGTGTAGGAGCTTCAGCCGCGACCGGGCGCGACCGGTAACGCCCGGTCGCGACTGAAGCCGCTCCTACAGGGTGCACGACGCGGTGAGACGACTGCGCTAGTCGCCAGCTACCGCCGCCTGCACCGGCCACACGCGCATTATCGGCACTCCGGCCTGCACCTGCTGCGCGTCCAGCCGCGCCTGCAAGGCCGGCAATGCCATCGCCAACGGGCAGCGCAGGCGACCGCCGCAGCCCGGCAACGGCCAGCGTCGCTCGCGCAGCGCGGCACCGTCGAAGCGGTTGTCGCGCAGCGCTTGCAAGGTCGGCACCACGCTGCGCAGTTGCAGGTAGTCGCGGCCGCCCTGCCGCACCAGCTCCAGCAGCAGCGCGCCGCCGGGCGGATAGGCGTCGGGCTGGCCGCGCACCAGGCCGGGCACGCCGAGCAGGCCAGCCAGATGCGCCAGGTTGGTGTCGTGGCCGAGCAGCAGCAGCGCACGGGTCTGCGCCGGGGCCAGCGGCGCCACTGCCGGGGTTTGCCCGACCGCGGCCTGCAGCGTCGCCAGCAGGTGCGCGAGCAGGTTGGAGCCGCCGGCACGCGCCGCCGGCAGCGCGCGCTTGCTGTGGTCGAAGGCGGCGTTGTGCAGGCCGATCAGGCGTTGCAGCGTGGTCGCATCGGCGCGGCCCCATGCCACCTGCGCCAGCGGCAGGCCCTGCGCGTATTGCAGCATCAGGTTCTCGGCCAGGCTGCCGGCGGTCTTCAGCAGCTTGGCCGCCTGCGCGGGATCGTTCAGGCGTTGCGGATCGTCCAGCCGCGGCGTGTCCTGGCCCGGCGCTGGTGCGGCGCAGGCGGCGCCCTGGCAGCCGGACAGGACCCGTTGCAGTGCGTGCAGCCGCGCGCGCGTGGCCGCATCCGGATGCAGCGGCGCGGCCACCGCATCGTCGTCCTTGTCGTCGTTCTTGTCCTCGCCGGCCGCGTAGTGGAACAGCGGATTGTTCTGCGTGGTCGGCAGTGCCAGGTAGTGGGCATGGCAACCCGGCTGCAGGCCCTCGCCGAAGGCCGCGGCGCTGGCGTGGTTGCGCGGCGTGCTGTCGGCGATCAGCACCAGCTGCGCGGCATCGCAGCCAGGTGCCAGCACACCTTCGCCCAGCCAGCGCTGCCGGTAGCGTGCGCCCAGCGCCTGCATCCCCGCCGCGCCGTGCGCGGTGAGCATGCCCGGCGCCACCGGCCATTGCGGCCATGGCTGCGCCGCGTACCTGGCCAGCGCGTGCGGATCCTTGGTCGGCGCACGCACGCCGTGGCGCATCACCACGATGCTCAGCCGCACTTGCGCTGGCGCGTTTGCGCTGGTGCGCGCCGCGTTGCCGTTCGCTACCTGCGCGGCTGCGGCCGCGGCGGGCAAGGCCGTCACCGCCAGCAGCACCAGCGCCGCCGCGCGCGGCCACCGCCGCGAACCTGCGGCGGCAGCGACGCGTGTTGCAATGGAGGCGTACATGGCGCCGGCCTCAGAACTTCAGCGACAGGTCGAGGAACACGCCGCGTCCGGCCAGGCCGAAGTACAGCGGCTGGTTGTCGGAGGAGCGCGCGCCGGCATAGCCGATCAAGGCGTGTCGATCGAGCAGGTTGTTGATGTCCATGCTGATCGAATACCCCTTCAGGCCGTAAGGCCCATGCGTGCTGCGATAGCCCAGCGCCGCATCCAGGCTGGCGTAGCCGCCCAGGCGCTGGTCGTTGCCGAACACGGTGGCGCCGCTGGCGTCAGTGCCGTTGTCCACGCCGTACTGCGCGCCGACCACTTTCTCCATCAACGAGCCGAAGTAGCCGCTGCCGCTGTTGTACAGCAGGCCCAATGCCCCAGTCACGTGCGGGGTGCCGGCGACCTGGGTGCTGCTGTGCTTGTAGGTGGCCTCGTTGTAGCTGGCGTTGGCGTATAGGCTCAGCGTCGGTGTCAGCGCATAGGTGGCTTCGGCCTCGACGCCGCGGTACACCGCGCCGCCGCCGTTGACGTAGGCGCTCTCGCTGCCGCTGTCGGTGGCGACCAGGGTCTGGCTGATGTAGTTGCTGAAATCGATGTAGTAGACGTCGGCGCCGAAGGTGAGGCCGCGCGCGGCGTAACTGGTGCCGAGCTGGTAGTTGCTGGTCAGCTCCGGCTGCAGGCCGCGGTCGCCGTTGAGTTCGATCACGTCGATCGGCGGCGCCAGGAAGCCGCGCGCGGCCTGCACGTAGCCGCTCCAGTGGTCGCTGAAGGCGTCGTGCAGGCTCAGCGACGGCAGCGTCGCGTCGTAGCTGGCGCTGCTGTAGGCCGGCGCCGGCGGCGTGCGCTTGTTGAGCTGCGCGTCGAGCTGGCGCTCCACCCGCGAATAGCGCACGCCGGGGCTGAGGGTCAGCGTGTCGCTCAGCTTCCAGTCGTACTGCACGTAGGGCTGCAGCGTGTCGGTGCGGTCGTGCAGCTGGTAGTTGTACAGATAGCCGTACTTGGTGCCGCTGGCCGCGCCGGTGCTCATGTCCACCGGCAGCTGGTTGCGTTCGTCCAGACTGCGCTCCACCCACACGCCGGTCTGCAACTGGCCCGGACCCAGATCGCGCGCCAGCCGCAGCACGTCGCCGAAGGCGTGGAAATCGTTGTCCGACAGCTTGCCGGGCACGTCGGTGGCCGACTTGGACAGCTTCTTGCCGGTGCTGGAGTAGAAGGTCACGCCGTTGTCGGCAGCGCTCTCGCTGGTGGGGATGCTGCTCTTGGCGGCGGTGTGGTCGAAGCTGTTGTAGTAGACCTTGTTGTCGAGGTCCCAGTCGCCCAGGCGCGTGCTCAGGCCCAGGTAGCTGAAGCTGGAATAGTACGCGGCGCTGTTGTAGCCGGTGTAGTTCTGCAGGGTCGGATCGTTGCCCAGGCCGTAGCGCCAGCCGTGCTGTTCGATCTGCGCGCGGGTGGCGCCCTGCATGGTGTTCTGGTGCTCCTGGTTGTAGCTGCTGACGAAGCTCAGCGTGGTCGCGTCGCCCAGCTCGGTGACGGTCTTGACGAAGGCGTGCTCGCGGCGGTCGTCGGTACCTTTCAGGTAGGTGTCGCTGGCTTCCTTGGACAGGTCGGCGAACACGCGGGTGTTGCCGATGTGCTCGTCGGCGCTGACCCCGGTGGACCAGGTGTCCCAGCTGCCGCCGGTAACGTACGCGGTGACCCCGTCCACCGCGCTGGGGTTGCGCGTGCGCAGCGCCAGCGTGCCGCCGAAGGTGGCGTTGCCGATGGTGGCGCCGCCGCCGGGGCCGCGGTCGATCTCGGCCTGGCCGAGTACGTGGTTGTTGAAGTAAGCGGACGTGGTGTGGTGCAGGTCGCTGGCGTCGCCGAACGGGATGCCGTCGAAGGTGATGTTGAACTGGCCGTCCTGGAAGCCGCGGATGCTGATGCCTTCGTTCTTGCCCAGGCCCGGGCCTTCCGGCGAGGTGGTGACCACGCTCGGCGCGTACTTGATGATGTCGTCGTAGTTCGCGTTCAGGCGCAGGCCGTCGCGGATGAAGCGTTCGTCGATCACCGAGGTCGGCTGGCTCGCCTCCAGCGGCGCGGCGCTGGGCGCGAGCGTGTCGACGCTGTTGGCGGTGACGTTGATCGGCGCCAGTTCGCGCGGGCCGTCGTCGCGGTCTCCGGGGTCGGCGGCCGGCGTGGCCGCGGCCTGCGGCGCGCGCGGGGCGGCGGCGCTGCGGGGCGCGGCCGCGGCGCTGCGCACGATGCTGACCGTAGTCGGCGTCGGCATGCGGTAGTCCAGGCCGGTGCCGGCCAGCAACTTCTGCAATTGCTGCGCCGGTGCCAGCCCGGCCGGTGCGCCGTTGCTGCGCTGCCCGGCCGCCAGCGCCGGGTCGTACATCAGTTGCAGGCCGCTGTTGCGGGCGAACAGCTCCAGCGCCTGATCCAGCGGCATCGGCGCGGTCGCCGGCGCAGAGGCGGCGACGGGGGCCGACCAGGCCGGTAGCGAAGCGCTGCTGCCGAGCAGCAGGGCGATGGAAACGACGAGCGTGTTGCGCATGGGACGTGCTACCGGAGGGGAGAGGAAGGCGGCCGTGCGTATGCAGCGCGACGGCCATGCCTCCCTAGGAGTGCCGCACAGCGCCGCGCGGCTACCGGTAATTGCATGAATTTTTTCTTACATCGGCGCCGGCGCGCTGCGGATCGTCACCGCGTGGGCGTCGCGGTGCACCTGCACGTTCGGCAGGCTGCCCAGATAGGCGACGAAGGCGTCCGGATCGCGCAGGTGGAACACGCCACTGATGCGGCGCGCGGCCAGCGCCGGGTCGGCGATGCGCAGCGGCTGCGTGGTGTAGGCGTTGAACAGCCGCGCCACCTCGCCCACGCTGCGGTCGTGCACGCCGATCTGCGCCGGTAGCCAGGCGGTGGCGCCGGCGATGTCGGCGTGCGCGTCCAGTCCCAGCAACTGGCCGCGCGCATCCAGCCGCGCCTGCTGGCCGCCGCCCAGGTCCGCCAGCTGCGCGCCCTCGCTGGGCAACGCGTTGCGCCGCCACCACGGATGCGCGCCGCGCAGCACGTGCACGCGTCCCTGCAGCACGGTGACGCGGGTGGCACCGTCGTGTTGGTCGACGCCGAACACGGTGCCGATGTCGCGCAGCACCAGCGTACCGACGCTGACCCGCAGCGGCCGCGCCGGATCGTGGCCGAGATCGAACAGCGCCTTGCCGCGCAGCAGCGCGATGTCGCGGCGCTGCGCGCCGTAGCGCACGGCGATGGCGCTGCCGCGGTCCAGGCGCACCACGCTGCCATCGGCCAGCGCGACCTCGCGCCCGGCATCGGCGGCGGCGGCGTAGACCGACGCCGCGACGCTGGCCGGCGCCGCCAGTTGCGTGGCCACGCCCACTGCGGCCAGCGCGAGCACCGCGGCCAGGCCCAACGCCCGGCGCCGGCTGCGCTTGCGCGCGTGCGCCGCCGCGCGCGCGCGCGGCGCGGCACCGCGGCCGAGTTCGGGCCGCAACGGCACCACCACCGCGCCGCTGTGGCGCGCATGCGCACACAACTGCTCGCTGCTGGCCTGCTGCGCGTGCGCCGCGGTCTGCAGGTCCTGGTGCAGGTGGGCGATGCCCAGGTATTCGGCCACGTGCGCCGGCGATTGCCGCAGCCACGCCAGAAATTCGGCCTGCTGCACCGGCGCCAGCGGCGCCTCGCGCTGTGCCAGGTACCAGGCCGCGGCCGCCGCGGCGATCGGCGACTCACGCATAGCGCGCCATGCCCTGCCGACACACCGCCAGCCCCTTGATGATGTATTTCTTGACCATGTGGCTGGAGATCTGCAATCGCTCGGCGATGTCCTGGTAGCCGAGTTCGTCGCGGTAGCGCAGCACCATCGCCGCGCGGCATTTCGGCGGCAGCCGCGCCATCAGTTCGGCCAGGCGCTGCCGGCGTTGCTCGCGGTGCACGTGCGCATCGGCTTCGCACGGCACCGCCAGCCGCTCCAGCACCTCGTCCAGGCAGGTGTCGCGCTGCGTGCTGCGCTGGTTGAGCAGCGCGTGCTCGCGCATCAGGTTGGCGGCGATGGTGAACAGGTAGGCCTCCGGATTGGCGATCTCCGGGGCATGCGCCTCGCTGCGTTGCAGGCGCAGCCACACTTCCTGCACCAGGTCCTCGGCGTCCCAGGCCGCGGCGCGGCGACGCAGGAAATAGCGGCTCAGCGACGGCCGCCATTGCAGGAACAGCCGCGACAGGGCTGGCAAGGGTTCGGGACGCACCAGGCGCTCGCAGGATCGGAAAGGCCTGCGATGCTGGTCGCGGCGGATGACAATCCGATGACGCACGGGCCGCGCGGGTACGGATGCGGGGCCGCGCGCCCAGCCGACATTCAGTTGCACGCCGGGGTAGGCGTGGTGCGCTCGATCGGCGGGTGTAGCGCGGCCGATGACCGGGGCGGCCGCGGGCGGGCGGCGTTCCACATGCGGGATAGGATGTCCTTCGCAGCGGCCTTCCGTTGCGCCGGACCCGCTCCATGTTCAAGGCATTGCCGCCTTTGCGCCGGCGTTCGCACCAAGGACATCGTCATGACCGACCCCGTCGTCCAGATCAAGCCGCTCGGCTTTCCATGGGAAACGATCGACCCGTTTCTGTTCTGCGTCTATCACGACGACGCCTATCCCGCCGGCAACGGCGCGATGGGTCCGGCGGCGTCGCTCGCGGGCCGCGCCATCGGCCAGGACTTCAGCCGCAAGGACGGCTGGAGCATGTACCACGGCGAGCAGATCCCCGGCTTTCCCGGCCACCCGCACCGCGGCTTCGAGACCGTGACCATCGTGCGCCAGGGGCTGATCGACCATGCCGATTCGCTCGGCGCGGTGGCGCGCTTCGGCGCCGGCGACGTGCAGTGGCTGACGGCCGGTGCCGGCATCGTCCATTCGGAGATGTTCCCGCTGCTCGAAACCACCGCACCCAACCCGCTGGAACTGTTCCAGATCTGGCTCAACCTGCCGGCGCGCAGCAAGATGGTGGCGCCGCACTTCACCATGTTCTGGGCGCACGACCTGCCGCGCTTCAGCGCCAGCGATGACGCCGGCCGCAGCACCGAGGTGGCCTGCGTGGCCGGTCGCATCGGCCCGGTCGACGCCGCGCCCGGCGCGGCAGGCGGCCCGCTGGCGCCGCCACCGGATTCGTGGGCGGCGCAGGACGATGCCGACGTGGCGATCTGGACGATCCGCATGGCGCCCGGCGCACGCTGGACGCTGCCCGCCGCGCAAGGTCGCGGCACGCGCCGCAGCCTGTACTTCTTCAAGGGCGCAGCGGTGACCGTGGGCGGACGCGACGTGCAACGCCACGCCGCCATCGAATTGCGTGCCGACCAGGCGGTGGAGCTGGTCAACGGCGATCTGGACGTGAGCGAGTTCCTGGTGCTGCAGGGCCGGCCGATCGCCGAACCGGTGGCCCAGCACGGCCCGTTCGTGATGAACACCCAGGCCGAGATCGCCCAGACCATGGCCGACTACCGCCGCACCCAGTTCGGCGGCTGGCCATGGAACGACGAGGCGCCGGTGCACGGCAGCGATCCGGCCCGCTTCGCGCGACACCCGGATGGGCGCGAGGAGCGGCCGGCACCGCACGCGGCAGCCGCGGACATCGCGAACGGTTAGCGCGTGTGGAAACGTAGCGCGCCGTGCTGTGCACATGCCGCTTGTCCCTTCTCCCTCGGGACTATGGCTTCCTTTTCGGGGGAAGGTTGAACCTGCTGTCCCTTCTCCCCTCGGGAGAAGGTGGCCCAAAGGGCCGGATGAGGGTACGGGCGGAGCCTCGCGCACCCAAACTCCGCGAGTCGCTTTCGCGCCGGTTCGCGCCGGAACCTCACCCCAACCCCTCTCCCGGCGGGAGAGGGGCTACATCAGTAGCGCGCCGAGGCCAGCGCCTGCGCGCGCTCCAGTTGCTCGGCGATGCGCTTGCGCGCCTGCTGCAGTTCCTGCCTGGTCGCGTCCTGTTGCGCCGCCGGCACCAGTTCGGCATCGATCACCGCCAGCGCATCGGAATAGCTGCGCACCATCGTCGCCATGTAGGCGTTCATGTAAGCCGAATCGTCCGTCTCCTGGTCCAGCGCCTGCAGTTGCGCCTTGCCTTTGGCCACTTGCGCGGCGATCTTCTGCGCATCGCCGGGACCACCTTTGCCTGCGTCCGCGGCCGCGGCGCCCTGATGCGCGGCGACCACTTCGCGGGCGAAGTCGGCGACGCTGCCGCTGACGTTGCGCGACAACGCCTGCTGCGACAGCGCCACCGCGTTGCCCTCCAGCACCTGCAGCATCGCCTTGGCCGAGGCGTCGCCGGCGATCGGCGCACGCCCGCTTTCGCCGCCGACCGGGGCTACGGTCGGGGCCGGCGAGGTCGCCGGTGCGGTGCGCGAGGTCTGCTCGCCCGGCTTGCCGCAGCCGCTCAGCGCCACGGCGGCCAGCGCCGCGAGAATCGAAAGCCGGATGGTGATGCGCCTCGGGGTCATGGGATGCTCCTGGTTTGCCAGCGCCTACCTTGCCCAGGCGCGGCGCAAACCCGCGTGAATCGCATGCGCCGGCCGCTAGAATGGCGACATCGCCAGCACGGCTGCAGAGCGTTCCAATCCGCCGATGACCCTCGCGCCCGACACCCGCGCGCCGCGCAAGCGCGTGGCGCTGTACGAAGACGTGGCCGAGCGGCTGCGGCAGAAGATCTACGACTACGTGCTGCCGCCGGGCGAGTGGATCGACGAGCCGGCGCTGGTCGCCGAACTGGGCATCAGCCGCACCCCGTTGCGCGAGAGCCTGAAGCTGCTCGCCGCCGAAGGCCTGGTGCAGATCGAGCCCGGCCGCGGCGCGCGCGTGACCAGGCTGAACCTGGAAGACCTCAACGCGCTGTTCCCGGTGATGGCGCTGCTGGAAGGCCGCTGCGCCTACGAGGCGGTGCGCAAGGTCGACGCCGCCGGCCTGGCGCGGCTGGAAGCGCTGCACGCACGCATGGAGCAGGCGGCCGACGAAGGCGACCTGGCCGAGTACTACCGGCAGAACTACCTGATCCATGAATCGGTGCAGGAATTCGCCGGCAATCCCTGGCTGATCCGCGTCACCCACGACCTGCACCGCATCCTCAAGATGCACCGCGGGCGCCAGCTGCTGGCGCCCGGACGCATGCAGCAATCGCTGTGCGAACACCGCGAACTGATGGACTGCTTCCGCCGCGGCGACGCCGAAGGCGCCGAGCGCACCATGAACCGGCACCTGCAAAGCCAGGGCAACGCCCTGGCGATGTACGTGGCCGCCGGCGGCAAGTTGAATGTGCCGGCGCCGTTGCCTTGTGGGCGGGACGCGCGAGGCGCGACGCGGGAGTCGTAAAAAGCGGCGCTTCAGGTTTTGCCACTGCAAGGCACTCGCGGAGAGCCATACACACAAAAGCGCCGCCCCAGGGGACGGCGCTTTTTTTGTTCAACGCGTTGCGGATCGGGAAGCGCGATCGGCGGTCGCCGCTCCCCGGTCCGCGTCCCTCACAACCAGCCCGGCACCACCAGCAGCAGCCACGCCAGCAGCGGGCCGAACAGGACCACCAGGCCGCTGTAGATCAGGAAGCGCTTGTACAGCGACTCGCGTTCGTCCGGGGCGGCCGAGGCCACCACCAGCGCGCCGTTGGTCGAGAATGGGCTCACGTCCACCACCGTGGACGAAATCGCCAGCGCGCAGATCACCCCGGCCGCGCCGAGCTGGCCCTGCAGCAGGAACGGCACCGCCAGCGGGATGGTCGCGCCCAGCACCGCCGCCGACGAGGCGAACGCGGAGACGATGCCGCCGACGTAGCACACCAGCAGCGCGCCGAGCAGCGGGATGCCGATGTCGGACACGCCGTTGCCGATGTAGTCCACCGCCCCGCTCTGCTGCAGCACCGCCACGTAGGTGACCACGCCGCTGATCAGCAGCACCGTGGACCAGCTGATGCCGTCCACCGCACCGTTCTGCGCCTTCGGCGACAGCAGCGCCAGCACCACCGCCACGGTCATCGACACCAGGCCGACATTGAGGTTGTAGAGCAGCGAGGCGATGCCCAGGCCGAGCAGGCCGAACAGGGTCAGCACCCGATCGCGGTTCAGGCTCATCGTCTCCAGCGCCACCGGATCGGTGGACAAGGTGCCGCCGCCGGCCGACAGCAATGCGCCATGGCCTTCGATCGCGAACTGGCGATGCGAGGACTGATCGCCCACCGGCACGGACGCGGCGGTGGCCAACGACGGCGCATGGCCGCGCCGCAGCAACGCCAGGCCGCCGAAGGCAAAGAAGCAGATCAGCGCCATCAGCAGGTTGAAGCCGAGACTGGTCAGGAACACCGCCATCTCGGTCACGTCCAGCCCGGCCTTCTCCACCACCTTGTTGGTGATCCCGCCGTACACGCTGATCGGCGAAAAGCCGCCGGCCTGCGCGCCATGGATCACCAGCAACCCCATCAGCAACGGACTGATCCGGTACTGCCTGGCGAAGCGCAGCGCGACCGGGCCGATGATCGCCACCGCCGCCGGTCCCAACGCGCCGAACGCGGTCAGTACCGCGGTGACCATGAACATCACCCACGGGATCGCCACGATCTTGCCGCGGACCGCGCGCACCGCCCAATGCACCAACAGATCGATGGTGCCATTGTTGCGCGCGATCGCGAACAGATAGGTGATGCCGACCAGGGTCAGGAACAGGTCGCCGGGAAACCCGGACAGGACCTCCTTCCCGTCCATGCCGACCCAGACGCCACCGATGATGAAGGCCAACGCGAACGCGACGGCACCCATGTTGACCGGCAACGCCGTGGCCACGATGAACATGACGATCAAGCCGATGATCGTCGCGATTTGTGGACTCATGCGCCCTCCCGAGCTTGCTGGATCCGTCCCACTGCCGCGAATGGCCGCCCGCCATTCTGGGTCGATCGCCCACTGCCAACCGCCGTTGCGGCGCGACGGCGGCCATCGCCGTCCCCCCTCGCCGCCGCAGCCGCCTTACTGCAGGCGTTGCTGCGCCTGCCGCGCCCATGCCGCCGCCGCGGCCAGGCTGCCGAACTCTTCAACCGAACGCGCCTGGCACTGCGGCAGCAGCTCGCGCGCGATGCGCGCCAGCGCCCCGCCCGGCCCCAGTTCCAGGAACACCCGCGCACCGCGTTCGGCGGCCTGGCGCAGCGTTCCGGCCCAATCCAGCGTCGTGCCCAGCTGTGCCGACAGCGCGCCGATGGCGTCGTCGCGGTCGCCGATGCGGTGTCCGTCGATGCCGGCCAGCACCGCGGCGCGCGGCGCGGCCAGCGGTGCGGCGCGCAGATCGGCGGCGAACGCCTGCGCAGCGCTGGCCAGCAAAGGCGTATGGGCGGCCACCGCCACCGGCAGGCGCGTGACCCGCGCGCGTTGCGCACGCGCCTGGCGCTCGCCCTGCACCAGCGCATCGGCATGACCGCCAAGAATCAGGTGATCGTCGCCATTGACGATGGCGATGTGCAGGCCGGTCTGCGCGCACAGCGTCTCGGCCGCATCGCGCAACAGGCCCTGCACCGCGATCAGGCCGTCGCCCTTGCGGCTGGCCGCATCCATGCGCTGCGCGCGCCGCTGCGCCAGCGCCAGGCAGGCGAACGCCTCCATGCCGCCGGCCAACGCATGCGCGGCCAGTTCGCCGATGCTGTAGCCGAGCAGCAACGCCGGCGGCGGCAGTTGCGGCAGCAGCGCGGCGGCATTGGCCAGCGCCGCCGCGCACACCAGCGGCTGCGCGAGCGCGTTGTCGTAGCGCGCGTCGGCGCCGGCCAGCGCGCGCGGATCGGCGCCGAGCACCTGCGCGGCCGCGGCCAACACCGCCTCGGCCGCCGGCGCGCCGGCGCTGTAGTCGAACATCGCCGGATGTTGCGCGCCCTGCCCCGGGCATAGCAGTGCCAGGCTCATGCGGCCTCCTGGCGCTGCAGGAAACAGGCGCAGGCAAGCAGATCGGCGCTGCCGCCCGGACTCAATCGGCGCGCGACGAAGGCGTCGCCGATGCACGCCAGGTGCTGGCGCCAGTCCGGCTGCGCCACACCGCCGGCCTCGAGGAACGCCCGCGCGCTGCGCTGCGCGAAGCGCAGGCCATCGCGGCCGCCGCGCTGCAGCAGGTTCAGATCGTCGGTCTGCGCGATCAGCTGCAGCAGGGTCTGCGCCATGGCGGCATCGTGCGCAACGCCTGCACGCAGCGCGCGGCGCAGCGTCGGCAGCGCCACCTCGCGCAGCAGCGGGAAGCCTGCAGCGGCCTGCTCGCGCACGCCGGCGACGCCATGCCGGCGACGCATGCGCTGGCCGTGGCTATGCGGATCCAGTGGCGCATCCAGCAACGCATCGTGCCAGTGGCCAACGGCATTGCAGACCGCCACGCCGTCCGGCATCGCATGCTGCTGGCTGCGCAACCGCGCCGCCGCCGCGACCAGCAGGCCCAGGCTGAAAATCGCACCGCGATGGGTGTTGACGCCGCCGGTGGCGCGCAGCATGGCGCGCTCGGCCTCGATGCCGCGCTGGCGCAACGTGGCGAACGGCGCATCCGCCATGCCGGCAGCGGCGATCGCGACGAAGTAGCCGCGCAACGCGAACAGACTGCGCAGGAACGTGGACGCGTCCATGTCGTCGTGGCTGCCGCGATCGAACGGCGTGACCAGACCGGGCTTCGGCGCGCAGGCCAGCTCGGCATGCAGGCTGGCGACGGCGAGACGGCCGAGGCGATGTGGCATGGCTGCGGCGTTGGGGACGTTCGCTGCGGTGTTCGCCGCAGATAAAGCCGCTTGCGCATAGCCAGTGCATTGCATTGCAGGAGGGATTTCAGCCCCAACAATTTTCAGTGTCGGGAAGATCGCGGCTGCGTTCGTCGCGGCTGAAGCCGCTCCCACAGGGACTCGCGGATGGCCAGCTACCCGCACTGCGGGAGGGACTTCAGTCCCGACGGCTTCCGAAGCGGGAAGGTTTGACGCTACGTTCGTCGCGGTCAAAGCCGCTCCTGCAGGAGCCTGCGAACCTGCTGGGGCCACTGTAAGAGGGGCTCCAGTCCCGACCGCTTCCGGCGCCGAGGCGTCCACGGCTGTGGGCGCCTGCAAGAAGCAGCCATCTTCCGTACCGCGCGGCGCCTGCAGGTCCATCACGCCCCCCATGCCTGCAGCAGTTCGGCGCGCGGCTGCAGCCGGCAGTCGCGCAGCGCCTTGACCAGCAGCTGCGCGCTGTCGCCGGCCAGTTCGCGCCAGCTCACCGCGTCGCCGTCGGGCAGCAGCACTTCGCCATCGGCGCAGCACCCGTGGCGCTGCTCCCAACGCGCCAGGTCGGCGAGCAGCGCGGGGGCCTGTGCCGGCGACGGCACCGGCCACAGCAGATCGATGTCCGAACCGGCCTGCACGTAGCGCAAGCCGGTCAGCGCCTGCCAGGCGAAGGCGCCGAACACGCGCGGGATCAGCCCATGCGTGGCGGCCACTGCCTGCAGTTCGCGCAGCGGCAATTGCCAATCGTGCAGTGCCGGCACCTGCGCGCAGACCTCGTCCAGCGTCAGCGGCGCGCGCTGCCGCCGCACCGCGTCACGCTCTACCGACAGCGACAGCCGCTGCTTGCCCTCGGCCGGCGGCAACGGCACGCCCAGGCGCAGCAGCGGCGCAGCGTCGCGGCGATCGCCGCGCGCGACGATCGCCGGGTGGCCGGCAGCGAACCAGTCGCGCAGGCGCGCCTGCACACCGGGCGTGCGCGCCTGCCACGGCGCATCGGCCGCCAGCCAGACCAGGTCGTGCCGGGCGAGCGGCTCATGCATGGCCGGCGGCGACCTCCGCGGCGATCGGTGCGGCCAGCAGGCGGCCGTTGCGCGCGGCGCCGCGTTGCGCGCGCACGTCGCCGTGCAGCGGCGCCTGCAACGCGGCGACCAGCGCTTGCGCCAGATCGCCCTGCCACAGCGCGTCCACCGCGCCCATCGCCACGTAGTTCTCCACGCCCGGCGCGAACACCGGCGAGCTCTTGCTCAAGGCCTGCAACTTCTCCAGCGGCTGCTTGGTGACCCGCGCCATCGCACGCAGGTCCATCACCCGCACCTGCGCCTCGGGCAGCGCGTAGATCGCGTCGGCCATCAGCCCGAAGGCGAGAAAACCGCCGCTGACCGATTCGCCGTAGACCAGCGTCAGCAGCCGCGCGCCGCGCCGCCGTGCCAGGTCCAGGCATTGCGCCAGATGGCCGAAATAGCCGTTGATGCCGAGCAGTTCGTCCTTGCGCGACGGCCGCTGGCCGGCGGTATCGACCAGCATCACGATCGGCCGCTGCGGCTGCGTGCGCGTGCTGTCCAGCACCGCGGCGGCCAGCGCCAGCGCGTGCTCCACGCCCACTTCCAGCTTTTCGGCGCTGCCGATCACGGTGACCTCGCCGAGCGCGGTGCTGGCGCTGCCGCCGATCACGCCAGCGCGCACCTCGACCCGGTGGCCGAGCGGAAACAGTTGCTGCAATAGAGGGGTCAGTTCCATCGCGGGCTCCGGTCAGCGACGGCGGCGAGGAAAGCGTCGGTGTCCAGCAGCGGCAACGCGTCGGGATCGGCGATGCCCTGACGGCGCCAGATCTCCACGCCGTCGCGGCAATCGCCGTAGGCGTCCAGGCGCTGGCGCAGCGCGGCGTGTTCTGCGGCGATGCGCGCCAGGCCGTCGTCGTCTTCGGCCGGCGGCGCCGCCAGCGCGGCGATCGCCGCGGCGCGGAAGTCCTCGATGGCATCGGCGACAAGGGCCTGCGCCTCGCCGAGCAGATAGCGGTGCTTGCCGCCGGTTACGCGCCACACCAGGGCGCGATCGCGCGCATCGAATTCCTCCACCCCGCGCACGGTCTCGATCACTTCCGGACCCGACAGGCCCAGCCGCCCTTCCTCGGACATCACGATGCGTGAGCAGCAGCGGCTGACGATGCCCATGCCGCCGAAGCAACCGGTGCCGCTGCCGATCAGCGCCAGCACCGGCACGCCGGCGGCACGCGCGTCCAGGGTGGCGCGCATGATCTCGGAGATGGCGATCAGCCCGGCGTTGGCCTCGTGCAGGCGCACGCCGCCGGTGTCGGGCAGCAGCAGCACCGCTGCCGGCCTGGTGGCCACAGCGCGCTGCAGCAGCCCGGTGAGTTTGGCACCGTGCACCTCGCCGACCGCGCCGCCCATGAACTGGCCTTGCTGCGCGGCGATCAGCACCGTGCGCCCGTCGAGCCGGCCCTCGCCGACCACGATGCCGTCGTCGAACGCGCCGGGCTGGTCCAGCTGCGCCAGGTGCGGACTCATCGCGCGCTGGCGCGGGCCGACGAATTCGCAGAAGGAGCCGGGATCGAGCAGGCCGGCGATGCGTTCGCGCGCGTCGGCTTCGTAGAAGCTGCGCGGGCGGCGGTTGTTGGGGATCGCGCTCATGCGCAGCTCCGCTGTGGTCGGCGTACTCGCCGGATGGGCAATGCAGGACGCTCGTTCATTGCAGCAGGCGTCTGGATCGCGGCCGCAGCCATCCACGCGCTGCCGGAGGATCGCGTCGGGGCTGAAGCCCCTCCCACAACAGGGCTGCTCGCAGACACGACATCCCTTGTGGGAGCGACTTCAGTCGCGACGAGCGAAGCCCGAACCGCGACCATCGCGGATGCCTTCGGAACCGAAGCATCTCTCGAAAGGGTAGCGCTCCCTGTAGGAGCGGCTTCAGCCGCGACGAACGAAGCCAAACTATCGCCAGCTCCAGACACCGTCGCGGCTGAGGCCGCTCCTACAGAGAGCATGGCGATGGCGGGTGTCCGGATGGAACGCATCACGCCTCCTCCTGCAAGGCTTCCACCGCCTGGTCCAGGCGCAGTCCGACCACCGCCGGGGTGGCGCCGACATCGTTGATCGAGATGCGCACGTCGCGCAGCGGATGGCGCGCGGCGAAATCGTCGAGTACCGCCTGCCAGATCGTGCCGAAGCCGTCGGCGGCGGTGACGATCTCGATCTGCATCGCGCCGCCCAGGTCCAGCGGTTCGATCAGCACTTCCAGATTGCCGGAGGACACCACGCCGACCAGCACGTGGTCGCGCCGGCCGTTCGGCGCCAGGCGCCCGTCGTAGCGATAGCGAAGGGTTTCCATCGGGTTCCCTACCAGTTGCGGAAACGTTGCGGCGGCGCATACAGGCCGCCGGACCATCGCACCAGATCCTTGATGCTGCGCGCGGCCAAAAGATCGCGGCTGGCGTCGCGCAAGCGGATGCCCAGATCCTCGGGGCGGCGGATCACGCCGCGGTCGCGCAGGTTCTCGACCACGCGCCTGTCGCGGCCCAGGCCGACCGCGGTGTAGCCGGCCACCCCGCGGATCGCCTGTTCGCGTTCCTCCAGGGTACGGCACAGCAGCAGGTTGGCGATGCCCTCTTCGGTCAGCACATGGCTGACGTCGTCGCCGTAGATCATCACCGGCGGCAGCGGCATGTTGGCGCGCTCGGCCAGTTCCCAGGCATCGAGCCGCTCGACGAAGGCCGGCGCCATGTGTTCGCGGAAGGTCTCCACCATCTGCACCACCAGCTTGCGTCCGCGCGGCATCTCGCCGGGGCGCGCGGCCTCGCGCCCGGCCTTGAGCCAGGCAGGGCTGGCGTGGCGGCGGCCGCGCGCATCCGAGCCCATGTTCGGCGCGCCGCCGAAACCGGCGATGCGGTCGCGGGTGGCGGTGGAACTGTTGCCCTGCAGATCGATCTGCAGCGTGGAGCCGATGAACATGTCGCAGGCGTACAGGCCCGCGGTCTGCGCGAACGCGCGGTTGGAGCGCATCGACCCGTCGGGGCCGGCGAAGAACACGTCGGCGCGCGCGGCGATGTACTGCTCCATGCCCAGTTCCGAACCGAACGAGTGCACCGAGTTGACGAAGCCCGACTCGATCGCCGGGATCAGCGCCGGATGCGGATTGAGCGCCCAATGCCGGCAGATCTTGCCGCGCAGGCCGAGCGACTCGGCATAGGTTGGCAGCAGCAGTTCGATCGCCGCGGTGTCGAAGCCGATGCCGTGGTTGAGCCGGTCCACGCCGTACTCGGCGTAGATGCCCTTGATCGCCATCATCGCCATCAGCACCTGGATCTCGGAGATCTGCGCCGGATCGCGGGTGAACAGCGGTTCGATGTAGTGCGGGCGCGGCGCCTGCACCACGTAGCCGACCCAGTCGGCGGGGATGTCCACGCGCGGCAGCGTGTCCACGATCGCGTTGACCTGGGCGATGACGATGCCGCCCTTGAACGCGGTGGCCTCGGCGATCACCGGCGTATCCTCGGTGTTCGGCCCGGTGTAGAGATTGCCGTGGCGGTCGGCGGCCTGCGCGGCGACCAGCGCCACGCGCGGGGTCAGATCGACGAAGTAGCGGCCGAACAGTTCCAGGTAGGTATGGATCGCGCCGATCTCGATGCGCTTGTCGGCGACCAGCCGCGCCAGGCGCAGCGCCTGCGGCCCGGAGAAGGAAAAATCCAGGCGCTGCGCGATGCCGCGTTCGAACACGTCCAGGTGCGCCGGCAGCGCCAGCACCGACTGCAGCAGGTGCAGCCCGTGCACTCGCGCCGGATCGACCTCGGTGAGGCATTGCGAGAGGAAATCGGCCTGCTTCTGGTTGTTGCCCTCCACGCACACGCGGTCGCCCGGCTCGATCACCGCCTCCAGCAGCGCCACCGCATCCCTGGCCTCCACCAGGCGCCCGCGCGCCAGCCCTTCGGCGCGCTGCAGGCGTTGCCGGCGATTGTCAGCAAGGGTGTTCCAGTCCTGAGACATAAGGCTTTCCGGCGGCGGATGGAGGGCGGCGCCGCGCCGTGGCGGAGCCGGCCGAAATTGTAATTACGATGTAATTATTAAATCGTGACCAATGCACGCGGCGCTGCAGCAGGCGTCTTTCGGGCTGGTTTCACCCATCTCCGCGACAACGACAATTGAGCTGACCGACGCCTGCATGGCCGCGTCGTTGCCAGCGTCGCTATGCCTTGTCGGGCGTCTTGCCGAAGGCGCGCCGATCCGCCACGCGATCGAAGGGCAGCACCGAGCGCATGCGTTGCTCGGTCAGCCGGCGCACTGCCCAGCGCACGTCCACCCCACCACCGCAGTTGCTAACTGACGGGATCGCCAGGAACCAGCGCGCACCGGGTCCACTGCAATACCAGAACGCGTTGCTGCCGTTCATGGCGTCGCCATCGAGCATGAAGGTCGCATCGTAATTGGCGTCCATGAGTTGCTGCGCCTTCTTCACCACGACCAGATCCACGCCGGTGGGGAGCACGCCGTCGCTGGTGAAGGAGATGCACCGGAAGGACTGTTCCACCGACGATTCCGTCTGGTAATCGCGACGACGCTGCAGCCACCACAGCAACGCCACGCAACCGGCGAACGCGACGACGGCGGCGAACACGACGCTGTCTTGCCACCCGTTCAAGCGTGCGCATCCCCCGATCGTGACGCTGTCGCCCTGCCATTGCTGTGTGCGCCGCTACTGGCAAGACCACCCGGTGCTGCCGTGCTACGCGACTGCCTACCCGCCCAACCCCGCACTGATCTCCGCCGCCGCCGCGCACACCGCCTGCATCGCCGCCTGCGCATCGATTTCCTGCGGGCGGCGTTCGATGAAGGGCACGGTCAACGTATAGATGGCGCTGCCGTGCTGCAGGATCGGCGCGGTCAGGTCGATCACGCCCACCACCGCTTCGCTGGGATGGATGCTGTAGCCCAGCGCGCGCACCTGCGCGGCGGCGGCGAGGAAGCCGGCGCGGTCGTAGGCCACGTCGCTGGCGTCCAGGCGCTGCAGCAACCGCGCCTGCGCGTCTTCGTGCTGGAACGCGAACAGCACCAGGCCGGAGGTGGAATGCGCGAGCGGGCGGCGGTGGCCGGGGCGCACCACCAGGCCCAGGTCACTGGGCACGTCCATCTGCGCGATGACCACGATCTGGTCGTCCGACGGCGCCACCAAGTGGCAGGGCTGGCGGATCGCCTCGGCCAGCCGGCGCATCACCGGCAGCGCCACGTCGGTGACGTTCTGCACCTGCGGCTGCTGCATGCCGAGCATGAACAGGCGGTTGGTCAGCACGTAGCCGCCCTCGCCCGGCCCCTTGGTCAGGTAGCCGCGCTCTTCCAGCACCTGCAGCATGCGGAAGATCTCCCCGCGCGAGCGGCCGATGCCCTGGGAGATCTCGCTCATCGTCATCGGCCGCGCGTCGCGCGCCAGCAGTTCGAGGATGTCCAGGCCCTTGTCCAGGGCGGGGGCACGGTACTTGGGCGGGGGCGTGGTCATTCCGTCGAGACCCGGCAAGGAAGTGGAAGGGCGCTAGGGTACAGGGAATACCCCTGCACGGAGGCGCGCCGCATCCGGCCAGTGGCGGGCTGCACCAATGGCCCGATCGCGCGCTCGCGGCGACCCGTGCGGAGCGGTACCGCCCCTGCATGGACGGCAAGCGCAACCGGCGGACACGCCACACCCGCCATGCAAATATAAACACGAATTTTATATTTGCATGGCGACAGCGGGCGCAGTACGCTCCGGCCACAATCAACGCGACGCGGCACATCCTGGGAGGGGTAGGCGGCATGCACTACAGCAGCGACACCGCAACAGCGGCGCCCGGCAGCCTGGCGCGTACCGCCATCGTGCCCCTGGTCCTGATCGTCAGCCTGTTCTTTCTGTGGGGCATGGCGAACAACCTCAACGACATCCTGATCAAGCAGTTCAAGAAAGCCTTCGAGCTGTCCGATCTGCAGGCCGGATTGGTGCAGAGCGCGTTCTACCTGGGCTACTTCGTGTTCGCGATCCCGGCGGCGATGTTCATGCGCCGCTTCAGCTACAAGGCGGCGGTGGTGCTCGGCCTGCTGCTGTACGCCACCGGCGCGTTCCTGTTCTACCCGGCCGCGCAGGAGCACACCTACGGCTTGTTCCTGCTGGCGCTGTTCGTGATCGCCAGCGGCCTGGCGTTCCTGGAAACCACCGCCAATCCGCTGGTCACCGTGCTCGGCCCGGCCGAAGGCGCGGCGCGGCGGCTGAATCTGGCGCAGGCGTTCAATCCGCTGGGCTCGATCACCGGCGTGCTGATCGGCCAGCACTTCATCCTGTCCGGCGTGGAGCACACGCCGCAGCAACTGGCGGCGATGGCGCAGGCCGCGCGCGCCGGCTTCTTCGCCGCCGAATCGGCGGCGGTGCAGACCCCGTATCTGATCATCGGCGCGGTGGTGGTGCTGTGGGCGCTGCTGATCGGGCTGACCCGCTTCCCGGTCACCCGCGACAGCGGCGCCGTGGCCAGCGCCGGCAAGGCCTATTTTGGCCCGTTGCTGCGCAACCGCCGCTTCGTGTTCGCGGTGGTCGCGCAGTTCTTCTACGTGGGCGCCCAGGTCGGCATCTGGAGCTTCCTGATCCGCTACCTGCAGGACGCGGTGCCGGGCACCCCGGAAAAGACCGCGGCCAGCTTCCTGACCGTCTCGCTGGTGCTGTTCATGGCCGGCCGCTTCATCGGCACCGCCTTGTTGCGCTTCGTGTCGCCAGCGGTGTTGCTGGGCGCGTTCGCGCTGCTCAACCTGCTGCTGTGCGGCGTGGCGATCGCGTTGCCGGGCTGGACCGGGCTGTACGCGCTGGTGGCCAGCAGCGTGTTCATGTCGGTGATGTTCCCGACCATCTTCGCGCTGGGCCTGGACGGGCTGGACGACGACGCGCGCAAGCTCGGCTCCTCGCTGATCGTGATGGCGATCATCGGCGGCGCGGCGTTGACCGCGCTGATGGGCGCACTGTCCGACCGTGCCGGCATCCACTGGGCGATGACGGTGCCGGCGCTGTGCTTCGCGGTGATCCTGGTGTTTGCGTGCTATGCGCGCGACCGCGCGACCGCGACGCGCGCCACCGTTGCGGGAGCCTGAGATGCCGCGCCATTGCTATCTGCTCGACCTGCACGACGACCCGGCACTGATCGCCGAGTACGAACGCTGGCATCGCCCCGACACGGTGTGGCCGGAGATCGTCGCCTCGCTGCGCGCCGCCGGCATCCGCGAACTGGACATCCATCGCTGCGGCGACCGCCTGGTGATGCTGATGGAGGTGGACGACGACTATTCGCCCGCGGCCAAGGCCGCCGCGGATGCAGCCGACCCGCGCGTGCAGGCCTGGGAGGCGCTGATGTGGCGCTTCCAGAAACCGCTGCCGGGTTCGGCGCCGGGAGAGAAATGGCGCGAGGCGCTGCAGATCTTTTCGTTGCAGGCGGCGTTGGCGGAGCAGGCGCGGATGCAGGAGCGCGACTGAGGCAAGACCGAAACCGCCTTGGAGGAGCAACTTCAGCCGCGACAGAGTGCATCGGTAGAGCACGTCGCGGCTGAAGTCGCTTCTACAGGGGTGCGCGCGCGGCACTGGGCCGCGCGCACTTGTCGCGTCATGCCTGCTGCGCGGCCAGGTCCGCGCTCCAGAACGGGCCGTCCGGATACAGGTACTGGCTGACCGAGTGCGCGTGCATCTCGGCCGAGAAGCCCGGCAGCGTCGGTGCCAGGTAGCGGCCGTGTGCAATCCTTACCGGATCGACGAAGTGCTGGTGCAGGTGATCGACGAATTCGATCGCACGGTCTTCCATCTTGCCGGTGATGGCGACGAAATCGGCCATCGCCAGATGCTGCACCAGCTCGCACAGGCCGACGCCGCCAGCATGCGGGAACACGCGCACGCCGAACTTGGCCGCCAGCAGCAGGATCGCCAGGTTCTCGTTGACCCCGCCCACACGCGCGGCGTCGATCTGGATCAGGTCCACCGCGCCGGCCTGCAGCAGCTGCTTGAACACCACGCGGTTCTGCGTGTGCTCGCCGGTGGACACCGGCACCGGGGCGATGCCCTGGCGGATCGCGGCGTGGCCGAGCACGTCGTCGGGGCTGGTCGGCTCCTCGATCCAGGCGATGTCGAACTCGGCCAGCTGGCGCATCCAGGCGATCGCCGGACCCACGTCCCAGCGCTGATTGGCGTCCACCGCCATCGCGATGTCCGGGCCGATCGCTTCGCGCGCCAGGCGGCAACGGCGGATGTCGTCCTGCACGTTGGCGCCGACCTTGAGCTTGATCGTGCGGAAGCCGTCGGCCACCGCTTCCCTGGCCAGGCGCACCAACTTCTCGTCGGAGTAGCCGAGCCAGCCGGGCGAGGTGGTGTAGGCCGGATAGCCCTGTTCGAACAGCGTCTGCATCCGCGCTGCGCGCTGCGGTTCGGCCGCGCGCAGCAGCGCCAGCGCTTCGTCGGGGGTCAGCGCGTCGCTCAGGTAGCGGAAGTCGATGGTGCTCACCAGTTGCTCCGGCGACAACTCGGCGATGTAGCGCCACAGCGGCTTGCCGGCGCGGCGCGCGGCCATGTCCCAGGCAGCGTTGATGACGCCGCCGATGGCCATGTGCATCACCCCCTTCTCCGGGCCCAGCCAACGCAGCTGCGAATCGTCGGTAAGGCTGCGCGCGAAGCCGCCCAGGTCGCCGATCACCGCGTCCACGTCGCGCCCGACCACATGGTGCGACAGCGCCGCGATCGCCGCGCTCTGCACGTCGTTGCCGCGGCCGATGGTGAACACCAGGCCGTAGCCGGCCAGGCCGTCGTCGGTATCGGTGCGCAGCCGCAGGTAGGCGGCCGAATAGTCCGGATCCAGATTCATCGCATCGGAACCGTCCAGTTCGCGCGAGGTGGGGAAACGCACGTCGAAGGTCTCGAGGGCAACGATTTTGCTCATGGGGATCCTGGTGGTGAGGCAGAAGAAAAAGAAGAAACTGCAGTGAAGAGCCCCTTTCCCTCCGGGAGAGGGGTTGGGGTCAGGGTGCGGGAGTGCATGACTGTCGCCGCCCCTGCAGAACACGAACGAAGCAAAAGCAAGCAGCCGTGTTGCACACGCGGGATATGCGAAGCAAGGCGCTGAAGAAGACTGCTGCGCATGCATCGCGAGGTGGCTTCGCCCCGTACCCTCACCCCAACCCCTCTCCCGAGGGGAGAGGGGCTTTAGAGCGTTACTGCGCGTCGCGTGGGTGGGCGATCACGGCCTGACGCTGCTCGCCCAGGCCTTCGATGCCCAGCGCCATCACGTCGCCCGGCTTCAGGTAGATCGGCGGCTTCTGCCCCAGGCCCACGCCCGGCGGCGTGCCGGTGCTGATCACATCGCCCGGCATCAGCGTCATGTAGCGGCTGATGTGGCTGACCAGCTCGGCCACGCCGAACACCATCGTGCGCGTGTTGCCGTTCTGGTAACGATGGCCGTTGACCTCCAGCCACATCGACAGGTTCTGCGGGTCGGCCACTTCGTCGGCGGTGACCAGCCACGGGCCGAGCGGGCCGAAGCCGTCGCAGCTCTTGCCCTTGACCCACTGCCCGCCGTGCTCGAGCTGGAACTCGCGTTCGGACAGGTCGTTGATCACCGCATAGCCGGCGACGTGCTTGAGCGCGTCCTCCAGCGCCACGTCGCGGGCGACATCGCCGATCACCACGCCCAGTTCCACTTCCCAGTCGCTCTTCTTCGAGCCGCGCGGAATCGTCACGGTGTCGTTGGGGCCGCTGATCGCGGTGGTGGCCTTCATGAACAGCACCGGCATCTCCGGCACCGCCATGCCCGACTCGGCGGCGTGGTCGGCGTAGTTCAGGCCGACGCAGATGAACTTGCCGACGCGGCCCACGGCCGGTCCGTAGCGCACCTCGCCTTCCACCTTGGGCAGCGTGGCCGGATCGAGCGCGCGCAGCGTGTCCAGGCCGGCGGCGGTGAGGTGTGCGCCGGCGAGGTCGTCGATGACCGCGGACAGGTCGCGCAGGTGACCATCGGCGTCGAGCAGGGCAGGACGTTCGTGGCCGGGTTCGCCATAGCGCAGCAGTTTCATGGGATGTCCTCTTGGAAGCGGAAGGCAGGCGCGGTCAGTTCGACCAGCCGCCGTCGATGATGTGGGTCTGCCCGGTGGTGAACGAAGCATCGTCCGAGGCCAGGTACACCACCAGCTGCGCGATCTCGCGCGGGTCGCCGAGGCGGCCCATCGGCTGGCGGTCGGTGAAGCTCTTCCACACCGCCTGCTCGTCGCCACCCAGCGCCTTGACCCGCTGGCCCAGCGACGGCGTCTTGATCGTGCCCGGGCAGATCGCGTTGCAGCGGATGCCCTTGGCCACGTAGTCGGCGGCGATGGCCTTGCTCAGCCCGATCACCGCGGCCTTGGTCACGCCATAGGCGAAGCGGTTCGGCACACCCTTGATGCTGGAGGCCACCGAGGACATGTTGACGATGCTGCCGCGGCCCTGTTCCAGCATGCCCGGCAACACCGCCTGGCACAGGTAGTACATCGCATCGACGTTGATCGCGAACGAACGCCGCCATGCCGGCTCGTCGCAATCCAGGATGCTGCCCTGGTGCACGTAGCCGGCGCAGTTGAACAGCACGTCGAACGGCGCGTTCGCCGCGACCAGCGCCTGGATCGCGCTGGCGTCGGTGACGTCCAGGGTCTGGGTGACGATCGCAGCGGAGTCGGCGGCCAGCGCCTGCAGTGCGGCGGCATCGATGTCGGTGGCCAGCACCTGCGCGCCTTCGCGCGCGCAGGCCAGCGCGCTTTCGCGGCCGATGCCGGCGCCGGCGGCGGTGATCAGGCAACGCTTGCCTTGCAGCCGGCCGCTCATGCGCGGCTCCGTGGGTGAAACGCGGACATGGTCATGGTGGGGCACTCTCGCTCAGGGGGAAAGAATCGGCTCGGGCAAACGGTAGAAACGACATGCAGTAGCGGCGAATACATCGGCGCCGGCGTCGGCGGCATGCCGCGCGACCAGCGCCTGCGCCTGCGCCAGCCAGTCGCCGTAGCCGGCGCGCTGGGTCAGCACCGGCCAGTCGCTGCCCCACATCACCCGCTGCGCACCGAAGCAGGCGAACACCTGCGCCACGTACGGCTCGATCGCGGCGAGGTCGGCGTCGGCGGGCAGTTCGGTGAGCAGGCCAGACAGCTTGCACAGCACGTTCGGGTGCCGTGCCAACTGCGCCAGGCCGTCGGCCCAGGCGGCGAAACCGTCGCCGCCGATCGCCGGCTTGGCGGCATGGTCGAGCACCACGCGCAGATGCGGATGGCGCTGTAGGCGCGCCTGCAGCGCCGGCAGGTGCAGCGGCTTGACCAGCGCGTCGAACGCCAGATCGTGACGCAGCAGCGCGTCGAACGCCGGGTCCAGCTGCGGCCGCGCCAGCCACTGCGGATCGGCCAGGTCCTGCACCATCGGCCGCAGGCCCTTGAGCAGGCCATCGCCCTCGGCGCACAGCGCGGCGATGCGCGCGGCGGCGTCGCCGGCCTCGAAATCGATCCAGCCGATCACCCCGGCGATGCGCGGCTGCGCGCGCGCCAGCTGCAGCAGGTAGCGGCTCTCCGCTTCGGTCTGCGCCGCCTGCATGGCGACGATCGCGGCCACGCCGTGCGCATCGAGCGTGGCAACCAGGTCTTCGGGCACGAAGTCGCGATACAGCACCGTGAGTTCGGGCTTCAGCCAGTGGTAGTCGCCGCGCGCCAGCTGCCAGAAGTGTACGTGCGCATCGACCACGTTCACGGCGTCGGCACCTGCGCCTGCAGCAAGTCCTGGTCGCGCAACTGTTGCCACAGCAGCGGCGGGATCGGCGCGTGCATACGCGCGGCGGCGCTGGCCACCTCCGCAGGGGTGCGCATGCCGGCGACCACCGCGGCGACCGCCGGGTGCGCGAGCGGGAACTGCAGCGCCGCCGCGCCCACGTCCACGCCCTGCGCCGCGCAGGCGGCGAACAGGCGCTGCGCGTGCGCCAGCGTGGCCGGGTCCACCGGCGCGTAGTTGTAGGTGTCGCCGGGGCCGCGCGCGTCACTGAGCAGGCCCGAGCTGTACGGGCCGGCAACCAGGATGCCGACCTGGTGCTGCAGCGCCTGCGCCATGATCCGCTGCGCCGCGTGCTGTTCGAGCAAGGTGTAGCGGCCGGCCAGCATCACGCAGTCCAGCGGGAACAGCGGCATCAGTTCCAGCGCGATGTCTTCTTCGTTGACGCCGATGCCGATCGCGCGGCAGGCGCCGCTGGCCTTGAGTTCGGCCATTGCCGGCAAGGCCTCGTCCAGCGCCTGGCGCAGCATCGCCGGGTGCCGTTCGCCGTGGGTGAGGCGGCCGATGTCGTGCAGCAGCAGGACGTCCACGTGGTCGGTGCCGAGCCGCTGCAGGCTGGCTTCGAATTCGCGCAGCACGCCGTCGCGGCTGTAGTCGAACGCGGCGCCACGCCCGGCCACGGCGAAGCCGTCGCGTCCCGGCGCAGCACCGGCCTGGTCATAGACGCGGCGCCCAACCTTGGTCGACAGCGTGTAGCTCGCACGCGGCAACCCGCGCAGGCCCTGCCCGAGCCGGCGTTCGCTCAGCCCGTAGCCGTAATACGGCGCGGTGTCGAAATGGCGGATGCCGGCGGCATGGGCGTCGGCGACCGCGGCCAATGCCACCGCATCGTCCACTTCCGCGTACAGGTTGCCGATCGGTGCGGCGCCGAAGCCCAGCGTGGCGATGCGCACGCCGCTGCAGCCGAGTAGGCGCTGCGCGATCGCGCCGGGTTCGGCGGCGGCGCCGACGGCGTTCAACGGCACCTGCCGGCGTGCGCGCCAGTGGCAACTGCGCACGCCCCGCGCGCGCTCCGGGACCGGTTGCTGCTGGGGTTGCGCATGGCACGCCTCCGCCCACATGGGCTAATCGGATGGTGCCGGCTCGCGGCGCCACTATTGCGGACGCTGCCTGCCAGCTGTTCGCATATGAATATATCAATCACAAGTGAACAGCACGTTGCGGTGCAGCATTGGGCAATGGGCAATCGGGAATGGTTGGGAGCGCAGCTCGCTGGCGCGGCGGGAGTGCGAGCGGACCGGGAGCGGGGAATCGGGTGGACGCAGCGGTCACCGATGCGCCCCGGGCCGCGCTCAGGCCGGGCTTGGCAGGCCCAGCCGGTCCCACAGGTCGGCCGGGTGTTCCAGCAGCGGCAGCGGTGTGCGGCTGCAGCGCGGCCGGCAGGGTGTAGCCCCAAGCGACGCCGACGAAGGCGATGCCGGCCTGGCGTGCGGCGTGGGCGTCGCGGATCTCGTCGCCCACGCACAGCGCGCGCGCGGCCGATGCGCGGCACGCCTTGAGCGCGGCGCGCAGCTTGCGGCGCTTGCCCAGCACTGCGGCACCGCAACCGATATGGCGGAAGCGCGCGGTCAGTTCGGCGCCGAGCACGCGCTCGACGTTGTCGCGGCTGTTGGAGGTCACCAGCGCCAGCTGCACGCCGGCCCGCGCGAGCGCGTCCAGCAATTCGGCCACCCCGTCGAACAGGGCGATGCGCTCGATCTGTGCGGCCATCAACGCGCGCATGCGTCGCGCCACCGCCGGCACTCGCCACCAGCGGATGCCGCTGCGCGCCATCAGCTCGCGCGCGCTCAGGCTGCGGATTTCCTGCAGCCGCTCCGGTTCGAAGCGGCGGAAGCCGAACGCGTCGGCGACGTCGTTGATGGTGTCCAGGAACCAGGCGAAGGAATCGGCCAGGGTGCCTTCGAAATCGAAGATGACCAGGTCGTAGCGGCGCATGTGGCGGCAGCATGCCGCAGCAGCGGCCGCGCCACCAGCGCTGGCGCGACCATCCCGTTGCGCAACGCTGTCCAACGCTTGCCAGAGTCAACACCCAGCGCGCGGTTTTTGCGGCCGGGTGACGATGCGGGTGGAGGAATCACGCTTTGCCGCTTGCGCGCCTTCATCCGCCGTTGCCTCCGGCTTCACGCGCTGCGTTCGGCGCGGCGCGCACGGTGCAGCCTGGTTTCCGAATCATGAGGTGCATATGCAGATGCAGAATCCCAACCCCGGCCAGGATCCGCAGCAACCACCGAACGAGGTGCCGGGACAGGTCCCCAATCCCGGCGTGGACCCGACACCGGACCGGCCGGTGGATCCGATCCCGAACCAGCCGATCGATCCGACCATCCCGCCGATCAGCGACCCGATCGGCGACGTCGATGCCCCGGTGCCAGGGCCGCGTGGGCCGACGCAGTACGCGTAGCGTTCGGCCGCGAAAACCCCTATAGCAAGGGCTTCAGCCGCGACAACGTCCGAAGCCGCAAGGCTCGCCGCTGCGCTCGTCGCGACTGAAGTCGCTCCCACACGGGCTTCACCGGCGCCTTGAAGTTGCGAGGCCGCTTGTGGGAGGGACGTCAGTCCCGACTGCACGCCGGTTGGGTACATTCACCACTGCGTTCGTCGCGGCTGAAGACAGTTGCTCCTACAGCAAGCACAGGACGCGCTGGCAGCTGCTAACGAATGCGGAAGCCCATCGTCGCCTCCACCGCCTGTCGCCAGCCGGCATACAGTTCCTCGCGGCGTTCGGCCGGCATGCTGGGCTCGAAGCGGCGGTCCACCGCCCACTGCTGCGCGATCTCGGCGCGATCCTTCCAGAAGCCCGTCGCCAGGCCGGCCAGATAGGCAGCGCCAAGCGCGGTGGTTTCCGCCACCTCCGGACGCAGCACCGGCACGTCGAGGATGTCGCTCTGGAACTGGGCCATGAAGTCGTTGCTGATCGCGCCGCCGTCGGCGCGCAGTTCCTTCAGCTCGATGCCCGAATCGACCTGCATCGCGGTCAGCACGTCGCGGGTCTGGTAGGCCATCGATTCGATCGCGGCGCGGATGAAATGTTCCTTGGTGGTGCCGCGGGTCAGGCCGAACACCGCGCCGCGGATGTCGCTGCGCCAGTAGGGCGCGCCCAGGCCGACGAAAGCCGGCACGAAATACACGCCGTCGTTATCGCCGGCGCGTTCGGCGTAGGACTGCGAGTCGCTGGCCTTGCCGAACATGCGCAGGCCGTCGCGCAGCCACTGCACCACCGAACCGGCGACGAAGATCGCCCCTTCCAGCGCGTACTCCACCTTGCCGTCCACGCCCCAGGCGATGGTGGTGAGCAGGCCGTTCTTGGATTCCACCGCCTTCTCGCCGGTATTCATCAGCATGAAACAGCCGGTGCCGTAGGTGTTCTTGGCCATGCCCGGCTCGAAACAGGCCTGGCCGAACAGCGCCGCCTGCTGGTCGCCGGCGATGCCGGCGATCGGCACTTCGTGGCCGTAGAAATACTGGCCCTGGGTGGTGCCGTAGATCTCGCTGGAGGACCGCACCTCGGGCAGCATCGAGGCCGGGATGTCGAGCATCTGCAGCAATTCCTCGTCCCAGCGCAGTGCGTGGATGTTGTACAGCAGCGTGCGCGAGGCGTTGGTGTAGTCGGTGACGTGGACCTTGCCGGCGGTGAGGTTCCAGATCAACCAGCTGTCGATGGTGCCGAACGCCAGTTCGCCGCGCTGCGCGCGCTCACGCGCGCCCTCCACATGGTCGAGGATCCACTTGACCTTGGTGCCGGAAAAATACGCATCGATCAGCAGCCCGGTCTTGGCCCGCACCATGTCCTCGTGGCCGGCAGCCTTGAGCTGTTCGCAGATATCCTTGGTCTGCCGCGACTGCCAGACGATGGCGTTGTAGATCGGCTGCCCGGTGGCGCGGTCCCACACCACCGCGGTCTCGCGCTGGTTGGTGATGCCGATGCCGGCGATCGCGCTTGCGTCCACCTGCTGGTTGTTCAGTAGTTCGGTGATCGTGGTGTAGACGCTGGTCATGATCTCGCGCGGGTTGTGCTCCACCCAGCCCGGCTGCGGGAAGATCTGCCCGAACTCGCGCTGCGCCATGCCGGCGATGTGGCCCTTGCGGTCGAACAGGATCGCGCGCGAACTGGTGGTGCCCTGGTCGATGGCCAGGATGAATTTCTTTTCCATCGGTGACTCCTGCGGGGGTCGTGAGGCGCGCGCCGCGGCGGCGCCCGGAATGATTGGGGGCGTGCCGGCGACGCCGGCGCTGGATACCGCGCGCCGGCTCAAGCCCGGCGCGACGCCGCTGCTTCCTCGAGCGCTTTAACCCGCGCCGGCAGGAACGGATAGATCAGCAGCTGGTAGGCGCCGCCACCGATCACGCCGCCGATCAGCGGGCCGATGATCGGGATCCACCAGTAGCTGTTGGCCGACGGCAGCGCCGAGGAGCCCCAGCCGGCGACGTAGGCGAACAGGCGCGGCCCGAAATCGCGCGCCGGATTGATCGCCCACGCTTCCAGGTAGCCCATCGAGGCGCCGATGGTCGCCACCAGCAGGCCGATGATCAGCGCACCGGAATTGGCGGTGGGCGCGGCCTCGTTGTAGCGCTCGGTGATGGCGAAGATGCCGAAGATCAGGAACGCGGTCAGGATCACCTGGTCGCGCAGCGCATGCATCGGGGTAATCGCCAGGCCCGGTGCGGTGAAGAACACGCCGGCCGCGCCGCCCGCTTCGCGGGTCAGCTGATGGGCCTGGTTGTAGTGGTCGATCACCGGCGCGAACAGCAGGTAGACGATGCCCGCACCGAGGAACCCGCCGACCACCTGCGCCACCCAGTACGGCAGCACCTTGTTCCAGGCGAACCCCCGAAACAGCGCCAGCGCCAGGGTCACCGCCGGATTGGCATGGGTGCCGGAGACCGAGCCGGTGGCGTAGATGGCGATCGTCACCGCCAGGCCCCAGGCGATGCACACGCCCCAGTAAGCGTTCTGGTACGGACTGGGGTCGTACAGCACGTACATGCACGCCACCGAACAGCCGAAGGCGATGATGATCACCATCGCCACCGCCTCGGAAATCAGTTCGCCAAGCAGTTGCCGGTTCATGCGCGCCGCTCCTGCGTTATGGTCGTCGTCTTGCCGGTCATCCCGGTCGTCGTCTTGTACATGCCTGTCACCCTCCACGGTCGTTTCCAGGTTCGCGTGCGGCGGCGGTTGCCGATGCGCGCGGCGATTGCGCACGCGCGGCCGGCGCCCACAACGGGGCACGCCGGCCGCGGTGCTTGCCTCATGCGGGCGCGGCGGCCAGCGCGGCCGGCGCCTGCTGCAGATAGTCGGTCAGGCGCTGGCGGCCGGCGGCGTCGATGCGCAGGCCGAGCTTGCTGCGGCGCCACAGCAGGTCGTCGGCCTGGGTCACCCATTCGTGCACACGCAGGTAGTCCACTTCCGCCTGGTACAGGTCGGCGCCGAAGTGTTCGCCCAGTTGCTGCAGCGAGGCCGCAGCGCCCAGCAACTGCACCGCGCGGGTGCCGTAGTTGCGCGCCAGCCGCGTCGCGGTCGCCTCGCCCAGCCACGGCCGCGCCGCACGCAGTTCCTGCGCCAGCGCATGGATGTCGCGGCGCTCGCCGCCGGGCAGCGGCGCGCCGCGCGCGGTCCACGCCGGCGCCTTGCGCCCGGCGTGCGCGACCAGCCGGTCCACCGCCTCCTCGGCCAGCTTGCGGTAGGTGGTGAGCTTGCCGCCGAACACATTGAGCAATGCCGCGCCGGCGTCCGCGTCCAGTTCCAGCAGGTAGTCGCGGGTGACCTCGGCGGCGTTGTCCTCTTCGTCGTCGAGCAGCGGGCGCACGCCGCTGTAGCTCCACACCACGTCGTCGGGCGCGATTTGCTTGAGGAAGTAGCGGTTGGCCGCCTCGCACAGGTAGCGCGTCTCCTCGGCATCGATCTTCGGTGCGGACGGATCGGCGCGGTAGTCCACGTCGGTGGTACCGATCAAGGTGAAGTCGTGCTCGTAGGGGATCGCGAACACGATGCGCCGGTCGGGCTGCTGGAAGATGTAGGCATGGTCGTGCTCGAACAACCGCGGCACCACGATGTGGCTACCCTTGACCAAGCGCAGCGCGTGGTCGTGGCCGACCTTGGCCACGTCGTCCAGAAACTGCACCGCCCACGGCCCGGCGGCATTGACCAGCGCGCGCGCCTGTAGCTCCTGGCGGCGGCCGTCGGCCTGCTCCAGCTGCACCTGCCAGACGCCGCCGACACGGCGCGCGGCGACGCAGCGGGTGCGGGTCAGGATCCGCGCGCCGCGTTGCGCTGCGTCCATCGCATTGAGCACCACCAGCCGCGCGTCCTGCACCCAGGCGTCGGAATAAACGAAGCCGGTGCGGAATTCCTCGCGCAGCGGCGCACCGACCGGATCCGAGCGCAGCGCCATGCGCCTGGACCCCGGCAGGGTGCGGCGGCCGCGGCCGAGATGGTCGTACAGAAACAGGCCGGTGCGGATCATCCACGCCGGGCGCAGGTGCGGCTGGTGCGGCAGCAGGAAGCGCAGCGGCCAGATGATGTGCGGGGCCAGGCGCAACAGCACTTCGCGCTCGGCCAGCGCCTTGCCGACCAGCGCGAACTCGTACTGCTCCAGGTAGCGCAGCCCGCCATGGATCAGCTTGGTGCTGGCGCTGGAGGTATGCGAGGCGAGGTCGTCGCGCTCGCACAGGCACACCGACAGACCACGGCCCACCGCGTCGCGGGCGATGCCCACCCCGTTGATGCCGCCACCGACCACCAGCACATCGTAGATCTCGCGCATTGCCTGACTCCGGAAGCGTCGTGTCCGCGGCGAGAAGGCCGGGGACGACGACGAGTGACGAAAAGATCGTAAACGAACATTTCCGAACATAGCACGCTGCAGTGCAGCGTAACGTCAGCGCAAAGCCTTGCTGTGGGCGGCATGGGCGTGTGGCGACCGCTCCATTTGCGGCAGCCGGCCTCCCGCCGCTAGCGACTCCCGGCAGCATGTAACGTCACAATAACGAAATGATACGAACATAAACGCACACGCAATGCGGGATCGCCGTGTCCGCCGTCGCTCCCCACGGTAACCCGGCCTCCGCTGCACGCCAGCGGACGGTGCGGCTCAGTCCGGATCGGCCTGGTCGCCGGCCACCGTTTCCGCCTCGGCCTCGCCTTCGGCAACGAATACGCGGGTCCCGGCCTCGTCCAGCACCACGGCCAGCTCCGGCGGCGGCGCGCGGTCGGTGAACCAGGCCTGGACCCGCGCGATCGGCCCGAGCCGGACCATGGCGTTGCGGCCCAGCTTGCTGTGGTCGGCGGCCAGGAACACCTGCCGCGAGTGCTCGATGATCGCCTGCGCCACCCGCACCTCGTGGAAATCGAAATCCAGCAAGGTGCCATCCGGATCGATGCCGGAAATGCCGATCACGCCGAAATCCACCTTGAACTGGCGGATCAGTTCGATCGTGGCCTCGCCGGTGACGCCCTGGTCGCGGCCGCGCACGCGGCCGCCGGCGACCATCACCTCGAAGCTCGGATTGGCGCTCATCATCACCGCCACGTTGAGGTTGTTGGTGATCACCCGCAGCCCGCTATGCCCCATCAAAGCGCGCGCCACGTCCTCGTTGGTGGTGCCGATATTGATGAACAGCGACGCGTCGTCGGGGATGTGCTGCGCCAGCAGCGTGGCGATGCGCCGCTTCTCCAGCGCCTGCAGCGCCTTGCGCGCGGTGTAGGCCAGGTTCTCCACGCTCGACGGCAGGCTGACCCCGCCGTGGTAGCGGCGCAGCACGCCGGCCTCGCACAGCAGCGTGAGGTCGCGGCGGATGGTCTGCGGGGTCACCTCGAAACGCGTGGCCAGCCCTTCCACCTCGGCATAGCCTTGCTGTCGCACCAGCGCCACCAGCTGTTCCTGGCGCGGATTGAGCGCAGGCACCGCGCTCGGCTTGGGAGTCGTGTTGTCCATGCGCCGATGATGGCGCATGCGCAGGCCGATGCAAACGCAGGCGGCCGCGGCGATCGCGATCGCGATCGCGTACATCGCATCGACGCAGCCGCGGCCGGCGTTGCGCCACGCGACGCGCCTACCCGGCCATCGACGACACGGCCTAGACTACGCACCCCGCCGGACGCCACCGGCAGCACCGGACCGGCCATGATCAACAACGACGTACTGCGCTCCATCCGCTACATGCTCGACCTCAGCGACCAGATGATCGTGGACACGGTGCACCTCGCCGATCCGGCCTTCCCGATCGACAGGAGCGAGGTGCCGGCCTACCTGAAGAAGGAGGACGAGGACGGCTTCGTCGAATGCAGCGACCGGGTCCTGGCGCATTTCCTGGACGGGCTGGTGTTCCACTACCGCGGCCGCGACGACAGCCTGCCGGCGCGCCCGGTGGAAACCCGGGTCAGCAACAACGTGGTGCTGAAGAAGCTGCGCGTGGCGTTCCAGCTGAAGGATGTGGACATGCACCAGATCTTCGCCGAGGCCGGCTTCCCGGTGTCCAAGCCGGAGCTGTCGGCGCTGTTCCGCCAGCCCGAGCACAAGAACTTCCGCCTGTGCGGCGACCAGTTGCTGCGCAACTTCCTCAAAGGGCTGACCCTGCGGCTGCGCGCGGCGGGGTGAGGCGGCGTGCGCGATGCGCACGCGGGCCAGCGTGTTTCTGCAGGAGGGACACGGGGTGGCCGTCTGGCCATCCGCCCCGCAGCAGAAGCCGTCCTCGTGCCGGGGCCTTGCGTCGCGGTTGAAACCGCTCCTACAGGAGCCGTAGTCGATCGCAGTGCGATGCTGTCCCGACGCGATCCGAAGCAATCAGGTTCTCTGCTTCGTGCGTCGCCACTGACGTCGCTCCCACAGGGGGCGAGCCAGCCGTAAGCACTGCAGTAAAGGGCTCTGGGTGGCCTTGGGCCATCAGCCCCGGCGGCGGCAGACGCCCCGCGCTCATGCCGCTGCCTCGGTTGAAACCGCTTCTACATGACGCGCGATAGCCGCAGGCGCTCAGCGGATCCGGTAAACCCGCGCCTTCGGCAGGTCTTCGTCCACCTGCAGAAACCAGCGTCCGGCGATGCCGGGCACGACCTTGATCGCTGGCGAGGCCAGCGCGGTGCGCAGGGTCATGCTGCCCTTGAGCACCTTCCACTGCTGGCCGTTGTCCAGCACGAACACGGTACCCGGCGCCCAGCCGGCGACCTCGCCCTGCACGCGGGCGCTGATCGGGCCGTCGTCCAGGCCGATCAGCATGCCCTGCTCGGCCTGGGGGTCGGCCACTGCGGCGCCCGCGACCGCCGGCGTCGCGGCGGGCCGCGCCGGGGCCTGCGACGCCTCGCGCGTCTCGGCGTCGCGCAGCAGGCGATTGAGCGTGGCCAGCTGGGTCGGGGTCAGCCCGACCTCGCGCAACTGCTCGGCACTCAAGCGACGCTCGATCTCCACATACCCCGACTGCGCCAGCGCCACCGGTGCCGCCAGGATGCATGCCAGCGCCAGCACTGTGTATTTCATGGTTCGATCCTGTCGCCTTGGCGAAGAAGAAAGGACGCGCGGTCAACAGGACCGGCTCCCCAGTTCGGCAAGTTTGGGTCAGTCCGGTGACGGCGGGATGACATACGCCAGACGTGGGCCGCCACGGCCTGGCCGCTCCGGCTCGGCGGTGCCTGTCGGGCGAAGCGGCGCTTTGCGCGGCCATCGCCCGCCGCCGCGCCGGCGGACGCCGCAGCGATCTGCGGCGGCTCGGCTTGCTCGCGCGCTTGCTTGCACCGCCACGCATTCGCCTGTTCGCGCTGTTGCTGCGGTGTCTTCGCCAACCGGCCTGCAGATCGCTGCACCTGCGTGCATACGCAAGCGAATGTTGCCTCGCAACCTCCGGCACGGGGCCACAGACGTCCGGCAATCTGTGCCAAACCGCGCACCCAGGCGTGCACGCCGCTTGCCGCGATTCGGTCTACGATGCGCGGGGTTCGCCCCCGTGGCGGGCGCCGCCGCTTCCTGCGCCGACGGCGTACCCCTCCCGTTCCGTATTGAGGTCCCCATGAAACTAGAGGTGCTGTTCGACCAGCTGCACACCCTGCCCACCATCCCCAAGGTGACGCAGGAGCTGATCCTGCAATTCGACAATCCCACCACCAGCCTGGACAGCGTGGCGCGCAGCATCGAGCGCGACCCGGTGATCGCGGCCAAGGTGCTGCGTCTGGCCAACTCGGCGCGGTTCCGCGGCGCGCGCGATTCGACCAGCGTCGAGGACGCGGCGCTGCGCCTGGGCTTCAACACCTTGCGCACCCTGGTGCTGGCCTCGTCGATGACCGACGCGTTCCACGCGCCGGCGCATTTCGACCTGCGCGCGTTCTGGCTGCACAGCTTCGAGGTTGCCGGCATCTGCCGGCTGCTGGCCAAGCAGAAGGGCCTGGATCCGGAAACCGCGTTCACCTGCGGAATGATGCACAACATCGGCGAGCTGCTGATCCAGACCGGCGCGCCGGACTACGCGGCGCAGCTGCATCCGGGCGCGTCCTCCAGCGGCCGCGCCGCCGACGAGACCGTGCAGCTGGGCTTCGGCTACCCGGAAGTGGGCGCCGAACTGGCGCGGCGCTGGCAGCTGCCGCAGGTGATCCAGACCGCGATCGCCTTCCAGGCACGGCCGCTGCAGGCGCCGGACGGCCAGCCGATGCCGCGCGTGGTGGCGCAGGCGGCGCTGGTCGCCGATGCGCTGGAGCGCCATGGCGGCGCCACCACGGAAGCGCGGCAGGCGGTCGGCGGCCCGCTGCTGGACGACGTGGACCTGGACGCGCTGTTCGCCGCGCTGCCGGACGTGATCGAGGCCGACCGCGCCTTCACCGAGATGCTGCGCTAAACGCTTGTCGCCGCGCCTTCGGCAACGCAGGCGAGCGGCTCCACCTCGAACACGCCCGCAGCGCCGCCTGCGCATTGAACGCGTAGCGCGCCATCGCGCCGAGCAGGGTCTCCGAGGCCTGGTCCACGCGCTGCGGGCCATTGGGGCCATCCACCGCGGCATGGCTGGCGGACTGCCAGTTGGCGCCGCCGCCCACGCTGAGCCGGCTCCAGGCACCGGGCAGCCGGTAGGTGCTGAACACGCGCAGCAGCCTGTGCGGCAGCGCGGTGCGCAGGTCGGCGCCGCCGGGCCTTCCCGTGCGAAATGCGACCAGCCGAACGACGCGCTCCAGTCTTCGCTCAGCTCGCCCGACGCGTCCAATTCGACGCCGCGCGAACGCGTGCCGTCCACCGCCACGTACGCCTGGGTCAGGCCGTCGGGCAGGGTCTTGCCGACATCGGCCTCGGCCACGTGGTCCTGACGGGTGTCGAACAGCACCAGCGTGGTGTTGAGGCGACCATCGAGATGGCGGCCCTTGAGGCCGATCTCGCGGCTGCTGCCGAGCACCAGATCGAGGAAGCTGCCATCGCGGCGGCGGTTGTCCTGCGGGTCGAAGATCTCGGTATAGCCGACGAACGCCGAATACACCGGGGTGATCGCGTAGATCAGCCCGGCACAGGGCACGGTCTTGCGACGGATGTCGGTGACCTTGTCGGCGTTGGCCGCGAACTGCGGAGACGGATAGTCGCCATTCCATTGCAGGACATCGCCGATCGGCGCCAGCGCCTCGGCGGCGTTCACCCGTGATGTCTTGCTGTAGCGCGAGCCGCTCATGCCCAGCACCAGTTCGTGCGCGCGGCCCCATGCCTGGAACGGGCCGGACGCGTACACATCGCGCATGTTCTGGCGGCCGCGGTCGCGGCTGCGGTAGGCGGACGGAACCAACGTTTCGCCGGTGGCGCGGTTCGGGAAGCCATAGACGTAGAACAGCGCCATGTCGCCGTCGGTGGCGCGCTGGCTGGCCAGCGCCCGCAGCATCCGGCCGTTGCCGAATGGGTGCTTGAGATCGGCGAAGGCGGTGGCGGTGGCGGTGGTGTTCCAGTAGCTCCAGTCCGCGGCGCTGCTGAAGCCACGCGGCCACCCCAGGAAGCTGGCGTCGTCGTAGAACACCGGGTAGGTGCCCCAGGTCACGCCCTTGGACCGGTTCTTCCGATAGTCGTAGCCCACGCTCAGCGTGGTGGCGGCGCCGAGGTCGGCATCGACCACCGCTGTGCGGATTCTCACGACTGGGGCTGGCGCTAGAACACGGCTTGCGCGTCGGCAAGTCGGCAAAGTTTACCCGAGCGCCGCCGCCGCTGCCGCGACGAGTGCACCGTGCACTGCAAGCGCTGCCTGCGGGCCACCGACGACGCCACACGCGCAGCGTGCCCGCCGATAGCGGACACGCTGCACGCGAGCGCTCAGGGAATCGCGCAGAAGCTGAGGTAGTGATCGGCGGAGTAGTAACGCTTGTCGATGACAGACTTCCGAGCGCCGTCGGTGACCAAGTACACCAACCGATAGGTGCCGGCCGCGCCGCCAGGATCGCGCCGCGCCTTGCCCTCGTAGTAGGTCTGGCCACGGCTGGCCTGGGGCAGGCGCCGCTCGTCGTTGCCGAAGACCTGCACATCGACGGCGCCGGCACCGCAGGCCACGATCGGATTGGGCATGGTGATGCAAGCGGACACATCGCGTATGGCCTCGCGCACATAGGTGGGCAGCGCGCCGCAGCCCGGCGGGGCTTTCTGTGCCTGCGCCTGCGCAGCCGACAGGGCGAGGACGGCAAGCAGCGCGACTCTGATCGAGGGATACATGGATGACTCCTTGAGGTCGGATGGCAGGATTGCCGCCGATGCGCACCGCACACAGGCCGCGTCTGCGACTATGCGGAGCAACGTCTCCGCTGCCCATCCGGCAATACCTGATCTATCGCTGCCGCCGCATGCGCTGCATGCGCGGATGGCGCCGGGCACCGTTGCCCGTGCGCGCATCCTGCCGCGGCCTTGCCCGCGGATGCCGGATGCGGCAGCGTCGGCCACCATCGGCGGCGCCGGCGGCGTCCCCACGCCGGCGCCCGTTGCGCTGCGCGCACGACCGCCCCGGCCGCCCTTCCTCATCCATGAACCACGCCGCCTCGTCCCGCCTCGCAGCGGGCACTGTTCTCGCCACCCTGCGCGTGAACGCCAAGCTCGCCGCCTTGGCCCTGATCAGCGTGCCGTTGCTGCCGCTGCAATAGTTGCTGATGCACTGCACCCGCGGCCGCGGCGCCTTCGTGCTGCCGCGGCTGTGGTTCGCCGGCCTGCGTACGCTGATGGGCATCCGCGTTGAGCGCGGGGGATGCGCCGCCTCGGCGCACTGGCGCAGCCCCTGTTCATCAGCCGCCGCCGAGATCGACGCGGCCGACGTGGCAGCGACCGTCGCTGCGCAGATCCGCCCCGACCATGACGTGGTGCTGTTCGCCGGAGGCATCACCTCCTCCGGCGAGCGCGTCGCTGCGTTCAAGTCGAACCTGTTCTCGCTGTTCCTGGGCGGCGACGCCCACACCCGGCCATGGACGCTGCGAGCGTTCACGTTGCAGGTGCTGTCCGTCGATGGCCGACCGCTGGCGCAGGGCGGCGAGCGCGACGCTTACGCGTTCTACGGCACGATGCAGGCCGGCGTCCATGTCATGCGCTTTCTGGGCATGTCCGGCGCCGTGGTGCGGTTGACCTTCCACGCGCCGATCGCCCTCGATCACGGCACCGACCGCAAGGTCATGGCGCAGCGGCTGCACGCGATCGTGGCAGCGGCGCTGCCTGCACCCCGCAGCGACGGCACACCGGCCTAGGCCGCCGTGCGGCAGGGCCTGCGCGCGCCGCGCTGGCGGGTCAATGCTTGGGCAGCGGCTGCATCGGGTAGTTGTCCGGCGGCGGCGTGCCGAGCAGGTATTGCACGAAGTAATCCCAGCGGCGGCGGGTCACATAGGGGGTGTCGGCCTCGCCATAGGCGTGCTTGGCGTTGGGTAGCACCAGCATGTCGAAGGTCTTGTTGGCCTTGATCAGCGCGTCGGCCATCAACAGCGACTCGTAGGGCGGGACGTTGTCGTCCAGGCTGCCGTGCACCAGCATCAGCCGGCCCTTGAGATTGGCGGCGAGCAGCGGATTGGCCTGGTTGTCGTAGCTGCCCTTGCCATCCTTGTCCACGCTGAGCCGGCCCTGATACTTCTCGCCCCAGTCGTCCTCGTAGTTGCGGTTGTCGTGGTTGCCGCTTTCCGACCAGGCCACCCTGAAGAAGTCCGGGTAGCGCAGCATCGCGTCGGTGGAGGCGTTGCCGCCGCCGGAGTGGCCCCAGATGCCCACGCGCTGCAGGTCGATCCACGGGTAGCGCTGCCCCAGCTCTTTCAACCCGGCCACCTGGTCGGGCAAGGTGTTGTCGCCCATGTCGGCGTACCAGGTGTCGTGGAAGGCCTTGGAGCGCCACGGCGTGCCCATGCCGTCGATGGCCACGACAATGAATCCCAGTTCGGCCAGCGCCTGGTTGTCGCCATGGCTGGGCAGGAAACTGCGCCCGCGCACCGAGCCGGTCTGCGGGCCGGGATAGATGTAGTCGATGATCGGGTACTTCCTGGCCGGGTCGAACTGCGATGGCTTGAACATCAGCCCGTACAGCACGGTCTTGCCGTCGCGCGCCTTTACCGTGATCGGCACCGGCGGAACCCAGCCGGCGGCCTGCAGGCGGCCGCTGTCAGCCTTGGCCACGGTGGCGAGGGTGCGGCCGTCGCCGGCCTGGCGCAGCAGCGTCACCGGCGGCTGCGTGGTGGTGGAGTAGCTGTCGACGAAGCGCTGGCCATCCGGCGACAGGGCGATGCTGTGGTCGGCCGGCTCCGGCGTCAGCAGCTGCGGCGCGCCGCCGTCCAGGCTCACCTTCCACAACTGCTGGTCGTACGGATCCAGCCCGCGGGTGCGGCCGACGGCGCGGAACCAGGCGCTGCGGGTCTGGGCATCGACTTTCAGCAATTCGGTGACATTGCCCTCGCCGGTGGTGATGGCACGCTTGGGCTTGCCGGTGGCCAGGTCGTACAGGTACAGCTGGCCCCAGTTGCTGCGTTCGGAAAACCACACCGCTTCGTTGCGCGCCGGCAGGTAGGCCCAGTTCGCCGCGACCTGGCCGCTTTCGTAGTAGGTCTTGGCGGTTTCGCGGAACGCGGTGCGGACCGCGCCGGTGGCCGCGTCGGCGATGCGGAACCAGGCATCCTTGTGGTAGCGCGAGGTGGAGACGAACGCAAGGGTTTTGCTGTCCGGCGCCCACTTCACATCGTCCCAGCCGCCGTCCGGGCCGCAGCTGACGTCGTCGCACAGGGTCGAGCGGTGCTGGTCCGGCGGCATCTGCAGCCGCACCACCTTGCGCGTGGGTACGTCCACGATCACCCGTTCGATCATGGTCACCTCCTTGTCGCCGGGCATCGGGTACTTCCACTGCAACAACTCCGGATGCCCCAGTTTGCTCCTGACCAGGTACATGTCGCCGCTCTTGCGCTGGTCCTGCTGGAACGTGGCGATCTTGCGCGCGTCCGGCGACCACTCCAGGATCGCCGTGTCGCTGTGCTTCCAGCCGGCGTTGTCGGTGGCGTAGCCGAAGTCCTGCACGCCATCGGTGGTGAGCTGGGTTTCCTTGCCGGAGGCCAGGTCGCGCAGCCACAGGTTCCAGTCGCGGACGAACGCCTCGGTCTTCTTGTCCGGCGACAAGACGCCCGGCTCGGGCTTGTCCTTGGCGTAGACCTGGCTGCAATGCGCGTCGGCGTCGCAGAACACCTGGATGTCGCGCACGCTGAAACGGTAGCGGCCATCGGCGGCCAGGCGCAGCGACTTGATCGGCAGGTCGGCCGCGGCCAGCGGCCGCTCGCTGAGCGCCAGCAAGCTGTTGAGCGCCGCGGCCAGCGCGGCCTGGTCGAACAGCGGCGCACGCTGGCCGCTGACCGCGTCCATCCGCATGAAGTGGTCGCCGTTTGCGTCGTGATCGACATAGGCGAAATGGGTGGCGTCGAGCCAGTCCACGCGTTCCACCGCATGGTCCAGCAACGGTTGCGTCAGGTGCCCGAGCGCGCGCTCGGCCCGCGCATAGTCGGCGGCGGTGACGGCCGGCGCCGGCGCGGCGGCGGCGGCCGGCAGGAGGATGGCCAGAAGGACGGCGCCGAGCGAGCGTGGGACAAGGAGCGGGGAAGGCATGGCGTGGGGGTTCCGGAGCGGACAGGTGCGGGCGACGGGACGCGATCCTTGCGCGGCGTCCGCCGATGCTACGCCAGGCCCTGCCGGCGCTCCCCTGCCGGAAGTCGTAGTGGCGCACTCACGGTGCCCGCAGCGGCATGCGCTCGCATCCCGTCGGCAGCGCAGTCGCCGCCCGCCGCGGCATGGACCGGGGCACGGGTGCCGCGGCGGTATCGACCGTTCGCCCGGGACGCATGAACACCAGGCCGTCCTTCACCGGCGTCTCCCTGTGGTGGCGCAAGCCGCGCGCGGCGCGGCTAGGCGGATGCCGAACCGCGCCTTGCACCGCGGCGGCGCCGTCCGCTTGCACCGCCGTGGCATCGCGCCCCGACCCGAGCCATGCCCACCCTCGATCGCACAGGGCACTGCGCATGCACGTATCAGCCGCTCAGGCAGCGGGCGCGGCCGTCGCCCCTGCGCCGGCCGCTGCGTCTTCGCGGATGCGGGCCGCCTGCATTTCGATGGACAGCAAGGTGCCACGCAAATCGGTCGTGTACTGACGGGCCTGCTTCATGCAGAAGTGCGCAAAGCCCGCGGCACCCGGTTGCGGCGTGATTTCGTTCGCGGTCAGCGCGCCGACCAGGCGCTGTTGCAGCCCTTGCAGCCTGTTTTCCGCACGCGCACGCTGTCTTGCGTCCGGACTCGCTTGCTCTGTCTCTGCCATGCCCAGCTCTTCGAGCATCAGGCTCACCGTGCGCAGTTGCACTTCGTCGCGCTCCTGCGCTTCACGCAATTGGGTCGCCAGGCGCAGTTGCGCCTGCTGCTCGGGCGTGTTTTCGCGCTGTGCGTCACCGACCGGATCGGTGCCGGCATCCAGCGGCGGGAGCGTCACCCGCGCGCTCAGCTTGGTTTGTAGGTACTTCTTCTGTAACTCCAGGCAACATTGCATGTAGTCGATCTGTGGCTTGACCGAGTCCGAGGTTTGCAGCCACTGCGCCAGTGCGGTTTCGGTCAACGTGTCGGCGTGCTTGGCATAGCTGCGCGCGGCCTTCTCGCCTGCCTGGCGGTGCTTGCCGCTCAACACGGCGCGCCCGTAAGTCGCACCTGCAAAAAGCGCGGCCTTGGCCCGTTGCGTGAGCGAGGCCTTGTGCGCCGGCTGACCGAGTGCGGTGTGCGCGTCGGTGGAACGCGGCACCGCACGGTACTGCTTGTTGCGATCGCCGGCACAGCGCTGCAACAACGTTTCCCGCGCTTTCTCCTGGCCGTCGGCACAGGCATGCAGCGCGCTGCGCAGTTCGAATCCATGCTGCGGCACCACCGGCGTGGTCTCGGCCTCGGGCAACGCCTCGGCCACGGCAGCCGATACCTGATCCGGCCCGGCCGGTTGCGCGGTTGCCATGGCTACATCGATGGAACCGGACAGCGTACGGTCGTGTTTGCGTCGCTCGCCGGCGCTGCCCTCCACGACCGTCTGCGCTGGCGTTTCCCGATCGGGCTCGCTGGCGGGCAGTGCACTGCGCAGCCTGGCTGGATCTTGGCTGGCTGGATCTTGGCTGGCTGGATCTTGGCTGGCCGCCGCCGCTGCCTCGGCGGCAGGAAGCAGGTCGGCCACAGCCAGCAATGCCCGGTCCGCACCCGGCGTGTCCGATGTCTCATAATTGCGATAGCGTTTCTGCCTGCCATGCGCCAGCAGGAATTGATGTCCGCCGACGCCCATCGTGGCCGCACCCAGCAGGCCGGCACCGACGATCAACCCGGTACCCACCGGCCCGGTCACGGTGGCGCCGCCGAGCAGCACCGCAGCGCTGAGTCCGGTCTTGGCGAGCGTACTGGCGGTGTAGGTGGCGCCGCCGGCAACGAACCCCTTGTTCCAGGCGTTGAAGCTGCCGGCAAAGCTGCTGCGCTGCTCCAGCTTGGTGCTCAGGAAGTGCTGGTAGCGTTGCGCGTCAGGGCTGAGCTCGCTGGGTTCCAGTTGTTGCAGAAAGCGTTCGACACGCGCCACATCCGCAACGATGCGCGTTTTCTCCTTGCGCGACTGGTGCAGGAACGCGCCGCCCAGCCCCACGGCCGCAACGCTGGCCAACGGGGCGAGCACGAAGGTGCTGGAAATACTCGCAGCGGAGGCCGCGCCTGCCGCCGCGGCGCTGTGACCGATCAGGCCTGTGGCCGTGGTGCTTTTGGCGCCGATCGCCAGCCCGCCCTGCAGTGCGAGCCCTTCCGTCGCCTTGGCGGAGATCACGCTGGCCGACGCCATGGAGGTCAGCGCAATGTGGCCATCGCGGTTGTTGCGTTGTTGGTGATAAGCCACCGTTTCGATCGCATCGTTCAGGGCATGGATCGCGGTACCTGCCGCAGCCGCAAGCGGGCCGCTCTCCAATGCAGGTTGCAGCAAGGCCCGCTCCGATTGCAGCTGCTGGCTGCGCTGTCGCAACGCGCTGCGCTGTTCGGAAACCTCGCGCGTTTCCTTGTAGGCGGCGTAGATCGCCAGGCCCGACAGCGGCAGCATCGCACCGCTGATGCTCAAATTCAGCGCCAGCTCGAAGGTGCCATCCGGTGCGCCCTGTTCGGCCAACGTGTGCAGGATGCCCTCGTGCGTCTGCTCTTCGATCGGATGCGGCTCCTGGTGGAGCCCGGCATCGGCAGCCGGCCGAGCGTGATCGTGTGCCGGCGCGTGGTCGACGTGCGCGTGTTCGTGAGGAACGGGCTGCTCGGCTTTCGGGGCAGACTCAGAGTCGCCTGACGGGGGCACCTCGTTGATCAGTTCGGCCGTATTGTCGGCTGTGCCGTGCAAGGGATCGGCAAGATATTTGGCGACCACGAAAGCGTCGTAGGCCGCCTCGGCCTCCTGGATATCGGCGACGATGTCCTCGCCGCATTGCCACAGGGACGTGTGGCCGGCATCCAGCGACGTGTGGCCGACGTCCAGCCGGGCCAGCGTCGGTTTCTTCTTGTTCTTCAGCGCCGCAAGCCCAAACGGCCACCCGTCGGCGACATGCACGTCTTTCGGTGCGACGGGCGCTTCCCCGAGCGCAGGAGCGAGCTGGCCGGCAGAACTGTTTTTTTGCTGTATACGCATACCAGAAACCAAAAATGCTGGGACGCAACAATGCTGACGCTGCCGGCATAGGGGGGTGCAATCGGTCTGCGAATGTCCCGGTGCCGAAGCGAAATGACGCGCCTGCGTTCGGGGCAATAATTCATTCCATGTAAATGAATTTGAAGGCCGCGACCAAATAACCTGAATAAACAGATAAATTTTCAGAAACTTATCGGGTTTTCGGCGATGACATGCATGGACGGACACTTCATGGTCGAGACCACGCAAAAAACCAGCTAAAGAACCGAGATGATTCACCGATGGTGGGCGATGGCGCCGCCGGCCGCCTTCGCCCACGTTGGATCGACATCGGAAAAGCCCAAGGGCACTCCCCAACGTCTGCGGATCATTAAATATTCACTCAATCGGCCTGGGCGACGCGCTGCGATACGTTGCGACTGTCCTGTAGAGCAAAGCCGCGCGCTCATCCGCGGCGACACGTTCAACGGCACTCAAGCCATGCAACACCGTGCCGGCCGACGCCTGTGCGTCACCCAACAAGTAAGCCAGCCGCAGGTAGGCTGCACTCTCGATCAGGTTCTTGTTCTTCGTCTCGGCGCCATACACGGCGGACAGCCCGTAGTACGCATACAGGTTCCCCGCCGTTGCCGCCTGCCGAAGAATGCCCAGGCCTTCCTGGAAGCGCCCACCCTCGATCGCGGTCTTCTTGCCATAGAGCACGGCTGCGGGTTTGTTGCCGGCTTGCGCCTGCGCTTTCAACTGCACCAGGCTCATTGGCTCCAGGCGCGCCAGTTCGGCCTGCGTCGGGTAGCCATGCGCCAGCAGCCACTGCGCTTCTGCCTCGGAATCGGCCACCAGCGGCCCTCTGACCTTGCAGGCATCGGCGTCGCCCTGGCAAAGATACTGGCTGGCATCCTGGTGCTGCGCCGACGCCTGGGTACGTTCGTGATCGGCTGGATTGGCGGCGGAACGCTGTTCGCTTGCGTCGGCCGGGGAAACGGCCACCTGCGACGGTGGTGTCACCGAAGCGCTGCCAGCTTCCGGTTTATCTGGTGTTCCACACGCGGCAAGCGCGATGGAAAGTGGGGCAGTGCACAGAATGATGTACTTTCTCATCACTTCACCTAATGGCCAGGCGTGATACTGGCCGAACCCATTCCACGAAGAGACGATTCAGAACGGGGCGCTCCGACGTTCTTTTACGCGCCGAGCGCAGGGCTCGCCCACTGGGCGATGAAGTCGGCGATTCTCTCTTCGATGCGACTCTCGACCGTGCGCAGACGCAGGATAGCAATGGCGCTTTTCGCAAGAATACCGTTCTTCAGTGCGTCCCGGGCCAACTGATCGGGCCGGTCATGGGAGCCACCATCGACTTCGATCACTCCCAGGGGGATCTTGCCCACCTTGAAATAGATCACGAAATCGCACCTGGCACGCACCATGAAGGCCCGCTCGGGTTGCGTCAAATCCGGGTTGTTCGGTGATGCGACCTGATCCAGCTTGACTTGACCATGACACATCAACGCACGGCATTCTGGGCCGGATAGCGCCTCGCGCAGCAGTTGCGCGCCTATCTGTTCGGATTTATAGCGTGAATCCTCGGACCGCAAGCGAGCATTCAAGCGCGCCAACGACTGGTCGTACTCACGGTACAGCAGGTCGAAGGCCGACACCACGGGCGCACGCACGAGATCCTCGTCTCGCGCATAATACGCGACGTAGCGAATCAAAGCCGCGATGTGACCATTGTTGCCGGTGAACACCTCGTCGCCCGTCACCAGGGTGAAGCGGTGTTTGGCCCGCGACACTGCCACATTGATCATGCGCGGGTCATCGACGAAATTTAGGCGTTTGCGCTCCTGGTTGTAGCGTTTCTTGTCCAGCACGGTGGAGAAGACGATCTCGTCGCACTCCCGGCCCTGGAACTTATGCACGGTGTCCTTGACGAAATCCGCGGGCAGGCATGTGCCGGAGAGGTTGACCTGTGCCCGGAACGGCGCGATGAAACCACGGCCGTCGCTATCGAGCCCGACGGGCTCGCCCTCGTCGTCGAGCAGCTTGAGCAGGGAATCCAGCTCCCGCAGGTTGGTGTTCTGGCGGGCGTGATTGCCCTTGGCGGTCACCACAAGGCGCAGCGGTGCTTCCCCCCTGTCCTCGGTCATCGGCACCAAGGCGTTGTCGTAGAACTGCTGGTTGCAGAACTGAATGATCCTGGGATGGCAGCGGTAATGCTCTTTCAACAGCGTTCTGGGCAGCGCCTCCTTGAACACGCCGATACACGAATCGAGCAGGCTGTAGCGCTCGCAATCGTAGGCCTCGGCCGGCGCCGGCAGGCCCAGCACCACGGGGATGTGCGCCAACTGGCGGTTGTCGCCGACCACGATCAGATTCTTCGCGCAGCCCAGCGGCAGGATGCCCGGCACGATGTCCTGCAACGAGGCCTCGTCGATGATCACGTAGTCAAGAATCGCCCCCGGCGCGATCGAGTTGACGATGGAGTGAGTGCCGCTGCCCAGGATCGGAAAGCGTTGCACAAAGGCATCGAACTGCTGCTGATACGTCTTGACATCAAAGTTTTCCGATGGCCGCGGTAAATTCTGCAAGTACTGCTTTAAATGGCGCATCGACGCTGTTTTCAATTGCTCAAGCGAGACATCAAAATCTCCGCGATTCAGAGAATCGCGGAACGCCTTCAGCTCCGCTTGCTTGTCGCGTAGCGCCTTGTCGTAATAGTGCATCTGCAGCGCATGGAACACTGACAGGCGCGCATCGCCCTGAACAAACGGCTTGGTACGGAAGATCCTGAAGTTGAACAACAGCTCGACGCGATCCTTAAGACGGATGCGCTGCTCACCCAGATGGGCCAGATAGGCCATCAGGTCTGCGGTCTTGCGCGGCGACAGTCCATACTTGTCCAGCGAGGTGGCCGCCTCCACCCCGCTGTCTGCCTGCCATTGCTGAAGGTAACGCCGCTCGATGGCCAGCTCGTCGATTTCCACTCGCAATTGCGCCAACCGGTTACGATCGTGCAGATATTGCTTCAAGCGCGCCAGCAGAGCCTGGATCTCCTTCAGAGGCGGCGCGGACTCGGGTTCGCAGGATGGCCAAGACGGCAGATCGGCGAAGAACTCCTCGCGGTTGTCCTGGTTGCCGAGTTTGGCGACCAGATAGCCGAGGCCACATTTCTCCAGCTTCTCGTAGACGTTTTCGACAGCCGCATTGTTGTTGGATAGCACCGCTACCGTCTGTCTACGCAACAGGATATTGGCGAGGATGTTGAGGATGGTCTGGGTCTTGCCGGTTCCGGGCGGGCCTTCGATCACGCTGACCTGCGCGCGGAACGCTTGCTCGACCGCCGCGAGCTGGCTCTCGTTCAGTCCGAACGGATAGATCAGCCCCTGGCCCGGCGCCAGCGCGCCGTTGCGTCCCGTGCAATAGGCCTGCAAGGCGGTGTCGGCACTGGCGGGCAGTTTGCCGAGTTGGTGCACGATATTGGCGGCGATTTTGCGGTCGGTCTCCGACTCCGCCTGATCCTGCCGTGAATTGGCTACAGCAGCGAAATACCGGAAGACCGGCGTGTCCTTCATCGCCGTCGGCGCGGCAAAGCCGATACCGTCCATCTTGTAAATGATGGGCTTGTCGGTATCCGGATAGTGCACGACTGCGTACCGTTCGCCGTAGATTTTCGCCTTGGCGATGGGCGTGACAACCGTGCTGCCAGACTTGGTCAGCAACATCCCACTCAGCTCGCGAACGGGAGAGATGCGGCAGTCACTGAGCGGATGTATGGCCTGCCCCCCTTTCAAGTAGGAGCACCTCAGTTGCAGGCCTTCGTCCTTATCGCTCCAGATCCACCAGTTTCTGATCTCTGCAGTCTTGTCCTTGCCACCCACTTGAATGGAAACCATATGTCCCTTACTCGTTCTAGAACGCCATACGAACCAAATCTCACGCCGACGAGCAGATGCCGCTATTCCCCTGATGCTGGAATCATATTTCCATCCTTTCCTAAAGGGTTGTTAGACGATTCGTTCGGCTGACCATCTGCCGGCTCTTTAGCGTTTGCTTGAATATCCACTGCTGTTCGATCTCGCCAGGCTCCAACACGCTCATGCGCTTCGCCTGGAAGCGGCCAATCTCGGGCGCGGCCTCTTGCTGCACAACTTTGGCATTCTTGAGGAGCGCGGGATCGATGAGGTTGACCTGCGCCGCTGGCAACGCACGGATGGAACCGTCCGCTTGTCGTTGGTAGACGGCTTGGTAAAGCGGTTCACTGGAGGATGCAGGCGCGGCGGCCCTGCGGGAAGACCCATGTGTCCCAGGCGTCTGTAAAGCATCGGCCATGACTGCGTCGGGCGTGATCCAGCGCGCCAACGGGGCTTTGGCCTCGGCGGCGGATTGCTGATCTGCGAACGTATCGGACGGCGGAACGCTGGCATCGTTCATGGCACTACATCCTGTTGCCGCTGTGAGGGAAACCAACGTCAGCAGGGCGGAACGCAACATGCCTTCGGCTGTTCTACGTGCCATCACCGTGCGCTGCCACGTGGCGGTGTGAGCACAGCATAAAGTGAAAGTCTTGAGCAGGTGTAGACCAAACCGGCTATAGCGACCGGAACGGATGATCCGGCGCGGCGCCTACTCTTGCGGCGCGGCCGTGATGACCAGCGCGCTATCGACGACAGCGATCTTCGGCTTGCTGCCCGGCACGAATCCCAGTGCTGCCAGCCAGTGACCGCTCAGGCGCAAGATGGGAATTTCCTGGCTCTGCCAGCGGCCGTCCACCAGCACGTCGTGGCAGGTAGCGCCAATGGTGCACTGCGCGGGTTGGCGCGGACGCGGCGCGCGCTGGGGCGGCCGTTCGTCGTCCGTCGGAACGGGATGGAACAGCGTGGTGCGCGACATGTTGCCGAGCGAGAGTCCCCGCATCGGCGAGGTGGGGTGGACATCGCCATCATTGGGCGACTGGATTACTTGTGTTTGGCGCGGTCTTGCCGCCCTGCGATCAGCGTCGCGCCGCAGGCCAGTGTGTCGCCGTCCAGAGCGGCCCGGCGCCCATGGATGTTCAGGTGGCTGGAGGCGCTGGCAATGTGGGTTCGCCCATGCAACGGACAGATCGCAGGATGCCCTTCACACGCAAACGCCTGACCATCGATGACTGCGTGCTCGGAACCGGCCAGCACATGGCCGCCGTGGCTGTGGGCGTCGCCTTCGACGATGAATGCACGGCTCATGGCGTGGCCTTCTTGTCGCGCAAAAGGTCGTCGAACGGATGCTTTCCATTTTGAGCTGCGGCGGCTTTGCTGGCCTCGTCCGGTGGGCTGACCATCACGATGCCGGCATAGCCATCCGGGGTCAGGTTGACGGTGGCACTGGTGCGTCCATCGTCGTAACCGGAGACGATACCCAGAGCGATCTGCACCAACGCCGAGCTCACACCGGTATTGCCCAGCCGCCGGCCGATGTCGTAGCCCTGGTGCTTATCGTCCAGTTCGATGCCCTCGGCGTTCTCATGCAGCGCCTGGGTCAGGGGGATGACCCATTCGCGATCCAAGCTGGTGTCGTAGAACACACGCGTTGGCTTGGCATCTTCCGGTAGTGCCGACACCGCTTGCGCCCAACCCTTGCGCAGCGCCTCCACCTGCGCGGTACGCTTGATTGGCTTTCCCTGCTCGTCGGTCAAGGGCACATGCACCGGGCGATGCAGGTAGCCCAGCAACGGCGACTCGTCGAACTGCTGCACCTGCCAGCGCGCCCAGCGTACCGGCAGATACGCGCTGGGCTTGAACTCACCCGGACCCTTGTTGCTGATCTGCTTCCACAACTCGGGCAGTTGCGCAATCCACCAATCGGCTTTCATGGTGCCGGGTGGATAGTCCGAGGCGTAGTGCTTCTCTGCTGCCAGCTTGCGGTAATACGCATCGAAGCTGCCTTCCTCTTGCGAATCCGACTTATCCCAGAAGAAATTCCACAATTTGATGATGTCGTACTGCGCGTCGTCCTTGTTGATGCCATCGTCCACATCGACCGCATACGGGCGCACCAACCTGTCTACCCGATCGCTGCGTGCCACCAATAGCGCAGTCATGCTGTTGGGCAGTAGCGGAACATGGACACCAGCGGGTCGCTCTGGCATTCCAGGTGATTTCCAGCCATATCGGTCTGCTTCAGAGTCACTGCTAACCAATAGCACTTCCGGCACATCAGGATGTTGGTCGAAGAACTGGAACAGCCGCTCCAGCGTGGCCTGCGCACTCACCACGTTAGCGTCATCTTGCCAAAGAAACAGCGTCAGCCCGAGGCTTTCGGACTGCCTGTTGAGTGCAATCTCGTTGGCCATGGTGCTTCCATCGTTGATCGTCGTTGGCGGCCCTAGAATGATCACCGGCAACGGCCAACGCTCCACCGCCTGCTTGGCCGCGTATCCGAAAGCAGCACTGGCTGCCATACTCGCACTGCCAATTCGCGTGTTTGGGTCGTAGTCCTTCGGGTCTTTCGACAACACTGAAACGTAGTTGTCGTCCTTGTCTTTGAACAACCTCCACGTGTCCTCCTGGTAATAGCGATCTACGGCTAACCCCAGGCCGCGCACTTCCAGCACATAGCGCTCCCCCTCGCCAGCAAGCATGCGCCCATGCGGGGTCGCGGCCGTCGCCGCCGTGGCTTGCGCGCTTGCCATGGCCGCTGGTTGCTTGGCCACTGCGCTGCGCACCTTCCACAGCCAATGTCCCCCAAATGCGAACCCCACCAGCGCGGTGATCGCCAACACGCCATTACGGATATCGTTGCCCAAGCCGGAACCCTCCACGCCTGTTGACTGCCATTGGCGATAGTAGATGAAAAGGATCAGCGCCACCCATGCCAGCAGCGCACCCAGCCACATCAGCACGTAGCGCAGGATGCCAGGCCTTTGAAACGCACTCATTGATTGCTCTCCGCACGTTGCTCGCGGGTCCTGCTCTCCACATACTTGGCCGGGGGCAATGTAGACACCAGGCCAGCAGGAAAGACCCCTTTCTCGTAATAGAGGCAACTCGCTTCAACCAATTTTTTCGCTCCAGGGCTGAGCTTCTCGAAATTCGCAAGCTCGCTGAAATATGTCTGCGAATCAGCGTCGTCTCTCCTTTTTCTTTGAAAAGGCGTGCGCCAGTTGGCGAAGGCAATGAGCACCTTGCGCCACTCCGGATCGTCCAATGTCTGCGCCTGTCCGATCGCCACGTCCATCGCCGTTACCCAGCGGTGGTTTTCGGTGCTGCGCAGCATCGCCGAATGGTAGGAATTGTCGCTCAGCGCAGACGGATTGCGCGCCATCTCTGCACGCACCTCGTTGGGTGTGGCGTGCCGCTGCACCGCCCAGCCCATGTCCTCGCTACCGTTGCATTCATAGCCGGGCGTCTGGTCGTTGACGTCCGGACGGCTGACGTTGAACTGACGGGTCAACTCCTGTAGCTCGGAGGAAGACAGCTCCTTCTCCGACAAGCGCTCGGTGACCATGTATTGTCGCAAGCGTGCCGCCGGGTTGCCCAAGGCCACGTTCACCGACACATCGTCCGGTGCGTCCTTGCCGGCGCGGGTAGGGGTGCCGCGCAGCGGCGTGTTGCTCCTGTATTTGCGCGAATCGGCCTCGCCTCCCTCCATTTGAGGGGCGTGTGGCGGTTGCAGCGCCTCGCCGTTGATGTAGCGCCCCTCCTGCGGCAGTGACGTCTGGCTGGCCTTGGCCGCGACACCACTGCCACCGGGGTAGGGCGCCTCGCCTTCCACGCGCAGCGCGATGTGCTGCGGCGGGAGGCCCACCAGCACCGGCTTGCCGCCACGCAGCACCTTGGTCCACATCCGCTGGTGGAAGCGCAGGCCCTTGAGCGCATCCATCGCCGGCAACGTGGCGGTGCGCTCGGCGCTGTAGAAATGCCGCTTCCACGCCACCTGCACCGTGTCCGGCACGCCGTAGGTGCCGATGCCCTGCACCTGATCCAGCGCCACCGTGGTGTCCTGCGGGCAGAAGTACAGGTACACCTTGCCGCGGTTGTCGCGCTCGGCGAACACGATTTGCTTGCCTTGCGCATCCAGACGGGTGCCCTGGGTGGCGGTCCACCCGTGTCCAGCGCGGCCGCCCTGCGTTGGCTGACCGGCCTGCAGTGCGCTCAGTGGTGGGCTGGCGTGCGGCCTGGCGGTCACCGCCTTGACGATATTGATCAGCGTCTGCAGCTTGGCCTGCGCAGTCTGCTGCTCGCCATTGGGTTCGAGCACGCTGTAGGGGCTGTCCACCAGGATGAGGCAGTCCGCGCAGCGCTGGCTGCGATCGGCCAGCAGGGCCTGCGCCAGCAAGCTGATCAGCGTGCCCTGGCTGTGCCCCATGATGGTGATGGTGTCGTCTGGCGCCAAGCGGCGGATCTCGCTCACCAGCATCGCCAGCCGTTCGGCCGCCAACACGAAATAGCGCCGTGGCGGTGCCTTGCCGAAGTAGGTGAAGTCGGAGGCCACCGGCTGGATCGTGGCAGTCAGCAGGCTGGTGTCGAACCCCTCCCGATACATATCCGGCAGGTTGCTGGTGGCATTGGCGAAGAACCCGCCGGCCTTGGCGAAGTTGGCATCCAGCCGGTTGCCGGCGGTGTCCTGATACTGGCTGCGCAGGCGCGTCGGGTTGCCGCGCTTGTCCTTGGCGATCTCGTTGTTGCTGGCGCGGTAGCCCCAGTAAAACGGAATGAACATGCTGTGGGTGGGCGTGGTGCTGCTGGTATCTTCGCTGCGCTGGTAAAGGTAGGTATCCGGGTCGTATTTGACCGACGCCACTTCCTTGTAGCCTTGGTCGCCCGGCTTCAGCCGGGATTTCTTTGCTTCAGCATACTTGACCCCATACCGCCCAGCCCGCAGATCCACACGGCTCAGGCGCTCGTTGAGGCCCTGGCACAGCCCCGTTTCCACAGTGGGATAGCCAGCGCCCGGGTCGTTGACGCCGTGGATGAAGATCACGATGCCCGGCCGGTCCGCGGGCACCTGTACCTGACGATCGCCCATCCGATTGCACAGCAGCGGCGCACTGGCTTGGGCGACAACATAGGAGGATTCGGTCATACAGGCATCCTGTGGAACGAAGAACGGTGGAAGGGTGGCGGGCAGCACCGCACATGCGGGAGGGGCGTCAGCCGCCGCCCGCCGGCGGCTTGTGGACCTCGATGCGCGCGATGCGCGTGACCTCATCGCGCAGCAGATCGGTCAGCCCCAGACATGGACGGGGACGCGTTGACTTACGCGTGCGCCAGAGGACGCAATCAAGGCGCTCACACCTGCCTCCCAAAGAGACGATGACGCAACCAAGAAGGGCTGGCAGGCCGAACGTCCCCCTTCGGCCCCGCGCTCTGGACGACCCGATACCGGGGATAACGCGTTGCCAGCGATACTAACAATGGCGCAATCCAGCACCTGGAACATAGGCGGAGCCCGCACAGCGGCGTCAGAAAAATCTGACGCTGGCGGTTGTAGGGCAAACCTGACCTGCCCCATCTATAGCGAGCAGAACGGATGATCCGTCGAGGCGCGGGCGCCGGCATCCACAACCAGCGCCGATCGACGGGACACGTCGATCAGCGCGATTGTGCGGCGCCTACTCTTGCGGCGCGGCCGTGATGACCAGAGCGCCATCGACGACGGCGATCTGCGGCTTGCTGCCCGGCACGAATCCCAGTGCGGCCAGCCATTGACCGCTCAGGCGCAAGGTGGGAATTTCCTGGCTCTGCCAGCGGCCGTCCACCAGCACGTCGTGGCAGGTGGCGCCAATGGTGCACTGCGCGGGTTGGCGCGGACGCGACGCGCGCTTGGGCGGCCGTTCGTCGTCCGTCGGAACGGGATGGAACAGCGTGGTGCGCGCCATGTCGCCGAGCGAGAGCCCCAGCATCGGCGAGGTGGTGGCGTGCGCCGCCTCCGGCGCTACTGGCTTGCGGGTACGGCGTGGAGCTTGGGTACTTTTGGGTGCGGTTGCTTTGCGGGACATAGACGACTTCTCCTGAGTTGAAAGAAGTCCGCCCACTGCTGCCAAGCAGGGTGGCGGACGGTACGGGTTGGCAGACCGGACTCAGGGACCGGCAGGCCTTGCGGCCTCCACGTACCGCCCGCCATGAAGCATGCGAGCTATCGCCCACGATAACGCCGGGCAACAAAAAAGCGCCGGGCATCGAAGATGGGCGCTGGTGCGCCTGAGTGATCGGGCTGCCAAGCCCGGCTGCGTGATTTAACGCAACGATTCAATCGTGCTCTTTGACAAAGCCAGCGTCAACTAGCTTTGTAGACAAGAATGCAAACTATTCATCGATAAAATTTCTGAGCCAGGCATTCCACCTACGTATTCTAAAAATCTAACACTGATCCAGCACGCCCCTTTCCTTTGATCTGGCACACCCCTTAACGTCGGCCGCTCCTTGGATCAACCCTCCTCTTTTCACGCTTTGGAGGAAGCCTTTTACCAATTGGGGAGTCTTTCTGCACTTTCAATAAATAGTCCCGATACGCGGGATTGACTTCCCAATACGCACCCTGCATTTCATTCCAGCGATTGGAAGAAGCGAATTCCGCATTACTCTCCTCTTGAATATGCGCATATCCACCCGGCCTACTCTCATCCCTAACTCTCGCGTTCAAAAATCCAGATTGGTAAAGAAGGCGCCAAAGCGAGAAGACGTGATCATTATTTGATGACCTAAGAACCTGCCCCTCCAAGATGACTTGTTTATTATTTAAAATAGAAGTAATGAATCGCTTAGCCTTATCTGCCGTAAATGTAAAACTATCCTCATCGAATTCGGCCCACGCAAAATCTCTAAGGACCTCTTTCAACTTTTGACACTCAACCCCGAATTCCACTTGCAAATCATCGATTCGCTCTTCAGAATAGCGTTCAATTATTTTCGATGCATCAATAGAATTGATTTTTGATTTATCCTCTTTTCGCCGCCTTCTAGCCTGCTCCGCCAGTAGCGCTACCATTTGAATCGAATCTCTAGGCCGCTTGCGAGACCGCCCGACGATAAAGTCCATCCAAGTGCGTCGCTCCACAGAAGTCGGAATCACCACGTCTTTTTCTGCAAAGAATATGCTTTCAGCCGGAGGAGCTTTCGGACCACGCGCATTTTCTGCAGCCGCCTTGAATCGTTCTATCAATATAGTCCGAACGTCATCAACACCTGGCGAAAGCTCATATATTGAATTCCTAAAATGATCCACTTGATCACGATGCGCAGTCCCTTCTGATGCGAGGCGACGCCAGACCTCTGACCGTAATACAATTATTGCAACTATGTTTGGGCATTCTTCCTGGATCGAGCGGCACGCCAAGATCAACGCCCATATTCTATCTAGCTCCGCAGCACCGCCACCACGTGCAATTTGATCAGTATCGTCCAGGGCAATCAACATGGTTGTGCCAGAGACTTGAAGCAGACGCGCCACAGCCGCCTTGAAACGCGCTTTATTCGCATGCGCAACACCAGTGTCACTTGGTAAATCCAGACTAAACATTGCTGCAATTGGATTTAAAAGTCCTCGCAATTTTTGAACAAAATCCGGTCGTTTTGTGCCCTCTCTCTGAGCTTCAGCGTCTAGAAGTGCCAACTCCGGATCAAGTATTCCATTTGCAAGCTCGCCAACTTTGGCGGCAATTGCTTTAATCAAGAGTCCTTCAGCAGCAGCCGTTAGCTCTCCAAGTGACGCATTGGAGTCAGCGCCGAGTGGAATATCTTTTGGCTTAAGCAATAGCGCCGGCTTGCTTTCAATCGTCCATTTCTTTACGAGCTCACGAACCAAGGCTGACTTCCCCGTCCCCTTCTTTCCAATAAGAAGGCGGGGAGTCCCGCTTTTAAGGTTAGAGATGTAATCAAAATCTTCTGGGGCAACAAATATTGAAGACAAGAACGACGCCTCACTTTCTGCAGTTCCTTCTGCAAAAAGAGACTGAAGCTGATCTAGATCACCTATTTTTAGTTCTTCCATATATCTCAACCATGTGATTTTCGCCAAAAATTAGATGCCTTTGAATCCATAGTGTCACTAGTGAATCTATAGTTCCATTGGAAACCAACTAGAGATACCTGCTCACCCGCACTTCGAATACCCACAATTCAAACAAGTAGCACACCCATCCATGATGACCAAGGCCTTGGTGTTGCACTTGTGGCACATCGTGGCCGATGGCGGGAAGCTAGCGCCGTCGCCGGTGACGGCGATGTCTTCTTCGTGGTCGGCGGTGGAGTCGCTCGAAACCGTACCCTCATCCGCCCTTCGGGCACCTTCTCCCGTAGGAGAAGGAACAGCCGGCTTCATTTCATTGTTTTTTTTTGAGCGCTCTTCGTACTGCTTGCGCTTTTCGTTGATCAGCGCGCGCTGGTGGTCGCTCATCTCCGGGTCGTGCAGCAGGCCGATGGACTTCATGTGCTCTTCGACGATGTAGCCCAGTTCGGCCACCAGCGAGGGCATGTACACGCCGCCGGCCTTGAAGTAGCCGCCCTTGGGGTCGAACACGGCCTTCATTTCGTCGACCAGGAAGGTGACGTCGCCGCCCTTGCGGAACACGGCGGACATGATGCGGGTCAGCGCCACGATCCACTGGAAGTGTTCCATGGACTTGGAGTTGACGAAGATTTCGAACGGGCGGCGCAGTTCGTGCTCGGTGCCGGCGTTGAGCACGATGTCGTTGAGGGTCACGTACATGGCGTGTTCCACCAACGGCGATTTGATCTTGTAGGTGCTGCCGATCAGCACGTCCGGGCGCTCGATGCGCTCGTGCATGTGGATGATGTTGTCCACCGGCACGTCGGCCTGGGCGGTGGCGCGGTCGATCGACGCGGCGGGCACCGGTGGCGCCGCGTCGCGCGCCTTGTCTTCGGCGGTGACGACGGCGTAGCCCTTGATTTTCTTGTCGATCTTGACGGCCATGATGCGTTCCTGATGTGCGTGTCGTGTTGGGGCGCGCGTCCCTCGCCCTGCCCCTCTCCCGCGCACGGGAGAGAGGGTGCAGCTGGGACGGCTTACTTCCTGGCGCGGGTGGCCGCGGCCTGCTTGCCGGCGCTCTTGCGCACGGCGGTCTTCTTCACCGCGGCGCTCTTCTTGGCGACCTTGGCGGTGCTCTGCTTGACGGCCTTGGCGACCTTTTTCACTGCCTTCTTGGCGACGGCCTTCCTGGCGCCGACGCTTTTCTTGACCGCGCTCTTCTTGGCGGTCACAGCCTTCTTGGCGGCGACCGTCTTGACCGCCTTCTTCGGTGCGGCCTTCTTGGCCGGCGCCTTCTTCACTGCGGCTTTCTTAGCGGCGGCTTTCTTGGCCGGGGCCTTCTTCACTGCCGCCTTCTTGGCGGTCTTCTTGGTGGCCTTCTTCAGCGCGGCGGCTTCGGACTGGGCGCTGACCTTGGCCGCTTCCAGTTTCTTGCGCGCGTTGGCGACGGTCTTCTTCACCGACTTGCCGGCCTTCTCCGCGCGCTTGGCCACGGCCTTTTCGGCCTTCTTGACCACCTTGCGGGTCTTGGCGACCTGGTCCTGCACGCGCTTTTGCACGTTCTCGGCGGTCTGCTTGACGCTGGCGACGGCGTCGCTGGCGGTGGCGGCGATCGCGTCGCCCATGTGGCTGGCGGTCTCTTTCACGTTTTCGGCGACTTGCGTCAGCGTCGCCGTCACACCATTACCGTTGCTCATAAAAAACCCTCCTCAGGGTGTCAGTGTTTATGTACGCGGGCGATGCTATACCGATTGAAGCAAAGCGTGGAGCCGGATGTGGCGACAAATGACAGGCGCTAGGCGAACGTTGGGAAGCACGGCGTGCCGCGTTCGCCGGTTTCCCGCCGCCGCCGTGTTCCCCCCGCCGCTGCGGAGGGCGCAACACGTGGCCTTCAGAACTTGCCGTAATACCCTTCTTTTAGGGCATCGAACAGGTTGGCGGCGCTGTGCATTTCGCCGTCGTATTCGATCTGCTCGTTGCCCTTCACGTCCACCACGCTGCCGTCTTCCAGTTCGAAGCGGTAGGTGGTGTTCTCCAGGTCCGCTTCCTTGACCAGCACGCCCTGGAAGGCGGCCGGGTTGAAGCGGAACGTGGTGCAGCCCTTCAAGCCCTGCTGGTGGGCGTAGCGGTAGATGTCCTTGAACTGCGCGTAGGGGTAGTCAGTGGGGACGTTGGCGGTCTTGGAGATGGAGCTGTCCACCCACTTCTGCGCGGCGGCCTGCACGTCCACGTGTTCCTTGGGGTGGATGTCGTCGGCGGAGATGAAGTAGTCGGGCAGCTGCGCGTCGGCAGCCTCGGAATACGGCATCGCCTTGGGGTTGACCAGGTGGCGGTAGGCCAGCAGTTCGAAGGAGAACACGTCCACCTTCTCCTTGGACTTCTTGCCTTCGCGGATCACGTTGCGGCTGTAGTGGTGGGCGAAGCTGGGCTCGATGCCGTTGGAGGCGTTGTTGGCCAGGCTCAGCGAGATGGTGCCGGTGGGGGCGATGGAGCTGTGGTGGGTGAAGCGCGCGCCCACTTCGGCCAGTGCGTCCACCAGTTCCGGTGCCACGTCGGCGATGCGCTGCATGTAGCGGCTGTACCTGGCGTGCAGCCGCCTGCCTTCGATCTGCTGGCCCACGCGCCAGCCGTCCTTGGCCATTTCCGGGCGCTGGCGCAGCATCGCGGCGGTGACCTCGAAGGTTTCCTGCATGATCGGCGCCGGACCTTTTTCCTTGGCCAGGGTCAGCGCGGTTTCCCAGCCGGCCACGGCCATCTCGCGGGCGATGGCTTCGGTGAATGCGCAGGAGGCGGCGCTGCCGTACTTCATCTGCAGCATGGTCATGGTCGAGCCCAGGCCCAGGAAGCCCATGCCGTGGCGGCGCTTGCGCAGGATCTCGTCGCGCTGCTGCTGCAGCGGCAGGCCGTTGACCTCGACCACGTTGTCGAGCATGCGGGTGAACACGCGCACCACGTCCTTGTAGTCCTCCCAATCGAAGCGCGCCTGCGCGGTGAACGGGTCGCGCACGAAGTGGGTGAGGTTGATCGAGCCGAGCAGGCAGGCGCCGTAAGGAGGAAGTGGTTGCTCGCCACAAGGATTCGTAGCGCGGATGTTCTCGCACCACCAGGTGTTGTTCATCTCGTTGACGCGGTCGATCAGGATGAAACCCGGCTCGGCGTAGTCGTAGGTGGAGACCATGATCATGTCCCACAGGTGGCGGGCGCGGATCTGCCCGTACACCTTGCATGCGACCAGGCCGTCGTCGCGCACGATGTAGTTGCTGTGGGTGGGCCAGTCGCGCCAGACCACGTCGGTGGCGCTGGTCAGGTCGATGTCGGCCTCTTCGTTGCGGTTCACCGGGAACACCAGCGGCCAGTCGGCGTCGGCCTCCACCGCCTGCATGAAGCCGTCGGTGATCAGCAGCGACAGGTTGAACTGGCGCAGGCGCCCGTCTTCGCGCTTGGCGCGGATGAAGTCCTTCACGTCCGGGTGCGCCACGTCGAAGGTGCCCATCTGCGCGCCACGGCGGCCGCCGGCCGAGGACACGGTGAAGCACATCTTGTCGAAGATATCCATGAACGACATCGGCCCGGAGGTGTAGGCGCCGGCGCCGGCCACGAACGCGCCGCGCGGGCGCAGCGTGCTGAATTCGTAGCCGATGCCGCAGCCGGCCTTGAGGGTCAGGCCGGCTTCGTGGACCTTCTCCAGGATGCCGTCCATCGAGTCGGTGACGGTGCCCGACACGGTGCAGTTGATGGTGCTGGTGGCCGGCTTGTGTTCCAGCGCGCCGGCATTGGAGGTGATGCGCCCGGCCGGGATCGCGCCGCGGCGCAGCGCCCAGGCGAAGCGCTCGAACCAGTAGGCGCGCTTTTCCTCGGTGGCCTCGGCATCGGCCAGCGCGCGCGCCACGCGCTGGTAGGTGCCGTCGATGTCGGCATCCAGCGGCTCGCCCTGCTTGGTCTTCAGGCGGTACTTCTTGTCCCAGATATCCTGCGACGCCGGCTGCATCGGGATGGGGTTCTGCTTGGACTCGGTCTGGACGACATCCAGGCGCACCGTGCTCATTCTTTTCTGTTCTCCTGGAACCTGTCCCGATGGGGCGGATACGGGTGGCCGTCCGCCGAGTCGCTTATTTGTAGGCGGTTTGCGCTGCGCGAAGACGACAGCCGCGGCAGCGCGCACGGCGCCGCCCTTCGGCCGAATGGGAATGCGTAAGGCGTTCGATCGCCCGTCTCACGTTCACGCCATGCGTCACTGCGTGCGCCCCCTGGAGCGTGGACACCAGCAAAAACCCCAGTAGTTGGGTTGCTTTGACGTTTTACCGCTACATCTAGTGGCAAAACCCTGTGCCCACGCTAACCCTGGGCAGGCCTGCTGTCAACGCCGAAACGGGGGCGTACGGCGGCGCCGTACGCCATCGCCGATTTCGCCCGGGGCCGGGCTTTCACTGCCGGTTAAACGCCGCGCGTTCATCTTGATTTATGCGCCCCGGCGCCCATCTGCCTTGCGTCTCCCGCCGCGTCATCCGGAAACCCGACCCATGCGACCGCTGCCCACGCTGCTGACCCTGACCGCCGCCGCTGCCTTCGGCGGTTTCGCCGCCACCGCGATCAACGCGCACCTGGACAACCGCGCCGAGGCGGCGCCCGCGCCGCTGGCGCAGACCGTGGCCGGCAGCGCCGCCTTGCCGGCCTCGGTGGCCGGCCAGCCGCTGCCGTCGCTGGCGCCGATGCTGCAGCAGACCATGCCGGCGGTGGTCAGCATCAACACCAAGCAGGTGGTACGGGTGCGCAATCCCTACTTCAACGACCCGTTCTTCCGCCGCCTGTTCCCGGACATCCCGCAGGAGCGGATCAACGAGTCGCTGGGGTCGGGCGTGATCATCGACGCCAAGAACGGCTATGTGCTGACCAACCACCACGTGGTGGAGAACGCCGACGACGTGCAGGTGACCCTGGCCGACGGGCGCAGCTTCAAGGCCGAGTTCATGGGCTCGGACGCGGACACCGACGTGGCGCTGATCCGGATCAAGGCCGACAAGCTCACCGAGATCCGCCTGGGCGACAGCAGCAAGCTGCGCGTGGGCGATTTCGTGGTGGCGATCGGCAACCCGTTCGGCTTCACCCAGACGGTGACTTCGGGCATCGTCTCGGCGATGGGCCGCAACGGCATCCGCGGCCTGGGCTACCAGAACTTCATCCAGACCGACGCCTCGATCAACCCGGGCAATTCCGGCGGCGCGCTGGTGGACCTGCACGGCGAGCTGGTCGGCATCAACACCGCCAGCTTCAACCCGCAGGGCAGCATGGCCGGCAATATCGGCCTGGGCCTGGCGATTCCGTCGAACCTGGCGCGGGCGGTGGTCGAGCAGTTGCTGAAGAACAACGGGGTGATGATCCGCGGCACCTTCGGCGTCGAGACCCAGAACCTGACTGCGCAGATGGCGCAGGGCCTGGGCCTGGACGCACCGCGCGGCGCGCTGGTGACGCGGGTGCTGAGCGGTTCGGCGGCGGCCGGCGCGGGGCTGCAGCCCGGCGACGTGGTGGTCGGCGCCAACGGCGAGCGCCTGGACAGCGCCGAGGCGTTGCACAACTACGAAGGCCTGCAGCCGGTGGGCAGCACGGTGACGCTGGACGTGCGCCGCGACGGCAAGCCGCTGCAGATCAAGGCCACGCTGAAGGAGCAGCCGCGCGCGGTGAGCGGCGAATCGCTGGACCCGCGGCTGGGCGGCGCCAGCTTCACCGACCTGCCCGAGTCGCTGCGCCAGTCCGGCATCAGCGGGGTGCTGGTCGGCAGCGTGGCGCGCGGCAGCCGTGCGGCGCGCAACGGCCTGGCCAACGGGGACATCGTGATGGCCGCCTCCACCGGCGAATTCGCCGACCTGGCCAGCTTCCGCGCCAACTTCGCGCGCAAGCCGGCGCAGCTGGTGCTGCGCGTGGTGCGGGGCGGGGCGCAGGCGGATTTGTTGATGCAATGAGGTGGGGCGGCGCGGCACCGATGGATGGCGCGGCCGGTCAGGCTTGCGGCGTCGTTCTGTCGCGGCTGAAGCCGCTCCTACAGGAAGCAAATGAATGCCGGTCGGCCAGGAGGCACACGCGCAGCGCCAACCTAACAAGCTCTACACCGCGTCGATGCTATTTATTTCGATCGCGATCCGCGAACCGCCTGCAGCGCGCAGGTCTGCCCCCACCCCCGTCAGGAGATACGCGATGAATGCCAGCCCCACCAATACCGAAAACCTCAAGGACAACCTCAGCGAAGCCAGTTCGCACCTGAAGTCGGCCGCCAGCTACGCCGGCGAAGCGATCAAGGGCGCCGCCGGCGCGGCAGGCGACGAGCTGAAGCTGGGCAAGGCCAACGTCAAGGCCGAGCTGTCCGACAGCGCGCTGTCCGGCCTGGCCGCTGCCGAGTTCGGCGGTGCCGCGGCGAAGGAGCAGGTCGATGTGCTGCTGGACAAGGGCCGCGACCTGATCGACAGCGCTGCCGAGCTGATCCGCGAGCGCCCGCTGGCCTCGTTCGGCGTGGCCTTCGCCACCGGCTGGATCATCGCCAAGCTGGCGCGCAGCAGCGACAAGTAAGCCACGTGAGCGACGAGCAGGTCCGCGACGGCGCCGCAGCGCCCGACCCGGCGGCGGCCGAGCGGCCGTCGCTGGAAACCTCGTTCCGCGAATTCGGCACGGCCGGCCGCGAGGGCCTGAACGCGACGCTGGAAGCCGGCCGCGCCCTGCGCAAGCTGGTGGTGGCGGACCTGGCGCTGGCGCGCGCGGCGATGGCCCGCGCGCTGGTGTGGTTGACCGTCTCGGTGGCATTCGGCGCTTCGGCGTGGATACTGCTGATGGGCGCGTTGATCGCGGTGCTGCAGCGGCTGGGCTGGTCGTGGCTGGCGTCGATCTCGGCGACCGCCGCGTTCAGCCTGGTGGTCACCGCCCTGGGCGCCTGGCAGGCGCTGCGCTATTTCGAGATGAGCAAGCTCGACGCCACCCGCCGCCAGTTGGCGAAGCTGGGGATCGGCGGCGAGGACGATGACAACGCCGATGGCCATGCCGCCACGGCAGCCGAGAACGGCCGATGAAACTCGATCAACTGCAGCACCGCATCGCACGCGCCGAAACGGTGCTGGAAGGCCGCCAGCAGCAGATGCAGACGCAATGGACCACGTTGCAACGGGTCTGGCGCGAAGGCTGGACGCCGCTGCGCATCGTCGCAGTGGGGCTGGGCGCCGGCTTCCTGGCCGGACGCGCGGAACCGGCGGCGGCGATCGGCAAGATCGGCGGGGCGCGCTGGCTGCAGATGCTCAGCGCGGTCTCCAGCCTGCTGACCGCGACCCAGGCCAAGCAAGCGTCCGACCAGGCCGAACGTGCGACGGATACCGCGCAGGGCGCGGTGGACGCCGCCGAGGCCCCGGCGGCTGCCGGCGTACCCGGACCGCACCACGCGCCGGCCGCCGCAGCGTTCGACCCGGCGCCGCAGGTAGCGCCGCGCGCGGCCGAAGCGGCCACCGACATGCCCGAACGCTGAGTTGCGCTGCATTCGCCACGCGGCCTTCATACCGCGCAGGCCAGGATCGGCCTACACTCCGCTTCCCCTTTTTTGCGCCGAACGGTGCGTGTCCGCAGGACCCGCGCCGGGGCCACCGTACGCAGCGCAGGTCCGATGAGCACTCTCTCCGAATCCGTGGCCGACGCCGGCGACGTGGCACCCCCACCCGAAGACGCCCTCCCGCCACCGCCCGCGCCACGCCCGCGCGGACCGATGTCGCTGGTGGTGCTGGCGACGCTGGCGGTGGGCTACACCCTGTGGGCGGCGCAGGAGGTGATCCTGCCGATCCTGCTGGCCGCGTTCTTCGCCCTGGTCGGTAACCCGATCCTGCGCGGGCTGCGGCAGCTGTATGTGCCGCGCTTCCTCGGCGCGCTGCTGGTGCTGCTGTCGGGCATGGCGGTGGCGACCACGCTGGCGATGCAGCTGGCCGGGCCGGCCGCCGAATGGGTGCAGCAGGCGCCCGGGCAGATGCGCCACATCGCCAGCCAGGTGCGCGACCTGACCAAGCCGATGCAGCAGGCCAACCAGGCGGCGGAGAATTTCGCGCGCGCCGCCGGCGGCGACAACGGCCGCCGCGTGAAGGTGATCCGCACCCAGCTGGACGATCCGTACAAGGCCCTGGTGCGCACCCCGCGGCTGGCCGCCTCGGCGCTGGCGGTGGTGCTGCTGACGTTCTTCTTCATGGTGTTCGGCGAGAACCTGCAGCGGCATGCGATCGCACTGCTGCCCAATCGCCAGCAGCAGAAATTCACCACCGACATCCTGCGTTCGATCGAGCGCGAGGTGTCGCGTTACGTGCTGACCATCAGTGTCATCAACACCCTGGTCGGGCTGATCTTGGCCGGCATCCTGGTGCTGCTGAAGATCCCGCTGCAGGAAGCGCTGCTGTGGGGCACGGTGGTGGCGCTGCTGAACTTCGCCCCGTACGTGGGGCCGTTGATTGGCGCGATCCTGATGCTGCTGATGGGTTTCGTCGAGTTCCGCGATCCGCTGAGCGCGGCGCTGCCGGCGATCCTGTACCTGGCGCTGCACATGCTCGAAGGCCAGGTGGTGACGCCGATCGTACTCGGCCGGCGCATGGCGATCTCGCCGCTGATGCTGATCCTGGCGCTGATGCTGTTCGGCTGGCTGTGGGGCATGATCGGGCTGCTGCTGGCGGTGCCGCTGCTGGTGTGTATCAAGATGGTGCTGGCGCGGGTGGAAGGCATGCAGCGCTGGGCCAGGTTGCTGGAATGAGGCCGGGACTCGGGAACGCGGTCGGCGCGACGCACGTGTCTACCTGGGGCGACGGTCGCTGCGGCGGGCTCGCGTAAAATAATGCGAGTGACTTTCTTACCTTCCTTCCCCGTTCGCGCGATCACGCTGGACCTGGACGACACGCTGTGGCCGTTCGCGCCGATCGGCGCGCGCATCGAACAGGTGCTGCACGACTGGCTGCTGCGGCACAGTCCGCGTACCGCCGAGCGCTTCCCGATCGCGGCGATGCAGCAGTTGCGCGATGAGGTGTTCGCCGCGCATCCGCATCTGGTCCACGACCTGAGCGAGATGCGGCGCCTGACCCTGCGCCGCGCGCTGCGCGACAGCGGCGCCGACGAGGCGCTGGTGGAGCCGGCATTCGCGGTGTTCTATGCCGCGCGCAACCAGGTGGAGTGCTATCCGGACAGCATCCCGGCATTGCAGCGGATCGCCGCGCGGGTGCCGGTGGTGGCACTCAGCAACGGCAACGCCGACCTGGCCATGATCGGCCTGGCGCCGCATTTCGCGTTCCAGCTCAGCGCGCGCGAACACGGCGCGGCCAAGCCTGACCCGGGCATCTTCCACGCCGCCTGCGCACGCCTTGGCCTGCCCTGCGCGCAGGTGCTGCACGTCGGCGACCACATCGAGATCGACGTGCTCGGCGCGATGCAGGCCGGGCTGCGCGGTTGCTGGATCAACCGCGACGCGCAGGCCTGGCATCCGCCCACCCCGCCGGACCTGCACTTCGCCACCCTCACCGGCCTGGCCGACTGGCTGGACGCCACCCAGCCGGGCATTGGCACGCGCGCATGAGCGCTGCCCGCTGCCGCCTCTTCGTCCTGGCCGCGCGTCGCGCCGGCCGCGCCCGACCCACGAGGACCCGCTGATGTCCCTGCCTTCCGGCTTCACCGATGCCGCCCCCCGCGCGCTGCCGCTGCATGTGCTGGACCGCGAACGCCTGGCCGAATGGCGCGCCGCGCAGGCGCCTGCCTGGGTGGCGTGGCTGGATGCGCAACAGTTCGTGGCCGCCCCCGGCACGGCGTTGTTGCTGCCCGGCGCGGACGGCGTGGCCGCGGCGGTGCTGGGCATCGGCGACCGCGGCGATGCCTATGCCTACGCGCACGCACCGCTGGCGCTGCCGGCCGGCAGCAGTTGGCAACTGGCCAGCGTGCTGAGCGAGGAGGAGCAGGCCGCCCTGCACCTGGGCTGGGGCCTGGGCAGCTACCGCTTTACCCGCTACAAGCAGCCCACGCGCTTGCCGGCGCAGCTGCTGGCCACGCCGAGCGCGGAAGTGCGCGACCAGCTGGAGGCCTGCCTGCGCGTGCGCGACTGGGTCAATACGCCGGCCGAGGACATGGGGCCGGAACAGCTGGAGGCCGCTGCGCGCGCGATCGCCGAGGCGCACGGCGCGCAGTGCGAAAGCATCGTCGGCGAGGACCTGCTGAGCCGCAATTTCCCGGCGATCCACACGGTTGGCCGCGCCTCGCACCGCGCGCCGCGGCTGATCGTGCTGCGCTGGGGCGAGGACGCGCACCCGCACGTGGCGCTGGTCGGCAAGGGCGTGTGCTTCGACACCGGCGGCCTGGACCTGAAGCCGGCCGAGGGCATGCGCCACATGAAGAAGGACATGGGCGGCGCGGCGCATGCGCTGGCGCTGGCCGGGCTGGTGATGGCGCAGCGGCTGCCGCTGCGGCTGACTGTGCTGCTGGCGGCGGTGGAGAACGCGGTCGGCGCGGACGCGTTCCGCCCCGGCGACGTCATCGCCACCCGCCAAGGCATCAGCGTGGAGATCGACAACACCGACGCCGAGGGCCGGCTGGTGCTGTGCGACGCGCTGGCCTACGCCAGCGAGCAGGCGCCGGACGCGATCCTGGATTTCGCCACGCTGACCGGCGCGGCGCGGGTCGCGCTGGGTCCGGACCTGCCGGCGCTGTTTTGCAACGACGATGCGCTGGCGCAGGCCTGGCTCGCCGCCGGCGAACGCAGCCGCGACCCACTCTGGCGCATGCCGCTGTGGCGCCCGTATCTACGCTACCTGACCAGCCCGATCGCCGACCTGGCCAATGCCGGTTCGCGCATGGCCGGCGCGGTGACCGCGGCGCTGTACCTGGAGCGCTTCGTACCGGCGCGGCAGCCATGGGCGCACCTGGACGTGTACGCCTGGAACGACAGCGACCGCCCCGGCCGTCCCGCCGGCGGCGAAGCGCTGGCGCTGCGCTCGGCCTACGCGATGCTGAAGGCACGCTACGGCAGGTAAGGTTTGAAACGCGGCTGAGCGCACAAGCCTCACTGCATGCAGGAGCGGCTTCAGCCGCGGCAGACAACCTAAACCGCCAGGGTGGCTGACTTCGGTCGGCGCGGCTGAAGCCGCTCCACAGGGGCTTGCGGCATGTCGGCCCGGGGCACTGCGGGAGGGACTTCAGTCCCGACGCTTTTTCCCTGACCGCAGGCGCATCGCGGCGCCCCACATGCGCTGCGTTGCGGCCGGCCTCAGCCCTGCCCGCGTAGCAGCGGGAGGATCTGGCGCATGCGGGTCTGCGTGGCCGGGCCGACCAGGGCCAAGGCGGTGTCGCCTTCGGACCAGTATTGCGCCAGCAGGCGGCCGCCGCGGCGCGCGCCATTGCCGAGGCGGGCGCTGCGTGGACGCAGCAGGCCGTGCGCGCGCCCATCGTGCACGGCGCCTGGGTCGGCCGGGGCATCAGCGCACGCAGGGATTCGTCGTCGAGGTCGCGCATGGCCGGCGTCGGATGGGCTGCGTTGTGGTGGCAATCACGGCTAGGACGCATGGCGCGGCGGATTATTCGCTCGCTGCGCACACATCCTGCGTCAGCATCGAACATCTGCACGCGCCGGGAAAGGAACGCGGCGCCGGACGTTCCACTCCCCATCGCCGCCGCCACAGGAGTCGCCATGTCCCATCCCGATCCCACGCCGCCCACCCCACCGCCACGCCTGCGGCCCTGGTTGTCGCTGGTGGCCATCGCCGCGATCGCCGCCCTGCTCGCCGCCGCCTTCGCCTGGAGCGCGGGCTGGCTGGGCGGGCCGCAGCGGCTGACCGCGCAGCGCATGACCGATGCCATCGAGGCCGGCGGCCCGCCGCACCCGGGCTTCCGCCGTGCGCACAGCAAGGGCATGTGCGTGAGCGGCCATTTCGAAGGCAACGGCCAGGCGCGCGCGTTGTCCTCGGCTCGGGTGTTCACCCAGACCGCGGTGCCGGTGCTGGGGCGCATGTCGATCGGCGGCGGCGATCCGCACGGCGCCGACGCCACGGCGCGAGTACGCAGCATGGCGCTGCTGCTACGCAGCGACGACGGCCAGCAGTGGCGCACGGCGATGAACAGCTTTCCGTTCTTCGTGGTGGCCACGCCGGAGGGCTTCATGGCGCAGACCCTCGCCGCGCAGTCGGACCCGGCCACCGGCAAGCCGGACCCGGCGAAGCTGGCCGCGTTCGCGCAGCGCTATCCGGAGGCAAAGAAATTTCAGGAGTGGGCCAAGACCGCGCCATGGTCGGACAGTTGGGCCAACACGCAGTACAACGGGGTCAACAGCTTCCGCTTCACCGCCGCCGACGGCAGCAGCCGTTTCGTGCGCTGGTCGATGCGGCCGCAGACCGCGTTCAAGGAACTGTCCGCGGCGCAGCGCGCGCAGGCCGATGCCGACTTCCTCGGCGAGGACCTGCAGGCGCGGCTGGCGCAAGAGCCGCTGCGCTGGGACCTGGTGCTGACCGTGGCTGCGCCCGGCGACCCGGTGAACGATCCATCGCAGCCGTGGCCGCAGGATCGGCAACAGGTGGTCGCCGGCACGCTGGTGCTCGACCACGCCGAGCCGCAGGCCACTGGCCCGTGCCGCGACCTTAACTACGACCCGTTGATCCTGCCGCGCGGCATCGCCGGTTCCGACGACCCGATCCTGGCCGCGCGCTCGGCGGTGTATGCGCACTCGTTCAACCGCCGCGAGCGCGAGATCGGCCGCGGCCAGGCGCCGGACGCGACCGGCCAGGCGCATGGGGGTGCGCAATGAGCCGCGCCAACGCCTCCGGGCATTTCAACCTGACCGCACGCCTGCTGCACTGGCTGATGGCGGCGATGATCCTGAGCATGCTGTTCGTCGGCGTGGGCATGGTCGCCTCGGTGTCGCAGCGGCCGTGGCTGCTCGACCTGCATCGCCCGTTGGGCATCGCCATCTTGCTATTGGCGATCGTGCGCCTGGGCAACCGCCTGCGCCACCGCCCGCCACCGTTGCCGGCGGACCTGCCGTGGTGGCAGAAGACGGCGGCGCTGGCCTCGCACTGGCTGCTGTATGCGTTGATGCTGGCGATGCCATTGCTCGGCTGGTCCATGCTGTCGGCCGGCGGTTATCCGATCGTGCTGTGGCCGGGCGCGCAGTTGCCGCCGATCGCGCCGCACAGCCCGGCGCTGTACACCTGGCTGCGCAGCGCGCACGGCTGGCTGGCGTATGTGCTGTTCGCCACGGTGCTGACGCATCTGTGCGCGGCGCTGTTCCATGCCTGGGTGCGCCGCGACGGGGTGTTTTCGAGCATGGCGCGGGGTGCGGTGGCGCAGGCGGTGCGGCCGGAGCGGACTTAGCGAGGTTTGCATTGCGGTCGCGATGGGCGCGGTCGGCAATACCCCGGCCTGGCGCCGCGCGCCGAGCGCATGCCGATCCTGTGCGCACAACTGCGCACTGCCGGCGTCGGTCATCTGCAGCCCGAGCAGCAGCGCCACCGCCGTGCTCTTGCCCGCACCGTTGGCGCCGAGCAGCGCCAGCAACTGACCGCGCTGCAGCTGCAGATCCACGCCGTCCAGCGCGACCACCGCGCCGTAGCGTTTGTGCGCGCCGCGCAGCTGCGTCAGCGGAAGAGTATCGGGAGCGTGCATCGGCATGGACCGGTCGTGGCAGGAGTGGCGATGCTGCGCCGCGCCGGCGGCGCATCCCAATGCGGCCCGTCAGCTGCATCAAGTGATAGCTATCACTGGCGATGGCCGCGCGATTGCCGCATGCTGCGCTCCACGTCGTGGGGATGGCGCCGCAGTTGCCGCAGCGCAACGCAGAAAGCGATTTACGGCGACTGGGAAGCGCGCGCCTTGCCGATCCACACTGCGCCTACCGATTCATCGAGTGACAAGATGAGTACCTCTGCCGATCTGCTCAAAGAACTCCGTATCGACCGCAAGGCACCGCCGAGCGAACCGCCTTCGCGGCGCGGGCTGTGGATCGCCGTGGTCCTGGTGATGCTGCTCGCGCTCGGCGTCGGCGGCTGGCGGCTGTTCGGCCGCGGCAAGGCCATCGAGGTGACCACCGCACCGGTCGTGGCGATCGCTGCCGGCAACAGCAGCGCCTCGGTGCTGGACGCCAGCGGCTACGTGGTGGCGCGGCGCATGGCCACGGTCTCGGCGAAGATCACCGGCAAGGTGCGCGAAGTGTCGATCGAGGAAGGCATGCGCGTGGAGCAGAACCAGGTGATGGCGACGCTGGACCCGATCGACGCCAGTGCGCAGCGACAGCTGTCGGCGTCGCAGCTGGATGCCGCGCGCAGCCAGGTGACCAACATGCAGGCGCAGCTGCGCCAGGCCGAGGCAGACGCGCAGCGGCTGCAGACCCTGGTCGCGCAGCAGCTGGTGTCGCGCTCGCAGTACGACCAGGCGCTGTCGCAGCGCGACGCCTTGCGCGCGCAGCTGCAGAGCGCGCAGCGCAACGTGGTGGTGGCCGGCGACCAGCTATCGATCTCCGACCTCAACGTGGACAACACCATCGTGCGCGCGCCATTCGCCGGCGTGGTCACCGCCAAGGCGGCGCAGCCGGGCGAGATCGTGTCGCCGCTGTCGGCCGGCGGCGGTTTCACTCGCACCGGCATCGGCACGGTGGTGGACATGGATTCGCTGGAGATCGAGGTGGAAGTGGGCGAAGCCTTCATCGGCCGGGTCAAGCCGGGCATGCCGGTGGAAGCCACGCTCAACGCCTACCCGGAGTGGAAGATCCCGGCCGAAGTGATCGCGATCATTCCCTCGGCCGACCGCGGCAAGGCCACGGTGAAGGTGCGCGTGGCGCTGAAGCAGAAGGACCCGCGGATCGTGCCGGAAATGGGCGTGCGCGTGAGCTTCCTGGAAGCCCCGCAGGCGCAGGACAATCCGCAGGGCGTGCGCGCGCCGGGTGCGGCAATCGTCAAGCGTAGCGGACAGGACGTGGCGTTCGCCTTGAAGGAGGACAACACCGTCGAGCAGCGCACGCTGAAGACCGGCATTGCGCTGGGCGACGACCGCCAGGTGCTGTCGGGCCTGGCGGCGGGCGACACGGTGGTGCTGGATCCGCCGGAGACGTTGCGCGACGGGGTCGAGGTGAAGATGGCGGAGACGACCGAGCAATAGCGGCGACCGCATGTGAGGTGCCGCGCGTTGGCGCGAACCACTGCATGTCGTCCGTGTCGCCTACCGCCTTGCTCCATCGCCCCAAAGATGGCGGCGTTCACTTTGTTTCCGTCCAGTTCTTGCCATACCGAGTGTCGCTCCAGCCAGTCGTTTCATCGCATCGCTTGGTTTCTGCTCGTGCTGGACCAAGCCTGTAATTGGCTGCACAAGCTCCAACCGCCACACCGCGTTTGATGTTGCTGTAGCTGTTGCTCTGCTTCTTGCTCTGTTGTTGCTCTGCTGTTGCTGTTGCTCTGCTGTGGCTTTTGACTTTCCGGGTTCCCTTCCGCAGCGGCGGATGAACCGGGGGAAAATGCGAAGGGCGGCGCACAGGAATGTGCGCCGTTCGCGGCAGGGGCAGGATGCCCCTTCCACGAATCCCCGGTGCATCCGCGGACCCGTAGCGCGCAGCGCGAACGGCGCATATCCCTGAGCGCCGCCCCTTCGGGGGTTTTCCCGACCTATTCGCCGCTGCGTAAGGAACCCGGTAGAGCAAAAAGCAAAGCGACAGCATCGCAACTGCAGGCGTCCGCGAACCGCCTCACCGCAATCGGCACATCCACTACCCGTCCATTGCCAGGAACACCACCATGTCCACTCTCGTCAAACTGCGCAACGTCACCAAGACCTACCAGCGCGGACCCGAGAACGTACAAGTCCTGCACGGCATCGACCTGGACATCGCACGCGGCGACTTCGTCGCGCTGATGGGTCCCTCCGGCTCCGGCAAGACCACCCTGCTGAACCTGATCGGCGGCCTGGATACCCCTAGCGGCGGCGAGATAGAGATCGAAGGCGAGCGCATCGACCGCATGAGCGAAGGCCAGCTGTCCACATGGCGCAGCCAGCACGTCGGCTTCGTGTTCCAGTTCTACAACCTCATGCCCATGCTCACCGCGCAGAAGAACGTGGAATTGCCGCTGCTGCTGACCAACCTCAACGCCGCCCAGCGCAAGCGCAACGCCGAGATCGCGCTGACCCTGGTCAACCTGGCCGACCGCCGCAGCCACCGCCCCAACGAGCTGTCCGGCGGCCAGCAGCAGCGCGTGGCGATCGCCCGCGCCATCGTCTCCGACCCTACCTTCCTGATCTGCGACGAACCCACCGGCGACCTGGACCGCACCGCCGCCGAGGAGATCCTGCACCTGCTGCAGCAGCTCAACCGCGAACACGGCAAGACCATCATCATGGTCACCCACGACCCCAAGGCCGCCGAATACGCCAGCCATACCGTGCACCTGGACAAGGGCGAGCTGGCCGACGCGCCCTTCGTGGCGCATTGAACCGGCCGCTGCCGCAGCGCCGCGGGCCGTTGCGCGCATTCCGCGCCCCGGCCTGCTGTCCCCTGGAGGATCGAACATGAAATACTTTTCGTTGATCTGGGCGCAGCTGTTCCGCAGCAAGACCCGCACCCTGCTGACCCTGCTGTCGGTGGTCGCCGCGTTCCTGCTGTTCGGCATGCTCGACTCGGTGCGCGTGGTGTTCAACTCCGGCGGCAGCGTCGAGGGCGCCAATCGCCTCATCGTGTCCTCGCGGCTGTCGATCGCCCAGTCGCTGCCGGTCAGTCTGCAGTCGCAGATCGAATCGGTGCCGGGCGTGAAGAGGGTGACCTACGCGATGTGGTTCGGCGGCATCTACCGCGATCGGAAAAACTTCTTCCCCAACTTCTCGGTGGCGCCGAACTTCTTCGACGTCTACAGCGAATACGAAATACCGCCGGCGCAGATCAAGGCGTTCCGCGAAACCCGCAGCGCCGCGGCGGTGGGCGCCTCGTTGGCCAAGAAGCATGGTTGGAAGATCGGCGACACCATTCCGCTGCAGGCCACCATCTTCCCGCGCGGCGGCAGCAACGGCTGGCCGCTGACCCTGACCACCATCTTCAAGGTCAAGGACGCCAGGAACGCGCAGGCCGAGAACCAGTTGATGATGAACTGGAAGTACTTCGACGAGTCCAACGACTACATCAAGAACCAGGTCAGCTGGTACACCGTGCAGCTGGGCAGCGCCGAGCAGGCCTCGCGGGTGGCGCAGGCGATCGATGCGCTGTCGCTCAACTCCGATCACGAGACCAAAAGCCAGACCGAGGCCACGTTCTCGCAGGCCTTCGCCAAACAGTTCGCCGACGTCGGCCTGATCGTCACCGCGATCATGGCCGCGGTGTTTTTCACCCTGCTGCTGCTCACCGGCAACACCATGGCCCAGGCGGTGCGCGAGCGCATCCCGGAACTGGCGGTGCTGAAGACGCTCGGCTTCCGCGACGGCACCGTGCTGACCCTGGTGATGGTGGAGTCGGTGCTGCTGATCGTGCTCGGCGGCTTGATCGGCATGGGCCTGGCGTCGCTGATCATCCCCGGTGTGGCCGCTGCCAGCGGCAACATGATACCGATGCGTGGCGTGCCGGCGCAGACCTGGGCGGTGGCGCTGGGGCTGATGGTCGCCATCGGCATCGTGGTCGGGCTGCTGCCGGCATTGCGCGCGCAGCGCCTGAAGATCGTGGACGCACTGGCTGGGCGCTGAGCCCGCCGCCGCAGCGTTGCCTGCCGCATTCTCGGAAGACGCACTGATGAAACTCAAACTCTGGTTGGGAAATCTGCTCTCGCTGTTGCTGCTCGGCATCGTGCTGGCGCTGTGGTTCGCCTTGCCCTGGTACGGCGTGCTGGCGCTGGCCGCGGGCGTTGCGCTGTGGCTGCTGCTGACCCGCGGCGGCCGGCTGGCGCTGGCCGCCACCCGTATCGGCGTGGCCAGCCTGCCGCAGCGCTGGGGCGCCTCGTCGGTGATCGTGGTCGGCATCGCTGGCGTGGTCGGCGTGCTGGTGGCGATGCTGGCGATGGGCGAAGGCTTCCAGGCCACGCTCAACAGCACCGGAGACGACAGCACCGCGATCGTGCTGCGCGGCGGTTCCGGCGCCGAGATCAATTCGGTGATCACCCGCGACCAGGTGCCGCTGATCGCCAGCCTGGCCGGCGTGGCCAAGGGCGCCGACGGCAGGCCGCTGGTCTCGGCGGAGCTGTCGCAGGTGATCAACCTGCCGAACAAGGCAGACGGCACCGCGACCAACGTGCAGTTCCGCGGCGTCGGCGACGTCGGCTGGGCGGTGCGCGACAAACTCAGGATCGTCGAAGGCAGACGCTTTGGCGCCGGTCTGCGCGAGATCGTGGTCGGCCAGGACGCCGAGGCGCAGTTCCGCGGGCTGGACGTGGGCAAGACCCTGAGCCTGGGCCGCGAGCAGTGGACCGTGGTCGGCGTGTTCGCCTCCGGCGACGCGCACGACTCGGAGCTGTGGGCCGACGCGCAGACCCTGGCCTCCACCTACAACCGCAGCGCCTACCAGTCGATCAGCGTGCGCACCGCCGGCAAGGACGGCTATGCCCAGTTCAAGGCGGCGATGGCCACCGACCCGCGGCTCAAGCTCGACGTGCAGACCACCCGTGCCTACTACGCAAAGCAAGGCGGCAACCTCAGCAAGCTGATCAGCATCCTCGGCACCGTGATCGGCGCGATCATGGCGGTCGGCGCGGTGTTCGGCGCGCTCAACACCATGTACGCAGCGGTGGCCACCCGCGCCCGCGAGATCGCCACGATGCGCGCGCTCGGCTTCCGCGGCACGCCCGTGGTGACCGCGGTGATGCTGGAGACGATGTTGCTGGCGCTGCTCGGCGGACTGCTCGGCGGGCTGATCGCGTGGGCCTTGTTCAACGGCTACAGCGTGTCCACGCTGGGCAGCAACTTCAGCCAGGTGGTGTTCCAGTTCAAGGTCTCGCCGGCGCTGCTGTGGAGCGGGCTGAAGTGGGCGCTGGGCATCGGCCTGGTCGGCGGGCTGTTCCCGGCGCTGCGCGCGGCGCGGCTGCCGATCACCACCGCCCTGCGCGCGCTGTAGCGGCTGGGCTCCGTGCCCGGGCAGGCGCCATGCCTGCCCGGCGCGGCGACCGCGAGATCGGGCAGGGCCGCTGGCTTGCGCAAGCACCACCGTGCGGGTCCCGCCCGGCGGGGCGCAAGCCGGTAGTGCCGCACCGACCTGAACGCCAGGCTGCGCCACGCAGCACCGACCGAGTGCCAGATAGGCCGGGCGCGGCGCACACGGGCGCCGCACATGCACCGCAGCGCAAGGCGCCGCCGGGAAAACCGGGCAGGCGACCGCGCTTCGGCGCTCCGCACCCGCACCGCGTCATCGTTTCGTCATCCAATTGCGGTAGAGCCGCGCCGACGAAGGCGCTAGCCTGCGCGGCCGTTCACCCACCGCCTAATCGCCATGCCGTCGCGCCTTCGCCTGCTGCTCGTTCTCTGCACCAGCCTGTGCCTGGCCGCCGGCTGTCTGGCTGCGCGCTCCGCCACCTCGCTCAGCGACCGCCTGGTCGCGCCGGGCGGCGTGTCGCCGCTGATGGACGAGGAACGCATCCAGGGCCTGCTGGCGACGCTGCCCAACCGCAGCGGGCACGTGCTCACTCCGGCCGGCATCCCGATCTTCTGGCGTGCGATCGATCCGGGCCACTACCGCATGCGCTACCGCTACGAGCGCGCCGGACGCGACGCCAGCGGCCACGAGCACGCCGATTTCGCGATGGACGTGGCCGCGCCACAGCCCGGCACCCACACCGCCCCGCGCGGCACCGTGGTGCTGCTGCATGGCTGGATGATGGACGGCGATTCGCTGCTGCCGTGGTCGCTGGACCTGGCCCAGGCCGGCTACCGCAGCATCAGCATCGACCTGCGCAACCACGGCCGTTCCGGCGGCGGCCCGGCCGGCTATGGCACCCGCGAGTCCGACGACGTGGTCGCGGTGATCCGCGCGCTGCGCGCGCGCGGCGAGGTGCAGGGTCCACTGTACCTGTTCGGCGTGTCCTACGGTGCCGCCACCGCGCTGTTCACCGCGCAGAAGCTGGGCGGCGAGGTCGATGGCGTGGTCGCGATGGAGTCCTTCGCCAACGCCGGCCGCGGCATCCGCGACATGATCCCGCACATGCTCGCCAGCCGTCCGCAGGGCCTGATGGCCAGCGCGGCGATGGACCTGGCGCGCTGGCGCTACGGCGGGCAGAACCTGGACGCGGTCATCGCCAACGCCAACCAGCGCCTGGCACTGAACCTGGATCAAGTCGACGTCACCGCCGCCGCGCGCACCGCGCCGGCCTGCCTGCTGTTGCTGCACGGCAGCGCCGACCAGCACATCCCGGTCGCGCACGGCCGCCTGCTGGCGCTGGACGCGCCGCGCGCGCGCTACCTGGAGATGCCCGGCGAGAACCACCTGAGCCTGCCGATGCGGCTGGACCTGCTGGCGCCGACCGTGGAGAACTGGTTCGCCGAACTGCCGGCACAGCGCCACGACGGCCACTGCCCGGTGCCGCTGGCAGCACGCGTGGATGCCGAGCCGCAGCTGACCGGCACCCTGGACACGAACGCCAGCCGGGGTTGAACCGGGTAACGGCGGACTGCGCAGGCGACCTGCGCTTCGCCTGGGAGCGGCTTCGGCTCTTGCGAATCCCGAATCCCGGCTCAGCCGCGGCGCCGCCCCCAACCCGAGCGCCACAGGCTCTCGCCCGCGAACAGCAGCAACCCGACCCAGATCGCGCCGAAGCCGATCGCCTTGCCGCTGTCGAACGGCTCGCGGAAGAACCACACGCCGAGCAGCAACTGCAGGCTCGGCGCGATGTACTGCAGCAACCCGACCAGCGACAGCGGAATACGCCGCACGCCGTAGGCGAACCCGATCAGCGGCACCGCGGTGACCACCCCGCCGAACACCAGCAGCAGATCGTTGCGCCAGCCCCAGCCGCCGGCAAAACCGCCGCCGTGGCCGCTCTCAGCCCACAGCACGAAGCCCAACGCCGGCAGGAACAGGTACAGGCTCTCCACGCCCAGCCCGGCCACCGCATCCACCCGCACCAGCTTGCGCAGCAGGCCGTAGAGCCCGAACGAGGCCGCCAGGCTCAGCGCGATCCACGGCAGCGCACCGGCATCGACGGTGAGCCAGGCCACGCCCAGCGCCGCGCACGCCACCGCCAGCCACTGCAAGGGGCGCAACCGCTCCTTCAGCACCAGCACGCCAAGCAGCACGTTGACCAGCGGATTGATGAAATAGCCCAGGCTGGCCTCGATCACGTGGCCGGCGTTGATCGCCCAGATGTACAGGCTCCAGTTGGACGCGATCGCCACGCTGCTCAAGGCCAGGATGCCCAGCGCACGCGGCTGCGCGGCGATGCTGCGCCACCACTGCAAACGCATGCGGTACAGCAGCCAACCGACCACCAGCAACGTGCTCCAGACGATACGGTGGGCGATGATGTGCACCGACGGCACCGCCTTGAGCAGATGCCAGTACACCGGCACCACGCCCCACAGCGCGAAGGTCAATGCGGTGATCAGCAGCCCGCACCGCGTGTCCTGCTCGGCGGCGGTCATCGGCGGATCCGCGCCACGGTGATGACCACCACGCCGGCCAGGATCACCGCCATCGCGCCCAGGTCGCTGGTGGTGAAGCGCTCGGCGCCGAGCCAGCTGCCCAGCGCAACCGCGATCACCGGATTGACGTAGGCATGGCTACCGGCCAGTACCGGCCGCACGTTCTGCAGCAACCACACGTAGGCGGTGAATGCCACGATCGAACCGAACACGCACAGGTAGGCGACCGCCATCAACGCATGCGGCGTCGGCCACGCGTGCGCGCGTTCGCCGCTCAGCAGGCCGGTGGCGACCAGCAGCGCGCCGCCGCACAGCATCTGCCCGGCCGCGGCCATGAACGGCATCGGCAGATCGCGTCCGCGCGACCACACCGAGCCGAACGCCCAGCCGATCGCCGCGATCAACAGCAGCACCAGGCCCTTGGGACTGGCGCTGAGGCTGCTGCCGGCGTTGAGCCACAGCACACCAGCGAACCCGACAACGATGCCCAGCCATTCGCCGCGGCTGGCGTGCTGCCCGCGCAATGCGCCGAACAACGCCATCCACAACGGCACCGAGGCCACCGCGACCGCGGCCAGGCCCGAAGACACCTGGCGCTCGGCCAGCACCACCATGCCGTTGCCGCACAGCAGCAGCAACCCGCCGAGCACCGTCAGCGCCCCCCATTGCGCGCGCGTCGGCGCGGCCACGCCGCGCCAGCGCAGCACCGCATACAGCAGCGAACCGGCGACCACGAAACGCAGTCCCGAGACCATGCTCAGCGGCGGGATGCCGCCTTCCAGCGCGAAGCGGATCGCCAGATAGGTTGAGCCCCACACCACGTAGACCAGCAGCAGCGCAAGGACGACGAAACCGCCACGCGCGGGCACGGCGACGACGGGAGAAGGCGGGGACGACATGCGCAGAAGGACCGTGCGGTGTGAAGATGGATTCTAGGCTAGCGGCGGCGGCCAGCGACAGCACCGCAACACGACACACGCGGCACGCTGTTTTGCGCGAGGCGCACGCGCCCTGTGCGCAACGCATCGACGATGCATGCACGATCTGCGATCGTGGCAGCGCACGCGCTTTTCGCACAGGAGCAGGCCTGGCGATGTCGCCCCATCGATTCGGCGCGCCGCGCCGGCAGGCTGGTCCGCGCCGGGACTGAAGACCCTCCCACAAGGACTACACCGGCGCCGTGGAGCGGCGAGGCATCTTGTGGGAGGGACGTCAGTCCCGACTGCATGCCAGTTCGGAACATTCACCACTGCGCTCGTCGCGGCTGAAGACAGTTGCTCCTACACAAAGCGCCCATCACGAACCCTGTGGAAAAGCGCTAGCCAGCGACTTCGCCTGGCGCACCCGGCAAGCGTTTCGCCTCGCTCCGCACCCACGGCGCCGCCGGCCACCCGAACAAGCCGAATGCGCGCACGAACTGCGCATCCAGCGGTGCGTTCACCTCGATCCGGCGCCCGTCCGGATGCGGGAACGCCAGCCGTTCGGCGTGCAGCAGCATGCGGTGCACGCCCTGCATGCGGAAGATGCGGTTGTGGCGGCCGTCGCCGTGACTGGTGTCGCCGATCAGGTGGTGCGACAGATGCTTGAGGTGGCGGCGGATCTGGCGGAAGCGCCCGGTCACCGGGCTGCAGCGCAACAGCGCGTAGCGCGAGGTGCCGAACTCGCCCGACGGCACCTGCAACTCGCCGCAGGCCAGGCGCTGGAAGCGGGTCTGCGCCGGTTTTTTCACCGGCTTGCCGGGGCCGCCGTCGAGGTCGTGATCGACATCGAAGCGCTCCTCGGCCGGCCAGCCGCGGCAGATCGCCAGGTAGTCCTTGTCCACCTCCCCGCCCATCAGTGCCTTGCCAAGCGCGCTGGCGGTGTCGCGGTCGAAGGCCAGCAGCAGGCAACCGCTGGTGGCGCGGTCGAGCCGGTGCACCAGGAAGATCGGACGCCCCAGTTGCGCGCGCAGGCGATCGGCGAGGAAGTCGTCCTCGCCGCGGGCCAGCTTGCTGTCGTGGACCATCAGCCCGGCCGGCTTGTCGACTACGGCCAGGAACGGGTCCAGATAGAGGATCTGCAGGGAATCGGGGGAAATGCTCACCGCCGGATTATCCGCGCCCGGCGCCCCTGGCCACAATGCGCGCGTCACGCAGCGTCCCATGGCGAGCCGTCGACGCCACCGTCGCCAGCGCGGCGGCGTCAACCGGACTTGACCGCCAGTAGCTCGCCGTTGCCGACCGGCACGGTGGTGCAGGCGACGTCAGGATCGGCCTGCAGCAACGCGGCGAACGGCGCCATCTCGGCCGCATGCGAGATGGCGTTGTCCACCACCAGCAAGCCACCCGGCCGCAGCACGCGGCGCAGCTGCGGCCACCACGCGCAATACAGACTGCGCTCGGCGTCCAGGAACAGCAGGTCGAACGCGGCGGTGTCCGCCGCCGCCAGCCAGGCGCCCGCATCGGCCTGCACCAGTTCGACCTCGGCCTCCACCCCGGCACGGGCGAAGGTCTGCCGCGCCAGTTGCGCCTTGTGCGCCGCGTACTCGACGCTGACCACCCGCCCGCCGAGCGCGCGCGCCGCCTCGGCCAGCCACAGCGTGGAGTAGCCGTTGGAGGTGCCGATCTCTAGCACCCGCCGCGCCGCGCTGGCGCGCACCAGCAAGGCCAGCAGTTCGCCGGTTTCCGGAGTGATGTTGAGCAGGCGTTGCGCGCGGTGCGGTTGCTGCGCATCGTGCTGCGGACCGGCGGCGCCGAGTTCGGCGCGCACCGCCTGCAGTGCGTCGTGCCGCGCCGATGCCATCGCTAGCGCCGCCACCACGCCGAGAGCAGGCTGACCGCACCGATGCCGCCGGCGCTCCATACCCAGATCGACACGCCGCCGAGCTGCGGCCCGCCGGCGTCGAGCGCGTACAGCAGCGCGGCGACGGTGAGCAGGCCCACGCCGGTGATCGCGGTGACCACGCGGCGCTGCATGCGCAGCAGGATCACGTTGAGGTCGGACAGGTCGCGCGAGCGCATCGACAGCTCGTGGCCGCCTTCCACCTGCTGGCGCAGCCAGCTGTGCACCAGGCGCGGCATGTCCGGCGCATGGGTCATGATTTCCGGCAGCCGCTTGCGCAACTCCTGCAGCGCGCGCTGCGGGCTGTAGCGCTCGACCAGGATGCGCTCGAGCACCGGCCGCGCCACCGCCCAGATGTCCAGCTCCGGATCCAGCTGGCGGCCTACGCCTTCGATGTTGAGCAGGGTCTTCTGCAGCAGGATCAACTGCGGCTGCAGGGTCAGCTGGTAGCGCTGGGCGACGCGGAACAGCTTGATCAGCACTTCGGCCAGCGAGATCTGCGACAGCGGCCGGGTGAAGTACGGTTCGCACACCGAGCGCGCCGCCGCCTCCAGTTCGTCGATGCGCACGTTGGCCGGCATCCAGCCCGCCTCCACGTGCAGCTGGGCCATGCGCCGGTAATCCTTGTTGAAGATGGCCATGAAATTCTCGGCCAGGTAGTACTGATCTTCCTGCGACAGCTGGCCCATGATGCCGAAGTCCAGCGCGATGAAGCGCGGGTTGATGCGCCGCGCCGGATCGCTGTCGACCCAGATGTTGCCGGCGTGCGCATCGGCATGGAAGAAGTTGTCGCGGAACACTTGCGTGTAGAACACGCGCACGCCCTTGGCCGCCAGCGCCTTGCGGTCGATGCCGGCGGCGTCGAGCGAGGCGATGTCGTCGGAGGGGATGCCGCGTACCCGCTCCAGGGTCAGCGCGCGCTCGGCGGTGTGGCTCCAGATCACCTCCGGCACGTACATGTCGTCCGAATGCAGCCAGAAGCGGCGCAACACGCTGGCGTTGGCGCCTTCGCGCTGCAGGTCCAGCTCCGCGGCCAGGGTGGTCTCGATCTCGGCCACTACCTCGCGCGGGCGGATCTTGTCGGCACGCGGGTGCGCGCGTTCTACCAGCGCGGCGGCGGACTTGAGCAAGGCGATGTCGGCATCGATCTGCCGCTCGATGTCCGGGCGCAGCACCTTGACCACCACTTCGCGGCCATCGTGCAGGGTCGCCGCATGCACCTGCGCGATCGAGGCCGAGGCCAGCGGCGTGGTATCGAAGCTGGCGAAGGCCACGCCGATCGGCTGCCCCAGCGCCTGCTCGACGATGCGCCGCGCGGCCTCGCCGTCGAACGGGCGCACCCGGTCCTGCAGCAGGGTCAGTTCCTCGGCCACGTCCGGTGGCATCAGGTCGCGGCGGGTGGATAGGATCTGCCCGAACTTGACGAAGATCGGACCCAGGTCCTGCAGCGCCAGGCGCAAGCGCGCGCCGCGCGACTGCGCGGCGATGTCCGGGCTGGCGCGCGGCACGAACGGCTTGGCCAGGCGCAGCCAACGCTCGGCCGGGGTAGCGTCGAGCAGATCGTCCAGACGATAGCGCAGGATCACCCGGCCGATGCGGCTGGCGCGGAACATCGCCTTCATGCGCCGCGCCCCGGCGGCAGCCTGGCCACTCGCGCGGCGATGCGCTCGACATCGTCGCGCAGCGCATCCACATCGTCGTAGAACGCCTCCAGCTCGGCGCGCGGCACCACGTCGCGCGATTCCTCGGTGACGAACTCGGCCGCGCTCTGCGCCAGGTCCTGCGCCCCGCGCTGCGCCTGCTGCAGCGCCGACCGCGCGGCATTGGCGAACTGCACGCCGAGCACGTCGCCGAACACCTGGGTGAACGGGCGCTGCCAGTCCGGATCGAAGCGCGCCGCCAGCTGCTGCAGGCGCCGCGCCAGTTCGGCATCGCCGGACACGCGCAGACGCCCGCCGGGGCTGGCGCCGCGCCGCGCCTGAGCCAGGAACGGCAGCTGCGCGAACAGCCCGCCGAGGGTGCTGCGCACCGCCAGGTCCGGCTCCTGCGCCGCGTCCACCGGGCCGACCTGCAAGCGCGTGCCATCCACCCGGATCTGCAGCGCCAGCGCCGGCGCGTCCAGGGTCAGCGCCACGCGCTGGCCGTCGAGGCTGCGCAGCGCCTCGCGGGTATCCGGGTCCAGCGCCAGCGCGCGATTGAGCGCCGCTTCCAGCGCGCGGCCGGCCAGGGGTTTGAGGGCATCGAAGGGAGTAGGCGACATGGGCGCATTCTACAAGGCCGCGGCGCAAGGCCATGCGACAGCGCGCCAGCCTGGGCTGCAGCACGGAAAACATTCATGCTATCGGCCCCAAAAGCGACGCCCCTGCGGCGAGGACATGCATGCACAGGATCCGGGTCGGCATCCTCTTCGGCGGCAAATCGGCCGAGCACGAGGTCTCGCTGCAATCGGCGCGCAACATCGTCGATGCGCTGGACCCGCAGCGCTTCGACGCCACCTTGATCGGCATCGACAAGCACGGCCGCTGGCACGCCAACGAGCGCGACGGCTTCCTGCTGCATGCCGACGATCCGGCGCGGATCGCACTGCAGCACAGCGGCCGCGGCGTGGCGGTGATCCCCGGCGACGACGCGCAGCCGTTGCGCGCGCTGCAGCCGGCGCAGGTGCTGGAGCAGATCGACGTGGCGTTCCCGATCGTGCACGGCACGCTGGGCGAAGACGGTTCGCTGCAAGGCCTGTTGCGCATGGCCGGGCTGCCGTTCGTCGGCTCCGGCGTGCTCGGCTCGGCGCTGGCGATGGACAAGGACGTGGCCAAGCGCCTGCTGCGCGACGCAGGGCTGGAGGTGGCGCCGTTCGCCTGCATCCGCCGCCGCGATGCGGCGCAGGCCGATTTCGCCGCACTGGCCGCGCAGTTCGGGCTGCCGTTGTTCGTCAAACCGGCCAACCAGGGTTCGTCGGTGGGCGTGAGCAAGGTGCACGATGCCGCCGGCTTCGCTGCGGCACTGACGCTGGCGCTGGCCTACGACCACAAGGTGCTGGTGGAAGCGGCGATCGCCGGGCGCGAGATCGAATGCGCGGTGCTCGGCAACGACGCGCCGCAGGCCAGCGTCTGCGGCGAGGTGGTGGTGCACGACGCGTTCTATTCCTACGAAACCAAGTACATCAGCGAGAGCGGCGCGGAGGTGGTGGTGCCGGCCGCGCTCGACGCCGCCACCCACGAACGCATCCGCGCCGTCGCGTTGCGCGCCTACGCCGCGCTGGAGTGCGCCGGCCTGGCGCGGGTGGACGTGTTCCTGACCGGCGACGGCCGCATCGTGGTCAATGAACTCAACACCCTGCCCGGCTTCACCCGCATCAGCATGTATCCAAAGCTGTGGCAGGCCAGCGGGCTGAGCTATCGCGCGCTGATCACGCGCCTGATCGAGCTGGCGCTGGAACGCCACGCGCAGGATGCGGCGCTGCGCAGCGCGGTGGCCTTGCCGGAAGCCGGCGCATAGCGCTGCGGCCACGCAATGGCGCGCATCTCGCGACAGCGGCGCGCACAAAAACCAACGGCCCGCCGCAGCGGATGTTCTCCGCTGCGGCGGGCCGTTCGGGATGCAGCGCGGGCGACTAGACCTTGCCGCGACGGAACATCGAGATCACCGCCAGGATCAGGAACACAACGAACAGGATCCAGGCGATGTTGGTCGCGGCGCCAGCGATGCCGCTGAAGCCCAGCACGGCAGCGATAATGGCGATGACGAAGAAGATGATGGCGTAATGCAGCATGGCAATGTCCAGAAGCTGTCGTGCCGAATCGGCGCGCAGGTATCTTCTGAAACCGCCGGTCGTCAGGGAGTGACGGCAGTGTGGCGGCACCATGATGACGCCAGCCGCTGCAGGCCCTGCTCGATCGACACCTGCGGCACATAGCCGAAATCGCGCCGCGCCGGTTCCATGCTGTACCAATGCGGCGTGCACAGCTGCTCGGCCAGGAAGCGGGTCAGCGGCGGCTCGCCGCGCAGGCGCAGCAGCGGCCACAGCGTTTCGCAGGCGGCGCCGATCCGGTAGGCGGCCTTGAACGACAGGGTCTTGGTCACCGGCGGCGCGCCGACCGCGGCCAGCAACTTGTTCAGCAGCTCGTGCATCGGCAGCGGCTCGCCATTGGAAATGAAGTACGCCTTGCCGGCGCAGGCCGCGCCGACGCGCAGATGCTCGAACGCGTCGAAATGCGCCTGCGCGGCATTGTCGATGAAAGTGGAATCGACCCGGTTGCCGCCGCCGCCGACCAAGCGCACGCGCCCGGCCTGCGCGCGCGCGACCAGCTTGGGCAGGATCTGGTTGTCGCCCGGCCCCCAGATCAGCCGCGGCCGCAGCGCCACCACCGCCAGCTGCGCGTCGTTGGCGGCGAGCACCGCGCGCTCGGCGATGGCCTTGGTCGCCGCATACGGCGCCTGGAAGTTCTCGCCGTACGGCACCTGGTCCGCGCCCAGACCTTCCACCGGGTGCGTGGCGCGATGGGTCACGCTCGGCGTGGAGGTGTAGATCAGACGGCCCACGCCATGCGCGCGGCAGGCGGCCAGCACGTTCTCGGTGCCGACCACGTTGGGCTGGTAGTAGCTGTCGTAGCTGCCCCAGGCACCGGCCTTGGCCGCATTGTGGAACACCGCCTCGGCGCCTGCGACGGCGCGGTGCACCGCCTGCGCATCGGTCAGATCGCCACGCACCTGGGCCACGCCCAGCGCCTGCAGTTCCGGATAGTGGCCGCGGTTGTAACTGATCACCTCGTGCCCGCGCACGACCAGGCCGCGGCACAGCGCCTGGCCCAGGAATCCACCACCGCCCGTCACCACTATCTTCATCGCGCCGCACCGCTCGCATCAGGGCGCACACGATAGCCGGGGTCGCCGGGGAAGGCGATCCGTGCGGCGGCTTGCGACGCTGGAGCGAATCCCAAGTCATTGATCTTGTGAAATTTCATAATTCTTCACCGTGGCATCAGGCGCTTCATCCACGGTGCTGGCGCAGTGCGCGGACTGCATCCTTCCGGAGTTCCACCATGTCGCGCCTTCCGTTGCTGCTGTGCACCTTGTTCGTCCTCGCCGCGCCTGTCGTCCATGCGGCGCCCATCACCACCGCCACCGCGCCGCCAGCGCTCGAAGACGGCTGGAACGTCGCCGACGCCAAGGCCAACGGCTGGAACCTGGCCACGCTCGCGGCACTGGAACAGGCCAACGCCGATGGCAAGGCGCCGCACACCAGCAGCGTGCTGATCGTGCGCGACGGCGCGCTGGTCTACGAACGCTACTTCGGCGATGCCGAGCGGCAGACCCTGCACGACACCCGCTCGGCGACCAAGAGCATCACCGCGCTGCTGGTCGGCGCGGCGATCGACCGTGGCCGCCTGCCCGGCGCGCAGGCCAAGGTCTACGATTACTTCGGCGAGCGCCAGTGGCAGCAGCCGGATCCGCGCAAGCGCGCGATCACCGTCGAGGATTTGCTGACCATGAGTTCGCAACTGGAATGCGACGACGAGAACGCACTTTCCAGCGGCAACGAGGAACGCATGTACGTCAGTGCCGACTGGACCCAGTTCGTGCTCGACCTGCCGATCAAGGGCTACGCGCCGTGGATGCGCCGCCCCGAGGACAGCCCGCACGGCCGCGCCTTTTCCTACTGCACCGCCGGCAGCTTCCTGCTCGGCGCGCTGGGGGAGAAAGCCACCGGCCAGTACCTGGAAGACTTCGCCACGCAGGCGCTGCAACGGCCGCTGGGCATCAGCGACGTCCACTGGGGCCGCTCCGCCGAGGGCGTGGGCATGGGCGGCGGCACCCGCTACCGCAGTGGCGACCTAGCCAAGTTCGGCCAGTTGCTGCTCGACCAGGGCCGCTGGCACGGCCGCCAGCTGCTGTCGGCAAACTGGGTGCGGGCGATGACCACAGTGCACGCGCAGGCGCGCGAGGACGCCGACTACGGCTATCTGCTGTGGCGCTTCCGCTTCCCGGTGCGCGGCGTGGAATGCGGGGTGTGGGCGATGTCCGGCAACGGCGGCAACTACGTGTTCGTGCTGCCCGAGGAGCGCCTGGTGGTGGTGATCACCCGCAGCGCCTACAACACGCCGAAGATGCATCCGCAATCGCAGGCGCTGCTCGCCGACTACGTGCTCAAGGCGTTGCCGTAGCCGCGCCGGTTTCCTGTGGCAGCAGGCCGGCGCGGCGCACCTGCGCGCGCTGTGCGGCGATGTCGGCCTGGTTGCGCGCCAGCAACGTGGTGAAGCCGGCCTGCGCGCGCAACGGCGCCAGCAGCGGCGACACCCGCAGGTAGGCCGCATCGCGATAGCCGGCGGCTTGTGCGCGGCGCAGCGCGTCCAGCGCCGCGGCCGGGTCGCCGGCCAGCTGCAGCAGCAGCGCCGCATCCAGCCCATTGAGTGGGTCGGCGCCACGCGCGAGGCTGCGCAACAGGTCCTGCGCCCGCAACCGTAGCGCATGCACACTGGCCTGGCGCGCCCGTGCCGCATCGCCCCGCGCCAGCGCCAGTTCCGCCTGCAGCAGGTACAGCCCGGCATAGTCGGTGCCGCGCCCCAGCGCCTCGTCCAATGCCGCCTGCGCTTCGGCGGTGCGGCCATGCGCGAACAGGAAACTCGGCCAGGCCAGGTTGGAGAACGCGCTGTCCGGATACAGCTGGAAGCTGTCGCGATAGCGCGCTTCGGCGGCACTGACGTAGCCGAGCAGGTTGAGGTTGCTGGCGATCTGGATCGGCAGGAAACGCACACGCGCCGGATCGCCAACCTGCAGGTTGGCGGCCAACGCCTGCGCCAACTGGCCGTTGCGTTCGTACAGATACGCCGCCGAGCCGCGTACCGCATCGGCGCCAAGGTCCAGTTGCAGCGCGCGTTCGTAGGCGGCCAGCGCCGCCGCATACTCGCCGCGGCAATCGTGCGTGTAGCCGAGTGCGGCATGCGCGGCGGCCAGCTGCGGCTGCGCCGCAATCACCTGCGCTGCCAGGCGCCGCGCCAGTGCGACGTACTGCGCATCACCACCGTACTGGCACGCGCGCGCGCTGTAGGCGCGGCTGAGCCCGAGCAGCGCGCGCGGCTCGTCGGGCACTTGCTGCAGGCGCTGCCTGTACAGCGCGATCGCGCGTTCGTTGTCGTCGCGCTGGCCGATGCCGGCGTAATACTCGGCGCGTTGCAGCGGCGGCGCATGCCACGACCACGCCAGTACCGCCAGCGTCCCGACACCGAGCACCACGACCGCCGCGATCGCGATGCCACGCCAACGCGGTCGCCGCGGTGCCGGTGCGTCTTCCCTGTCGCCATCGTCTTCGTCGCGGCGCACAGGCGCACACAACTGGTAGCCCTGGCCGCGCACCGAGCGCAGATAGCGCGGCTGCCGCGAGGCATCGCCCAGCGCCTGCCGCAACAGGCGCACGCGCTGGATCACGGTCTCCTCGTTGACCAGCGCCGGCGCCCACACCTGCGCAATCAGTTCGTCGAAACCGACCACGCGCTGGCCCTGTCGCAGCAGGTAATGCAGCAGGCGGAAACTCAGCGCGCCCAGCTCCAGCGCCACGCCGTCGCGTTCGACCCGCTGCCGCGCCACATCGATGCGCAAATCGTCCAGCCGATAGCGCTCGTGCATCACCGTGGCCTCAGCGCACGCGGTCCTTGGCCCACAGCGCCAGCGTCTCGCGGCCGATCTTGGCGTTGTGACGGATATCCACCGGTAACCCCGGATGACGCAGGAAATCGGCGATGCCGGCGGTGTGCGCATGCACCTGCGCCAGCGCGCGCAGCACGGCGTCCGGCTGCGCCGGCGGCGCCACGCCCGCCTGCAGTTCGTAACACAGCACCGGCCGCTGCGCGCCCGCCGCACCGATCCCGACCAGCGCGCTGCGGCGCAGCCATGGCAAGGTGTTGAAGATCGGCTCGACCTGTTCAGTGTACAGCGGCCCCTGCGCGGTCTCCACGCGCTGGGTCTTGCGCCCGCAGAACCACAGCCGGCCCTGCGCGTCGAAATAGCCGATGTCGCCCATGCGGTGCACGATGCGCTCGCTGCCGTCGTCCATGCGCTCGCGGATCTTGGCGATGCGCGTGGCCGCATCGCGGTTGAAATAGGTGTCGGTGGTGGTCGGCCCGGCCACGGTGATCTCGCCAACCGTGCCCGCCGGCAGCTCGCGCACGCACGGCCACTCGGGGATCGCCGCATCGTCGATGGCGATGATGCGCACCACGTTGGGCGCCACCACCGCGCCGACGCAGGTGCCGGCGCCGGTTTCGGTGGCCGCGCGCGTGTCCTGCAGTTCGCGGCCTTCGATCGCCGCCACCGGCAGGCACTCGGTGGCGCCGTACGGCGTCCACAGCTTGCCGTCCTCCGGCAGCAGGCTGCAGATCCTGGCGACGATTTCCGGCGGCACCGGCGCGCCGGCAGACGTGGCGCAGCGCACGTTCGGCAATGGCCGGCCATAGTCGGCCAGCACCCGCATCAGCGCCGGCGAACCGAACAGCTGGGTCACCCCGAACCGGTCGATCGCATCGTGCAGCTTGCGCGGATCGGCGCTGGCCGGACGCGTCGGGTCCATGTCCGGGATCACCGAGGTCAGCCCCAGCGCGGGGTCGAACAGGGCGAACGGCGGGAACGTCGGCAGATCGATGCCGCCGGGCTGCATGCCGAACGCGTTGCGCATCAGTTCGATCTGGCCGACGAAATGGCGATGCCGGTAGACCACGCCCTTGGGCACGCCGGTGGAGCCGCTGGTAAACAGGATCGCGGCCACGTCGTCGGCCGCGGTATCGGCCAGCTGGCTGCCGGCACCGTGGCCGGCGCGCTCGATCTGCGCCAGCGTGGTACCGCCCCAGACCCAGCGCCGGCCCACAGTGACGATGCGCCGCGCCGAGCGCGCCCAGCCCAGCAAGCGCCGCGCCAGCTGCGCCAGCGGGATGCCGATGAACGCCTCCGGCTGCGCCTCGTCCAGGCATTGCTTGAGCGCGCGCTTGTCGATGCCCGGATCCACCAGCACCGGCACCGCGCCAGCCTTGAACAACGCGAACATCAGCAGGAAGAACTCCGGCGACGGCCGCACCATCACCACCGTGCGGGTGCCGCGGCCGATGCCGTAGCCGCCCAGCCCGGCCGCGATCGCGTCGCTGCGCGCATCCAGCTGCGCATAGCTCAGGGTCACATCGTAGGCGGCCAGACCGTTGGCGCCGCGGCGGCCCGGGCAGCGGATGGCGATCTGGTCGGGACGCTCGCGCGCCAACGGCGACAGCGTCGCGGCGATGTTGCAGAGGTTGGGCGTGGTCATCGGCCGATTATCGCCGATGCGCAAACCGATGCTGTGGGCGGCGTTCGTCCAGCGCACCGTCTGCTGGCGAGCGAAACGGGCGTCGCTTCGCCACACGCGCAGCGACACCGCACAGCTGAACGCCGCAGCGCTTGCAGCACGCAACGGTTGCGTCAGAATGCCGCGCCCCCCAACGCTGTTTGCCGCGCAAGGCCCGGCCTCCCATGGCACATCCCTGCCTCACCTGCGGCGCCTGCTGCGCCTACTTCCGCGTCAGCTTCCACTGGAGCGAAGCCGATCCCGCGCTTGGCGGCAGGGTCCCGTTGGCACTGACCGAACCGTTGCGCACCCACGAGCGGGTCATGCGCGGCACATCGCAGGCCCAGCCGCGCTGCGTGGCGCTGGATGCCCAGATCGGCCGCTACAGCCGCTGCACGATCCACGACCGGCGCCCGTCGGTGTGCGCCGCGGTACCCGCCTCGCTGGAGTTCGGCGAACGCAGCGCGCAGTGCGACAAGTCGCGACTGGCGCATGGTTTGCCGCTGCTGACCGCGGCCGACTGGGATGGCGTGGTCGAGCGCAATCTCCCGGACGCCTGAATGCGCGCTGCCGCCGCGCGCAGCGCAGCGCGTCCGATGCCCGCCCGGTCAGCACGGCCGGGCGCGTGTCAGCGGTTCTTCCAACTGGTCGGCACCGGATTGGTTACGGTGTTCTTTTCCAGGGTGTAGGTCCCGTTCTGCTGGGCGATGGCTTCGCCGGTGTCGACGATCGCGTTCTGGATGAAGATGTTCTTGTCATCGCCGCGGACGAAGGTCAACTGGTGGAAGGCGGTCTTGTTGCCCCAATCCTCGGAAGGCAGGGAAATGAAGCGGACGGTATAGTTCTCGTCGTCGAAACTGCCTTGCAGCACGTAGACGCCGTAATGGTTCTCGCCTTGCGAGATGAGCTTGTACATGCCGTTGCTGTAGTAATAGAGCTCGGCATCGGGAAACGGCTTCTTGTCGTACATTTTCCGGTAATGCAGCACCTGTTTGTAGGTGGGCTGGCCGAAACTGACCGCCAGGCTCTTGCCGTCGGGGGAGGTGGTCAGGTTTTCCGCGTGCGCGCCCGTGGCGCTCATCGACATCATCAACATCGACATTGCGATCGCTCTCACTTCGTCTGTCTCCGGTCCGGTTGCGTGAAGCGCTTGCCTGCGGCGAACCGCATGCGCTGCGCCTTACTGTACAGGCACCTGTTCGTTACGGAGTTGCCATCGTTTGCAGTTTGCGCAGAACCTGCCGGCGACCGCTGCGCTGCGGCGCGCACCATGGCCAACCACGCCGCCTCGGCGCGCTGCGCGCCCGCCACCGATCCCGAGGACGGCGCTGTACCGGGCCGCTGCGAGCCGACGCGGCGCGCCTCAGCCCAGCGGATGCGTGTCCAGGAAGCTGCGGATCGCCGGCACCAGCACCTCGTGCTTGTCTTCGAGCACGTAGTGGTTGGCATCCTCGAACGCCATCACCTCGGCCTGCGGCAGCGCCTGGCGGAAACCGGCCAGGAAGTGATGGTCGAAACAGATGTCGCGCAGGCCCCAGGCGATGAAGGCCGGGCGGTCGGCGAACGACGGCAGCGCCTGCGCCGAGCGCTCCAGCAGCGACCACGCCTTGTCGGCCGGCGACAGCGGAATGTCCTGCATGAAGCGGATCGTGGCGATGCGGTTGGCCCAGCTGTCGTACGGCGCCACGTAAGCGCGGCGCACGGCGGCGGGCATGCGCCGCGACACGCCCAGCCACGACGCGCCGGCGGAGAACGCATTGAAGGTGCGGATGAACCACTCGCCGGGGCGCCAGTGCCGGCCCATCGCGATCTGCCACGGCATCGGCTTGGCCGCCGGCAACGGGAACGCGGCAGTGTTGGTGATCAGCAGCCGCTTGACCTGCGCGTGGTGCGACAGCGCCCAGCCGAAGCCGATCATGCCGCCCCAGTCGTGCACCGCCAGCGTCACCGGCCCGTCGATACCCAGGTGCTGCAGCAGCGCGTCGAGATCGTCCACCCGCGACTGCAAGGTGTAGTCGTACCCCGGCTGCGCGCCCGGCGCGTCGTCCGGCTTGTCCGACAGGCCCATGCCGATATGGTCGGGCACGATGCAGCGGTAACGGTCCGACAGGCCGGCCACCAGCGTGCGCCACAGATAGCTCCACGACGGATTGCCGTGCAGCATCACGATCACCTCGCCATCGCGCGGGCCTTCGTCGAGATAGGACATCGCCAGCCCCGGACGGACCTGGAAACGCTGCGGGGTGAAGGGGTAGCCGGGGTGGTTCATGTAAATCGCATCCGATCCAGATCGAAGGAACCCGCGCTTTGTAGGCGTCCGCCCAGCTCCCGCAGGTAGAAGAAGTCGCGCTCACCGCGTTTACGCCCGACCATGAACACTGGGCCATAGTCCCGATGCGCCGCCAGACTTTTGTCCACTTCAGTTGGAGCACCCCACAGGTGCTCACCTTTCAATTCCAATAACGCGATCCCCGGCGCTGCGCGCTGTGCCATGCAGACCACGAAATCCGGATAGAAGCCATTTCCCTCGTCCCAGCGGTACAGGCCGACACCCGATTTGGGGAGATTGCGGTGCCACCATCTCACTTGGTCGCTGCCATCCAACCGCTCCGCGATGGCCAATTCGTCTTGATTCAGGCCAGCGGGATAAACGCCATAGAGTGCGCGATCTGCGCGACGCAACGGTTGAGCACTGACCAACTCGGCGAGCAGCGGCACATCCACGTCCATGCCATGGCTGAGGCCGGCGTCCAGCGACAGCGCCACGAAATCGTCGTTGAGCGCCTGGTCAACCTCGATCTCCTCTCGCTCCCACACCAGGCCCAGCTGGCGCTCGGCATCACGCCGCTGCAGCAGACCGATCAAGGTCTGCCGGTCGAGTTGGTCGTACTTGCTGGTCATGTGCTCGATTCCACGTTCCACGCCGGCCTGCGATAGGCAGGAAGTCGATTATCGTCATCAGAGAGCAAGCGAAGAAATGTCGGGTGCAGGAACAGCTTCTCCTTGCCCATGCGCTGCTCATGCAACACACCGATCTCTACCAATTCCTTCAAGTGACGGGCTCCGGTCTGCCGGGTCACACCCACCAAGTCCACAACGTTCTGAATACGGCAATAGGGCTGGTTGAAGATCACGTCCACTAGTTCTTGGCTATAGGCCTTGGGCGATTGGTCGCGGATGTAGTCGCGGGCCTGCGCCTCCAGCCCGCGGATCGCCTGGATCTTGGCCGTGGTCCACGCCGCCGTCTCGGCCACGGCGCTGAGCATGTACTGGATCCACTCGGCCCAGCGGCCATGCAGGGTCACGTCCAGCAGCAAGCGGTAGTAGTCGCTGCGGTGGCGGATGATGTAGCGCGACAGATACAGCACCGGCAGGTCGAGCAATCCCTGTTCGATCAGCATCAGCAGGTTCAGCACGCGTCCGGTGCGGCCGTTGCCGTCGGTGAAGGGATGGATGGCTTCGAACTGGTAGTGCGCGACCGCCATGCGGATCAATGGATCGATGTCGGTGTGCTCATGGATGAAGCGTTCCCAGTTGGCCAGTTTGTCGCGCAGCAGTGTCTCCCCCACCGGCGGGGTATAGATAACCTGCTGGGTCTGGTCGTTGGCCAAGGCCGTACCGGGGACGCGGCGGATCTGCATCTGCACCGCCTTGATGCGGCTGCAGACGACAACCGCGGTATCCGTGCAGAGGGGGCGCTGCTGCAACGACTGGAAACCTTCATAGAGCGCACTGCGGTAACGCAATGCCTCCTTGGTGGCAGGCTTCTGTGCCTTGTCCTGATCGTCGGCGTAGCGGAACAGGTCGTCCGTCGTGGTGACGATGTTCTCGATCTCGGAACTGGCCTGAGCCTCGAGAATTGGAATCGTGTTCATCAACACAGCGGGGTTGGGCAGCAATGCCGTGGCCTGTTTCAGTTCGGCCAAGGCGGTGCGGGCAGTGATGCAGGCCTTGAGCAGGCTGCGTGTCTCGATGTCTCCCGCTGGCGGAAGCAGCGGGAGATCGTTGTACGGGAACGCTGCCTTGAACTTGGACACTTCTTCCATGGCTGCGTCGATCATGTTCGGAGAGCGAACATGATGCAATGACGCGTACTAAAAATCCATTTTTTTTAACACGTCTTGGCCTCGTTGATGCTTACAGCCAGCCATCGCTTGGACATCGAGCGATTCAGGTCCAGGCCCGCACCCCAACAGCGAGATCCGGCTCTTTCAGCAACGTAGGCTGTAGCGCATGGCGGGGGGTGGCCGCGTCCATGTGCAAAGAAGAGCCCATTTGATATACACGACCGCAACGACATGTATCGTTTCGGCCATGTTTTATGCACGTCGCGAAGACCGGCGGCGCCTGTCTTCGCGCAATCCACTACCAGACCACCTCGGCCATCGAGCAGTTCAGGCCCGAGCCGATGCCCATCAGCGCGATCCGGTCGCCCTTCTTCAGCCGCCCCAACTCGCGCAGCTTGCTCAACACGATCGGTACGCTGGCCGGGCCGATGTTGCCGTGCTCGCCGAAGATGGTCATCACCTTCCTCGGGTCGATGCCGAAATTCTTGATGAAGGCCTGGGTGTGCGGCAGGCTGACCTGATGGATCACGAACTGGTCCAGTTCGTCCACCACCCAGCCCAGCGCCTGCATGGCGGCGACGAAGGTCTTCTGCGCCAGCTTGAGGCCCTCGATCAGCAGCATGCGGGTATCGGTGACCATGCGGTCCAGGTTGCCCCGGCACAGGGTGTTCCACTCGGTGGCCGAGCGGGTCACGCCGCCGCGGTAGCGTGGGGCGTCCGGAACCAGCTCGGCGCGCGCCATCACCATCGCCGCGGCGCCGCAGCCCAGGGTCAGCGCGGCCAGCTCGTCGCGGAATTCCTGCGCGGTCACGTCCGGGGAGGTCATCCGTTCCAGGGTCTTCTCGTACACCAGGTTGGCGGTCTCGCCATCCACCACCAGCGCGTAGTCGACTTCGCCGCGCTCGATCATCCGCGCCGCGATGTCCATGCCGTTGATGAAGGCCAGGCAGGCATTGGCGACATCGAAGGTCACGCATTCCTCGCCCACGCCCAGATTGCCGGAGACGATGCTGGCGGTGGACGGTTCCAGGTAGTCGCGGCTGACCGAGGTATTGACCAGCAGCCCGACCTGGCCGGCGGTGATGCCCGCGTCGGTCATCGCCTTGCGCGCCGCCAGGGTGGCCGCATCGGACGCCTGCATGTCCGCATCCCACATGCGCCGCGCATGGATGCCGGCGACGTCGCCGAGCACGTCGGTACGGATGCCGAGGCGATCGTAGGTGGGCTGCAGGCGTTCGTTGATCTGCTTGGAGGTCAGCGTGTGCGGCGCATCGATATGCGCCAGTCCCGCGATGGAGACATTGTTGAAGAGCATCGAGATGTACGCCGGGATAAGGCGAAGGGGCGCCAATTCTAGCGGTTGCCCGGTTTTACCGCATCTTTAACAAACTGAAACAGAGCGCATGGCTTAACCGGTTCAGCGAACACTGCATTGATAGGCTGCATAACGCTGGTCGCCCTCGACCGGCTCGCCCATCGCCTGCACCGTATTGGCGCCGACGCCCGGGGCCTCGTTGCGGGCCAGGGTTTCCAGTTCCTCGCGCACCCGCAGCGGGTTGCGCTGGTAGAAGCCGACGTTGCTCTTCACCGACACCACCACCTCGCCGCGCTTCTCGCAGCCAGCCGGCGCCTGTCCTGGCGGCAGCACACGCACGGTCTTGCCTTCCGGCGCCATCGGCACCCAGGTGCAGGCGGCGAGACTGGCGAGCAGGAACAACGCGATCGGTAGGCGCATGGACAGGGACCGCAGGTTGAAGGAACCCGGATTGTGCCGCAGATCGCTGAATTGACAATGACGCCGATGGATGAGAGACCGCCGGACGCACCGGAGAGGGGGCAGCCGAGCCTCTCTCCCGCCGGGAGAGGGGTTGGGGTGAGAGTGCGGCGCGAAGTGTCTTGCGGAGTTTGGCCGCACGAGGCTCCGCCCGTACCCTCATCCGGCCCTGCGGGCCACCTTCTCCCGATGGGAGAAGGGAACAGCCTAAGCCCCTCTCCCATCGGGAGAGGGGTTGGGGTGAGGGTACGGCGCGAAGCGTCTCGCGGAGTTGGGCGCACAAGGCTCCGCCCATATCCTCATTCGGCCCCCGAAGCCGCCGCCTTAGCGCTTCGGCGCGACCGGCGCAGCACCCTGCGGCTTGCCGTCGGCGTCGATCACCGTCACCTCGCCCAGCTTCAGCGCGCGCACTGGGCGCTCGATCTGCTTCAGGTCGCCCACCACCACCCAGGTCAGTGCGTTGGCATCGAGCGTCGCCGCCGCCTCGCGCACCTGCGCCGGGGTCATCGCCTCGATCTCGGCCTTGCGCGTGAATACGTAGTCGTCGGGCCGCCCATAGCGCACGATGCCGCCAATCGCGCCGAGCACCGAACTGGCGGTCTCGTAGGCGCCGGGCAGGCTCAGAGTCTGGATGTTGCGGATCCGCGCCACTTCCTCCGCCGTCGGCGGCGCCTTGCCGCTGGCGAAGGCGTTGATCTCCTTCTGCATCTCCTGCAGCGCCGGCGCGGTCTTGTCGATCTGCACCGGCGCGGCAGCCGACCACGGGCGCTGGCCCAGGGCGTTGGAGGCCGAACTGCGCGCACCGTACGACCAATGCTTGCTCTCGCGCAGGTTCATGTTCAGCCGCGAGGTGAAGTCGCCGCCGAGCACGCCGTTGGCGATGTCGAACCGGATCGAGGACGCCTCGGTGGTCGGCGGCACCAGTTCGGCGGCGAACAGGTTGGCCTGCACCGCGCCTGGCTGGTCGATCAGATACACCCGCGGCTTGCTCGGACGCGGCACCGCCGCCGGCGCCCGCAGCGCCGGCGCCGCGCCCTCGCCCTTCCAGTCGCCGAACTGCGCATTCAGCAGCGGCACCACCTCGGCCAGCGTGGTATCGCCGACCACGATCAGCGTGGCCTGCTCGGGACGGATCCAGTCGCGCTGGAAATCGACCAGGTCGGCGCGCTCCAGCGCCGCGATCTCCGCCTCGGTGCCGCTGCCGCTGAACGGGATCGCATACGGATGGCCGGCGCCGTACAGCAGCGGCGGCAGCACCCGCATCGCCACCGCGTTGGGCTGCGCCTTCTCCTGGCGGATGCCGGCGATCCAGCTGGCCTTGATCCGCTCGATCTCCTTCTGTTCGAAGCGCGGGCGCCGCAGTAAATCGGCGTACAGCGCCAGCGACGGCGCCAGGTTCTCCTTCAAGGCCGACAGGTAGGCATTACTGCCATCCAGCGACGCACCGGCGCTGAGCGCGGCGCCCAGGCTGTCGGCGGCATCGGCGAAGCCCAGCGCGTCGCGCTCGCCAGCGCCTTCGTCGAGCATGCCCATGGTGAAGTTGGCGGTGCCAGACTTGCGCCCCTGGTCGGCGCTGAAGCCGCCATGGAATTCGTAGCTGAATTGCACCACCGGCACGTCGTGGCGCTCGGCCAGGATCAGCTGGGTGCCGTTCTTCAGCGTGGCGCGCTGCAACGCCGGGAACTTCAACTGCGGGAACTGGGTGGTCTTGGGCGGGCCGGCGCTGCGATCGACGACGCTGGGCAGCGCGCGGTACTTCGGATCGACCGGCGGCGCATTCAGCGGCGCCGGCTGCACCGCCGGATCCTCGGCCAGCGCCACGCGCTCGCCCGGTTGCACCACCAGGGTGTGATCGCCCTTGCCCAGCCATTTGCGGCCCACCGCCTTCAGGTCGCGCGCGCGGGTGGATTCGATCGTGGCCAGCGAGGTGCGGAAGCAGCCCGGATCGCCGGTGAACACCGTGCACTCGGCCAGCGCATCGGCCTTGCCGCCGAACCCGCCGATGCGTTCGATGCCGCGCACGAAGCCTGCGCGAAACGCGGTCTTGGCACGCAACAGCTCGTCCTTGTCCGGCCCATTGTCGAGCAGCTTGCGCAGTTCCTCGTCGATCACCGCCTCGACCTTGGCCGGATCCACGCCCTGCTTCACCGTGGCGATGATGCCGAAGCTGGAGCCCAGCTGCGACGGCCAGGCGCCGGCGCTGATCTGGTCGACCAGCTTGTCCTCGTGCACCAGGCGACGGTCCAGCCGCGACGACTTGGCCCCGCCCAGCAACTGCGCCAGCAGCTGCAGGCGGTCGATGTCCTCGGTGCCGGTCTGGGCCACGTTCCAGACGCGGTAGATGCGCGCCTGCGGCACCTTGTCGGTCATCGTCTCGCGGGTGGACTGGGTGCGCTGGGCCACGTCGACCTGCGGCTGCGCCATGCTCGGTCCGGCCGGGATGTCGCCGAAATAGCGCGCGACCTTCTCTTTCGCGGTGGCCACATCGATGTCGCCGGCCAGCACCAGCACCGCGTTGTTCGGCCCGTACCAGGTGCGGAACCACTGCTTCACGTCAGCCAGCGAGGCGGCGTTGAGATCGTTCATCGAGCCGATCACGCTGTGGTGGTACGGGTGGCCCTTCGGATATAGCGCGCGGCTCAGCCTGTCCCAGGCCTGGCCGTAGGGCTGGTTCTCGCCCTGGCGCTTCTCGTTCTGGACCACGCCGCGCTGTTCGTCGAGCGCGGCCTGGTCGATGGCGCCGACCAGGTGGCCCATGCGGTCGGACTCCATCCACAGCGCCATGTCCAGCGCGGTGGTCGGCACGTTCTCGAAATAGTTTGTGCGGTCGCTGTTGGTGGTGCCGTTCTGGTCGGTGGCGCCGACCTGCTTGAACGGTTCGAAGAACTCGCCGCTGTGGTTCTCGCTGCCCTGGAACATCAGATGTTCGAACAGGTGCGCGAAACCGGTGCGCCCGGCCGGCTCGTCCTTGGCGCCGACGTGGTACCAGAGGTTGACCGCCACGATCGGCGCCTTGCGATCGGTATGCACCACCACGCGCAGGCCGTTGGGCAAGGTGAACTGCTCGTAGGCGATATCCACTGTCGCCGCCGCCGGCGGCCTGGCCGCACTCGACGGCGGCGCGTAGCTCAGCGCGCCGAGCGCGGTGGACAGGGCGATGGCCAGCAGCGCCCCACGCGGGCGGATCGACACGGTCATGCAAGTTCCTTTTGAGGAATGAGTGGAAGGAGAGCCAGGCCTCGATCGTAACGGGCCGGCGCCATGCCCGCGTATGCCGTTCGGTCCGCTCCTGAGCATCGCCGGCACCGTCGATGCTGAACGCGATGCGCCGACGCCGCTGCCCGAGAGGTGACCGGCAAGCCGAAGACGGACGCAAGGGACCGTGTGTCCGCCCGCGGACACACGGCTCACAAAAAAACTGGAATAACAAAGCCTTGAAGTTGGCACAGGATCTGATTTGCAGCTGGGCGCAACAAAACACTGCCAAATTGAAAAAGTGAACAAGAGCTTAATAAAGATAAAAGGCAGAAGAGGGTCTTGCACACCCTGATTTGGTGTTACCCATTACTACATCACCACTATTAAATAACACTAAAGAGGCCCGCCATGAAAACCGTTTCCTTCGCCCTGAGCTTCGCCATCGCCGCCCTGCTCGCCGCGCCGGCCATCGCCGCACCTGCCATCGCCACTCTGGACAGCATGCAGGTCCGCCCTTCCGCCGAGCAGATCGCCCAGCGCAGCGTCGAGCGCAACAGCGGCGTCGTCACCCTGGCCGCGCTGCAGGTGCGTCCGAGCGCCGACACCCAGAGCGTGATCGCGATCGGCAGCGTGGTCAGCGGTGCCCTGGACAGCGCGATGCTGCAGCTACAGCCAAGCCTGCAGAACCTGAGTCAGGATCTGACCACCAGCTTGGCGCGCTGAGCCGGCGACGCTTGACCGGCGCCGGCGCGTAAACTGCGCCGATGACCGCCACGCCCACGCTGCATGTCCTGCTGTTCCAACCCGAAATACCGCCCAACACCGGCAATGCCATCCGCCTTTGCGCCAACACCGGCACCCAGCTGCACCTGATCGAGCCGCTCGGCTTCGAGCTCGAGGACAAGCAGCTCAAACGCGCCGGCCTGGACTACCACGAATACGCACGCCTGCAGGTCCACGCTTCGCTGGACGCCGCGTTGCAGACCATCGCTCCGCGCCGCCTGTTCGCCCTGAGTACCCGCAGCAGCACCCGCTACGATGCGCCCGCCTTCGCCGACGGCGATGCGTTCCTGTTCGGCCCAGAGACCCGCGGCCTGCCCGCCGAGGTGCTGGAGCAGGTTCCGCCCGCGCAACGCCTGCGCCTGCCGATGCGCCCGCACAACCGCAGCCTCAACCTGTCAAACGCGGTGGCGGTGGTGGTGTTCGAAGCATGGCGGCAGCTGGGCTTCCCCGGCGCGGATTGAGCGCACGGCAGGCCGCCGGCCGATCGCGAACGCGTTTCCCTGGGCCGGACTGCGCGTCGGGCGCGCGGACAAGGCGCGCATCAACGCCGAGGCCAGCGGCGCGTGCGCACCTTATTTATCTATGGGGCGGCAGAACGTGCGGCGCAGACCGGCTTTGCGGCGCCGCGCCGGAAGCGCATTCAGCCGCCGCGGCTACAACCGCACCCCAAAAGTTCCTGAACATACTGTCTGATTTATGTACCGGTCAGTTTTAAATTCAGGGGAAGTTCGGGTGGCTAACGGATAATTTACATATCGGCAGCGAACGGCCCACGCCTCAGCGCCGACTAAACCAATAAAAGGATATCCCGATCATGAAGACTTCTCTGCTCGCTCTCGCCCTCCTGGCCACCCTGCCGTTCGCTGCCTCCGCTGCCGAAGGCCTGTCCTACAACTACGTCGAAGGCGGCTACATCAAGACCGACGCCAACGGCGGCGACGCGGATGGCTGGGCCATCAAGGGCTCCTACGCGATCAACCCGAACTTCAGCGTGTTCGGCGACTTCAACCGCCAGAAGACCGATTTCGGCGACGTCGACGTCGACCAGTGGCGCATCGGCGCCGGCTACAACCACGAGATCTCGACCAGCACCGACCTGGTGACCCGCGTGGCCTACAACCGCTTCGACCCGGAATTCGGCAGCAAGTTCAACGGCTACAGCGCCGAAGCCGGCATCCGTACCGCGTTCAACCCGTACCTTGAGGTGTATGCGCTGGGCGGTTACGAGGACTACACCAAGAAGAACGGCAGCAACCCGGACGGCGAGTTCTACGGCCGCCTCGGCGCCCAGGCCAAGCTCAACCAGAACTGGGGCCTGAGCGCGGACCTGAAGATGAACCGCGACGGCGACAAGGAATGGTTCGTCGGCCCGCGCTTCAGCTGGTAAGCAGCACCGCGTAGCACTGCGCGCCGCGTCTCTCTCTCCCGCTGCGCGCGGTTCGAAGCCCGGTCCCAGGACCGGGCTTCTTTTTTTGTGCGCCATGCAGGCTGGATGGCCGCAGACACGAAAAAGCCCGGCTTCGGCCGGGCTTTTTCGTGTCTGGAACAAGGCGCGGTCAGCTGAACAGCGTGGTCGGATACTCGGGTTTCTGCTCGCGGGCCAGCAACTGCTGCAGGCCCGCCGCCGGCGTCATCGCGCCGTGCAGCACCGCGCGCACCGCGTTGGAGATCGGCAGGTCGATGCCATGACGTTCGGCCTGGCGCATCACTTCGTCGGCGGTCTGCACCGACTCGACCACCTGGCCGATCGCGCGGACCGCGTCGTGCAGGGTCTGCCCGCGGCCCAGGGCCAGGCCCAGGCGCCGGTTGCGCGACAGGTCGCCGGTGCAGGTCAGCACCAGGTCGCCGAGTCCGGCCAGGCCCATCAGCGTTTCCGGCTTGCCGCCGATCGCCGCGGCCAGCCGCAGCATTTCGTTGAGGCCGCGGGTAATCAGGCCGGCGCGGGCGTTCAGGCCCAGCTCCATGCCGTCGGCCACGCCGGTGGCCACCGCCAGTACGTTCTTCATCGCCCCGCCCAACTCGGCACCGACCATGTCGTCGCCGGTGTAGGCGCGGAAGGTGGGGCCGTGCATCGCGTCTGCGACCTGCTGTGCGAACGCGGCATCGCCGTGCACGGTCACCGCGGTCGGCAGGTCCAGCGCCACTTCCTTGGCGAACGACGGCCCGGTCACCACTGCCAGCGGCACGTCATCGCCCAGTATCTGCTGTGCGACTTCATGCAGAAAGCGCCCGGAGCCCGGCTCGAAGCCCTTGGTCGCCCAGGCCACGCCGGCCTGCGCCGGGCGCAACGGCGCCAGCTGATGCAGGGTTTCGGTGAACGCGTGCGACGGCACCACCACCAGGATCCAGTCGGCGCCGTGCACGGCCGCCGCCAGGTCGGTGGTGGCCTGCAGCGCCGCCGGCAACGCAATCTGCGGCAGGTAGCGCGGGTTCTCGTGGCGCTGCCCAATCGCCTCGGCGACGGCGGCATCGCGTCCCCACAGCACGGTCGGAAAACCGTGCCGGGCGAGGAGCGCGGCCAGGGCGGTGCCCCAGGAGCCGGCGCCGAGGACAGCGATCTTCTTCGCGGGGTGATCGCGCATGCGCAACGGCGGACGCGTCAGGCGTTGCCGGCCGGCTCCGAGTCGGCCAGCGACTTGGTCTCGTCCTGCTGCGCGCGCTGGCGCAGGGTTTCGGCGTACAGCGCTTCGAAGTTGATCGGCTGCAGGAAGAACGGCGGGAAGCCGCCGGCCTGGATCAGGTCGCTGACCAGCGAACGCACGTACGGGAACAGGATGTTCGGGCACTGTGTGCCGAGCAGCACGTCCACCGCCTGCGGGTCCAGGCCGACCAGGCCGAACACGCCGGCCTGCTGCACTTCGGCCACATACGCGGTCTTGCCGGCGGCGGTGCAGGTCAGGGTCACCGCGAGCACCACTTCGAAGGCCTGCTCGTTCAGGCGCTGCACGCGCTGGTTGAGGTTGAGCTGCAGCTCCGGCTGCACGTTGTCGTTGAACACCGCCGGCGCGTTGGGCGACTCGAAGGACACATCCTTGACGTAGATCTTCTCGATGGTGAACGCGGGGCCGGCTTCGGCCGGCGCCGTGGCGCCGTTGTTGGTGACGTCGGACATTGCTTGACTCCGGTGGATTCAGGTAACAAAGAGATTCGGGATTATCACATGCCGGCCGCGGCGCTCGGCGCCCGGCCGGGCGGCGCGATCAGCGGCCCTTGACCAGCGGCAGATCGGCCTGCTGCCAGGCGGCGATGCCGCCGTCGAGCACGTAGACCTGCTCGAAGCCGGCCTTCTTCAGCTGCTTGGCGGCGGCATCGGCGGTGCTGCCGGTGCGGCACACCAGCACCACCGGCGCGGCCTTGGCGTTGGCCACCAGCTTGTGCTCGGGGCCGAACTGGCTCGGCGTGGCGTTGCGGCTACCGGCGATATGGCCTTTCTCGAAATCGGCCGCGGCCGACAGATCGACCAGCACCGCGTTGCCGGCATTGATCAGCAGGGTCAGTTCGGCCGGGCGCAGGGTCTTGAAACCACGGAACAGGCGCGCGATTTCGGTGACGATCAGGGCGATGGTCAGGCCGACCAGGGCCAGGGCCAGCATCGGGTTGCGGCCGGCGAAGGCCAGCGGTTCTTCGAAGTTCACAGGAATAAGGGGCTGGAAGCGGGCGCCGATTGTCGCACAGCTGGCGGGCGGCGCTACTGGCCGTTCCACAAGTCCGGCAGCCCGTCCAGCAGCCACCAGGTCTTGGCCTGCGCGTCCCAGCGCCAGCGCTCGCGGTAGCGCACGATGCGCTCGGCCTGGGTATTGCGGTTGATCACGCCCAGTTCGATGTCGCGCACCGCGTCGCCGTCGAGCACGCCGACCCGCCCGACCTTGTAGGAGGACACCTGCACCTGGCGGTAGCGCTCCAGTTGCAGATCGGTCAGCGGGTGCGCCTGCCGGTAGGGCGGGTCCACCGCTTCCCAGGCCGACTCGAACTCGCTCCAGCGGATCGCCGTGCCGTAGGCGGCCTGCAGGGCGTCGAGCTTGTTCTGCTGGCTGCGGCTGCCGGCCAGCGCGGTGCCGGCCAAACCCAGCGCCAGCAGCAGCACCAGGGCGCGAAACGTCGAGTGCATGGCGGGTTTCCGGATGGGCGCGAGCGGTGCGCGCATCCTACCCTCTCGCGATGGCGACGAAGCGGCCGCTCAGCGTCGCGGCGGCGGCGGCGGCGGCCGGCCCGACCTGGGCCTGAATGCCGATCCGGGCACGGCCGCGCTGGCGGAAGGTGCGCACGAACGCGTTCCAGTCGGCTTCCGCGTCGGCGCCGGCCTGCGCATGCAGGTCGGCGTACAGGGGCGCCAGGTAGCGCACCTGGGTGTCGGCGACGTAAACGTCGGCCTGCAGGCCGGCACGGTGCAGTTCGCAATTGACCAGCGCCCAGCCGGCCAGTGTCATCACCGAGCCGAGGCTGCCGCCGAAGGCATTGCCCTTGTCGTTGAGATTGGCCGCCAGCGGCGCGACCACATGCAAGCGCTGTTCGGCATAGCCTTGCAGCGCGACCTGCAGCGCCGCCACCGGCGGCATCGCGTCGAACTGCCGCTGCAACTGCTGCAGGAACGCATCGAAAGGAAGATCCGCTGCCATGGTGCGATTGTGCTGCCGGTAGGGGCTCGCATAATGCCTGGCATGAGCGCACATGCAACCGCTGCCGCCGCGGCCTGGACCCTGATCTCGCTGCGCCCGCAGGGCGAGCACGCGCCGCTGCGGCGCGCGGCGGCGCGGGTCGGCGCGCGGCTGCTGGCGGTCTCGCCCTGGCGCCTGCAGGCCTGCGACGACGCCGCCACGCGCACCGCGCTGGCGCTGGCGCTGGCCGCGCCGCGGGTGATCTTCAGCAGTCCGGCGGCGGTGCACGCGGCCGCGGCGCTGCAACCGCTGGCCGCAGCGCCCGGGCAATGCTGGCTGGCGGTGGGCACCGGCACCGCGCGCGCGCTGCAACGCCATGGCATCGCCGAGGTCGCGGTACCGGAACGGATGGACAGCGATGGGCTGCTGGCCTTGCCGCAGTTGGCCGCCAGAGATGGCGCCGTCGGCCTGGTCACCGCGCCCGGCGGGCGTGGCCTGATCGCCGCGCAGCTGCAGGCGCGCGGCACGCCACTGCAGCGCGCCGATGTCTACCGCCGGGTGCCGTTGCCGCTGTCCGCGGCGCGCATCGCCCGGCTGCGCGCCGCGGCGCCGGGCGTGCTGGCGCTGAGCAGCGGCGAGGCGCTGCGGCTGGTGCTGGACCAGCTGCCCGAGGACCTGCGCGCGGCCTGGCGCGCGCGGCCGCTGGTCGCCGCCAGCGCGCGGCTGGCCGCGCAGGCCGCCGATCTCGGCTTCGTCAACATCGCCCGTGCCGCCGGTCCGCTGCCACAGCAACTGGCCGCCGCCGCCGCGGCGATCGTAACGCGCTCGCCACTTCGCTGAACGCGCGCCGACCCCCGGCTTGCGGGTACGGTGCCGCTCACGCCATGCTCCTGCGTGCCGACGTCCGGCCGTCGCCATCGTCGCGACGGGACGCAGGCGATAAGGATGCCCCCGCCGATGACCGAAATCTCGTCCACGCCTCGCCGTTCCACGCGCTGGATCTGGCTGCTGCTGTTGCTGGCCATGCTGGCGGCGCTCGCGCTGGCCGGCTGGCGCGGCTGGGAGTGGTGGCAGGCGCGCAATGCGCGCGCGCTGGCCGAACAATCCGAGACCCAGCTGCAGTTGCAGGCCCTGCAACAGAATCTGGAAACGCTGCGCCGCGACCAGCGCGCCACCGTGCAGCGGGTGCAGGACGCGGCCAGCACCAACCGCGTGCTGCGCGACGAGATGCTCGGCCTGAGCCAGCGCAGCGCGCTGCTCGAAGACAACGTCGCCAAGCTCGCCGACTCCAACCGCCACGGCGCGCAGGCGCTGCGCCTGGACGAGGTGGAGCTACTGTTGAGCCAGGGTCGGCAGCGTCTGGACGTGGCCGGCGATGCGCAGGGCGCCCGCCGCGCCTATGCGCTGGCCAGCGGCGTGCTGGAAGGCGTGGACGATCCGCGCTATCTCAACCTGCGCCAGGTGCTGCTGCAGGAACGTACCGCGCTGGACGCGCTCGGCGAGGGGCCGCAGGCGCGGCTGTCGGCGCAGCTGGACGCCTTCGCCGCCAGCCTGGAGGCATTGCCCACGCAACTGCCCGAGCCTACGCAACTGCCGCTGTGGCAACGGCTGCTGTCGCCGCTGGTCAAGATCCGCCCCGCCCAGGGCGGCGTGCTGGTCGCGCGTTCGGAGCGGGTCGCCGCGCGCGACGCGCTGCAACTGGAGCTAAGCCTGGCGCGCGCCGCGCTGGAACGTGGCGACGCGCGCGGCTACCGCGGCGCGCTGACCCGTGCCGGCACCTGGCTGCAACGCCTGTGGCCGGATTCGGCGCCGCTGCGCGAACGCCGCGCCACGCTGCAAACCCTGCGCAACGCCGCCCTGCGCCCAGCCGTCCCCGAGCTGGGCACCACCCTGCAGCAGTTGCGCCACATGCGCGACGCAAGGAGCCAACCATGAAATCCCTCCGTTCCCTGATCGTGTTGCTGGTGGTGATCGCCCTGGGCGTGATCGGCGCGCAGTGGCTGGCGCAGGACAAGCTGGGCAACCTGGGCGAAGTGATCGTGCGCGCCGGCGGCAACGATTACATCTCGCCGCTGCCGCAGGCGGTGCTGCTGCTGGTGATCGCCTTCCTGGTGCTGTTGCTGCTGTGGAACCTGCTCAGCTTCCCGTTCCGCGCCTGGGGCCGGCATCGCCGCAAGCAGTCGCGCGCGCGCCTGATCGAAGGCCTGACCGCATTGCACAACGGCCAGTGGGCGCGCGCCGAGAAACAGCTCAATGCCGCTGCGGAAGATCCCGAAGTCAGCGCCATCGCCCTGGTCGCAGCAGTGCGCGTGGCCGATGCGCGCGCCGACGCGGAGGCGGCCAATCGCTATCTGCAGCGCCTGGGCGAACGCGACGCCGGCGCGCACGCGCTGCTGCAGGGCGAACGTCTGCTGGCCCAGCAACGTCCGGTCGATGCGATCAATGCGCTGGACGTTGCCGCGGCGCAGCCGTTGCCGCCGCGCGGGTTGCTGCTGCGCACCGAGGCGCTGACCAGCATCGGCCGTGCCGGCGAGGCCTACGGCCAGCTCGGGGCGATCCGCCAGCAGCAGGCCTTGCCGCTGGAGGCGGTCGGCCTGCTGGAATCGCGCCTGGCCGCCGCGGCGCTGCAACAGGCGGACGATGCCAACGCGCTGGCCGAACGCTGGGAAAGCCTGCCCAAGTCGCTGCGCAGCGAACCGGCCGTGGTCGAGGCCTACGCGGTCCGCGCCGCCGCCCTGCACTGGGACGACGCGGCGCTGCGCAGCGTGGAACAGGCGCTGGACACGCGTTGGGACGAAGGCCTGGCAGCGCTGTACGGCCGCCTGCCGGTGGAAAAATACGATTCGCGCCGCGCCAGCGCGCAGCGCTGGCTGCAGAGCCATCCGGACAGCCCCGGGCTGCTGCTGACCCTGGCGCGCCTGGCGCATCAGCAACAGCAGTGGCCGCAGTCGGAGGAGTTCCTGCACCGCGCGTTGGCGCTGGGCGCCGGCACCGAGGCCTGGGAGGCGTTCGGCGATGGCTATGCCGAGGCCGGCGACCCGGTTCTGGCGCACCGCTGCTACGCCAACGCGCTGCGCGTGCAACGCGGCGAACTGGCCCAGCCGCTGCCGGCGGCCAGCGCGCCGGTGGTGCCGATCGATCCGGATCCGGGCAGCGCCGAGCGCCGCGACGAGCACGGTTTCCCACGCCCGCTGGAATGAGCGCGGCGGCACCAGCAATGCCGCGCTGTTGACCGCGGCCGGTGCCGGCTGCAGCCGGCACCGGCTTCCTCGTGTAAGGATTGTGCGGCCAGCGCTTGGCCGGTCGAACCGACCGGCTCAGCGCCGTAACGCCGGCAGGCGCGCCAGAATGTGGGCGCCACGCCCTTGTAGCGCGCATAGCGCTCGTCCATGCGCCACGGCACCAGGATGCGCGCGCCGAGCAGGCTGACGACCAGCATGACCAGGAACAGCCCCAGGCCCAGCCAGACCCCGGCCTCGCCGCCGATGGCGGACCCCAGCAACGGTCCGGCCACGAACGCACCAGCCGTGAGCAGGATGAAGCGGTTGCGCCGGCGCCGAGGCGCCGCGCACATGCCGAGCACGTGGCTGCTGCGCTTGCACGCAATCAACGCCGCGATCGCGTAGATCACAACGCTCACCAGGATCAGCACGTACCAGCCCGGCGCATGCCAGTAGAACGTGCGCTTGTTCAGTTCGTCGTTGCGCAGCGCCACCACCCTGCACGCGCGCGGCCCGAGGCGCCAGGCGCGCGGGCCTCACTCAGCGCTCGACGATCGCCACCACGCCCATGCCGCCGGCGGTGCAGATCGAGATCAGCGCACGCCCGCCGCCGCGTTCGACCAGCTGCTTGGCCACCGTGGCGACGATGCGCGCGCCGGTCGCGGCGAACGGATGGCCGGTGGCCAGCGAGGACCCCAACGGATTGATCTTGGCCGGGTCGATCTGCCCCAGCGGCGCCTCCAGGCCCAGCCGGGCGCGGCAGTAGTCCTCGCTCTCCCAGGCGCGCAGCGTGCACAGCACTTGCGCGGCGAAGGCCTCGTGGATCTCGTAGATGTCGAAGTCCTGCAGGCTCAGGCCGTGGCGCTTGAGCATGTCCGGCACGGCGATGGTCGGCGCCATCAGCAGGCCTTCGCCGTGCACGAAGTCCACCGCGGCGACCTGGGCGTCGCGCAGGTAGGCCATCGGCACATGGCCGTGCGCCTGCGCCCATTGCTCCGAGGCCAGCAGCACCGCCGCGGCACCGTCGGTCAGCGGGGTGGAATTGGCGGCAGTCAGGGTGCCGCGGCCGCTGACCTTGTCGAACGCCGGCTTCAGCGTAGCCAGCTTCTCCAGCGAAGTGTCGGCGCGCAGGATGTTGTCGCGCTCCACGCCGCGGAACGGCGCGATCAGGTCGGCGAAGAAGCCGCGCTCGTAGGCGGCGGCCAGCTTGTGGTGCGAGGACACCGCCCAGGCGTCCTGCGAATCGCGCGCGATGTTCCACTGCTTGGCCATGTCCTCGCAGTGGTCGCCCATGCTCTTGCCGGTGCGCGGCTCGGCCACGCCGGGAAACTCCGGCTTGAGTTCGGCGAACTTGAAGCTGCGGGTCAGCGCGCGGATCTTGTCGCCGGTGGTCTTGGCGCGGTTGGCGGCCAGCAGCCGCGCGCGCAGCTTCTTGCCATACACGATCGGCACTTCCGAGGTGGTGTCCGAACCGCCGCCGATGCCCGATTCGATCTGCCCCAGCGCGATCTTGTTGGCCACGGTGATGATGCTGTCCAGGCTGGTGCCGCAGGCCCGCTGCAGGGTGATGCCCGGGGTCAACGGCGACAGCCCCGACGACAGCGCGGCCTCGCGGCCCAGGTTCCAGTCGCTGGAGTGCTTGATCACCGCCCCCATCGCCACCTCGCCCAGCTGCTGGCCGTGCAGGCCGTAGCGCTCGACCAGAGCGCCCAGCGTGCGCACCGACATGCCGAGGTTCCCGACATCCGCATACGCCGTGTTCTGCCGGCAAAACGGAATGCGAACGCCGCCGAGAATGGCGACGGGGCGGGCTACTGGCATGGGATTACCTCGCGCGAGGGGTCGGGGACATGACCTGCACGTTAGCGCAGGCATAATGAAGCGAGTGTAGCTTTGCGCCCGCGACGGGCCAACCGCCAAGCCATGAGCCAAGCCATTGCCAGCATGAATGCCCGCGGCGTGATCGCCCTGGAACTGTCCGCCGGGCTCGCCCCGGCCCACGCGGCGCTGCCGCACGCCCTGGCCGCAGAACTGGCCGAGAAGGTCGGCCGCGACCTGGCGCAACTGGTGCCGGCGGTCCGCACGCTGGAACTGAGCCTGGCCGGCGCGCATTTCGACCCCGCCGAGGTACTGCGCCCTGGCTGGCCGATGCACCGGCGCCTGGACGAGCTGCGCGCACGCGCGCCCGGCCGCGACGCCGGCCCGCGCCTGCTGGCGTTCGGCGCCGATGCCGACGGCACCGTGCCGCCGCCGTTCCAGGCCGACGCCGCGCTGCTCGGCGGCGCGCTGCGGGTGGTGCCGTTCCTGCTCAGCGGGCCGGCCGAGACGCTGCAACCGGTCGCCGAGGCGCTGGAAGACGTGCTGCTGGCGCAAGGCATGGCGCAGCCGGACACCGCGCTGCTGGCGCAGCAGGCGTTCGGCGCGCAGATCGAACACGCGCGCTATCTGACGGTCAACGACCTGGCCGCGATGATGTCGATGCAATACGACAACCAGGGCCTGGCGCCGCTGTGGCCGCTGATCGAGACCGCGCTGCTGGCGCCGGACCAGGAAGAATGGCTGGCCAGCCCGCCCGAACCGCTGCTGCGCTACCGCGGCGGCGAAGTGCGCATGGCCTTGTTCGACCCGGCCAGCTGGTGCGCGCACTACGCCCACGACCGGCAGGACTGCGAGCGCCTGCAGCGGGTCTACGAACACTATCTGGCCCGGCAGCGGCAACTGGCCGCGGTGCTGGAAGCGCACGGCATGCCGGTGCTGTACGTGCATTGCGAGGCCGGGCAGGACGCGAGGCAAGCGTTGCTGGCGGCGTGATGCGGGCTTGGTCGCGGGGTTGGCACGAGGCGCCGCTGGCTGGCAACTGAACTTGCAGCGATCCGGCTGCAGTGCACGGCGATCAGGAGCTTCGGCGTGGACGCTGTGCGGCGCCATCGGGGCGATCGCTTGATGAGGGACTTCAGTCCCGACTGCAGCCAGCACTGATCGCGGCGGATGGCCCGAGGCCACCCGCGTTGTTCGGCGCATCGCCGGTCAGCGCTTCGCCCCGGCGCGCCTGGTCGCGGTCGCCGGCGACTTCTTCGCCACCGGCTTGCTCGCTTTCGCGGAACTCGACGTGGCTGCCTTCCTGGGTGCGGCCGCCTTCTTGCCCGCTGCCTTCTTCGCCGATGCGACCGCTTTGCTCGGCAAAGCGGCCTGGCTGGACTTGCCGGCGGCGGCCGCCTTGGCCTTGGAAGCGGCAGGCCTGGCCTTGGACACGGCAGGCTTGGCCGCCGCCGAACGCTTCGCCGGCGCGGCGGGCTTGGCGTCGGCACTGCCTTCCGCTGGGCGCCGCGGCGGCGGGCGGCGGCCGGCGGTCAGAGTGCGCCAGCTGTGGCCGCCGTTGAGCGCGAGCAGTGCGTCTGCGGCGGCCGGGCCGGCGCTGCCGGCCGGGTATTGCGCCACTTCGTCGGCCGAGGCCTGCCAGGCATCCAGGATCGGCTGCACGATGCGCCAGGCGGCTTCGACCATCGTCGCGTCCTGGAACAGACCGGCCTCGCCATGCATGCAGTCCTGCAGCAAGCGCTCGTAGCCGACCGAGTATTCCTTCGGGAACCAGTCGCGGTAGCGGAAGTCCATGCGAACCGGCGCCAGGCTGACCCGCGCGCCCGGGCGCTTGACGTCGAACTGCAGCGAGATGCCTTCGTCGGGCTGGATGTGCAGCACCAGCCAGTCGGGACCGTAGCCGCCGATCTCGGCGCTGCGCAGCGGCGCCAGCGGCGCCGGCTTGAAGCGGATCGCGATCTCGGTGGTGCGCTCGCGCAGGCGCTTGCCGGTGCGCAAGTAGAACGGCACGCCGGCCCAGCGCCAGGTATCCACCTGCAGCTTCATCGCCACATAGGTCTCGGTGTTGGAATCGGCCGGCACCGTGTCTTCCTCGCGGTAGCCGGGCACCGCGTTGCGCCCGATCGCGCCGGCCGCGTACTGGCCGCGCACCACATCGGACGCGGCCAGCGGCCGCACCGCCTCGATCACCTCGGCGCGCCGGCGCAGCATCGAGGCCGGAGTGAACGCCGCCGGCGGTTCCATCGCGATCATCGCCAGCAACTGGAACAGGTGGTTGGGCACCATGTCGCGCAGGCAACCGGTGGGATCGTAGAACCCGCCGCGCCCTTCCACGCCGATGGTCTCGGCGGCGGTGATCTGCACGTGGTCGATGCGGTCGCGGTTCCACACCGGCTCGAACAGGCCATTGGCGAAACGGAAGGCGAGGATGTTCTGCACCGTTTCCTTGCCCAGGAAGTGGTCGATGCGGAACACCTGGTCCTCGTCGAGCACGCGGCCGACGATGGCGTTGAGCTCCTTGGCGCTGCGCAGGTCGTGACCGAACGGCTTCTCCACGATCACCCGGCGCCAGCCGCCGCCGGCACGTTGCTTGACCAGTCCGGCCGCGCCCAGCTGCTCGATCGCCGGGGCGAAGAAGCGCGCCGCGGTGGCCAGGTAGAACAGCACGTTGCCGCAGGTCTGGTACTGCGCGCCGTATTTTTCGATCACCTCGCCCAGCGCGCGATAGGTCGCCGCATCGGCGAAATCGCCGCGCAGGTAGTGCAGGCGCGTGCGCAGCCAGGTCCACACGTCTTCGTCCAGGCCGTCGGCCTTGAACTCGGCGTCGCGGTCGGCCATCAGCCCGTGCAGTGCGTTGCCGAGCATGCGCCGCCAGCTGTTCTCGCTGATGTCGCCGTGGTCAACGCCGATCACCGCGAACTGTTCGGGCAACGCGCCGCTGCGGCGCAGGTTGTACAGCGCCGGCAGCACCAGGCGCCGGGTCAGGTCGCCGCGTGCGCCGAAGACCACGATCAGGCAGGGTGGGGTGGTTTGCGTCGCATCGCTCATGAATGCATTTCCTGTTCGCCGAGTAAGCCATGCAGGCGCAACGCGGCGTGGACCAATGCCACGTGCGAGTAGCCCTGCGGAAAATTGCCGAGCATGCGGCCGCTGCGCGGATCGTATTCTTCGGCCAGCAGGCCGACGTCGTTGCACAGGCCGAGCAGGCGCTCGAACAACGCGCGCGCCTGCACGGTGCGGCCGAGCAACGCGTAGTTCTCCACCAGCCAGAAGCTGCAGGCGATGAAGGTGCCCTCGCCCGCCGGCAGGCCGTCGCCGCTGTCGTCGTCGGCGCGGTAGCGCTCGACCAGGCCATCGATGCTCAGCCGTTGCGCGATCGCATCGGCGGTGGCCGCAACGCGCGGATCGTCCGCCGGCAGGAAGCCGACCAGCGGGATCAGCAGCGTCGCCGCGTCAAGCCGCTCGCTGCCGTAGCTCTGCACGAAATAGCCGTCGCGGTGCACGCCCTGTTGCAGCACCTGCGCATGCACTTCGTCGGCCAGCGCGCGCCAGTGCGCGCGTTGCGCGGCGTCGGCATCGGTGACCCCGTCGCGCGCACCGTAGTCGAACGCCAGCCACGTCATCACCTTGGAATGGACGAAATGGCGGCGCTGCTCGCGGATCTCCCAGATGCCTTCGTCCGGCTCCCGCCAGCGCTGCTCCAGCACTTCGAGCAGTTGCCGCGCCAGCGAGCGGCCACGCGCCGCGGTCGCCATGCCTTCGTGGTGCCCGCGATGGAACGCGGCGATCACCTCGCCGTACACGTCCAGCTGGAACTGGCCGGCGGCGGCATTGCCCACCCGCACTGGCAGCGCGCCTTCGTAGCCGGGCAGCCAGTCCACCTCCCATTCGGACATGCGCCGTTCGCCGCCGATGCCGTACAGCGCCTGCAACTGGTCCGGCGAGCCGGCCACGGTGCGCTGCAGCCAGCCATGGAACGCAGCCGCTTCGTCGGAATAGCCGGCGGCGTGCAGCCCGGTCAGGGTGAACACCGCATCGCGCAGCCAACAAAAACGGTAGTCCCAGTTGCGCTCGCCGCCGAGCCGTTCCGGCAGCGAGGTGGTCGGGGAGGCGACGATCGCGCCGGTGGGCAGGTAGCTCAAGCCCTTCAGCACCACCAGCGAACGCCGCACCGCCTCGGTCCACGGCCCGGCGTGCACGCAGCGGTGCGACCAGCCATGCCAGAACGCCTCGGTCTGCGCCAGCGCCTGTTCCGGCGCCAGCGGCGGCGGCAGTTCCAGGTGCGAGGCGCCGTGGCTGAGCACGAACCAGGTGCTGTCGCCAGCCTCCAGCGTGAAGTCCGCTTCGGTGGCGAAGCCGTGGCCATGCATCGGCTGCGGGCTGCGCAACGCGATCTGGTCCGGCCCGGCGATCGCCTGCAGGCCGCCGTCGATCTGCGACACCCAGGGAATGGTGCGGCCGTAGTTGAAGCGCAACTGCAGCTGCATGCGCAGCGGCACGCGCCCGCGCAATGCGCGCACGATGCGCACCACGTGGTTGTGCGCGTCGTCGTCGTTGCTGGCGACCATGAAGTCCAGCACCGCCACCGCGCCGTCCTCGGTCTCGAACTCGGTCTCCAGCACCAGGCTGCCGTCGCGGTAGTGGCGGCGGCTGGTGAAGGCACGGACCGGCGCGATCGACCAGCGCCCATGCTCCGGCGTGCCCAACAGGGCCGCGAACAGCGCATCGGAATCGAAGCGCGGCAGGCACAGCCAGTCGATCGAACCGTGCCGGTCCACCAACGCCGCGCTGCGGCAGTTGCCGAGCATGGCGTAATCCTCGATGCGTGCTGCCATCACGTCCGCCGTTGGATCAAAAAGCGAGTCTGCCAGCGCCAGCGTTTGCTTCCCGTAAGTGTTGCCGGCACGCGAAAGCGCGTCGGCGCCGGCTACACTGCGTCTGCGTATGAATGCCCATCCCGCTGCTGCCGCCCTGCGCGTCCTGGTCCTGGAAGACGATCCGATGCTGCGCGAGCGCATCCTGATTCCCGGCCTGCGTCGTTTCGGCTTCGACCCCCACGGCTGCGGCAGCGGCGCCGAACTGCAGGCGCAACTGCAGGCCGATCCCGCCGACATCATCGTGCTCGATGTCGGCCTGCCCGATACCGACGGCTTCACCGTGGCCCGCGACTTGCGCCAACGGTATTCCGGCATCGGCATCGTCATGCTGACCAGCCTCGGCCAGACCGAGGACCGGGTGCGCGGACTCACCGGCGGTGCCGATGCCTACCTGGCCAAACCGGTGGAGATCGACCTGCTGGCGGCGACCCTGCACAGCCTGACCCGGCGCCTGGGCAGCGCGGCACCGCAACCGGTACGCGGACGCTGGCAGCTCAGCGAAGACGGCTGGTGTCTACTGGCTCCGTCCGGCGCGGCGGCCGCGCTGACCGCGAGCGAGCGCCGCCTGTGCCAACGCCTGGTCGAGCGGCCCGGCCTGCTGGTCGCTCGCGAAGCGCTGATCGCGGCGCTGACCGATCGCGTGTACGACTTCGACGCGCACCGCCTCGACTCGATGGTGCACCGCCTGCGCAGCAAGGCACAGCGCCGCTGCGGCGTCGCCCTGCCGCTGGCGGCGGTGCACGGCAAGGGCTACATCTTCGATCCGTCCGGCTGAGCGGCGGCCACACGCGCATTGCCGGCCGCCGCGGCGGCGTGAGGCAAGGCGATGCGGAAGCGGGTGCCCACACCCAGTTCGCTGTGCACCTGGATGCAGCCGCCGGCGCGCACCACCAGATCGTGCACCACCGCCAGGCCGAGCCCGGTGCCGCTGTCGGCGGGCTTGGTGCTGTAGAACGGCTCGAACACGCGTGCCATCACGTCCGCCGGCATGCCCTGGCCGTCGTCGGCGATCTCGATGATCGTCCACGCCGCTTCGCTGCGCACGGCGATGTCCAGATGCCCGCGCTCGGCGATGGCGTCGCGGCTGTTGCTGGCCAGGTTGAGCAGCATCAGTTCGAACTGGCTGCGATCCAGGTGGATCGGCGCCGGCGTCGCCGGCAAGGCGCAGCGCAGCACGATGCGCGTTTCCAGCAGTTGCCGCAGCATCGGCTGCAGCGCATCGATGGCGGCCGCGGCGTCGAAATCCTCGGCCTGCTCGCCATCGCGGCGGCTGAAGCGCAGCAGCCGGCGAATGATGGCCATGCCGCGCCGTGCCGACTCCTCCACCGACGCCAGGCTGTCTTGCAGCTGCGCCACGCGCGCGCCGTCGCTGCCGGCGTCGTCGTCGTGGCGCGTGGCGGAGAAGCCGACGATCACCGCCAGGACGTTGTTGAAGTCGTGCGCCAGGCCACCGGCCATGCGCTCGACGATCTCGCGCTTCTGCGCATGGATCAGCTGCGCCTGGGCGCGCTCGCGCGCCAGCATTTCCTGCTGCAGGCGTTGCCCGCGCGCATTGGATTCGCGCAGGCTCTCGCGTAATGCTTCGGTGGTGCGATCCAGCAGCAGGGTCACCAGCAGATAGCTGAACAGCACCGACGGCAGGTTGTAGAACGCGCGCCCCGGCTCCTCGACGAATTCCAGTAGCGCATCGTGGCCCACACCCAGGCCCAGCATCAGCAGCAGCGCGCCGAAGGTGATCCACAGCGCGCGGCGCCCGAGCACCAGCCCGGCCAGGATCAGCACCAGCATCTGCGCCAGCTGATCCGGCAACTGGCGCTGCAGGCCGTTGACCGCGGCGTTGACCAGCAGCGACGCCAGCATCGCGGCCAATAGCAAGCCGACACCCCCGCGCAGCGCGCCGCGGCGCACGCGCACCAAGCCGATCGTGGCGCACACCGCGATCAGCAGGCTCATCGCCAGCGACACCACTAGGCCCGGCGGCACCGCACGGCCCTGCAGCTGCGGCCAGGCGAGCGTCACCGCGACCGCGAACGTGGCCGGGATGGTGATCGCCAGGAACAGCAGCAACAGCTGGATCACGCGTACGTTGCGCCGGTCCACCTCGTCCACGACCGGCGCCCGATCGAACCAATTCACTAACGCCTTCACCATTCGAGCGCGCTCCCCATCCCACCTGCTCGGTGAGAACCCGGTGATGATCGTGCGAGAAGTTGCGGGTGACAAGCAAATGACGCGGCGCATAAGTTCGCTGCACGGAGCGCGCCCGGGGTCAGCGGCGCCTCCCAAGACCACCGATACCGAAGCGGCGCGCTTGCGCGTCGCTGACGTCGGCTCCTGTCCATCCGCCTCAGCACCGAGAGATCGCCATGAACGCATGCACGACCATACGCGGCACCGCCGTCTATCGCCCGATCCGCCATGCCACGCCAGCCGTTTCGCGCACTGGCGCCCGCAGCGCGCTGGCGCTTGCCTGCGCGCTTTGCCTGGCCACCTCATCGCTGGCGCAGGCCGCCACTGCCCCGGCAGCGATCGCGGCTGCGCCCCCGGCTGCGACCGCCGATGCGGCGCCGACCGACGCGAACGCGGTGCCAGCGGATGCGAGCGGCGACACCGCGCGTTACTTCCAGGCCACCGGCAGCGACAGCAGCAATGCCGGCGCCTACGCCGACGGCGACGAGGCGCTGGCCGCCGGCGAGGCGGCCTCGGCGGTCGGCACCGGCACCGTCGCGCTCGGTGCAGGCGCGGTCAGCTACGCCAAACACGCGCTGGCGGCGGGCCACAACAGCCTGGCCACCGAGGTCTCCACCACCGCCGTCGGCGGCATGCTCGACCTGGACTTCTCCTACCAGCCCAACGGTGTGGTCATCCTGCAGCAGACCTCCGCCTCCGGCGTGGCAGCGACCGCGCTGGGCGCCGGCGCCCAGGCCAGCGGCAAGTACAACGTGGCCGCCGGTGCCGGCGCGATCGCCAGCGACCGCTCCAGCGTCGCCGTCGGCGGCATCGTCGACGTGGGCGAAGACGGCTTAGGCGCGGAAGGGATGCAGTTGCAGGCCACCCAGGCCACCGGCCCGCTGTCCACCGCGGTGGGCGGCGGCGCGATGGCCATCGCCTACAGTTCCACCGCGGTCGGCGCGCTGGCCGAGGCCAGTTCCGAACGCACCGTCGCGGTAGGCCAGAGCGCCACCGCCAACAAATATGCTGCGGTCGCCCTGGGCGCACAGACGCAGGCTACCGGCGAATGGGCGACCGCCGTGGGCAATGGTGCGCGGGCGCTGAGCGATCGCGGTTTGGCCGTCGGCGCGCAAGCCTTCGCGCCAATGGAAAACGGCACCGCAGTCGGGTCTTCCGCGCTGGCGCTACAGCAGGACGCCACCGCCATCGGCAGCGGCGCCTGGGCCGGCGGCACCCGCAGCATCGCCATCGGCAAGGCGATGGTCTGGAACGGCGACTTCTTCCGCGAAGGCCCCCCATTCATGTTCAACGACAGCATCGCTATGGGCACCGGCGCGGACGTCTATGGCGACCAGTCGGTCGCGATCGGTGCCGGTGCACGGGTCGGCAACTCCACCTTCGTCAACGATGTGCAGGTGATCACCAACAACAGCGTGGCCTTGGGTTCCGGCTCGGTCGCCGAGCGCGACAACACCATCTCCATCGGCCACGCCGGCGCCGAGCGCCAGCTCACCAACCTGGCCGCCGGCACCACCGATACCGATGCGGTCAACCTGGCGCAGCTGCGCGGCGTGGCCGGCGCGTTCGGCGCCGGCAGCAGGGTGGATGCCAAGGGCAACCTGATCGGCGGCAGCTATCTGGTACAGGGCACGCGCTATAGCGGCATCGGCGCGGCGATGGGCGCGTTCGACACGGCGCTGACCGGATTGGACACCCGCATCGACGCCATCGCCAATTCTGGCGGCGGCCAGGGAGTCAGCATCGGCGGCGGCGACGTAGCGCCCCCCAGCACCGGCACCGGTACCAACGCGGTCGCAGTGGGCTCCGGCGCCACCGCCAATGGCGACAACGGCCTGGCGCTGGGTGCCGAATCGCTGGCCTACGGCCCCAACGACACCGCGATCGGCGCCAACGCCAAGGTCAACGCCGACGGCAGCACCGCGGTCGGCGCCAACGTCCGCATCGCCGCGGTCGCGACCAATGCGGTGGCGGTCGGCGAGAGCGCCAGCGCCTCCGCCGCGTCCGCCACCGCGCTCGGCCAGGGCGCCTCGGCCACCGCCGCCAACGCTGTCGCACTGGGCCAGGGTTCGCTCGCCGACCGCGCCAACACGGTCTCGGTCGGCAGCAGCGGCAACGAGCGCCAGATCGCCAACGTCGCCGCCGGCAGCGCCGGCACCGACGCGGCCAACGTGGCGCAGATGCGTTCTGGCGACAGCGCCACGCTCAGCAGCGCCAACGCCTACACCGACACCCGCGTCACCGCGCTCGACGACAGCTTCAACCAGCTGCGTACCGACACCGAGCATCGCCTGGACGGCATGGACCGGCGCATGGACAAGCTGGGCGCGATGAGCGCGGCGATGCTGAACATGGCGGTCAACGCCGCCGGCACGCAAAGTCCGCGCGGCCGCGTGTCGGCCGGCGCGGGCTTCCAGGGCGGCGAGCAGGCGCTGTCGATCGGCTACGCCAGGAAGATCGGCGCGCGCGCCTCGTTCAGCCTGGGCGGCGCGTTCAGCGGCGGCGAATCCTCTGCCGGCATCGGCGTGGGCGTGGACCTGTGATCGCACGCGGCGCGCAACGCGCCGTGGGTTTCCTCTCTTCCTTCTCCTTTTCCAGGACCTGCCGATGATTTCCTCCGACAAACTCGCCGCTGCCCTTGCCGCCGTCCTTGCCGCCGGCTGCGCCCACGCCGCCACGCCGGTCATCGGCATGGGTGGCGTGCATGACGCGGTTGCGCAATCCGCGCAGACCGCGAGGCTGGGCCAGCGCTTCATCGTCAAGACCCGCGACAGCAGCACTCAGGCGCGGCGCCTGCTCGACGGCTCCCTGTCCAGCGCGGTATCGCGCAGCAGCATGCAGCAGGCCAGAACGGCCAGCAACGACCTGCCGGCGCGCGGTGCGCTCAGCGCCAGGGTGCTGCGCGAGATGGCGGTGCCGGGCTGGCACGTGGTGCAGACCTCGCGCGCCCTCAGCGATAGCGAACGCGCCGCGTTCATTGCCGAACTCAAGGCCGATCCGTCGGTGCTGTCGGTAGAGGCCGACCGCCTGTACCAAATCCTGGACGACGCCAGCGTGGCCGTGCCGCAGGCCGCCGCGACGGCGACGGCGACCGCGCCGAACGATCCGGGCTACGCCCAGCTGCAGTGGAACTTCCACAACCCGGTCGGCGGCGTCAACGCCGAGCAGGCCTGGACCCGCTCCACCGGCAAGGGCGTGGTGGTGGCGGTGATCGACACCGGCGTAGTCAAGGACAACCCGGACCTGGCCGCCAATGTGCTGCCCGGCTACGACATGATCACCGACCATCGCGTCTCGCGCCGCGACCAGGACGGACGCGCACCGGGCGGTTTCGACCTGGGCGACTGGGTGGACGCCGACTACTGCGCCGCCCTCGGCGCGCCAGGCAATGCGGCGCGAAGCAGCTCCTGGCACGGCAGCCACGTCTCCGGCACCATCGCCCAGGTCACCAACAACAACCTGGCCACCTCCGGCCTGGCCCACGACGCCAAGATCCTGCCGGTACGCGTGCTCGGCGCGTGCGGCGGCTTCGGCAGCGACATCGCCGACGGCATGCTGTGGGCGGCAGGGCTGCCGGTGGATGGGCTACCAGCCAACCCCAATCCGGCCGAGGTGATCAACATGAGCCTGGGCAGCGGCGGACCGGTAAGCTGCCCGCAGCTGTACCAGGACGCGATCGACAAGATCAACGCCGCCGGCAGCATCATCGTGGTCGCCGCCGGCAACGCCAACGCCGATGCCGGCACCTACACCATGTCCTCCTGCAACGGCGTGATCAGCGTCGGCGCCACGCGCATCAACGGCGGCCGCGCCAGCTACTCCAGCTACGGCACGCGCGTGGACATCGCTGCGCCGGGCGGCGGCGGCGAGATCGACGGCAATCCGAACGGCTACATCTTCCAGGTGGTCAATGCCAGTACGCAGGGTCCGACCGGCGACTGGAAGATCGGCGGCATGGCCGGCACCTCGATGGCCTCGCCGCACGTAGCCGCGGCGGTGGCGATGGTGCAGAGCGTGGCCAAGACCCCGTTCACCTGGAGTGGCATGCGCGACCTGCTGCGCGTCAGCGCGCGTCCGTTCCCGGTGGCGATCCCGACCAGCACGCCGATCGGCGCCGGCATCCTGGACGTCGACATGCTGTTGCAGATGGCGACGACACCGCCGTGCGACCCGTCGGACAGCAGCTGCGTTCCGCCGACCAAAACCCTCAGCAACAAGGTCGAACTGCGCAACCTCGGCAGCCAGGGCGGCGACAGGCTGTACAGCTTCCAGGCCGAAGCCGGCAAGGCGGTGAGCTTCATGACCTTCGGCGGTACCGGCAACGTCGCGCTCTACGCCACGGCCGGCAAGACGCCGACCAGCAGCAGCTACGACGCGCGCTCGGTGCGTGCCGGCACCACCCAGACGATCCGCATCACTCCGTCCAGCGCAGGCACGTACTACCTGCGCCTGTCCGGCAGCTACAGCGGCCTGACCCTGGTGGCGCGGCAGTAAGGCAAGCGGCGGCGCCGTTCGCCGCCGCGCCGGCGGGCGCGGGAGGGGAATCCTCCCGCGCCCGTTTTCGTGAGGATCGACCGGCCCGCCATACGGCGGGCTGTTTTTTTGACGGGGTGGCGAAAGCGAGCGACGCCATGCGATCACGGCAACGCGCAGACAGCCGCCGTCAGCGGCCTTCGCGCAGGAACCGAGCCATCGACGACACGCCCGGCAGCGCCGGCTGGAACTGCCCGGCGACATCGACGAAGCCGCGCATCACCGCGATCTCGCGCGGCGGGCGGTTCAAGGTGTCGCGCAGGTCCGGATCGGCACCGGCGCGCAGCAGGCGCTGCACCAGCAGCGGCAGGCCATGCAGCGCGGCCAGGTGCAGCGGGCCGAAGCCGCGCGGGTCCTGCACATCCACGCTCACGTCTTCGTCAAGCAGCCGCTCCACCCCGGCCAGCACCACCGGCTCTTCGCAGGCGGTACCCGGCTCGGCGCGCGCGCCGAGCAGCAATAGCAGCGGAGTCACCCCGCCGGCGGCGCTACGGTCGGCTTCGGCGCCGGCCAGCAGCAAGGTGTCCAGCAGCGCCAGCAGGCGCGACTTGTCGCGCGCAGTGAAGCCATACAGTGCGGCGCAGTGCAGCGGCGCCAGCTGTTGCGCGTCGCCGGCATGCACGTCGGCGCCGGCCGCCAGCAGGCGTGCGGCGATGTCCGGCAGGCCCAGCGCACAAGCCAGCATCAGCACGGTGACGCTGCCGGGCAGGCGGTGTTCGATCTGCGCGCCGGCGGCCAGCAGCGCGGCGACGATGTCGGTCTGGCGCATGCTCACCGCCGCCGACAACGGCGTGGCGCCGCTGCCCGCGGCGTGCTGCAGGTTGGCGCCGCGCGCCAGCAGCAGGTCCACCGCCGCGGCATGGCCTCCCCCGGCGGCGCGCAACAGCGCGGTGCAGCCCTGCGCATCGATCGCGTCCACCGGCAAGCCGAGGTCGATCAGGCGGCGGATCGCGTCGGCGTCGCCGACCATCGCCGCGGCCGGCAGGTCGGCCTCGCGCAGCGCGCGCCGCGGCAACGGCCAGATCCGCCAGTCCAGCAAGTCGGCCAGGTCGCGGCGGCCGCTGGCCAGGGCCACGCCCAGGGGGGTCTGGCCGTCGGCCGCGCGCGCCTCCGGCGAGGCGCCCTGCTGAATCAGCAGCTTCAGCGAGGCCTCGCGGCCCAGCGCGGCAGCCAAGTGCAACGCGGTCATGCCGTGGCTGTCGCGCGCCTCGCGGTCGGCGCCGCGTTCCAGCAGTTGCAATTGCAGGCGCAGCCAGCCCAGGCGCACCGCCAGCGATAGCGGCGGATCACCGGCCGGCGACGGCGCGAACGGGTCGGCGCCGCGTTCGAGCAGTTCCAGCGCGAACTGCTCCAGCGCGCGCGAGGCGTGGTCGTGCTGCGCGCAGGCGGCGAGCAGCCGGGTCAGGCCGCCGCGCCCGGCCGGCGACACGCCCTGGCGCAGCATCGCCTGCAGGCTGGGCACCGCTTCCACGCCGCGCGACAACAGCGCGAACATCGGCGTATCGCCGCAGGCGTCGAGCACTTCCGGCGCGGCGCCATGCGCCAGCAGCCACTCCACCGCCTGCGGGTTCAGCGCCAGAGGCGGATCGTGCAGCAGCGCGCCCAGTTCCTCGGCCGCGCACAGCCGCGCCAACGCCGCCAGGCCATCGCGCTGGCCCAGTTGCAGGCCTTCGCGCAGCAGTTCCAGTGGCGGCCGATCCGGCAGGCTGGCGCTGCCGACCTCGCCCTGGCCGTCGCTGACCGCGGCCGGCAGCGGGTAGTCCGGGTCCAGCGCGGACACGATCGCCCAGCGCCCGGCCTCGGCGGCCAGATCGACCGCGCGGCGTCCGCTCTGGTCCGGCTGCGCGGCCGCGATACCCAGTTCCAGCAGGCGCCGGATCAGCCCCGGCGAGACCTGGTCGGCGGTGCAGGCCAGCAGCACCGCGTTGCGGCCGTCGCCATCGACGGCGGTGAGGTCGGGCTTGTGCGGCAGCAGGTGTTCCAGCACCGCAACGCGGCCATGCCGCGCGGCTTCCAGCCACGGCGTGCGGCCCAAGGCATCGCGCGCTTCCAGGTTGGCGCCGGCGCCGAGCAGCGCATCGACGATCTGCACATGCCCGGCCTGCGCCGCCTCGTGCAAGGCGCTGCGGCGCTGGCGATCGCGCGCATCGACCCGCGCCTTGTGCTTGAGCAGCATCTGCACGCCGGCTGGATCGTCTTCCTCGGTACCGGCCGCGGCCAGCAGCACCGGGCTGCCCTCGGCCGGCTCGGGCTTGGCGCCGCGCTCGAGCAGGAACTTGCCCATACGCCAGTTGCCGACGTGGCAGGCCACCGCCAGCGGGGTCAGGCCGTCGCGGTTCAGCGCGTCCAGCTCGGCCGCGGCATCGCGCAGCAAGGCCGCCACGCCCGGATCGGAACTGCGCGCGGCGTGGTGCAGCGGCGTGTTGCCGTCGCTGTCGCTGGCGCGCGGATCGGCGCCGTTGGCGAGCAGGGTCATCACCGCCTCGGGGCGGCCGTGCCAGCTGTCGCGGGTGGCGGCCAGCAGCGGGGTCATGCCCAGGTGCGGCTGGTTGACGTCCACCCCGCGCACGATCAGCTCGCGCAGCAAGCGCAGGTCCGGCAACACCGCGGCCAGCACCGGCAGGCTGCGCTGGTCGCGCCACTCCGGTGCCGGCAGTGCATGCGGGTCGGCACCGGACTGCAGCAGCTGCAGGGCGCGATCGACGCGGCCGCCGCGCGCGGCGGCGTACAGCGCCGCATGCAGTTCGTCCGCGGCCGGCGGCACTTCATCCGCACGCGGCGCGGAGGCCGCGCTCAGTTCGGCGAACAAGTCCGCAGAGGTGGCCCGCACCGGCAGCGGCAGCGCCTGCGGCGGCGCCACGCGCTGCAGCAGGGCATGCAGCAACGGCGACAGCAGCGCATAGGCCAGCGCCAGCGGCCAGCGCGCCGCTGCGGCCAGCAGCCCGGGCCAGGCCAGCAGCACGCCGACCCCGGCCAGCAGCAACACCAGCGCCGCCACTGCCAGGCCGCGCCAGGCCTGCACGTCCTGCTGCGCCAGCGCCTGCCAGCGCGCGCCCAGCGCGCCGCCCTCGCATTCGCCTCCGTGCCACAGCGGCCAGGTCCGCCACAGCCCGAGCAGCGCCGCGCTGGCGGCCACGCTCAACGCCAGCGCCGCGGCCAGGCTGCCGCTGTCGTGCAGCGCCGCCAGCGGCCACGCCACCAGCAGCGCGACCAGGCCCAGTCCGCCGGCCCACAACGCCAGCAACGGCAACAGTTCGCGGCCCAGCGCCTGCACGCTGGCCGGCCGCGGCCGGTTGCCGCGGGACCAGGACAGCGCCAGCGCGAACGCCGGTTGCGCCAGCCACGCGCCCAGCGCCGCGGCCAGCGGGCCGAACCCGGCGAGCAGCGCCAGCAGCACGCCCAGCGCCGCGGCGATCCAGGGAGCGCGCGCGCGGAAGGGGGATTCAGTCATCGTGTCGATCGGTCCGGCCGTCGGGCAGCGGCGGCAATTGCAGGTGGAAGCCGCAGCCGACCAGGTTCGCGCGGACCGCCGCAGGGTCGGTCCGGGCCAGGGTGCGCTCGGCGGTCAACGCCACTTCCAGAACGAACAGCAGCGGCTGCAACGACGCCAGCAGCGACTGCGGCAGACAGGCGAAGTCGTCGCGCGCAGCGAGGTACAGATAGGTATCCGGCTTGCGTTGGCTTTTGTAGACGTAGGCTTGCATGCGCGTGGCGTGCGCCTGGCGTGGAAAGGCAAGCGATTGTGGAGGAAATGCGCCAGCGGCGAAAGCGCGCGCGCTGCACGGCATTTACAAATTTACGCGCCGTGCCTGTTCACGTTCAGCGTGGGCGCGCGCTTCACGGTAGTGCGGAGCGCATCGATATACTCCTGCGACCGATCCTTTCCGGAATATCGCGTGACCGCAGCGTCCCCGTCGCCCCGCATGGCCCCCGTCGCAATTCGTGCGTATACCGCGACCACCGCGCTTGGCAGCGGATTGCAGGCGCAGGCCACGGCCTTGCGCGACAACCGCAGCGGCCTGCGCCGCAACGACTTCGGCGCGCAGCCGCTGCCCTGCTGGATCGGCCGCGTGGACGCGCTGGAGACGTTGCCGCTGCCGCCGGCGCTGGCCGCATGGGAATGCCGCAACAACCGCCTGGCCTGGCTGGCGCTGCAGCAGGACGGCATGTTCGCGGCGGTGGCCGCTGCCGCGCAGCGCCACGGCGCCGAGCGCGTGGCGGTGGTGATCGGCACGTCCACCGCCAGCATCGGCGCCAGCGAAGAGGCCTATGCCCGGCTCGAACAACACGCCGAGGGCATGCGTTTTCCTGCCGACCTGAACCGTCCGATCGTGCATACGCCGCATTCGCCGGGCTATTTCGTGCGCCGTGCTACCGGCCTGCGCGGCCCGTGCGTCACCGTCGCCACCGCCTGCTCGTCCAGCGCCAAGGTGTTCGCGCAGGCGGCGCGGTTGATCGCCGCCGGGGTGGTGGATGCGGCCCTGGTCGGCGGCGTGGACACGCTGTGCGGCAGCGTGCTGTTCGGCTTCAATTCGCTGCAAGTGGTGTCGCCGGAGCCGTGCCGGCCGTTCGACGTGCGCCGGATCGGGTTGTCGCTGGGCGAAGCCGGCGGCTACGCGCTGCTGGAGCGCGCCGATGTGGACGCCGCGCCGCCGGCGCTGGCCCTGCTGTGCGGCTACGGCGAATCCAGCGACGCGCACCACATGTCCACACCGCACCCGCAGGGCCTGGGCGCGCGCCTGGCGATGGACGGGGCGTTGCGCCGCGCAGGCGTGGACGCTGCCGAGGTCGGCTACCTGAACCTGCACGGCACCGCCACCCCGGCCAACGACAGCGTCGAGGCCGGCGCGGTCGCCGCACTGTTCCCGGCCACCCTGCATGCCAGTTCGACCAAGGCCTGGACCGGGCATACGCTGGGTGCGGCAGGCATCGTCGATTCGGTGTTCGCACTGCTGGCGCTGCGCGACGGCCTGCTCCCCGGCACCCTCAACAGCGAACAACCCGATCCCGAATGCGGCCCGCAGATCCGCTTCGCCACTGCCCACGCACAGGTCCGTTACGCGATGAACAATTCCTTCGGCTTCGGCGGCAACAATTGCTCGCTGCTGTTCGGCCGCGCATGAGCACGCCGATGTTGACCGCGACCATCGAAGGCATCGGTTTCTGGGCCGCCGGCCTGCCCAATTGGGCCGCCGCGCACGCCTTCGCCACCGGCCGCGGCGGCATCGTGGATACCCCGCCGCGGCCGGCCTCGCAACTGCTGGCCCCCAACGAGCGGCGGCGCGCGCCGGACACGGTGGCGGTGTCGCTGGAAGTGGCGCTGGCCGCGTGCCAGGACGCCGGCCGCGATCCGGCCACGCTGCCATCCGTGTTCACCTCCACCCACGGCGACGTGGCGATCACCGACTACATGTGCACCACCCTGGCCAGCGATCCGCTGGCCATCTCGCCGACCAAGTTCCACAACTCGGTGCACAACGCCGCCGCCGGCTACTGGACCATCGGCGCCGGCGCCACCGCGGCGGCGACCGCGATCAGCGCGCACCGCGCCAGCTTCGCGCAGGGCCTGCTGGAAGCGCTGTCGCAACTGGCCGCCGGCGAGGCGGCGGTGCTGCTGGCTGCCTACGACAGCCGCTCGACCGGTCCGCTCGCACGCGTTTCGCAAAGCGACAGCCTGCTCGGCGCCGCGCTGGTGCTCGGCGCCGCGGCGCTGCCCGGCAAGCCGCGCCTGCGCGTGCGCCTGGCCGACGGCGACGCGGCCGCCGGCGACGGCGCGCTGGCGCGGCATGCCGCCGGCAACGCAATGGCGCCGATGCTGGTGCTGTTCGACGCACTGGCCGCCGGCGCCGCCGGCTGCACCCTGGACGCCGGCGGCGGCCGCTGCCTGCACGTGGACCTGCAGGCATGAGCCGGATCGCGCTGAGCGCCGCCGATGCCGCAATCCTGATCCCGGCGCTGAACGAATCGCTGCGCATCCGCGAGGTGGTCAGCGACGCGCTGGCGCACTGCCCGCGGGTGATCGTGGTCGACGACGGCTCCGACGACGGCACCAGCGACTGCATCGCCGACTTGCCGTTGACCCTGATCCGCCATCCGCAGCGGCGCGGCAAGGGCGCCGCGCTGCGCAGCGGCTTCGCCGAGGCGCAGCGCCAGGGCGCACGCGCGGTGATGACCATGGACGGCGACGGCCAGCACAGCGCCGCCGATTTTCCGCGCCTGCTGGCCGCGGCCAATCGCCACCCCGGCTGCGTGATCGTCGGCGCACGCCTGCGCAAGCGCGCCATCCAGCCGACCATCCGCCGCATCGGCAACGACTTCGGCGACTGGGGCATCGCCTGGGCCTGCGGCTTCCGCCTGATCGACAGCCAGAGCGGGCAGCGCCTGTATCCGCAGGCGGTGTACACCCTGCCCGACGTGCCCGGGGAAGGCTTCGTGTTCGAGGCGCAGCTGCTGATCTCCGCCGCGCGCCAGGCCGGCGCGCGCGTGGTCGCGGTACCGATCCAGACGCGCTACGCCAATCAGACGCCCGGCAGTTTCCGCAAGAGCCATTTCCGCCTGGTGCGCGATCTGTGGAAAATCACCTCGCACGTCATCGCGCAGGTCTGGCAGTACGGCCATGTGCTGCGCGAATACCGCCGCGCCCGCGCCAACCCGGTGCTGATCGACGACAGCGCCGGCGAGTTCACGGCGCGGCCCACCCCTTTCGACAAGCAAGAGACGACATGAACGAACGGCATGCGGATGTGGTGATCACCGGCGGCGGCCTGGCCGGGCTGACCCTGGCTTTGCAGTTGCGCCAGCAAGATCCGCACCTGCGCATCAGCGTGCTGGAACGGCGCGCGCACCCGGTGCGGGAGGCCGCGTTCAAGGTCGGCGAATCCTCGGTGGAGATCGGTGCGCACTATTTCGCAGAGGTGCTCGGCCTGCGCGAGCACCTGGACAGCGAACAGATCCGCAAGTTCGGCTTCCGCTTCTTCTTCTCCGACGGGCGCGAAGACATCGACCGCTGCACCGAACTGGGCGTGAGCCAGCTGCTGCCGACGCCGTCGTGGCAGATCGACCGCGGCCGTTTCGAGAATTTCCTCGGCGAACGCGCACGCGCGCTGGACATTGCGTTCATCGACGGCTGCACGGTGCGCGGCATCGACCTGGCCCAGGACGATGCCGACCATCAGGTCCGCTACGAGCGCGACGGCGAAGCGGCGACGCTGCGCGCGCGCTGGGTGGTGGACGCCAGCGGCCGCGCCGGCCTGCTCAAGCGCAAGCTGGACCTGGCTCAGGACAACGCGCACCACGCCAATGCCGTGTGGTGGCGGGTGGACGGGGTGGTGGATCCCAATGCCTGGTCGCAGGACGGCGGCTGGCTGCAGCGCTGCACGCCGCCGGACCGCTGGCGCTCGACCAACCACATGTGCGGCCCTGGCTACTGGTTCTGGCTGATCCCGTTGTCCTCCGGCGCGCATTCGCTGGGCATCGTCTGCGACGCGGCCATGCACCCGCTGGAGACGATGAACACGCACGAAAAAGCGATGGCCTGGCTGCACCAGCACCAGCCGCAAGTCGCGCGCACGCTTGCGCACAGCCAGCATGCGCTGCAGGACTTCATGTTCCTGCGCAAATTCTCCTATGGCTGCAAGCAGGTGTTCTCGGCGCAGCGCTGGGCGCTGACCGGCGAGGCCGGCGTGTTCCTGGATCCGTTCTATTCGCCGGGCAGTGACTTCATCGCCATCTCCAACACCTACATCTGCGAACTGATCGGACGCGACCGCGCCGGGCGCGACATCGCGCCCTACGCCGAGCTGTACCAGCAGTTGTACTTCTCGTTCTACGAGAACACCCTGACCCTGTACCAGGACCAGTACCCGCTGTTCGGCGACGCGCAAGTGATGCCGATCAAGGTGATCTGGGACTACACCTACTACTGGTCGTTGCTGGCGCCGCTGTATTTCTCCGAACGCATCGCCGACTTGCACACGCTGGGCCGGCTGCGGCACGAGTTCACCCGCGCGCGCGAACTGAACCTGGGCATGCAGGCGCTGCTGCGCGACTGGGGCCGCCACAACGACGCGCAGGGCCGTCCCGAAACCGATGCGCGGCTGCTCGACCAGTACTTGATCGGCTGGTTCCACCAGCTCAACGGGGCGTTGCGCGAAGTGCTGGACGACGCGGCCTTCGTCGCGCGCCTGTGCGGCAACGTCGCGCGGATGAGCTGGCTGGCACGCGAAGTGCTGGACCAGGCGCGCGCGCAGCATCCGCAGATCGCCGACCACGGCCTGGACGCGCTGCTCGCCGACACGCTGCAGGGCGAGCGCTCGCTGGCCAGCACCTGGTACGCGCGCGCCGCGTGAGCGCAGGCCGCAGCGCGAGCCTCAGCCCATGCCGCCGTTGATACCGATCACCTGGCCATTGATGTAGCCGGCCGCGTCCGAGCACAGAAACCCGACCAGCGCGGCGACCTCATCCGCCTTGCCGGGGCGGCCGGCCGGCACCATCTGCTTGATCGCCTCCGGCGCGAACGCCTCGCTGGCCATCGCGCCTTCGATCACCCCGGGCGCGACCACGTTGACGCTGATCCCGCGGCTGGCCATCTCCCGCGCCAGCGACTTGCTGGCGCCGTGCAGCGCAGCCTTGGCCGCGGCGTAGTTGGTCTGCCCGCGGTTGCCGAGCACCCCCGACACCGACGACACGCTGACGATGCGGCCCCAGCGCGTGCGCGCCATCGGCAGCAGCAGCGGCTGGGTCACGTTGAAGAAACCGTGCAGCGACACGTCGATGACGCGGTGCCATTGCGCCGCGCTCATCCCGGCCATCGGCGCGTCGTCGTGGATGCCGGCGTTGTTGACCACCACCTGGATCGGCCCGACCTCCAGCAGCGTCGCCAGCGCCGCGCTGCTGGCATCGGCATCGGCCACGTCGAACGCCACCGCCTCGGCGCTGCCGCCGGCGGAGGCGATGTCCTGCACCACCGCGGCGGCGCGCGCCACATTGCCGTTGGCGTGGACGATCACATGCAGTCCCTGCGCTGCCAGCTGCCGGCAGATCGCACCGCCGAGATCGCCGCTACCGCCGGTGACCAGGGCGCGGCGTGGGGAAGAAGGCTGTGACATCGGGATTTCCTCGGGCGGAATGGGGGCGGGTCGCCATCCTAACGATTCGCAGGCTGTGCGCCAAAGCGCGCGCCCGCTCTATAGGAACGGCTTCAGCCGCGACAGGCACTGTCAGTAAAGCGACGCGGCTAAAGCCTCCTACAAAAAGCTACGCCGCCCGTAGCATCACCGTGGCGCGACCTTCGGCCAGCAGCTGCGCGCGGTGCACCAGGCGGAAGCTGTATTGCTGGCTGTCCTCGGCCTGCAGCAGTACCTCGGCTTCGCACTCGATCGCATCCGGCAGATCCTGCAGATCGGCCACATGCAATTGCACGCCACGCAGCGCGACCAGCATGCCCAGGCGCGCCGGTGTGCCGCTGGCGCGGTCGAGCAGGTCGCCGTGCACCGCCACGCCGCTGGCACGAGCGAGCAGACCGCCATGCACTGCCATCGCCTGCGCGCCGTATTCGCACAGGTGCAGCGCGCGCAGGCGGCCGTCGCTGCGCAGCGGATGCTCGGCGGCACGATGGGTCTGGCTGCGCAGCACGATGCGCTGCGCATCCCAGGCGATCACCTGTTCCCACAGGCACATCAGGCCCTGGTGCGGCACCAGCGCCGCGATCGCATCGCGTCCGCGCGGAAGCTCGGTCATGCCATGTCTCCTAATGCGCCGCGATCGCCGGCGTGTCGCTGGCCGTCTGGCGCGAAATCAGCAACGCCAGCACGAAGTTGAACAGCACGCCCAACGCCACCGTGCTGCCGATCGCGCGCAGCACCGGGATGCTGGAGGCGGCCAGCAGCGCGAACACCAGCAGCGTCATCAGGCTACACACGATCAGCGCGTGCAGGGTGCGCAGCTGGTCGGCGCGGTCGTCGCCGGCGTGGTCGAAGAACAGCGCGTAGTCCAGGCCCAGGCCGGCGGCCAGGATCAGCGCGATCAGGTGGAACAGGTTCAGTTCGACCCCGCAGCCGCGCAGGAGCGCCAGGATCAGCAGCGTGGTCAGCGCCATCGGCAGCAGCACGCGCACGATCCGGCGCGGCGTACGCAGCGCGATCGCCACGGTCAACGCCAGCAGCAGCGCGGCGATGCCGAGCGCGCCGAGCACGCGCCCGCGGTAGGCGGCCACCAGCGATTCGGAGGCCTCCTTCAGATCCATCAATTGCGCGCCGCTGCCCTGTACCGCGGCGGCCAGCAGTGCCGGGTCGCGCAGGCCGGTCAGCGATACCAGCGCGGTGGCGTGATCGGCACGGTCCAGCAGCAGGCCATCGACGGTGGTCGCCAGCGGCGTGCCGTGCAGGTCGCGCGCGGTCAGCGGCGGCGCGCGGCGGGCGCGCTCCAGGTCGGCCAGGAACGGGGCGAAGGCGTCGGCACGGAACGGCGTGGCCGCCACCGCGGTAGCGGTCAGCGTGCGCGCCTGCGCCGCGTCGGGCAACGCCGCCTGGCGCCGCTGCTGGGTCGCCGCGCTGGGCAGGTAGCGCGCGGCCATGTCGTAACCGGCCAGCTCGCCGCGTGCGACCAGCGCGTCCAGCCGCGGGCGCAGCCGCTCCGAGGCGGCCAGCGCGGCATCGGCGGAGGCCGCCGGCACGGCCAGCACATAGCGCACGTCCGGCGCGCCCAGTTCCTTGCGCAAATGCGCGTCGCGGGCAAGGCCGTCGGCCGGTACCGGGGTCAGCTTGGACAGGTCGTTCTGCCAGAACGGGCCAGGTGCGAACGCGATCGCCGCGGCCGCGGCCAGCGCCAGCGGCAGCAGCGACCAGCGCGGCCGCGGCAGCCGCGCGATGCCGCGCCACAGCCGCGCCAGCGCGGGCGAATCGGCGTGGTCGCGCGGCGAGGGGTCGATCAGCGCCGGCAGCAGCAGGCGCGTGGTCAGCGCCGCCACCAGCAGCCCGGCGATGGTGAACACCGCCAGCTGGCGCAGGCCGTCCACCCCGGAGAACAGGAAGGTGACGTAGGCGATGCAGGTGGAGACCACGCCGGTGGCCAGGGTCGGCCACAGGTGGCGCGCGTTGGCGCGCGGATCCAGGCCCGGACGCTGATGGCTGAACAGGTGGATCGGATAGTCCTGGACCACGCCGATCAGGGTGAAGCCGAACGCCACGGTGATGCCGTGCACGCCGTCGAACAGCAGCGCCACCGCGCCCAGCCCGGCCAGGCCGGCGCTGGCCAGCGGCAGCACGCCGAGCACCGGGATCTTCCAGCTGCGGTAGGCGACCAGCAGCAGCACGATCAGGCCCAGCGTATCCAGCATGCCGATCCACTGCGCCTCGTTCTGGGTGCGCCCGCCGATCTCCACCGAGAACGCGCCCGGCCCGGTCAGGGTCAGGCGGCTGCGGCTGCGGCTGCCGCTGCCGGCGCTGGCCTTGGCGAAGGCGGCATGGATCGCGTCCACCGCCTGCTGCTGCCCGGTGGGATCGAAGCCGGCGGCGCGGGTCTGCGCGACCAGCAGCGCGTCCTTGCCGGCACGGTCGAACCAGACCCCGTCGCGCTGCTGCGGGCCGCCGGCCGGCTGCAGGCTCTCGGCCAGGTGCAGCACTTCCAGGGTCGGATCGCGCGGCAGCAGCGGCTCGACCATCGCCGCGGCCGGCGAGCCCAGGTCCTGCAGCCGCGCCTGCAGCGCGTCGGCCAGCGTCGCCGCATCCAGCGGGTGGGCGTCGAAGCTGTCGCTGAGCAGGTAGCGGTAGGCCAGCAGCCGCTCGGGGATCGCGTCCAGGCCGGCATCGGCGCCGTTGGCGACCAGTTCGAAAGTGTCGCGCTGCGCGGCCAGCTGCGCGCGTATCGCCTGCGACTGCCGCGCCAGCGTCGCCGGGTCGGCGCCGGACAGCGAGAACAGCAGCAGCCGCGAGCCCGGGCCTTCGCCGAGTTCGTCGAGCAGCAGTTTTTGCGCGGGGGTCTGGGCTTCCGGCATGAACTTGCGCAAGTCGCCCGATACCTGCAGCACGTTGCCCAGCCAGATGCCGGCCACGGTCAACAGCGCCAGCCACAGCAGCGCCAGCGAGATGCGCGCCTTCGAACTCAATCCGCGTTTCATCGCTGCGACCCGGCACAGGCCCGCAGGACCGCGCGCGCAGCGGCGGACGGCGCGGGCCGCCGCGCGTTATCGCACACGGGCGGCATCAGCGCGCGTCGCCGTGGCACAGCGCGGTCAGCGCCTCGGTCTCGGCCAGGCTGGCCGCGTCGCGCGCGGCGCCGGCCAGCAAGGTGCGCTGCACGTCGCCCTTGGCCGGGGTGGTCTCGATGCAGCGCAGTTCGGCGCCGCGGCCGTACAGGCGCAGGCTGCGCACCTGCGCGGCCAGCGCCGGATCCTTGGGCTGCAGTTGCAGCTGCCAGCGTTCGCGGGTGCCGCTGCTGCTCAGCGTGTAGTGCTGCTGCAACTGCGCGCGGTCGCCGGACAGCAGTGCGCCGAAGCCGTTCTGCAGGCCGGTCAGTTCCGGCACCCGCGCCAGCGAGAAACGCCGCGGCGCCTTGTCGGCACGCTCCAGCGTCGCTTCGCCGCCGCGCAAGGTAGTGGTTTCGTGGTATGGCGCGGTGACTTCGCGCACCAGCGTGTCGGTGTCCGGGCGCCGGTACTGACCCTGCACGCGCAAAGGCGCCTTCAGCAACGCCGAGCCGCGCAGTTCGACGAACTCGGTGCTGACCGGGACCGGCCGCGCCAGCTTCTGCAGGATCCAGCCGGGGTCGAGCGGCTCAGGCGACGCGGCGCACAGCGGTGCGGCGCTGCACAGCAGTATCAGCATCCACGGCAAGGTGCGGCGCATCGGCATGGCGGTTGTTCCAGAAATCGTAAAAGTTGAACCAGTTGTACGGCGCGGAGCGCGTGTAATGTTCCAGCCTGGCGGCGTAATCGCGGATGAGCGCGGCCAATGCCGGCGCACGCTGCCGGCGCGGCAGGTCCAGGCCTTCGCTGAAGGTCTCGAATACCAGCTGGTAGCGGTTGCCGCCGCGATACAGGCCGAACGCCAGCACCACCGGCACCTTCAGCGCCGCGGCGATCAGCCACGGCGAGGTCGGGAACAGCGCGCCCTGGCCGATGAACGCAGCCGGCAGCGCCGGGTCTTCCGGGCGCGGGCGATCGACCAGCAGCGCGACCAGCGCGCCTTCATCGGTGGCCTGCTTGATCGCCATGACGATCGAGGTACTGTCCATGCCGGCGTCGATGATGTTGGCCGCCAGCTGCGGGTTCAGCGCGCCCAGCAGTTCGGTCATCGCCGGGTTGTGGGCCTTGTCCAGCAGCACCTTGACCTGCACGTCCGGGCGCTCGGTGGCCAGCACCCGCAGCGCGTCGAAGCTGCCCAGGTGCGAGCCGAAGATCAGCACGCCGCGACCGCGGTCCATCTGCGCATGCAGCTGTTCCAGGCCCTGGATGTCGACCCGGAAGCGCTGCATCTGCCCGCACAGCATGAACACCCGGTCCAGGATGGTGGAGGCGAAGGTATGGATGTGCCGGGCCACGTCCAGCAGCGTGGCCGGGCGGTCCAGCACGCGCCCCAGGTAGTCGCGCGAATCGCGCCGCTCCGGGCCGCGCACCAACAGAAAATATAGGGTGATCGGATACAGCAGCAGGCGCCCGAGCGCGCGGCCGCCGTATCGGGCGATGCTGCGGATCAGCCACAGCGCGAAGCGGCCGCCGCCTTCGGGGCGGTGTTTCCAGCTGGCGCTCATGGCGCCGCCTCGGCGACCAGCTCGCCGCTGACCAGCAGGTCCTCGCCGCGACGCACGCGGAACCGCCAGCGCGGCGCGGCGCCGTCCAGTTCCACCCGCGCCGGCTGCCCGGGCAGCAGCGGCTGCAGGAACTTCACCTGCGGCAGGCGCAGCGGCCCGCAGGCGCCGTGCACGGCCTCGACGGCCTGCAGCACGTGGTCCAGCACCACCACGCCGGGCACCACCGGGTGGCCCGGGAAATGCCCTGGCAGGCTGGGATGATCATGCGGTACGACGAAATCCATAAGGCTTGGCGACTCAGATCCTGGGTTCGAGCATGGCACGGACGGCCTGCTGTGCGCGCTGGGTCAGCTGTTGCCGGTCCAGCGGGCCATCGGCGCCATTCACGTTGATCGGCGAGCCGATCCGCACCCGGATCACCCCGGGCCGGACCCGGAACAGGCTGGTCGACGGCAGCACCTTGCCCGCCCCGTCCAACGCCACCGGCACCACGTCAATGCCAGCATCGATAGCGGCCTGCAACAACCCGGCCTTGAATGCGGCCAGTTCGCCGTTGCGGCTGCGGGTGCCTTCCGGGAACAGGCACAGGTCCTGACCCTGGCGCAGCAGCGCCGCGGCCTGGCGCCGCACCATGGCCCCGGCGCGGCGGCTGTCGCGGTCCAGGAAGAGCATGCCGGTGGCGCGCGCATACCAGCTCACTAACGGCACCTGCAGCATCTCGTCCTTGAGCAGGAAGCGTAGCGGCACCGGCAGCGCCGCGAACAGCGCGCAGATGTCGATGATCGACTGGTGGTTGCTGACGAACAGGTGGTTGCGCGACCAGTCGACCCGTTCCTGGCCTTCAACGTGGAAACGCACGCCGGCGCCGAAGAACAGCACCGGCGCCCACACCCGCGCGCCCATGCGCAGCGGCAGCCGCGGCCCGAACAGCAGCAACAGGCCCAGCGCCACGACGATGCCGACCCCGGTGAAGCTCAGGGTGAACAGCAACTGCAAAGTATTCCACACGGCCCAGGCCATGCGCGACGGCATCCCTGCCCGCGGCATCTTCAGTTTGTCCTTGATGATCTGCACAAGCCTCTGCATCCCCCGATGCACGCGTCAACGCAATAGATCGCGCCAAAAACCCGGCCCCAGCCGCGCCAGCTGGTGCAGGAAGTCAGGCAGATTACGGTAGGGACGCTGCGGAAACCAGCGCCCGCGCAGGAAATACTCGCCGACGAAGAAGCCACCGATGACCCCGTAGCCCAGCAGATTGGCGATCAGCGAGGCACGCGCGTCGCCGATCGGCAACGGCGAGGCCCGCCCCAGCTGCGCCAGCACCCCGCTGGGCACGGCGCACAGCGCCAGCACCAGGTTCAGCAAGGTCATGGCGGCCAGCAGCAGGCTCCACGCCAGGGTCAGCCGGCGCGTATAGCGCAGCTGCGCAGGGGTCAGCGGCAACCCGGCCTGACGGTACAGCGCCTCGACGATGCGCGAGATCAGCGGCGTGCGCCCGCGCTGCAGGCTGCGCCCGAAGAACCAGGCCACCCAGGCGGTGAACAGCACCGGCGGCGCGGCCAGCAACAGCAGCGCGTGCGGCGAGCGCCACAGCGGCAGCAACCCGGCCAGCGCCAGCAGCACCAGCGCCCAGGCCCACAGCCGCAGCCGTGCCATCGGCTCCACCAGCAGCATCAGCACCAGCGCCGCGCCGGCCAGCACGGCCAGGTCGGAACGGTGCGTGGCGTTGGCCCAGTGCGCCAGCGGCGAATACGCCAGCGCCAGCAACACCCCCAGCGCCAGCGCCCACGGCGCGGCGGCAGCGGGCGGATCAGCTGGTCTTGTTGGCTTCGACATGCGCCGACAGTGCGCGCAGCGAGGCGAAGATGCGGCGGTTCTCGTCGTTGTCCGAGCGCAGCTGGAAGCCGTAGCGCTTGCTGATCGCCAGCGCCAGCTCCAGCGCGTCGATCGAGTCCAGGCCCAGCCCGGTATTGAACAGCGGCGCTTCTGGATCGATGTCGCCGGGTTGCACGTCCTCCAGATTCAGGCTCTCGACCAGCAGCTCGGCCAGTTCACGTTCGGCGGCGGTTTGCGAAGACATCCAGGGGCTTCCAGGCGGTGAGGGCAGGAGCGACAAGATGGTGCATCGCGCGCAGCGACGCAACTGTCCGCCGCTTGCAGGCAAGCTATCATGGCATTTGTCTGACATGTCTACCGCAGGTTTTTCAGGATGAATTCCACCGCTCCCGTCCGCGCGCCCGCGCCCTCACCTGCCACGCCGCAGGCGCCCGCGGCGGAAACGCCGGACGTGCTGGTGATCGGCGGCGGCCCGGCCGGCTGCGCCGCGGCGATCCTGCTGGCGCAACGGGGCTGGCAAGTGACCCTGCTGGAGAAGGACCACCATCCGCGCTTCCACATTGGCGAATCGCTCTTGCCGATGAACATCCCGATCCTGCAGCGGCTGGGGGTGCTGGAGCAGGTGCGCGCGATCGGCGTGCTCAAGCTCGGCGCCGACTTCCCCAACGACAGCGGCGGCTACAACACCTTCCGCTTCGCGCAGGCGCTGGGCGCGCAGTCCGACTACGCGTTCCAGGTGCCGCGCGCCGACTTCGACCGGGTGCTGTTCGCCCACGCCCGCGCCGCCGGCGCCGACCTGCGCGAAGGCATCAAGGTCGAGAGCGTGCAGCTCGACGGCGCGCAGCCGCTGGTACATGCGCGCGACGCCGACGGGCTGCGCTGCTTTCGCCCGCGCTACCTGATCGACGCCAGCGGCCGCGACACCTTCCTCGGCAACAAGCTCAAGCTCAAGCGCGCCAACCCGCGGCACCAGTCGGCGGCGCTGTTCAGCCATTTCCGCGGGGTGGCGCGGCGCCCCGGCGAGGACGCCGGCAACATCAGCATCTACCGCCACCCGCACGGCTGGATGTGGCTGATCCCGCTGCCCGACGACGTGATGAGCGTCGGCGCGGTGTGCGATCCGGAGTACATGAAGACCCGCCAGGGCGACAGCGAGGCGTTCCTGCTGCGCACCCTGGCGCTCAATCCCGACGTGGCCGCGCGCATGCAAGGCGCGCAGCGCATGGCGCCGGTGCATGCCACCGGCAACTACGCCTACGAATGCACGCGCATGAGCGGGCCGCGCTGGCTGATGCTCGGCGACGCCTACGCCTTCGTCGATCCGATGTTCTCCTCCGGCGTGTACCTGGCCATGCACAGCGCCGAGCGCGGCGCGGCGATGGTGGATGCGGCGCTGCGCGATCCGGCCAGCGAAGCGCGCCTGCAGCGCGGCCTGGAGCGGCATCTGCGGCGCGGCCTGCACGAATTCAAGTGGTTCATCTACCGCTTCACCTCGCCCACCATGCGCGAACTGTTCGCGCAGCCGCGCAATGTGCTGCAGGTGGAACAGGCGGTGGTGGCGATGCTGGCCGGCGACGTGTTCGACAACCGCGCCGTGCTGCGCCGGCTGCGCGTGTTCCGCGCGATCTACGCCATGTCCGCGCTGGCGATGCTGCCGCGCGCATGGAGCGCCTGGCGCCATCGTCGCCGCCAGGCACGCGAACAGTTCCACGGCGACACCTTGCACGGAGACAAATCATGAGCCGGCCGCACCCGCCGTTCGCGCACCACGAGCAGCGGCATCCGCGGTTGCAGGTGGACTACGTCGCCGAAACCAACCTGGGCGACCTGCTGCGCGACGAACGGGTGTTGGCGGTGTTCGGCTTCGGCAACGACGCCCCGCGCCACCACGCCCCCCGCTACCTGCGCGTGCCGTTGCAACCGTACGGCCCGCGCATGCTCGAAGTGTGGCGCACCGACGCGCCGGTCAGCAGCGGCCGCGACGGCGACATCGCCTGGGCCAGCGACGGACACCTGCAGTTCGGCGTGATCGAGATCGACGAGCAGGCGCTGGCGATCGAAGATGCCTCGGCGCTGGCCTACGCGCAGATCACCGCCTTCGTCGCCAGCAGCGCCACGCCGCGCATGTTGCGCATCTGGAACTATCTCGACGCCATCACCCTGGGCAATGGCGACCGCGAGCGCTACCGCCAGTTCTGCGTCGGCCGTGCGCGCGGGCTGGGCGATTTCGACGCCAGCCAGCTGCCGGCCGCCACCGCGGTCGGCCGCTGCGACGACGCCCGGGTAATGCAGATCTACTGGCTGGCCGCCGCGCAGGCCGGCACGCCGCTGGAGAACCCGCGCCAGGTTAGCGCCTACCGCTACCCGCGCCAGTACGGCCCGCAATCGCCGAGCTTCGCCCGCGCGATGCTGCCGCCGGCCGGCAGCGACATGCCGCTGCTGCTGTCCGGCACCGCCAGCGTGGTCGGCCACGCCTCGATGCATAGCGGCCAGCTGCTGGCGCAGCTGGAGGAAACCTTCGCCAACTTCGACGCACTGCTGGCCGCCGCCCGCACCCACCGCCCGGACCTGCCTGCACAGTTCGGCGATGGCACCCGGCTCAAGGTCTATGTGCGCGAAGCCGCCGACCTGCCGCTGGTCGCCGCCGCCCTCGACGCCCGCTTCGGCGCGCGCGTCCCGCGCCTGCTGCTGCACGCGGTGATCTGCCGCAACGAACTGGCGGTGGAGATCGATGGCGTGCATGGTTGAGCGTGCGGGCCTACGCCGAAACGCACAGCGCCCTCGCTCGTAATGCGGCTGGCCTGAAATACAACTCATGAACGAGGCGCCGATCATGCCGGGCTGGTGACGTTGGTTCCAGCGGCTGCTGATCTGCGCGTCGGTCGAGATCACACCCGAGCCGTTGCGATCGCTGCCGCAGCTGCGCGGCAATGGCTTGCGCCTCGGCTAGTCCCTGCTGGTCACGAGCCTGGCCAGTGCGACCGCGTTGCTTCCAAAGCGAGACACTCTGACGGGGCAAGTAGCCCGGCGCCTCGGGATGGACTGAGAGCATGAAAATTTTCAGGAATCCGCTATCCAAGCAGGAACGACCGGAATCCAACCGCGTCCGTTGCCGGAGATCCCGGACACCTTAGAAGTCGGCGGTGGATGGGCATGCGGCGATCACCGGCGGTCCAACGGCAATGGTGAAAGATAGCGTGCCGTGGATGTGGTGGATTTTGGCGGAGATGATGTCGCTCGCCCTGCCGGGCCAGCAAGCTGTCGGCCGGCGTTGCGTCCTCGGCCCGACGATGGCTGATGCGAGCCGGACTCGCCTCGGCTAGGTCATTTGCGTCGGCACGCCCTTGTTGTGCTCGAAAGCGGACGTGCGCGTAGTTGATGCCTTCCTCTGTCAGCGAGCGATGCTGCCGAACGACGACTGCGCGCGCAGTCAGTTGGTCATCGTCCGCCAGGTGAGGGCCGCAATCTCGGCGCCGCCGCCCGAAAAGCGACAGCCCGCACGGTTAGGGCTGTGAGCCCTAGGTAGAGTTGGATCGCTGTTCAGTTGACCGCCCCGCAGTCAGCGTCTTATCACTCGCCTGCACACTGGAACGTTGCTATGTCGCATTTTTCTATAGGATATCTCTCCTTAGTTGCTGCCTTTGCGTTTCCAGCCCTGTACCTTTTGGGATACGGCGTGCGTTATGTACACACGTGGAGCAAACGCTTGGACCCGCCCAAGGATCGCATCAAGTTTTTCCTAATCGTGTCGTTGGTCTTCGGCTTGCTGGCCGGTTCGGTCGCCCAACCGCTATGGGATAAAGCAGCCGCGTGCAAAGCATCACATCAACCTCTAGGCGTCTGTCTCTTCTTCTCAGGTCAGAACTGACAGCAATAAAACGACTGGGCATGCGTGACCCGTGTGCTGAATCGGTTGGCGCACAATCACGGCATGCAGTAGATGATTCGTACCAATAATGGCACGGGGTTCCGCTGCAAGGCATCGGTCGTCTAGGCTCCAACCCGCTCATCCAGCAAGGCAAGCCGAACCAAAGTGTTTACGTCGAATCGTTCCGGTCGGCTGCCCGAGGAACATCCGCCAGCCGAAGCAGAAGCGATCTACTATCAGTTCGTGCGCTCGCCATGGCGGCGTGACTCACACCAAAAAGACACGACCGTCCAGTAGCCGCAGTCGCTATTCAACGCAGTGGGGGCATCGCCTCCCGTTGCCAGTGAGCCATTGCCATGAAAGCGGAGTGCGAATAATCGGAAATTCCAAACTTGACAAGGTCTGAAATAGAAGACTAACTTTGTCTACCCAGCGCTGCTGACACCGTTACCGCTTGCGGCAATATGGGGCTTGGACGCATTCGCCCCACATGGGGCAATCGCCTGCACCATGATCGCTTAACAAGCTCACACACAAGCCTCTGGAGCCAGACCGCATGCTCGATTTCTCGGGCTGATTCATCTACAAGGAAGACATCTTCATGGCCGATACCGAGCAGAAGAAACTGGCGAAGATCAGCAAGTTGGTCTATCCGTTCCAGAAAAGCGCAGAAGCAGGCAAGGCCGGGGCCAAGCCGACCGACATCGACGATCCGCAGGTCTATTTCGATGCGCTGTCCAACGCGCAGGACGGGTTCTACCCCATCGGCGCCAATGGGCAATGGCACGGCGGCATCCATTTCGATACGCAAACCGGCAACACCCTGGCGCAGGAAGACGGCATCCGCTGCATCGGCGATGGCGAGGTCGTCGCTTATCGCATCGACTCGAAATACCCGAACGTCGACTTCAGCGCCGGCAAGGCCACCTACTCGCGCGGCTTCGTGTTGGTCCGCCACTGCCTGGAGCTTCCGCCTGCGCCCAAGCAGACCGCGCAGCCTGCCCCTGCTGGACCGGGCGCGGCCAACACGGCACCGTCCACGCCACAGCCGGCAGCCCAGCCTGCGGCAACACCCGATCAGAAGGCGAAAGAGCCTTCGCTGATCTTCTACAGCGTCTATCTCCACCTGCTCGACTGGGCCGGCTACCAAGCCGATCCGAAGAAGCCGCGCCCGGCGTTCTGGAAGAGCGTGGCCTATGTGGTCGGCGACAAGGCCAAGGACCGCGACAGGGCCTCCAATCCTTCCATCCCGGAGGCAGGCGTAGGCCTTAACCTGCGCGACGCGCAGCATCAGAAGGTCGGCTATGCGCCACGCGGCGCCAAGCTGCGGCTGGGTGCCGAAAATCCCAACAAAAAGGGGTATTTCGTCATCTCCGAGGTCGTCAGCGGGCAGACCGTTCCTGCCGACGCAAAAGGACTGTATGCCTACAAAGCCGAGCTGACCGCCGCCGGCGCCGAGCCCGACCGCCAGGACGCGGTCTATGTGTTGCCAACCCCTGCCCCGATCAAAGCCGGCGACTTGATCGGCTATCTCGGTCACTACCAGCGCTTTGCCGATCTCGAGCCATTGGCGGCAACCGGCCCCGCGCAGAATGGCGTGCGGCCACTGGTCCAGTTGGACGTATTCACCGCAGAAGATCTCAAGACCTTCATCGCCAAGAGCCGTGAGCGGGCGAAGCTGCTGGATGCCAAGCAAAAGACGCTGCTCAAGATCGACGTGGGCGCCAAACTTGTGCTGCCAAGCGAACCGGACCAGCAGATCGGCACCGAGGAGGCCGCCGCCGTGGTCCCCGGCGGCAAGGACGGAGCCTGGGTTCAGGTGCGCAAAGGCACCTTGCAGATCATGGACAAGGGCAGCCTGAGCGGCTTCAACAGCACCACGCACGCCTACGGCGGCGGCCAGATCCTGCATCGCGTGCTCGGTGCCAGCGATAGCGACAGCATCACCGAAGCGGCCTACAACGCGCTGAAGACCAAGGAAGAAAAAGACAAGTATCCGCGCCGCCAGGTACTCGTTCCCAGCGGCCCGCCGGTGTGGGTGCAAAAGGCGCTGATGGGCGCCGACACCAGCGTCGCCGGCCGCTCGCTCAAGGCGTGGAGCACGTTCCCGCTACAGGCCAGCCAGGCCAACGGGCCGGAGGCGGGCTTCATCCGCGTCGTCGCGATCTGACTCAGCCCTCGCACTCCCCCGCCAACAACGCCAGCAAGCGATCGCGCGGCAGCTTGCCGGTTTCGTTGCGCGGCAAGGCGTCGAGCTTGCGCAGGCGGCGCGGCAGGAACACCGGGTCCAGTTCGCGGCGCAGTGCTGCCAGGATCGCGGCTTCGTCCAGGCTCGGTGCGACAACCACGGCGGCGATGCGGCCGACCGCGCGGCCAGGTTCCGGCTCCAGTTGCAGGATCGCGCCGTCGACCACGCCCGGCACGGCCAGCAGGCACCGGGTCAGGTCGGCCATTGAGGCGCGCTTGCCGGCAATCTCCAGCAGGTCGGCCTGGCGTCCGCGAACCTGGAAGCGGCCGTCGGCGTCCACCTCCATGAGGTCGGCCAGCAGTACAGGCTGCGGCAGGTGCGGTGCGTGCACCAACGTGCCGTCGGGTTGCGGCGACACGCGCACGCCGGGCAGCGGCGTCCACGGCGCTTCGCAGGCGGTGCGGCGGCTGGCGAATACGCAGGTCTCGGTGGAACCGAACATCTCGCGCACTTCGCCGCCGAAGCGCGCCTCGGCGGCCGCAGCCAGTTCCTGCGCCAGCGGCGCGGTGGCCGAGACGATGCCGGCCAACGGCGGCAAGGCGACGCCGGAATCGACCAGCGCGCGCAGGTGCACCGGGGTGGTCACCAGCAGCCGCGGCGCCGGCACCTGCGCCAGCGCGCGCGCCACGTCATCGGGGAAGAACGGCCGCCCGGCGTGCACCGCCAGCGGCGTCACCAGCGGCATCAGCACCGACAGCTCCATGCCGTACATGTGCTGCGGCGGCACCGTGGCCACCACCTGCGGCACCGCGTCCGCGTCCCACAGTCCGACCAGCGCCAACAGATCCTGGCGGGTGCTGGTCAGGAAGCTGCCCCAGGTCTTGGGATTGGGTTTCGGCGCGCCGGTGCTGCCGGAGGTGAAGCCGATCGCGACCAGCGTGTCGTCCGCCAACTGCGGCATGGCGCCATCCAGGCTGGGCAACGGTTCGGGCAGCTGCCAGTAGCGCGGCGGCGGTTCGGGCAACAGCAGGTCGCCCAGGCAATAGCTGTCGGCGTGGCTGCGCTGCACCTCGACCACCACCGCCGGCGCGCGCGAGGACGGCAAGAGCGAGGTTTGCCCGCGCAGCGCCACCGCGCAGAACGCGACCATGAACCGGTAGCGGTCCTCGCACAGGTTCAGCGCATGCCGGCCCGGCGGCAGCACCGCGGCCAGCCCGCGCACATGGCCGAGGAAAGTGGCCAGGTCGATGTGCTGGCCGCCAGCGTAGGCGAGCGGACGGTGCAGGTCGCCGACCGCAAGCGGATGCAGCAATGGCGTGGAAACAGCAGAAGAGGCGGCAGGCATGCGTGGCGACGGCTCGGCGGGCGACTGGCCCGCAACGGGCGGCGCGAGTCCGTAGCTTGGCCGCCGCCGCCGCCGCTGGCAAGCAGGGCGTGCCGCTCACGCGCTCGCGGCAAGCGCCGCGCCGACGCTACGGCACTCAGTGGTGATAGCCGCTGTCGGCGGTGATCTTGCCGCGGAACACCCGGTACGACCAAGCCGTGTAGCCCAGGATCACCGGCAGCAGCACCGCCAGCCCGGCCAGCACGAAGCCCTGCGAGGACGGCGGCGAGGCCGCTTCCCAGATGGTCAGCCCCGGCGGCACGATGTTCGGCCAGATGCCCAGCACCAGGCCGAAGAACCCGAGCACGAAAAAGCACAGCGTCAGCAGGAACGGGCGCGCATCGCGGCCCTGCGCCATCGCCGCGCGCCACAGCGCGAACGCGTTGACCAGCACCAGCAGCGGCACCGGCGACAGCCACCAGAAATTGCCGCCGTGGAACCAGCGCGCCATGATCCGCGAATCCAGGAACGGCAGCCAGGCGCTGACCAGGCCCATGAACACCACCACCACCAGCACCAGCGGCCGGGTCAGCGAACGCGCCACGCGCTGCATCGGCCCCTCTGTCTTCAGGATCATCCAGCTGCCGCCGAGCAGCGCATAGCCGAACACCACCGCCGCGCCGGTCAGCATCGAGAACGGGCTGAACCAGCCGAGCACGCCGCCCAGGTACTTGCCGCCCTGCAGCGGCATGCCCTCGACCAGCGCGCCGAGGATCACGCCCTGCCAGAACGCCGCGCACAGCGAACCCAGCGCGAACGCCCAGCCCCACAGGTACTTGGAGCGATGCGCCTTGAAGCGGAACTCGAACGCCACGCCGCGGAACACCAGCGCGACCAGCATCAGCAGCACCGGCAGGTACAGCGCCGACAGGATCAGCGCATAGGCCTTGGGGAACGCCGCCAGCAGGCCGGCGCCGCCGAGTACCAGCCAGGTCTCGTTGCCGTCCCAAATCGGCGCGGCGGTGTTCATCATCAGGTCCAGCTGCGCTTCGTCCTCGGCGAACGGGGCGAGGATGCCCAGGCCGAGCACGAAGCCGTCCAGCAGCACGTACATCAGCACGCCGAAGCCGATCACCCCGAACCAGATCACCGGCAGCACGGTGGGCATGTCCATCAGCGCGTCTCCTCGAGGTCGTCGTCGGCCGCCGAAAGCGGCCGCGCCGGGGTCTTGTCGCCATCCTGCAGGTGCGGCCCGGGCTCGTGCGGCAGCGGCCCCTTGCGCAGCATCTTCAGGATGTACCAGCCGCCGAAGCCGAATACGAAGGCATACGCCGCCACGTACACGCCCAGCGACACCCACACCATCGCCGGACTGATCGCGCTGACCGCATCGCGGGTGCGCAGCAGGCCGTAGATCACGTACGGCTGGCGCCCGATCTCGGTGACGAACCAGCCGGCCAGCAAGGCCACGAACCCGGCCGGCAGCATCGCGTTCCAGGCCGCGTGCAGCCAGCGCCGCCGCAACAGCGTGCCGCGCCACCAGAACCACAGCGACACGAACGCCAGCAGCAGCATGGCCATGCCCAGCCCGACCATGATCCGGAACGCGTAGAACACCGGCATCACCGGCGGCCGCTCGTCGGCCGGCACCGAGGTCAGCGGCGCGATCTCGCCGTCCAGGGTGTGGGTCAGGATCAGGCTGCCCACGCGCGGAATCTTGACTTCGTAGTCGTTGCGCTCGGCCTGCTCGTTGGGCACCGCGAACAGCACCAGCGGCACGCCGGCACCGGGCGCCTCGCCATGCCAGTGCGCCTCCATCGCCGCCACCTTCATCGGCTGGTGCTCGAGCGTGTTCAGGCCATGCGCGTCGCCGGCGGCGATCTGCAGCGGCACCGCGATCGCGGCGAACGCCACCGCCAGCTTCAGCATCCGCCCCGCCACGTCCACATGCACGCCGCGCCGCAGGTAGCAGCCGCTGACCCCGCCGATCACGAAGCAGGTGGTGATGAACGCGGCCAGCACCATGTGCGTCAGCCGGTACGGGAACGACGGATTGAAGATCACTTCGCGCCAGTGCGCTGGCTGGAACACGCCATCGACGATGGCGTAGCCGGCCGGCGTGTGCAGCCAGCTGTTGGCCGACAGGATCCAGAAGGTGGAGATCAGCGTCCCCAGCGCGACCAGGCAGGTGGCCAGGAAATGCAGTTTCTCCGGCACCTTGCGCCAGCCGAACAGCATCACCCCCAGGAACGAGGCCTCCAGGAAGAACGCGGTCAGCACCTCGTAGCTGAGCAGCGGGCCGAGGATGTTGCCGGCGCGCTCGCTGAGCACCGACCAGTTGGTGCCGAACTGGAAACTCATCACGATGCCGCTGACCACGCCCATGCCGAACGACACCGCGAAGATCTTCAGCCAGAAGAAATACAGATCGCGCCACAGCGTGTCGCGGGTGCGCAGCCAGCGCCATTCCAGGAACGCCAGCCAGCTCGACAGGCCGATGGTGAAGGCCGGGAACAACACGTGGAAACTGATGACGAATCCGAACTGGATGCGCGAGAGCAGCACTGCGTCCATCGACGTCGCTCATGAAACCGAAACCGAGCGTCATTGTTAGCCCCTGGTCGTGAAATTGCGTGTGACGGGTTGTCGCAGGGGTAGCGGGGACCGGGGACCGGGGACCGGGGACCGGGGACCGGGGACCGGGGACCGGGGACCGGGGACCGGGGACCGCAGGAGCGTGCCGGAGCAGGAAGCATGGTCAAGCGGCTCGATGAAAGAGTGCCGATTTTCCTTGAACAAGAAACAGCCTCTCTCCTAAAGCAAAGCAAGAATGCAGCGCACTCGCGCACACCCCCGGGTCCCCGGTCCCGACCCCATGACCAACGGCGCAGTCGCCGCCGCGCCGCGACTGCTACCCTCGCCGCTTCCCGTTCGTCCGGAATCCAGATGCGTCGCGTAACCCTGTGCGTTGTGTTGCTGTCCCTGTCCTGCCTGGCGCCGCTGGCCGTCGCGCAGGACGCCGCTGCCCCGTTGACGATCGAGCAGGCGATGGCCGATCCGGACTGGATCGGACCGCCGGTCGAAGCGGCCTGGTGGGCCTGGGACGGACGCCAGGTGCAGTACCAGCTCAAGCGCGCCGGCAGCCCTGTGCGCGACACCTACCGCCAGGACGTCGATGGCGCCGCCGCGCAGCGCGTCGAGGACACCCAGCGCAGCGCGCTGGATGCGGCCGATCCGGTCTACGACGCGACGCGCCAGCGCATGCTGTTCGTGCGCAACGGCGACGTGTTCCTGCGCGACCTGCGCAGCGGCGCGCTGACCCAGCTGACCCGCAGCAACGAGGCCGCAGCGCGCCCGCAGTTCGGCACCGACGGCGGCGCGCTGTGGCGCGTCGGTAACGACTGGTACCGCTGGAGCGCCGGCGGCGGCACGCTGCAGGCCGCGGTGCTCAAGGCCGAGCGCGATCCCGACGCCGCGCCCAAGCCCGACGCACTGCGCGAGCAGCAACTGCGTACCCTGGAAACCCTGGCCCGCGATCGCGCGCAGCGCGAGCTGGCGCGGCAGCAGGAGCAGGCCTGGCGCCGCGCCGACGCCAGCCGCGCGCCGGCGCCGGTGTACCTGGGCGAGGACGTGGCCATCGACGACAGTGCGCTGTCGCCGGACGGCCGCCACCTGCTGGTGGTCACCCACGCCAAGGACGGCGACGAAGGCCGCGACGGCAAGATGCCCAGGTACGTGACCGAATCGGGCTACGAGGAATTCCAGGAAGCGCGCACCCGCGTCGGCCGCAATCCGCCGCTGGCGCAGACCCTGTGGCTGGTGGACGTGGTCTCCGGCAGCGCGCGCAAGCTCGACGTGGCGGGCCTGCCCGGCATCGACGCCGATCCGCTGGCGGCGCTGCGCAAGGCGGCCAAGCAGGAACCGCTGCAGGGGCCGCGCGCGATCCGCGTGGAGACCGACGGCGATGGCGCCGGTCCGGCGCTGCACTGGAGCGCCGACGGCCGCAATGCTGCGGTGATGCTGCGCGCGGTGGACAACAAGGACCGCTGGATCGCCAGCGTCGACCTGGACAAGGCCACGTTGCAGAGCCGCCACCGTCTCAGCGACGCGGCCTGGATCAACTGGAGCTTCAACGACTTCGGCTGGCTGTCCGACAACCAGACGCTGTGGCTGCTGTCCGAGCAATCCGGCTATGCGCACCTGTACACCCAGCGCGGCAACGACACGCCGCGGCAACGCACCTCGGGCAAGTGGGAAGTCTCCGCGCCGGTCGCCACGGCCGACGGCCAGGGCTTCCTGTTCCTGTGCAACCGCAAATGGCCGGGCGACTACGAGGTCTGCAAGCTCGATCTGCGCGACGACCGCATCAGTGAGCTGACCGCGCTCGACGGCGTGGAAGACTTCGCGCTGTCGCCGGACGGCCAGCAGTTGCTGGTGCGCTATTCGGGCAGCTACCTGCCGCCGCAACTGGCGGTATTGCCGGTGACCGGCGGCAGCGCGCGCACCCTCACCGACACCCGCAGCGCGGCGTTCAAGGCGCGCGCCTGGATCCAGCCGCAGTACGTGCAGGTGCCATCCATGCACGGCGCCGGCGTGGTCTGGGGCAAGTACTACGGCCCGCAGCATCCCGAACCCGGCAAGCGCTACCCGATCGTGATGTTCGTGCACGGCGCCGGTTACCTGCAGAACGTCTCGGCGCGCTACACCCCGTACTTCCGCGAGCAGATGTTCCACAACCTGCTGGTGCAAAAGGGCTACGTGGTGCTCGACCTGGACTACCGCGCCAGCGCCGGCTACGGCCGCGACTGGCGCACCGCGATCTACCGCAACATGGGCCATCCGGAACTGGACGATTACCTGGACGGCCTGGACTGGCTGGTCGCCGACAAGCAGGGCGACCGCGACCGCGCCGGCATCTACGGCGGCTCCTACGGCGGCTTCCTGACCTACATGGCGCTGTTCCGCAGCCCCGGCACCTTCAAGGCCGGCGCCGCGCTGCGCGCGGTCGGCGACTGGACCCAGTACAACCACGAGTACACCGCCAACATCCTCAACACCCCGGAGCTGGACCCGCAGGCCTACCGCGCCTCCTCGCCGATCGAATACGCCGCCGGCCTGCGCGACCACCTGCTGATCGCCCACGGCATGATCGACGACAACGTGTTCTTCCGCGATTCGGTGAGCATGAGCCAGAAGCTGATCGAGCTGCACAAGGACAACTGGGAGATCGCCCCGTACCCGCTGGAAAAGCATGGCTTCACCCGCGCCGATTCGTGGCTGGACGAATACAAGCGGGTGCTGAAACTGTTCGAGCAGCAGTTGAGGTAAGGCCCTGCCTGTGGCAAGCGGTCGCGGCTGAAGCCGCGACGAGCGACACGCCGGCTTCCCGATAGGGACGCAGCTCGCTTGCGCCGGCAGCGACCCGCCCTATCCTTGCCGAACGCTTCGCGACGCCCCCGCTGCGCCACTCCACCGAAGGACCGCCGATGCTGCCACCGCCCCTGCCCGCCGCGCGCAACCCGATCATCGACACGATGGCGCAGATCTCGCTGGTGGTCGGCGTGGTCTGGCTGCTGTACGCGCTGGGCCAATTGGCGGTGCTGGCGCTGCTGCCCGATGGCGCGCTGCAAGCAGTGGTGCTGCGCATTGGCATGCCCCTGCCGGCGCTGCTGCAATGGTGCCTGGACCACATGTTGGCCCTGTCGCTGCTGTCGGCACTGTTGGCGCTGCTGTTCAGCGCCGCCGCCTGGGGACTGCTGCAACGGCGCGAATGGGCGCGGCTGGGCTTCGTGGCCTTCCTGGTCGTCACCGCCCTGGCCAACTTCGCCAGCCTGCCGCTGCTGTGGCAATTCTTCGGTGCGATGCAGCAGATGCCGCCCGAGGCAATGCGGCATAGCGCCGACGGCACGCAGTTGCTTGATCAGCTGCAGGCCGGGCGCATGATCAGCATGGCCACCGCCACGGTAACCTCCCTGGTCTTCGCCGTGCTGCATGGCTGGATCGTCTACCAGTTGTACCGGCCAACGATCCGCGCCGAATTCCGCCGCTGAGCGCACGTCACCGCCACTGCAGGCAGCATCGAGTCCGCGGTGATGCTGCAACGGATTTGCGCCTGATCGCGGGCAATCGGCTGCGTTCGACGGCGGCATGAGTCCTCTCTGGCCGATCCCACGCGGCTCGGCGCAGCCAGGCCACCTGCATGGCGCATCTTCCTGCAGATTGCGTGCGCTCCTGGCGACCAGCCCCGATTGGCCAAAACGCCGTGTCGATACGCCACGGCGAGCGCGCGCAGCAGCCGCTGGCGCATGCGGCGCCGTCGTAATAACGAGACAAGTCCGACTACGCGAGCTATGTGTGACTTATAGCGCCCCGCTGGCGCCGCGCCGCGTGCAAAGTAACGGCTCCATTGAAAACGTGCCGCGCTCCCCTCGCCCGCTGGCGCTTCGTCCACTCGAAGAGTTTTGGCAGCCGCAAGCCTTCGCCACGCGGCAAGGGGCAATCTTGCGTGCGGTCTTCATGACCGTTCTCCTTCCGTAAAGGCGTGCATGATCAAGTCATGGATTTTCGAACAACTGAACATCTCTTCCGACGAGAACCCCCTGCATTTCGATGCCTCGTTATGCAGCGACGAATACGCATGGCGCAGCGAGACGTGGACACAGGCCGAATCGCAAGGCTTCCACGGCATCTTCTTCAGCGAACACCACTTCAGCGGCGCGCGCGCCTGCCCTGCGCCGGGACTGCTGGCGGCCAGCGTCGCGGCGCGCACCCGTCGCCTGCGCATCGGCGTGCTGGGCTGGGTATTGCCGATGTGGCACCCATGGCGTTTGCTCGAGGAAATCGGCGTCCTCGACCAACTCAGCCAGGGCCGTTTGGAGATCGGAGTGGCCCGCGGCTCCAATCCGCGCGAGGCAGTTGCGGTCGGCATCGGCGAGGACGATATCGCGCCGATGTACCGCGAAGCCCTGGATATCATCGAGCAAGCGCTGCACAGCCCGGGCCTGTCGCATCGGGGGCGGTACTGGTCGTTCGACAACCTGCTCATCGTGCCACGCCCGCTGCAACAGCCGGCTCCCCCCATCTGGGCCACGGTGCGCAGCCCTGACGCGGCGGCGGAGGCGGCCCGCCGCGGCCACAAGGTCTGCACCGGCTTCCTGCCCACCGCGCAGATCGTACAGCTGTTCGATGCCTACCGGCAGGCGGCGCAACGGGCCGGGCGAGCGGAAAGCCCCGAGCAGCTGGCGATCCGCCGCTGCATCTTCGTCGCCGACAGCCGCGCACATGCCCTGGCGCACGCGAAGGCCGCACAGGCGCAGATGCCGTCGATCCTGGACGAGGACATCATCTCCGGCAGCCCAGGCGACGTCGGCGAGCAGATCATGGCCCAGCTGTATGCCACCGGTGCCGGCAACATCGTCGGCTTCTTCGCCGGCCATCGCCAAGACCGCGACGCGGTACAGACCTCCTACCGCCTGTTCGGAGAACAGGTGATACCGGCACTGAACGCCGCCCCTGCCTGACCGCCAAGCGCCTCCTTAACAGGATTGCCCCACGGTGTCGCCCACCGGCCCCTTGGTCGACGACAACGGCGGCTTCGCCGCAGGCGAGCAGCTGCTGCGCCTGCAGCTGAACGAATCGTCCTACGGTCCGCCCCCGGCATCACCACACTGTTGCAACAGGAACTGGAAGCCCATTCCGGGCGCTATCCGAAAAGCAACTGCGCCGCGCCATGGCGCGAGCTTGGTCGTGGACGAAGCCTCCGTGGACGACGTGGAGGACGCGTGCGCGCCGGCCGGCGCCCGGTGCTGCTGGACACGTTCTCCAAGGCATTAGGCATGGCCGCGCTGCGCGCATGCCGCGGTGCGGCAGCGTGATGGTCGCGTCCGGCGCGGCCGCCCATGCACAGCATCACGGCGTGCAGACGCCACGGTGGCGACCGCTTAGAATGCGCCCATGCACGATTTCGACAGAGTCCGCGACTATCTCACCGGATTGCAGGACCGCATCTGCGCCGCCATCGAGGCCGCCGACGGCCGCGCCCGTTTCGCCGAAGACCTGTGGCAACGGGCGGAGGGCGGCGGCGGACGCACCCGCATCTTGCGCGACGGCGCGCTGTTCGAGCAGGCCGGGATCGGCTTCTCCGACGTGTCCGGCACGCGCCTGCCGCCTTCGGCCAGCGCCAACCGCCCGGAACTGGCCGGCGCCTCGTGGCGCGCCACCGGCGTGTCGCTGGTGTTCCACCCGCACAGCCCCTACCTGCCCACCACCCACACCAACGTGCGCTTCTTCCACGCCGAGCGCGACGGCCAGACCGTGGCCTGGTGGTTCGGCGGCGGTTTCGACCTGACCCCGTACTACCCGTTCGACGAGGACGTGCGCCACTGGCACCGCACCGCGCAGGCGCTGTGCGCGCCGTTCGGCGAGGACCGCTATGCCGCGCACAAGCGCTGGTGCGACGAGTACTTCTTCCTCAAGCACCGCAACGAGACCCGCGGCGTGGGTGGGTTGTTCTTCGACGACCTGCATGCCGACTTCGAGCGCGACTTCGCCTACCAGCGCGCGGTCGGCGACGGTTTCCTGGACGCCTATCTGCCGATCGTCGAGCGCCGCCGCACGCTGCCGTGGGGCGAGCGCGAACGCGAGTTCCAGTTGTACCGGCGCGGACGCTACGTCGAGTTCAACCTGGTCTACGACCGCGGCACCCTGTTCGGCCTGCAGAGCGGCGGCCGCAGCGAGAGCATCCTGATGAGCCTGCCGCCGCGGGTGCGCTGGGAATACGGCTTCCAGCCCGAGCCCGGCAGTGCCGAGGCACGCCTGGCCGACTACTTGGTACCACGCGACTGGCTGGCATGAGCGCGCTGTTGCCGTCGCGCGTATTGGGGCGCGAGGACAAGGCACGCATCGCCGAGCAGCTGCAACGCTATCTGCGCGAGGAGCTGCAGCAGGAGATCGGCGGCTTCGAGGCGCAATTCCTGCTCGATTTCGTCGCCGAGCGCATCGGCGCGCATTTCTATAACCGCGGCTTGCAGGACGCGCGTACCCAGCTGGTCACCCAGCTGGACGCGCTCGACGACGCGCTCTACCAGCTCGAACAGCCGACCGAGCCGCGCCGCGAATCGCGATGACGCCACTTCCTGTGGAGCGGCTTCAGCCGCGACCGGGCGTTACCGGAAAAGCCCGGTCGCGGCTGAGCCGCTCGCGGCCAATCGCCTGGGCGCTGCCGAAAGCCCTGCGCTCAGCCGTCCTTGTTGGTCAGGATGGTGATGTGGCCATTGGTCTCCAGCAGCGCCAGGCGCACGTTGTCCAGGCCCAGGCAGCCCTGCTGGCGCATCGCCGCCTCGAAGTCGGCGTTGCTGACCAGTTCGCGGCGCAGCACCTGGCGGAACACGTGGCCGTCGCGCGCCAGCACTACCGGCTCGCCTTCGATGAAGCGTTCGGCGCGATCGCTGCGCGAGGTGATCAGGCCGACGCCGAAGTTCAGTGCGATCAGCGTGGCCGCCAGCAACAGGCCGCCACCGAGCGAGGTGTCCTGGCCCAACAAGGCGTTCTGCACCGCATTGCCGAGCAGCACGATCAGCAGCATGTCGAACGGGGTCAATTGCCCCATCGCACGCTTGCCCGACACCCGCACCATGGTCAGCACCGCCATATACACCACCACCGCGCGGAAAATGAATTCCCACCACGGCATCGACAGATGGAAAAGATCGGGCATCGCACGGCTCGCAGGGTTGGGTGGAGCGGCGACCTTACGCCGCTGGCGATGGCAGTGCACTGGATTTTCCAGGGTCCAATAAAAAAGCCCCGCGGACCAGGGGGAGGTCGGCGGGGCCAGGGAACGGAGACTTGGGGAGGAGTCGCCGTTCCTGGATCTGCTCCAGGGGATGGGAGGAGATCCGCGACAGGTATTGCGCCTGTCGAGGGATATAAAAACACTTTGCACCTTGCTAGTTCGTGAAGATTTCAGTTAAAAATTCATCGAATTAAGGACCGATTCATTCGTGAAATCCAGCGCAACGCAGGGTTCCAGAAACAATTGATTTTTATAGGATCTGGATCCATGCACGGGAACGCGGCGACCGATCGTTTGTAATGCCGATTGGATCGCGAACCGGTGCGTTGTTAGGCCTTGTCGCGTCGATGCTGCAGCATCGATGCGGTCCCGCTCCGCAGTCGCGCGACGACGGCGATCCAGGCGCAAATGCCTCCGCGCGAATACCTGCCTTCGCCGCGAGCGATTCTTCTGCCAGAGCATGCATCGCGGCGCATAAAGACGTTCAGGCCCACCGCCCGGCGCCCCAGCCGCGCAGCACCCATCCCGTTAGCAGTAACTGTCCCGAATCCCCGGTAAAGACTAGTGCGCCTCGTCCCAGTTGTCGCCGACGCCGCTGTCCACCACCAGCGGCACCTTCAGCGCGGCGGCGCCGGCCATCAGCCGGGTCACTTCCGGCAGCAGGGTGTCGACGAAGTCGGCATCGGCCTCGAACACCAGTTCGTCGTGCACCTGCAGGATCATCAGCGCGCGCTCGCGGTGCTGTTCCAGCCAGGCGTCCACGGTAACCATGGCGCGCTTGATGATGTCCGCGGCGGTGCCCTGCATCGGCGCGTTGATCGCCGCGCGCTCGGCGCCGGCGCGCAGGCCCTGCTGCTTGGCGTTGATGTCGTTCAGGTACAAGCGGCGGCCGAACAGGGTCTCCACGTAGCCCTGGCTGCGCGCCTGCTCGCGCATGCGTTCCATGAAGTCGCGCACCGCCGGGTAGCGGCTGAAGTACAGCGCCACGTAGTCCTGGGCCTCGCCGCGGCCGATGCCCAGGTTGCGGGCCAGGCCGAACGCGCTCATGCCGTACATCAGGCCGAAGTTGATCGCCTTGGCGGCGCGGCGCTCGTTGCCGGTGACGTCCTCGAGCTTGCGCCCGAACACTTCGGCGGCGGTGGCGCGGTGCACGTCCACGCCGGCGCCGAAGGCGCGCAGCAGGCCCGGGTCCTCGGACAGGTGCGCCATGATCCGCAGTTCGATCTGCGAGTAGTCGCAGGCGATCAGCTTGCGCCCGGGCGGGGCGACGAAGGCGCGGCGGATGCGGCGGCCGTCGTCGGTGCGGATCGGGATGTTCTGCAGGTTCGGATCGGCCGAGGACAACCGCCCGGTGGCGGCGCCGGCCTGGTGGTAGCTGGTGTGTACGCGGCCGGTGTCTGGATTGATCATCTCCGGCAGCTTGTCGGTGTAGGTGCTGCGCAGCTTGGCCAGGCCGCGGTAGTCCAGGATCACCCGCGGCAGTTCGTGCTGCTCGGCGATCGCCTCCAGCGCCTCTTCGTTGGTGCTGGGCTGGCCCTTGGGGGTCTTGAGCAGCGCGGGCAGTTTCAGTTCGTCGAACAGCAGCGCCTGCAGCTGCTTGGGCGAGTCCAGGTTGAAGGTGCGCCCGGCCAGCGCGGTGGCCTTCTGCTGCGCGGCGAGCATGCGCTGGCTCAGGTCCTGGCTCTGCCTGCGCAGTTCGGCCATGTCCACGCTCACGCCGTTGGCCTCGATCCGCGCCAGCACCGGCACCAGCGGCATCTCGATCTCGCGGTAGACCCGCGCCAGCGCCGGCTCGGCGTCCAGCTGCGCGGACAGCGCGCGGTGCAGGCGCAGGGTGATGTCGGCGTCCTCGGCGGCGTAGCCGGTGGCGTCGTCGATGGCCACCTGCGAGAACGCGATCTGCTTGGCGCCCTTGCCGGCCACGTCCTCGTACTTGACCGTCTCGTAGCCCAGGTAGCGCCGCGCCAGCGAATCCATGTCGTGGCGGCTGGCGGTGGAATTGAGCACGAAGCTCTCCAGCATGGTGTCGTCGGCATAGCCGCGCACGTCCACGCCGTGGCGGCGCAGCACGTGCAGGTCATACTTGCCGTGCTGGCCGACCTTCGGCTTGGCCGGGTCCTCCAGCAGCGGCTTCAGCGCCGCCAGTGCCAGGGTCCGGTCCAGTTGCGCCGGCGCGCCGGGGTAGTCGTGGCCCAGCGGCAGGTAGTCGGCGCGGCCGTGCTCGATCGCGAAGCTGAGCCCGACCAGGTTGGCGCGCATCGCGTCCAGCGCGTCGGTCTCGGTATCGAAGGCGAAGCCGTCGGCCGCGCGCAGGCGCGCAAGCAGGTCCTCGAACTGCTCCTGGGTCAGGATCGTCGCGTATTCGCCCTTGGCGGCCAGCGCCGGGTCCAGTGTGGCGTCGATCGGCGCGGCAGCGCGGGCATAGCCGGCGGCGGTGCCGCGCAGGCTGGGGGTGACCTCGGCGGCGCCGGCCGGGGCCGCCACCCCGCCGTCCAGGTCGCGTAGCGCCTGGGTGAAGCCGTAGCGCTGGTACAGGCCGCGCAGCTGCTCCGGGTCCTGCTCGCGCAGGCCCAGCGTGCGCGGGCCGCCAGGCAGGGCCACGTCGGTCTTGATCGTGACCAGTTCGCGGTTCAGCGGCAGCCGCGCCAGCGCCGCGCGCAGGTTCTCGCCGATCTTGCCCTTGATCGCATCGGCATTGGCCATGACCCCGTCCAGCGAGCCGTATTCGGCCAGCCACTTGGCCGCGGTCTTGGGTCCGCACTTGTCCACGCCGGGCACGTTGTCGATGGCGTCGCCCATCAGCGCCAGCAGGTCGACGATCTGGCTCGGCCACACGCCGAACTTCTCCATCACCGCCGCATCGGAGTCCATGCGGCTGCCGCTCATGGTGTTGACCAGTTGCACGCCGGGGCGCACCAGCTGGGCGAAGTCCTTGTCGCCGGTGGAGATGGTCACATCCAGGCCATCGCCGGCGCCCTGCAGGGCCAGCGTGCCGATCACATCGTCGGCCTCCACCCCGCCCTCGCGCAGGATAGTGATGCCCAGCGCATGCACGATCTGGCACATCGGCTCGACCTGTGTGCGCAGTTCGTCGGGCATCGGCGGGCGGTTGGCCTTGTACTGCGCGTACAGGTCGTCGCGGAAGGTCTTGCCCGGCGCATCGACCACGAAGGCCACGTACTCCGGGCGTTCCTTCAAGGTGGCGCGCAGCATGTTGACCACGCCGAACAACGCGCCGGTGGGCTCGCCGGCGGGGTTGGTCAGCGGGGGAAGCGCGTGGAACGCGCGATACAGGTAACTGGACCCGTCGATCAGGACTAATCGGCTCATCGAGCAATTCTACGCTGGGTGGAACGCGGGACCGGGAAGCGCCTGAGCCCCTCTCCCCCCCGGGAGAGGGGTTGGGGTGAGGGTGCGGCGCGAAAGCGTCTCGCGGAGTTGGGTGCGCGAGGCTGCGCCCGGACCCTCATCCGCCCCTGCGGGGCACCTTCCGCAAAAAGGGGGCCATGGTCCGGGACATCGCGCGCCGAATGCGGCGGCGCGGCGCATAATCGGCGGCGACGACTTTAGGCTGTGGAGAACGCTGCGATGAAAGCCCTGATGCTGGTTCCGCTGTTGCTGCTGGCCGGCTGCGCCTCGACCGGTACCGGCCCCGACGGCCCGCCGGTGGATGTCCGCGGCGCGGACGTGGCCCACCGCAAAATGGACAACGGCGACACCGTGGACGAATACCGTGTTTCCGGCCAGCTGCGCATGGTCAAGGTGACCCCGGCCAGCGCCCCGGCCTATTACCTGTACGACCAGAACGGCGACGGGCACATGGACGGCAACAAGGACAATGTGTCGCCGGTGTATTGGAAGTTGTATAGCTGGTAAGGCGGGGATCGGGGATTGGCGCTCCGTCTCCAGTTCCCGAGCGCGCGCCTGTGTCGGGCTTTAGCCCATCCCATTACACACATCTCACGCCATTTTCCGAGCGAACCGCAGCCCCTGCACGAACACGGCGACGTCTCGCAACCCCAGCCACAGCGTCTTGGCGCCCGGCTCACCATCGCCCTTGCGCCCCAGAAAGCCACCCAACTGTGCCACTAACCGCACCACCGTGTTCAACGTGGGCACCTGCTTGGGCGGCTTCTTCTTGTTGAGCACATAGGCCGCCTGCCATTCGTCAGCCTCGAACAGCAGGTCTGCGGGTAGGTCCGGCAGCGATCGCCCCAGCCGCATCAGCCGGTTGATCCGCCAGGCCACCACCAGGTACAGCGCCAGTGCCGTCTCGATGCGCTCGACATCTCCCAATTGCAGGGCCTCGATGCGGCAACCCTGCTTGAGGATCAGGAAGAACAACTCAATCTCCCAACGCGCTCGGTACCAGTCGATCAACTCCACCGCTTGCTCCAGCGTCTCCACGTTCAACTGGCGACCTGCCCCTGTAGAGTTTGAACGGCGCTACGCGCAACGAGGGCCTTGAGTGTCTACGGAACCCTGGGCGTATCAAATTCAGGAAATTTTTTAAATTTAAATTGGCTGATCCGGATCCACCTTTTTTAACTTTATTTTCAAAAAATAGGATTGCAATCAAAGCGATTTGGCAAAGTCCAAATCAGATGAATTTCCATCTCGGCGTTTAAGCGAATTAACCAACTCATTGAAAGATATGACCGGTAATCCGCCAGCATACTCAATATTTTCCAAGCTACCAAAGCGCCCTCCAGCTTGTAAGACATCGAAGATTTGTCTAGAAGGCCGATGAATGACCCAGCCGTTATCTTCCGCGACCGATATGTTCGACGCGTCAAATATCGCGCTCTGCTCCAGATTGGCCTTGAGCTCGGCCAGATTGGCGACAACAAAATCAATGTCATTGATTGGGCGATGGAAGGGTCTTCCGGCATGAAGCTGGAGCGCGAAACTACCCGTAATTGCCAGAGTCATGCCTGCGGAGCTTCGGAAATCATTTGCAATCTCATGAAGCTGAGAATAAGTAATATTCCCTGCGTTCAGCTTCATTTGCATCTCGGCTTTCGAGATGTGCTTTGGCACACTCATTCTAACAGACATTCCGGGGGGCGCTTCAGTCCAGATAAAGAGCCAGATGGCGTTGTCGATTGACCCGACTCGTTTGCGGTCGAACTTTTATCGCCACAAGCCTCAGAGGAGCCGTAAACACTGTTTGATCCTGACGACATTCCGCCACGTATTTTATTAAACATCTTATTGACTAAAAATTAAATAAAAACCACTCGGATTTTAGGCCTGCGGATTGCACTCAACGACCAGATGGTGTGGGTTGCATAATGCTCGGGTGAACCTGCCACGCTCGGCCTTGAAGCGCATAGACCCATCTTGATCTCCTGTAGTGACCGTAGAATTAAGTCTGGCGCAGAGCTCTCCGATTCACGTTGTGGCTGGCCGAAGTTATGGCTGGGACGACGAAGCATTGACGCGGGGGATTCACGAGCCTTCACCAAACGCCAGATCATCGGCTTCTTGGCGTTGCACCGGCTGAGATGGCCTTTTCGTGTTCGCCAACGGCGCGCGGCGGACGCAGCTGCTCCAGTAGCTGTTCCAACGCATCCTATTACACGAAAGTCAAAAAGTACCTTTAAAATCAGTTGGTTGCAGTAAGTCTCGCTCCGCAGCCAAGAAGTGTTCGGATGACTTTGGCAAGCTATGAGAATCAATCACTTGCAAGCGCCGAAACCCGTCGCCAACCGTTTTGGCGAGATGTGTGTAATGGGATGGGCTTTCCTGATTAGCACGCTACTTCAGCCAGTCGCAGGCCCTGAGCCTGTGCACCTGCACATTGACGGCAAGCCACTCGTGCAGGAGTCAGATCATGGCAATGAACCGCGTGCAGTTTTTTCGGCTGAAGTAGCGTGCTAATCAGGTGGGCTTTAGCCGGGCTCGGGCAATCGGCCGCGAGCGCAGGCATGTTTGGTGTGCGGATGCTCCGCGCCGTCGGGGCTGAAGCGCCTCCTACAGTGCACCCAGCCAGCACACCGCGCGCCCTGTAGGAGCGGCTTCAGCCGCCGGAAACGCCCCGGTCGCGGCTGAAGACGGTATCTACAGGACGCATCGTCGGACGCGCGCCCAACGCGGCCCTGGTCCTCAGCGAATCACCAGCACCGGCACGTGGCTGTGCGCCAGCACCTCGGCGGTCTGGCTGCCGAGCAGCACCCGGCTCATGCCGCGGCGACCATGCGAGGTCATCACGATCAGGTCACACTGGTGCGCGGTGGCGATGTCGATGATGCCCTCGGCCGCGTAACGGTCAAGCACGTGGCAGCCATGTGCGGTGACGCCGGCCGCGGCAGCCGCGTCGAGCGCCGGTGCCAGGATCTTCTGCGCCCCGTCCTCGCGGTCCTGACGGTACTCGGGCGTGGCCTCGTAGCCCACGCTCCAGCCCATCGCGTCGTACATGCCCATGGCCCAGGGCTCGGAGACGGTGACGATGTCCACGTGCGCGCCGAGCCGGGCGGCCAGCGCCAACCCCTGCTGCAAGCCCTTGTCGGACAACTCGGAACCATCGATCGCAATCAGAATGCGCTGGTACATATGCGTGCTCCGGTAACGCCGCTCGCAGCGGCATGGGCAGCATTGGACACCCGGCGCGAACGCCGCGCCTTGACCCGGATCAATTTCCGGGCGATCGCGCCGCCAGCGCGCGTGCCGGATTGCCGGCCACGCGTGCGCCGGCAGGCACGTCGCCGGTGACCACGCTGCCCGCACCGATCACCGCGTCGTCGCCGATCGTCACCCCGGGCAACACGATCGCCCCGCCGCCGATCCAGACATTGCGGCCGACCGTCAGCGGCCGGCCGAACTCGAGCCCGGCCGCACGTTGCGCCGCATCGCGTGGATGGTCGGCCGCATACAGCTGCGCCGCCGGCCCGATCTGCGTGCCATCGCCGATGCTGACCTTGCAGACATCCAGGATCACGCAATTGAAGTTGAGGAACACGTCCTCGCCGAGGAAGACGTTGTAGCCGTAGTCGCAATGGAACGGCGGCCGCACCACCGCCCCGCGCCCGACTGCGCCCAACCGCTCGCCAAGCAATGCGCGCCGGAGCGCAGGCGCTTCGGCGAGCGCCGCGTTATAACGCAGCATCCACGCCTTGGCCGCGGCCTGGTCGGCCTGCAACTGCGCATCGCCGGGGCGATACAGCGCGCCGGCTAGCATCTTGTCTTTCTCGCTAAGCATCCTGCCCTCCCAGGCGATGTGGAGGTTGCATCATCGCATCGCGGCGTGACGGGCCTACCCGGTAGACCTTGCCGGTCGCGTTACACCCGCCGCATTTGGCGTGCTTCCTGGCGAGAATCGTAGCGGTGCTGATCCGCGCTGCAATGCGAGCGCAGCGATCATCGTCCCTCGCGACCACGACTTCGACGCTCCGTGCAGCGGCGCGCAACGTAGCGACCGGTACATCGCCCAGGCGCGACATCCCCCAGACCACGCAAAGACGTGACCACGGCGCAACCGCACTCCCGGCAGCCGCACCAAGCGCGCCCCGCAGGTGCTAACGTCGCGCGCTCGCCCTTCCCACTTCCAAGCCGCCGGAGCGCCCGCATGTACGTCGCCGCCATTCCTACTCCCCGCCGCGCCTGCTCGGCCCTGGCCCTGGGCGTTTGCCTGGCAATCGCAGGCACGGCCGGCGCGCAGATCCTGCGCATGCCGGATGTGCCGGCGCCGCAGGACACGCCCTACCCCGGCAGCATCGCGCTGCAGGTGGATGCCGGCGACGTGCGCCAGGGCATCTACCGGGTGCGCGAAACCATCCCGGTCGCGCCCGGGCGGCTGACGCTGCAGTATCCGCAGTGGATCCCCGGCGACCATTCGCCGAGCGGGCCGGTGGCAATGCTGGCCGGGCTGACGCTCACCGCCAACGGCGCGCCGCTGGCGTGGCGCCGCGACACCTTCGATGTCTACACCTTCCATGTGGACGTGCCGCCGGGCGTGTCCGCGATCGAGGCCCGTTTCCAGTATCTGTCGCCACGCGACGACGGCTTCGAGATGACCGACAGGATGCTGCAGCTGGAATGGAACAAGCTGGCGCTGTATCCGGCCGGGCACTACACGCACGGCATCAGCGTGCTGCCCAGCGTGACCCTGCCGGCGGGATGGCAGTTCGGCACCGCGCTGGAGACCGCCACGCAGTCCGGCGCCAGCACCACGTTCAAGCCGGTGGACTTCGAAACGCTGGTCGATTCGCCGATCTACGCCGGGCGCTATTTCAAGCGCGTGGATCTCACCCCGCCGGGCAGCGCGCCGGTGCATCTGGACGTCGTCGCCGATACCCCGGCGTCGCTGGAGATCACGCCCGCGCAGTTGCAGGCGCACCGCAACCTTGCCGTGCAGGCGCTGAAGCTGTTCGGCTCGCATCACTACGACCACTACGATTTCCTGTTCTCGCTGTCCGACGTGCTCGGCGGCAACGGCCTGGAACACCACCAGTCCAGCGAGAACGGGCTGGAGGCGGACTACTTCAGCGCCTGGGCCGACAACGCGCCCGACCGCGATCTGCTGGCACACGAGTACACGCACTCGTGGAACGGCAAGTTCCGGCGTCCGGCCGATCTGTGGACGCCCACCTTCAACGTGCCGATGGGCGATTCGCTGCTGTGGGTCTACGAAGGGCAGACCCAGTATTGGGGCTATGTGCTCACTGCGCGCGCCGGGATGTGGACGCCGGAACAGTTCCGCGATGCGCTGGCGATGACCGCGGCCAACTACGACCGCAACCGCGAAGGCTTCCAATGGCGTTCGCTGGAGGACACCACCAACGATCCCACCGCCGCGCATCGCGCGCCGCTGCCGTACCGCAGCTGGCAGATGAGCGAGGACTACTACAGCGGCGGGCAGATGCTGTGGCTGGCGGTGGATGCCAAGCTGCGCGCGCTCAGCCACGGCCGCAAGTCGCTGGACGATTTCGCCAAGGCCTTCTTCGGCGTGGACGATGGCAGCCACACGGTCAGGACCTACACCTTCGACGACGTGGTGGCCGCGCTCAATGGCGTGGCCGTGTTCGACTGGGCCGGCTACCTCGCGCCGCGCGTGGATGCGGTGAACCCGCCGCTGCTGGAAGGGCTGCAGGCCAGCGGCTGGAAGCTGGTCTATACCGACCAGCCCAGCGCGTTCGAGAAGCAATACGACAGCCGCCACCAGTCGGCGCGCCACCGCTACAACTTCGCCTGGTCGCTGGGCCTGGTGATGAACGACGATGCCAGCATCAACGACGTGGTCTGGGACGGCCCCGCGTTCAAGGCCGGCATCAGCAGCGGCGCCACGCTGCTGGCGGTCAACGGCCAGGAGTACACGCGCGAGGTGCTCAAGCAGGCCATCGCCGAGGCCAAGGGCGGCACCGCGCCGATCGTGCTGACGCTGAAGTTCCAGGGCGGCGTGCGCGACGTGCCAGTGAACTACCACGACGGCCTGCAGTACCCGCATCTGGTGCGGGTGGACGGTACGCCGGACAGCTTGAGCCAGATCATCGCCGCGCGCCGCTGACGCGACGGGCTGCCGGGTCGGTACCGGCAGCCACTGCGCGGGCAGGCCGCCCGAGGGCAAAGCGGGCCTGGCGCCACCATTGTGAAACGCTGTGCATCGGGCGCCCGGGCGCGGCGGCGGCGGCGAACCGCTGGCGCTGGCGCGCAAGTACAGCTTCTGGGAATGAACGCGCTCCCCTGACCCGGCCGTGTTTGTAGGCAGACGCGCGGGAATGCAGGCGTCGCGGCGCCTGCGGCCACGAGAAGAGGCCAAAAACGCACGCAGGGATTGCGCCGCTTTCGGGTTGACTGGGTGCACTGCAGGAGGGACATCAGTCCCGACTGCTTCCGAAGCAGGATGGCTGCGAGGCTGCGTTCGCCACGCGATGCCGCACTTCACCGGCGCCATGCGCTCGGCGCGCTCTGCACAGTCGCCACTCTGGCGCCCACACAAAGCGTCACAGCACCCCGCCCGTCAGAGCACCGTCAGGTTCGCGTACGCCATCACCAGCCACTTCGCGCCGACCTCGTCGAACTGCACCTGCACGCGCGCATGCGCGCCGTTGCCTTCGTAGTCGATGACCACGCCGCCACCGAACTTGGGATGCTGCACGTTGGCGCCGAGCCGGATCGCCGGCGCTTCGATGGCGCTGTGGCCGAGGTTGCGTGGCGCGCCCAGCGAGGCGTTGCGCGACACCTGCACCTTCGGCCGCACTTCGTGCAGCAGCTCACGCGGGATTTCGCGCAGGAAGCGCGAGGGCACGTTGTAGTTGTCCTGGCCGTGGATGCGCCGCGACTCAGCGTAGCTCAGCACCAGCTTGTGGCGGGCGCGGGTGATGCCGACGTAGGCCAGGCGCCGCTCTTCTTCCAGCCGCCCGCTCTCTTCCAGCGAACGCGCGCTGGGGAACAGGCCATCTTCCATGCCGACCAGGAATACCAGCGGGAACTCCAGGCCCTTGGCCGAATGCAGGGTCATCAGCTGCACGCCCTCTTCGCCGGCCTGGGCCTGGCCTTCGCCGGCCTCCAGCGAGGCGTAAGCCAGGAACGCGACCAACTCGGTCATCGCCTGGCGGCCCTCGTCGGCGTCGGCGTCGTTGTCGGCGCGCACGAAGCGCGAGGCGACCGAGACCAGTTCGTCGAGATTGTCGGTGCGCGATTCCGAATCCAGGCCGCCGCGGCTTTCCTTGCTCCAATGCTCGCGCAGCGCCGAGCGCGCCAGCACCTGGTCGATCTGCTCGGGCAGCGGCAGGCCGGCCACTTCGGCGGACAACTGCTCGATCAGCCCCAGGAACTGCGCCAGTGCGTTACGCGCGCGCGCGGCCAGTTCGCCGCCCTGCTGCGCGGCCTGTTGCGCAGCGGCCCACAGCGACAGCGACTGCGCGCGCGCCAGGCGCCGCACTTCGTCCAGGGTGCGGTCGCCGATGCCGCGCGTGGGCGTGTTCACCGCGCGCTCGAACGCCGCATCGTCGGCGCGGTTGGCGACCAGGCGCAGGTAGGCCAGGGTGTCCTTGATTTCGGCGCGCTCGAAGAAGCGCATGCCGCCGTAGACGCGATACGGCACCTGCTCGGCGATCAGCGATTCTTCGAACGCGCGCGACTGCGCGTTGCTGCGATAGAGCACTGCCGCCTCGCTGTAGCTGCCGCCGTCGCGCACCCATTGGCGCACGCGCTCGACCACGTAGCGCGCTTCGTCGATCTCGTTGTAGGACGCGTACAGATCGATCGGATCGCCGTCGCCCGAATCGGTCCACAGCTGCTTGCCGATGCGGTCGGGGTTGTGCGCGATCACCGCGTTGGCGGCATTGAGGATATTGGCGCTGGAGCGGTAGTTCTGTTCCAGGCGGATGGTCTGCGCGTTCGGGAAATCCTTCAGGAAGCGCTGCACGTTCTCGACCTTGGCGCCGCGCCAGCCGTAGATCGCCTGGTCGTCGTCGCCGACCACGAACACGCGCCCGCTGTCGCCGGCGAGCACGCGCACGAACGCGTACTGGATCGCGTTGGTGTCCTGGAACTCGTCCACCAGGATCTCGCTGAAGCGGCTGCGGTAATGCGCCAGCAATGCCGGGTTGTCGCGCAGCAGTTCGTGCGCGCGCAGCAGCAGCTCGGCGAAATCGACCAGGCCGGCGCGATCGCAGCGTTCCTGGTACAGCGCGTAGGCGCTGCGCAAGGTGGTGGTCCACTCGTCGCGCGGCTCGGGCTGGATGTGCTGCGCGCGCCGGCCCTCGTCCTTCTGCTGGTTGATCCACCACACGATCTGCTTGGGCGGGAACTTGCCCTCGTCCAGTTCCAGCTGCTGCACGACACGCTTGACCAGGCGCAGCTGGTCGTCCGAATCCAGCACCTGGAAGCTTTCCGGCAGCTTGGCGTCGGGCCAGTGCAGGCGCAGCAGGCGGTGCGCCAGGCCGTGGAAGGTGCCGATCCACATGCCGCGGCTGCCGTTGCGCAGTTGCAGGTCGGTGCGGTGGCGCATCTCGCCGGCCGCCTTGTTGGTGAAGGTGACCGCGAAGATGCCATGCACCGGCACGCCGTGGACTTCGTTGAGCCAGGCGATGCGGTGGGTGAGCACGCGCGTCTTGCCGGATCCGGCGCCGGCCAGAACCAGGTAATGGCCGGACGGAGCGGAGACGGCCTCGCGCTGGGCGGGGTTCAGATCATCGAGCAAATGGGAGACATCCACCCGCGCATTTTACGCCATGTGCGGGAGCCGGGACCGGCCCGCGTCCCCTACAACGCCAGCAACGCCTGCGCCTGCTGCTGTGCCTGCACCCGTAACTCCGGGATCGCCAGGCTTTCCCACAGGCTGCCGATGCGCAGGCTGCCGAGCACGCGGAGGCGCGGATCGGCGCGGCCGTCGGCGTCGAGCAGCGCGCCGTCGGCATCGGTGGCGACGCCGATGCCATGCGCGCCGGGCACGGCGTGGCCGCAGCCCAGCAGTTGGAGCAGTAGCGGGTTGCGCATGGTCTGCGCGCGCAACTCAACGCCGGTGGCGTTGATCACGCAGTGCGCGTCCAGTTGCAGCGCCAGTCCGTCGGGACCGACCGCGTTGACCTGCACGCAGGCGCCGACCGGGAATACCGTGTCCAGCCGCGCGCGGTGCACGCGCAGCTGGCCGACCCGGCGCATCGCCTGCAGTTGCGCGAACACCGGCGCAGCGATGCGGTGCCGGTGCGCGTCCCAGTGACGCACGGCATGGCGCAGGAAACGCCGCTGTTCGGTGGCCGACAGCGACTGCCACAGCGCCTGGTCCAACGGCCGCAGCCGCTCCATCACGCTCTGCCACGGCAGGCCACGCGCCTGCGCCGCGGCGGCGTGCCGGCGCAGCGCGTGCAGGCGCTGGCGCAACGGCAAGGCCAGCAACGGCTGCGGGTCGAAGTCGGCCGCGGCGTGGCCGGCATGCTCGGCATGCGGCAACGGCAGCAATGCGTGCCGCGAGATCACGTGTACCGGGCCGCGGTGCGCATTGGCGAGCAGGGTCAACACGCTGTCGGCCATGCTCTGGCCGGCGCCGACGATGCACACCGTGGATTCGCGCGGGATCGCGCGCAGCTGCTCGTAGTTCCAGGCGTCCACGCGCACGTGCGCCGGCAGGCTACCAGCGCCGCGTGCCGGCAGTGGGCGCAGGCTGTTGCCTAACGCCAGCACCGTCGCGCATGCGCGCAGCGCCGTGCCGCCCTGCAGTTGCAGCGTCTGGCCGCGCTCGCTGCGGTCCAGCGCCAGCACCCGTTGCTGACGCCACTGCAGCTGCGCCGGGCTTGCGGCCAGCGCCTGCGCCAGCCGCGCGCGCAGGTAGCCGGCGTAGTGGCGGCGCTGCACATAGGCCTGCGCCAGCGCGGCGCGCTGCAGCGCCGGATACAAGGCTTGCTGCTGCAGCCAGTCGAGAAAGTCGTCGGGCACCTCAGCAAAGGCGCTCATGCGCCCGGCCGGCACGTTCAACACGTGCTCCGCGCAGGGCGTCGCATAGGCCACGCCCTGCGCCAGCGCGGCCTGCGGTTCGATCAGCTGCAGCCGCAGCGCGCGCGTGGTCCGCTGCAGCAGATGCAGCGCCACCAGCGTGCCGGCCGCGCCGCCGCCGACGATGGCGATATCGCAGTCGCCGTCGTCATCGGAGGCATGTGGCAGCAGTTCGCTCATGCCGACGATTGTAAGGGATGCCCTCGCCGGCTCGGCCCGCGGCTAAGAACCATCGCTCATGTCGGCGCACAGATCGCGCATGGCGGCGACATCATGCTGTCATGCGCGTGCGTTTTCACATCAGCGCATCGGCCAGGCGGGCGATGCCTTCGCGGCTACGTCGCCAGGTCGGCCGCTTGCGCCATTGCTGCAGCGACAGCACGCGCGCATCGGTCAGGTAGTCGGCCTCCACCGCCCGCAGCCGCCGCACCACCTCGGCGCAGTAGCACAGCACGCCGATCTCCGCGTTCAGCGCGAAGGAGCGGATGTCCAGGTTGATCGAGCCGACCAGGGCGATGCCCTCGTCCACGCTCAGGTGCTTGGCATGCAGGAAGCACGGCCGGTACAGCGCGATCTTGACCCCGCTGCGCAACAGTTCGTCGTAGTAGGCCTCCTGCGCCCAGGCGGTGAGCCGCTGGTTGCTGCTCTCCGACAGGATCAGCTGCACGTCCACCCCGGACAGCGCGGCGATGCGCAGCGCGCTGAGCGTGGCTTCGTCGGGCACGAAGTACGGCGTGACCATCACGATCCGCCGCCGCGCCAGATGGATCAGCGCGTTGACCGCATCGCGCGCGTTCTCGAACGGGTAGGCCGGGCCGCTGGGCAGCAGTTGCGTGGCGGTATCGGCACCGTGCACCGCGGTGCCGTCGGCCACGCGCAGGCGCTGCCCGGTCTCGATGAACCAGTCGCTGGCGAACACCGCCTCCAGGTGCCCGACCACCGGCCCTTGCAGACGCACCACCAGTTCGCGGTTGGGATGGCCGCGCACGAACTCGGCCGCGGCCAGGTTCTGCGAACCGGTGTAGCCGACGCGGTTGTCGATGACCGCGATCTTGCGATGGTTGCGCAGGTCCATGCGCCCGCTGCGGCGCCAGCGCAAGCCGCCCGGCAGCAGCGCCTGCACCTCGATCCCGGCCGCGCGCAGGCGCTTGCGGTAGCGGCGCAGCCCGCGCTTGCCGCCACGCGCATCGAGCAGCAGGCGGCAGCGCACGCCGCGCGCGGCGGCGCGCAGCAGTGCGGCCACCACCGCGTCGCCGACCGCATCGTCGAACATCAAGTAGTACAGCAGATGCACGCGCTCCACCGCCGCGTCGATGTCGTCGATCAGCGCCTGCAGCGAATCCGCATAGCGATCGAGCAATTCCACCGTGTTGCCATGGGTGGGCATGAAGTCGCCCTGGCGCTCGATCAGCGGCACCACTTCGGCGATCGCGGTGTCGGCGGGCGGGGTCCAGCGCAGCGCGGTCATCGGCACCTGCTGCTCGCGGATCACCTGCGAAGCCTGCGCCTGGCGCTGGATGCGCTCGCGCGACAGCCAAGGGTGGCCCAGCAGCAGGTACAGCGGCAGGCCAAGCACCGGCACGAACCCGACCAGCAGCAGCCAGCTGCGCGCCGCGCCGGGCGTGGTGCGCGCCGGGATCCACAGCAACGCCACCAGCCGGATCAGCCAATCCAGCGCCAGCAACCAGGTGCCTTCCAACCATAACGGCAGCATCGCGACCCTTTCGCACGCCAAGTCGCCCGATTCTGCGGGCTGCGGCGGCAAACGCAACCATTGCGTGCCTTGCCACGGCTGGCGGCACGCGCTGGGCGCCTGCCTCGCGCAGCGGCGACGGCCTGTCGCCAGCACACAACATGCGGACCCCAGACGCACGAAACCCGCCTTACGGCGGGTTCGGTGTCGAGCTGGAAACGCGATCCGGCGATCCGGCGATCAGTCGATCACTTGATCTTGCCTTCCTTGTACAGCACGTGCTTACGCACGACCGGGTCGTACTTCATCATTTCCATCTTCCCCGGAGTGTTCTTCTTGTTCTTGTCCGTGGTGTAGAAGTGGCCGGTGGCGGCCGAGGAAATCATACGGATCTTGTCACGCTTGCCTGCCATGATTGTTTACTCCTCAGACCTTTTCGCCGCGCGCGCGCAGCTCTTTCAGAACGGCATCGATCCCGTTCTTGTCGATGGTGCGCAACGCATGCGCGGAGACACGGAGCTTGATCCAGCGGTTCTCGCTGGCGACCCAGAAGCGGCGCTCGTGCAGGTTGGGCAGGAAGCGGCGACGGGTTCTGTTGTTGGCGTGGGAGACGTTGTTACCCGTCTGCACACGCTTGCCGGACACTTGGCATACGCGGGACATTACGCACCTCGATAAGTTAGTTTGAGTCGCCCATAGCCTGGGAGACGGCGGCCCCGGCAGCCTTGTGGGCCGCCACGCGACGTGGGAAATCAAACGGTTACGCTGGGAGAGGCCGGCCGGAGATCGCGCATCCGGCCGCCGTTCCGACCGGAGCCGGGCACAGCGAGCCGCGCATTATGCATGCCTTTCCCTTGTGCCGCAAGCATTTACCAGAGAGGCGTACGCAAGCGGCGGGCGGACCGCACATGCCGCGCTCATCACGTCAAGCACGCCTCACACCGCCGCCCGTACATGGCGTAGCTAATTTCCGCTCGGCGCTGCGTCGGTGCGCTCGCTTTCGCCGCTGAATTCGATGCGTTGCCCAAATACGTCGCGGAACAACCTCGTCTTTACCCCTTCGAAGAAGTCATTGGTCGCGGTGAATCCCGTTCCCTGTATTGGCAGCGCAGAGGGTTGGTACTGCTTCCTCCACCACCAGCGGTCGATCATATCCAGATGCCGCTGGGTGTCGGAAAACTGTTCTGGCAACGCCAATGCCATGAGCGAAAGAATCCTACGCCGCAAGCGCTGCCGTTCATGGCGTTTCTCCTCATTGTCATGGCGATAAGCAATATGCACGAAGGAGTCGATCGCTTCTATCAGCTCTTTCGATGTCTCCTGCCTCACCTTCTCCCGCTCAACCTGCAAGGAGGCTTGGATCTGCCTGCTCGCCACACCAGCGGCCACCCAACCACCGATCGCGGCGGCGGCTAGAGTGGCGAGGATGTTGGGCCAATCGATCATGTGCGCCGTCCTTTATCGCTCGTTCGCAAACTGCAGTCGTCCTGCTCGGATCCAGCAAGACGCTGCCAGAAAGATAGCGAACCACCCAACGCGGCGACCGGACCGGAATCTCAATTGTCGCGCCTGTGCAGCCAGCAATACAGCACCGGCAACACCGGCATGGTCAGCAGCGTGGACGAGACGATGCCGACGATCACCAGCGTGGCCAGCGGCCGCTGCACCTCGGCGCCAGCGCCGACGTTGAACGCCATCGGCACGAAGCCCAGCGTCGCCACCAGCGCGGTCATCAGCACCGGGCAACCGCGCCAGCGCGCGTTCGCGCAGCGCGTGCGCCAGCGCCAGGCCGTCCTCGCGCAGCTTGCGCACGAAGGCGATCATCACCAGCCGGTTCAACACGGCGTCGATGGTCGTCGCCTGAGCGGGTGCTGGCGGTCGCCGTCTCGTTTGCGCTCGCGCACTGGCGGGTTCACCGCACTGGGTAGCGGTCGCACCCTGGCGGTCGCCCCCTCATCCGGCGCCGCGCGCTCCCTTCTCCCGGCGGGAGAAGGGAGCGCGTGACGGTTATTCGGGCTTGGTTGCGGCGGGTTTGCGTGCGGCGGCCTGCTGCTTGCTCTCGGCGATGAACGCGCGCACCTGCTGCTGCAAGACCGGCAGCGGCACCGAGCCCTGTTGCAGCACCGCGTCGTGGAAGGCCTTGATGTCGAAGTCCGCGCCCAGTGCCTGCTCGGCCTCGGCGCGCAGCTTGACGATGGCGATCTCGCCGAGCTTGTAGCTCAGCGCCTGCCCCGGCCAGGAGATGTAGCGATCGACCTCGGTGGTGACCTCGTGCTCGCTGAGCGCGGTGTGTTCGCGCAGGTAGCCCAGCGCCTGCTCGCGGGTCCAACCCTTGTGGTGCACGCCGGTGTCGATCACCAGCCGACAGGCGCGCCACATTTCGTAACTGAGGCGGCCGAAATCCTCATACGGGGTTTCGTAGATGCCCATCTCCTTGCCCAGCTTCTCGGTGTACAGCGCCCAGCCTTCACCGTAGGCGGAGATGTAGTTCTCGCGGCGGAACGCCGGCTGCGCACCCTGCTCTTCGGCCAGCGCGCCCTGCAGCGAGTGGCCCGGCGAGCATTCATGCAGGGTCAGCGCCGGCAGGTTGTACAGCGGGCGCGACGGCAGGTTGTAGGTATTGAGCCAATAGGTGCCGACGCCGCCACGGCCGGCGGTCCAGAACGGCGCGATCTCCGGCGGCACCGGCACGATGGTGAAGCGCCCGCGCGGCAGCGTGCCGATGAACTTGCCGACTTCGCCATCCACGCGCTTGGCGATCCACGCCGCGCGGTCGAGCAGTTCCTGCGGCGTCTTGACGTAGAACTGCGGGTCGCTGCGCAAGAACTGCAGGAATGCCGGGAACGTCTGCTGCCCGGCCGGCGGCTTGAAGCCGACCTGCCGGATGATCGCGTCCATCTCCTTCTGGATCCGCGCCACTTCCTGCTGGCCCAATTGGTGGATCTGCTCCGGGCGCATCTCCAGCGTGGTGTATTCGCGGATCTGCTGCTGGTAGTAGGCCTTGCCATCGGGCAGCGCTTCGGCGGCGAGCGTGATGCGCGCCTGCGGCACGTACTCTTCGCGATAGAAGCGCAGCAGCTGGGCGTACGCCGGGGTCACCTTGTCGCGGATCGCCGCCTGCGCCTGTTCGCGCAATGCCTGCTGCTCGGCGGCCGGGATCTGCGCCGGCAGTTGCTTGAACGGCGCGTACAGCGCCGCGGCGGTGGGGTCCTTGAGCTCGGCGACGTTGGCGATGGAACCATCGCGCCCTTCCAGCACCGCGCGCGGCACGCTGAAGCCGCGCTTGAGGCCGGCACGCATGTTGTCGGTCTGCTGTGCGAAGTAACGCGGCACGTCGTCGAGCCGCGCGATGTAGGCGCGGTACTCGGCCGGGGTGCGCAGCGTGCGCCGCGCCATGAAGCCCAGGTCGGACCAGAACGCGCTGTCGGAATTGAACGGCATTTCGTAGGCGCGCAGGCGCACGGCGGCGGCGAGGTTCTCGATCTGCGGGCGGTACACCGCCAGATTGACCTGGTTGTCGGCCGACAGCTGCGCCGGGTCGATCGCATCCAGCTGGCGCAGCACGTCGTCCCACAGCTTCAGCCGCGCCGCCTGCGCCGCCGTGCCGACGTCGGGCAGCTGCTGGTTGTCGCCGCTACTGTCGCTGTCCTCGTCGGCCTGCCCGACCTGCGCCTGCCGCCACTTCCACTCCTTTTCGTAGATGGCCTGGAAGCGCGCATCGGCAGCAGAGGCAGTGGCCGCCGCCGGCGGTACGGCCGGCGCTGCAGCAAGCGCCGGCGTGGCGAGTGCGAGCGCGAGCAACAGGGAAGCGGCCAGCGGGGCCTTGGCGATCGGCATAGGCAGCGACAGACAGTGGGAACGAGATCCCGATGATCGCATCCCCGGCGCAGCGGCGGGGTGGGCAGGAAGTCCTGGCACTGCACTGATCGGAGACTGACAACAACGACGCGCTACGTTTTGCCGAATCAATCGGGCCGAACATCTATACCCTGTAGCGGCCGTTGGCGCTGAAGCTCCTCACACAGTGCCCTCACGCGCTACCGGCGAGTCATTTTGGGAGCGACTTCAGTCGCGACGAGCGGAGCACGACGCGCTCCGAATTCACCCACGTCTTCTGTGCGCCATCCTGTGTGCGTCATCCGGATTAGGCTGTCGGGACGAGCACTGCGATCCTTCGCCACATCCAACCAGACCGCATCCCAATACGGATACGTGCCAAGCCTGTCCACCAAGCCCGCACGCAACGGATTGGCGACCATATAGCGCGCACTGGGCAGGATGTCTCGCTTATGGCGCAGCGCATGATCGTGGAAGCCCGGCATCCACACGGTCCCGCCGCGGCCACGTGCCAGATTTACCGCCCTGGCCGCCCTGCCTTTGGCGTTCTGCATGACACTCGCCAATGAGCCGCTACCTTCGAGTTGAAGCAATCCATGCCAGTGATCGGGCATCAACACCCAACACAGCAACCGCGCATCGTGCCATGTCGCGGAATCGGCAAGGCAGGCCGCGGCGGCCCAGGCGCAGCGCCAGTCCTCGAACAAGCGCTGGCGTTCGCAGGTCACCGTGGTCACCAGGTAGATGCGGCCCGATTCGGTGCAGCGCCCGGTGCGCAGCGCGCGATAGCCTTTGGCAGGTTGCATTTGCATGCCACCAGCGTCGCAATAGAGCCATGGCGATGCCATCGGGAATCGCCTCGAAGATCTATCGGAAAATGCTCAAAAGCGCGATGGCGGAAACGTTAAGGCGTCGGGACTGAAGTCCCTCCCACAAGATGCAACAGCCAAGCGGCCTCCGGGGGAGCAGGAGCCGCTACAGGACTGCTGCTGATCACGAGAACAGCAGCAGAACTAACCTCGCTTCGGCACCAGCCTCAATGCGACGCACGATCCCGATGCCAGCCGCGGTGCTTGATGTCCAGGTACAGGCTGTAGAACGCGGTGAAGGCGGGGAACAGGTTCTGCAGCACGCCGACCGAGTCCTGCTTGGCCGAGAACAGGAAGTAGCTCAGCGTCATCAGGCTGCCGACCACGCTCATGTACCAGAACAGGCGCGGGATCACCGGCTTGCCGGCGCGCTTGGAGGCGACGAACTGCACCAGCCAGCGGCCGCCGAACATCAGCGCACCGACGTAGCCGATCAGCTTCCAGCCGGTGACGTGCAGGCCGGTCCAGTACAGCGCCTGGATCGGTTCGTTGAGGAAATTCGCCTCCATCTCAGCGCTCCTGCACCACGGTGCGGCGGCTGCGCGCGATCAGCCAGGCCACGCCGCGCAGATCGCGGATGCCGACCAGGGCTCGGTTGAGGTTGTTGTATTTGGACACGCCCGAGGTGCGGTGGCGATGGTTCACCGGCACGCTCAGGGTCCGCCAGCCGGCGCGTTGCATCAGCGCCGGCAGATAGCGGTGCATGTGGTCGAAGTACGGCAGGTCGAGGAACGCGTCGCGCTCGAACAGCTTGATGCCGCAGCCGGTGTCGGGGGTGTCGTCGCGCAGCATGCGCGCGCGGATCGCGTTGGCCCACTTCGAGGCCCAGCGCTTGCTGCCCGAGTCCTGCCGCGACACGCGCCAGCCGGCGAACAGCTTGACCTGCGCGTCCGTCGCGGCGCGCGCGGCGAGCAGCTTGGGAATGTCGGCCGGGTCGTTCTGGCCGTCGCCGTCGAGGGTGGCGATCCACGCGCCGCGCGCGGCCTTGACCCCGTTGCGTACCGCGGTGCTCTGCCCGCTCTGGCTGACGTGGTGCAGCACCCGCAGCTGCGGCGTGCTCGCCTTCAACCCCTCCAGCACCGCCAGAGTGTCGTCGCGCGAATGGTCGTCGACATAGACGATCTCGAAGTCGGTCACCCCGCGCAGCGCGGCGACGATCTCGGCCACCAGCGGCGGCACGTTGTCGCGCTCGTTGAACACCGGGACGACGACGGAAAGGGAAGGCTGGTTCATGGCTCGATTAGGCTCGACGGCAACGCAATGGAAAAATGCGGGAAACGGCGGCAACGACGCAAAAAGACCGCGCATTTTGCCCTGGGCCGGTGACCCGGGGCTACAGTGTCAGACCGCGGCACCGAAATAATCACGGCACCACTGCACCACCTGCGGCAGCCCGACCTCGATCGGGGTGCTCGGATCGAAGCCGAACGCGGCGTGGGCGCGCGCAGTATCGGCCATCGTCTCGACCATGTCGCCGGGCTGCATCGGCGTGTAAACCTTCTCGGCGGTGCGGCCGGCGGCCGCCTCGATCACGCCGATGAAGCGCTCCAGTTCCACCGGGATGTGGTTGCCAAGGTTGAACACGCGGTGCGGCACGGCCTCAACGGACGGATGGTCGAGCGCGCCGAGCACGCCGGCGACGATGTCGGCGACGAAGGTGAAGTCGCGGCGCATGCGCCCGTGGTTGAACACCTCGATCGGGCGCCCGGCCAGCACCGCGCGGCTGAACAGCAGCGGCGCCATGTCCGGCCGGCCCCACGGGCCGTACACGGTGAAGAAGCGCAGGCCGGTGGCGCGCAGGCCGTACAGCTGCGCATAGGTATAGGCCATCAGCTCGTTGGCGGCCTTGGTCGCCGCGTACAGCGAGCGCGGCTGGTCGATGCGCTGGTCTTCGGAGAACGGCGGCGTGGCCGAATCGCCATACACCGAGCTGCTCGACGCGTAGGCCAGGTGCTGCACGCCGCGGTGCCGGCACAGTTCCAGCACGTTGACGAAGCCGACCAGATTGCTGTCGACGTAGGCGTACGGATTCTGCAGCGAATAGCGCACGCCCGCCTGCGCGGCCAGGTGCACCACGCGCGCGGGGCGGATCTCGTCGAACAGGGCGCTCAGGCCATCGCGGTCGGTGAGGTCGAGCCGGCGGATATCGACCTGCGGGCACAGCGCGGCCACGCGGTCGCGCTTGAGCTGCGGGTCGTAGTAGTCGTTGTAGTTGTCCAGCCCCACCACCGTCTCGCCGCGCGCGGCCAGCGCACGGCAGGTGTAGGCGCCGACGAAGCCGGCCGCGCCGGTGACCAGGACCGTCATCGGCGTGCGCCTCGCGCGATGGCGGGGACCAGGGCGGAGGTCATGCGCGGATCGACATGGCGGCTCAGCCGGCCTTGCCGCGCAGCCGCTCCAGCACGCCGTCGAGCGTGTCCAGGTCGGTGTAGTGGATCACCAGCTTGCCCTTGCCGCCGCGGCCGTGGGCGATGGCGACCTTGGTGCCCAGCGATTCGGACAGTTCGGTCTCCAGCGAGGCGATGTCGGCCTGCGGGGCAACGCGGCCGGGCTTGGCCTTGCGGTTGCTGGGCACCTTGCCGGCGGCGAACTGCTGCGCGCGGTGCTCGACCTCGCGCACCGACCACCCCTGGTCGGCGGCGTCGGAGGCCAGGCGGCTGGCCAGGTCCGGCGACAGCGTCAGCAGCGCGCGCGCATGGCCCATTTCCAGGCGCCCGGCCTCGAGCAGCGCGCGGATCGCCGGCGGCAGCTCGAGCAGGCGCAGCAGGTTGGACACCGAGGCGCGCGAGCGGCCCACCGCTTCGGCGGCCTCGGCGTGGGTCAGCGCGAATTCGTCGATCAGACGCTGCAGCGCCTGCGCTTCCTCCAGCGGGTTGAGGTCCTCGCGCTGGATGTTCTCGATCAGCGCCATGGCGATGACGGTGCGGTCGTCGAGTTCGCGCACCACCACCGGCACGTCGCTCAGCCCGGCCAGCTGCGAGGCGCGCCAGCGGCGTTCGCCGGCGACGATCTCGAACCTGCCCGGCGCCAGTTCGCGGGCGACGATCGGCTGGATCACGCCCTGCGCCTTGATCGACTCGGCCAGCTCCTGCAGCTTGCCCTCGTCCATCTCCTGGCGCGGCTGGTACTTGCCCGGCTGCAGTTGCCCGACCGGCAGCTGGCGCAGGCTCTCGCCGGGCTGCGCTGCGTCGTTGGGCGCCGGCGCGGCCGGGCCGCCCTTCGGTCCCAGCAACGCTTCCAGGCCGCGGCCCAGGCCGCGCTTCTTCGCGCCGAGGGCGGGGGGCTTGGCGCTCATCAGTAACTCTCCATGGCCGGGACGGGCCGGTTGCGTTCCTCGCAACGGCGCACGATCTCGCCGGCCAGGCCCAGGTAGGCCACGCCGCCGCGCGAGGTGCGGTCGTAGCCGACGATGCTCTGGCCGTGGCTGGGCGCCTCGGCCAGGCGCACGTTGCGCGGCACGATGGTGCGGAACACCTTGTCGCCGAAATGGTTGGTCAGCTCCGCCGACACCGCATTGGCCAGGTTGTTGCGCACGTCGAACATGGTGCGCAGCACGCCTTCGATCTCCAGCGTCGGATTGAGGTCGGCGCGCAGCGCCTCGATGGTCTCCAGCAGCGCGGTCAGCCCTTCCAGCGCGTAGTACTCGCACTGCATCGGTACGATGATCGAGTCGGCGGCGGTCAGCGCGTTCAGGGTCAGCAGCGACAGCGCCGGCGGGCAGTCGATCAGGATGAAGTCGTACTCGGCGCGCAGCGGCGCCAGCGCGGTCTTCAGCCGCTGCTCGCGCGCCGGCTGGTCCATCAGCTGGATCTCGGCGGCGGTCAGGTCGATGTTGCCGGGCAGCAGGTCGAAGCCTTCCGGCGCGGTCACCCGGATCTGCGCGGCGCTGCTTTCGCCCAGCAGCACATCGCAGGTGGACGCCGCCACCTCGCGCTTGTCGATGCCGCTGCCCATCGTCGCGTTGCCCTGCGAATCCAGGTCCACCAGCAGCACGCGCTGCGGCTGGCGCGCGAGCGCCGCCGCCAGGTTGACCGCCGTAGTGGTCTTGCCGACGCCGCCTTTCTGGTTGGCGATGGCGATGATGCGGGCCATGCGGGAGCCTCGTCGGCGATGGGTGGGACCGGGCATTATGCGGTCACACCCCCCCGGGGCGGAAATCGGCGTCGGCGCGCCCGGCGGCTCAGCCGCGCTCGACCACCACCAGGTGGCGGTCCGCGCCCAGCCCCGGCACCTGCAGCCGGTGCACCGCCTGCGCCACCCAGCCCGGCGGCAGCGCGGCGATCTCCTCGTCCGGGCGCACGCCCTTCATCGCCAGCAGCCGCCCGCCCGGGCGCAGCAGGTGGCCGCCGACGGCGACGATGCCGGCCAGCGTGTCCAGCGCGCGCGCGGTCAGGATATCGTAGGCATCGGGTTCGTCCACCGCCTCGGCGCGCGCTTCGGCCACGCGCGCATTGTCCAGGCGCAGCTGGCGCACCGCCTCGCGCAGGAACCGCGCCTTCTTGCCGTTGCTCTCGACCAGGGTCACCCGCAGCTGCGGCCGCGCGATCGCCAGCGGGATGCCGGGCAGCCCCGGGCCGGTGCCCAGGTCGGCCAGCGTGCCTGCTTCCACGAACGGCTGCATCGCCAGCGAATCGAGCAGGTGCCGGGTCACCATCTCGTGCGGGTCGCGGACCGCGGTGAGGTTGTAGGTGCGGTTCCAGCGCGCCAGCAGCGCCAGGTAGGCCAGCAGCGGCGGCGCCAGCGCGGCGGCATCCAGGGCTTGCGCGCGCAGGCCCTGGTCGAGCGCGGCACGGACGGAGTCGGGAAGGGAGGCATCGTTCATCGCCCGATTATCGCAGGTGCCGCCACCGTCACCGCCATGTAGCCGACATCATCGCGGCCGATCATGTGCAGCGGTTTATTGCAGTCGTGGTGCAGCGGTATGTCGAATCTCCAGGCCCCCCCCTCCGCCACCAACGCCGCGCCACCCGATCATGGCCGGCGCCGGGTCCTGGCCGGGCTGGGCCTGCTGGCCGCCACGCCGCTGCTGGGTCCGTTCGCGCGGGCGCGCGGGTTCGACGATCCCTTCACGCTGGGCGTGGCCGCCGGCGATCCGCTGGCCGACGGCATGGTGCTGTGGACCCGGCTCGCCCCGCAGCCGCTGGCGGCCGACGGCCAGGGCGGCCTGCGCGAGGCGGTACCGGTGCGCTGGAGCGTGGCCACCGATCCGGGCATGGCGCAGGTGGTGCAGCGCGGCGTGGCGACGGCGCATCCGCAATGGGGCCACGCGGTGCACGTGGAGGTGAGCGGACTGCAACCCGGCCGGCCGTACTGGTACCGGTTCGAAGCGCTGGGCGCGCAGAGTCCGCTCGGCTGCGCACGCACCGCCCCGGCACCAGGCAGCCTGACCGAGGCGCGCTTCGGCTTCGTCTCCTGCTCGCACTGGGAACAGGGCTATTTCAGCGCCTACCGGCACCTGGCCGCCGAGCGGCCGGACCTGGTGTTCTTCCTCGGCGATTACATCTACGAGTACAGCAGCCACGGCGAGGCCGCCGCGCAGATCGTGCGCCCGCACGGCAGCGGCGAATGCCTGGACCTGGCCGGCTACCGCAACCGCTATGCGCTGTACCGCACCGACCCGGACCTGCAGGCGCTGCACGCGGCCGCCGCCTGCGTGGCGACCTGGGACGACCACGAGGTGCAGAACGACTACGCCAACCGCTGGTCGCAGGATCCGAAGATCCCCACCGCGCAGTTCCTGCGCCGCCGCGCGGCCGCCTACCAGGCGATGTACGAGCACTTCCCGCTGCGTGCGCAACACCGCCCGCGCGGCGCGAACATGCACCTGTACCGCGCGCTGGACTACGGCGCGCTGGCACGCTTCTTCGTGCTCGACGGCCGCCAGTACCGCAACGAACAGCCCTGCATCCTGCCCAACGGCTGGCGCGGCGGGCATGTGGCCGCGAGCGGCTGTACCGATATCGACGATCCCGCGCGCAGCATGCTCGGCGCGGCGCAGGAGCGCTGGCTGCACGACGGCTTCGCCCGTTCGGGCGCGCGCTGGAATGTGATTGCGCAGGATCTGCTGGTCGCGCCGATGCTGCAGCGCGACCCCAAGGACGGCCACCTCGGCCACTGGACCGATGGCTGGGACGGCTATCCGGCCACGCGCGAGCGCATGCTGCGCGCGATCGCCGACAGCAAGCTTCGCAACCCGGTGTTCTGGGGCGGCGACATCCATTCGTACTGGGTCACCGACCTGAAGGCCGATGCCGCCGATCCGCAGTCGCGGACCCTGGCCACCGAATTCGTCGGCACCTCGGTGACCTCCAACGGCCCGCCATATGAGGCGATCGCGCAGATCCTGCCGCGCAACCCGCACGTGCGCTACTTCGAGAGCCGCCAGCGCGGCTACGTGTCGGTGTCGCTGAGCCAGGCACGGATGGAGACCCGGCTGCAAGCCATTTCCGAGCGCAGCGACCGCCTGGCCACGGTGTCCACGCTGAAGCGCTTCGTGGTCGAGGACGGCCGCGCCGGTGCAGTGGAGGCGTGAACCGCGGCGGCGGATGCAAGCGCCTCGCTGTCGCTTCCTTGCAGGAGCGGCTTCAGCCGCGACCGGCACTCTCTGTCTTTGTAGAGCCTGTCACGGCTGAAGCCGCTCCTACAGGGGGCCGGGCGCGCTATGTCGACTCGAGCGGATACCACGCCAGCGCAGCGCGATAGCCCGGCGCCGGCACCCACTCGTGCACCCGCCAGCGCGCGGCAACACCCAGCGCCGGGTCGCACCAGGCCAGTTGCAGCACGCCGTCGGCATCTTCGCCGAAGCGCAGCCGGTGCAGCCCGAACGACAGCCCGTGCCCGTGCGCCTTCAGCAACGCTTCCTTCGCGCACCACAGGCGGAAGAACAACGCCTCGCGCGCCGGTTCGAGCAGCGCCTGCAACGTCGCGACCTCGTCGGGATGGAAGAAGCGCTGTGCCAGTTCCAGCAGCCGCGGCCGCGCGCGCTGGTGTTCGATATCCACGCCCAGCCGCGCGTGCGCGCCGATCGCCACCAATAGATAGTCGCCGCTGTGGCTCCAGCCGGTGCCGACATGCGCCAGCGGCGCGTGCAGCCACGGCCGGCCGCGTTCGTCGCGGCGCAACGGCAGTTGCGCCTCCGGCGTGGCCAGCTCGGCGGACAGCAGGCGCCGCGCCTGCGCCTCGCCAGGCGTGCGCGGCGGATGCGGGCGCAGCCACAGCGCCACCGGGCCGAACCGCCATTGCGGCGGGTCCGGGTGCAACGGCGCTTCGGCACACTCGCTCACGCGGCGTCCACAAACCACAATGGCCACTGCGACAGGCCTGCCCGGGTACACGGGCGCTTCACGGCAGCGCTCTTTAAATGGCGCACGCCACACCGCTCCCGGTGCGGACAGAATCTAGGAGTGTTACCCATGGGCATCATCATCTGGTTGATCGTCGGCGGCATCGTGGGCTGGCTGGCCAGCATCATCATGCGCCGTGACGCACAGCAGGGCATCATCCTGAATATCGTCGTCGGCATCGTCGGCGCGCTGATCGCCGGCTGGTTGTTCGGCGGCGGCATCAACCAGGCGATCACGCTGTGGACGTTCCTGTACTCGTTGATCGGCGCGGTGATCCTGCTGGCCATCGTCAACCTGTTCACCCGCGGCCGCGCGCGCTAAGCGCAAACGCCACTGCAGGTGTCTGCAAACGCCCGGCCCGCCGGGCGTTTGCGTTTGCGGCGCCGCTCACGAGGCGGCGCGGTCGAACGGATGCTGCACGCCGTCGTTGACCGGCACCGCGATGGCCAGCGCATACGGATCCACGCCGTCCAGGCAGCCGACGCTGTAGCCGTATTCGCCGGGATCGGAGCGGCGCTGGTGATGCGTGTAGATCCCGCACACGCCGCAGAAATAATGCTGCGCGGTATGGGTGTTGAAGCGGTACAGGCGCAGCGCCTCGGCCCCTTCGCGCACGTGCAGTGCGGCCAACGGCACCGAGGCGACGATCGCGCCGCGGCGGCGGCACAGCGAGCAGTTGCAGCGGCGCGGATCGACGATGCCGTGCGGCAGTTCCAGGTCGATCTGCACCGCCCCGCAGTGGCAGCTGAGCCGGTGCAGCGGCGCGATCGCGGTGTGGCCGACCTTGTCGATACAGCGGCGCGGATGACGTTCGCTCATGCGCTAGGTCCTTCGACGTCCAGTTCGATCCAGGCCGGCGCATGGTCGCTGGGGCGGTCCCAGGTTCGCGGTTCGCGATCGATGCCGGCCGCGCGCGTGTGCGCCTTCAGCGCGTCTGAGACCAAGGTCAGGTCGATGCGCAGGCCGAGGTCGCGGCGGAAGCCGGCCTGGCGGTAATCCCACCAGCTGAAGATGCCGCCGTCTTCGTGATGCAGGCGGAAGCCGTCGTGCAGGCCCAGCGCCTGCAGCTTGTGCAGCGCGCCGCGCTCGGCGCTGGAGGTGAGGATGTGGTTGTCGCTCCACACCAGCGGATCGTGCACGTCGCGCGCGTCCGGGGCGATGTTGAAGTCGCCCAGCACCACCATGCGCGGATGGCGCTGCAGTTCGGCGGCGAGCCAGTCGTGCACCGCCTCGAGCCAGCGCAGCTTGTAGGCGTACTTGTCGGTGCCCACGTCCTGGCCGTTGACCACGTACAGGTTGACGATGCGCAGGTCGCCGACGCTGGCGGCGATGACCCGCTGCTGCGCGTCGTCCAGCCCGGGCACGCCGATCTGCACGTCGCTCAGCGGGGCGCGCGACAGGATCGCCACGCCGTTGTAGGTCTTCTGCCCGGCGAACACGCTGCGGTAGCCGGCCGCTGCCAGCGCCGCGTCCGGGAACTTGTGGTCTTCCAGCTTGGTTTCCTGGATGCCGACCACGTCCGGTGCGAACGCCTCCAACCACTGTTGCAGGTGCGGCAGGCGCACGTTGAGCGAGTTGACGTTCCAGGAGGCGATCTTCAAGGGGAAATCCGTAGCGGGCGGTCGGCAGGTATTTTGACCGTTGCCCGCCGCGACAGCCAATCCCGCCACGCCAGCGCCTGCTCGGCGGCGTGCGCCGCGGCGGCTGCGGCCGCCGCTCCCTGCTGGGGTTTGCGCGATCAGCGCAGCAGCAGATCGACCAGCCGCGCAATTCTGGCGTACGGCGGTTTCAGCCAATCGCTGGCGGCCCGGCGCGATTGCCACAGGATCGGCAGCGCCTTGCTGAAGGCGTCGAAGCCGGCGCGACCGTGGTAGGCGCCCATGCCGCTGGGGCCGATGCCGCCGAACGGCAGCGCATTGGCGGCGAAGTGCAACAGGCTGTCGTTGACGGTGACGCCGCCGGCGACGGTGGCGTGCAGGATCGCCTCCACCTGCGCGCGGTCGTGGCTGAAGGGGTACAGCGCCAGCGGCCGGTCGCGGCAGTTGACCATCGCGATCGCCTCGTCCAGCGTGTGGTAGCTGCGCAGCGGCAGAATCGGGCCGAAGATCTCCTCCTGCATCAGCAGCGCGTCGTCGCCGGGCTGCAGCACCACGGTCGGCACGATCAGGCGTTCGCGTTCGGCGCGCCCGGGTTCGACGCTGGCCAGTTCGATGACCTCCAGCCCGCGCGCACGCGCATCGTCCAGATAGCCGCGCAGGCGCCGGTACTGGCCTTCGTTGACGATGCGGGTGTAATCGTCGGCCGCGGCGAAGTCGCCGTAGCGCGCCAGCACCTGCGCGCGCAGCGCCTGCACCAGCGCCGCGCTGCGGCCGGCGTCGATCAGCACATAGTCCGGCGCGATGCAGGTCTGCCCGGCGTTGAACCACTTGCCGGTGGCCAGGCGCGCGGCCGCCTGCGCGAGCGGGTAATCGGCACAGACGATGGCCGGCGACTTGCCGCCCAGCTCCAGGGTCAGCGGGGTGAGGTTCGGCGCTGCGGCGGCCATCACCTTGCGCCCGACCGCGGTGGAGCCGGTGAACACAAGATGGTCCAGCGGCAGCGCGGCGAAGGCGCCGGCCACCTCGGCCGCACCCAGCGCCAGCGCCACCCGCTGCGGCGGGAACACCTCGGCCAGCAGCGAGTGCAGGAACTGCGCGGTGCGCGGGGTGTGCTCGGACGGTTTCAGGTAGACGTGGTTGCCGGCGGCGATCGCGGTGGCCAGCGGAATCAGCGCCAGGTTGACCGGATAGTTCCACGGCGCGATCACCCCGACCACGCCGACCGGCACCGGCCGCACTTCGGCGCGCGCCGGCCACAGCCGCCAGCCGGCACCGACGCGCTGCGGCCGCATCCAGCGCTTGAGGTGGCGCAGCAGGTGATCGATCTCGCCGAGCACGGTCATGCCGTCGGCAAGCAGCGATTCGTAGCGCGAGCGATGGCCGAAATCGGCGGCGATGGCGTCGGCCATCTCCGGCAGGCGCCGCTTCAGCGCCGCGCGCAGGCGCAGCAGGTCGTCGCGGCGCTGCGCCTGGTCGGGCTTGGCGGCCTGCCAGGCGGCGCGCAGCCGCTGCAGGGTGACCGGCAGGTCGGCAAGCGGTGTGTCGGTGGCGCTGGAGGTGGGGGCGGAAATGGCCATGCACGCACTATACGATGGCGGCGTATGGCGCGATGCGGGCGGTGCCAGCAGGCATGGTCTGCGCCGACCTGATGTGTCGCGGCTGAAGCCGCTTCTACAGGACGCACTGCAGCGGAGCCACTGCGTCATGCGCCACGATGCCGTCCGGCACGACCAGGCCGTGCGCGTCGAGCCAGCAGGTGTGCAGGCCGCCGACCCTCAGCCCCTGCGCGCGCGGCGCATGCCGCACACGACGACGCCGGCGCAAGGCCGGCGTCGCGGTGCCGGGAGCATCCCGGCGCAAGGGGCAGCGCTTACTTGGTGATGTCCACGTCCTTGGTCTCGCGCAGGAAGAACAGGCCGATGACGAAGGTCATCAACGCGATACCGATCGGGTACCACAGGCCGTAGTACATGTTGCCGGTCGCCGCGACCAGGGCGAAGGAGATGGTCGGCAGGAAGCCGCCGAACCAACCGTTGCCGATGTGGTAAGGCAGCGACATCGACGTGTAGCGGATCCGGGTCGGGAACAGCTCGACCAAGTAGGCGGCGATCGGGCCGTAGACCATGGTCACGTAGATCACCAGGATCCACAGCAGCAGCAGCGTCATCGGCTTGTTGATGCGTGCCGGATCGGCCTTCTCCGGATAGCCGGCGGCCGTCAGCGCGCCCTTCAGCTGCTTGCCGAACGCATCGGACTTGGCTTTGGCCTCGTCCTTGCCCAGCCCGGCGGCCTCGTAGGCGGGTACCTGTGTGCCGCCGATGCTGACCTGCGCCAGCGAACCCGCCACAGCCGGCTTGATCGCGTAAGGCACGCCGGCCTTGGCCAGTGCCGCGGCGGCGATGTCGCAGGAGTTGGTGAACTTGGCCTTGCCGATCGGATCGAACTGGAAGCTGCAGGTCGCCGGATCGGCGACCACCGTGGCCGGCGCGCTCTGCCGCGCTTCCTCGACCGCCGGGTTGGCGAAGTGGGTCAGGCCCTTGAAGATCGGGAAATAGGTCAGCGCCGCCAGCAGGCAGCCGGCGAGGATGATCTTCTTGCGCCCGATCTTGTCCGACAGCCAGCCGAAGATCACGAAGAACGGCGTGGCCAGCGCCAGCGCCGCCGCGATCAGCAGGTTGGCCGTGGTGCCGTCGACCTTCAGCGTCTGGGTCAGGAAGAACAGCGAATAGAACTGGCCGCCGTACCAGACCACGGCCTGGCCGGCGGTGGCGCCGAGCAGCACCAGCAGCATCAGGCGGAAATTGCCGTCCTTGAGGCTATCGCGGAACGGCTGTTTGGAGCCCTTGCCCTCGGACTTCATCTGCTGGAACAGCGGCGATTCGCTCAACTGCATGCGGATCCACACCGACACGCCGAGCAGCACGATCGAGACCATGAACGGAATGCGCCAGCCCCAGTCTTCGAACACTTCGGTGCCCAGGGTCATGCGCGTGCCCAGGATCACCAGCAGCGACAGGAACAGGCCCAGCGTGGCGGTGGTCTGGATGAAGCTGGTGTACAGGCCGCGCTTGCCCGGCGGCGCGTGCTCGGCCACGTAGGTCGCCGCGCCGCCGTACTCGCCGCCCAACGCCAGGCCCTGCACCAGACGCAGCACGATCAGGATGATCGGCGCGGCCATGCCGATGCTGGCGTAGTTGGGCAGGATGCCGACGATGAAGGTGGACAGGCCCATCAGCACGATGGTGATCAGGAAAGTGTACTTGCGGCCGATGCGATCGCCCAGGCTGCCGAAGAACGCGGCGCCGAACGGGCGCACAGCGAAACCGGCGGCGAAGGCCAGCAGCGCGAAGATGAAGCCGGTGGTCTCGTTGACCCCGCTGAAGAACTGCTTGGCGATGATCGCGGCGAGCGAGCCGTACAGATAGAAGTCGTACCACTCGAACACGGTGCCCAGGCTGGAGGCGAAGATCACCTTCTTGTGACCTTGGGTCAGGGGCTTGCCCGACGGGTTGATGGCGGTGCTGGACATAGGAAGCTTCCCCTCCGAAGCGGGTGGTGTGGCGGTGGCGGTGGCGGTCGGGTGACGCGGTCCGTCGCGGGTGCGGACGAGTCCGCGGCGGCGCGGCGCGCCCTCCCAGGGCGCCGCGCCGGCCGTGGCCTCAGAAGCTGTACTTGGTGGTGAACTGCAGGCGAGTGATGTCGCCCTTGGCGCCGCTTTCGATCTCGCGCTTGCCGACCATCAATTCGGCACCGACATCGACCTTGGGCAGCGGCGTGTAGAAGATATTGCCGCGCAGGCTCTGCACGTTCTTGGTCACGCCCAGCCCGGTCAGCGCGGTGTCGTTGTCGTAGTCGCTGCGCGCGTAGATCAGGTTGCTGCGCAGCTTGGGCGAGAAGGCATGACGCCAGCCGATGTAGCCGGCGACCACGCCGACCGTGTCCAGGTCGCGGTCGGCCGCATCGTAGACCGCGTCCTGGGCGATGCCCAGGCCGACGTAGCGGCCGATGCCCTCGCCGCCGCTGAGCTGATAGAACAGGCTGTCGCTGTCCCCCGCCACCCACTTGCCGCCCAGGGTCAGGCCGCCGGCCGCCTTGCTGGCGTTTGCGCCGGTGGCGCGGTTGTCCACCTTCAGCTGGCCGAGCAGGCCGCCGATGCCGAAGCTGCCCCAGTCGCCCTTCCAGCCGTAGCGCACGGTCAGGTCCGGCAGCGCGCCGCGGTCGGAGCTGGCACTGGTGATCGCGCCGCTCGCGCTGCGGTTGTAGACGGTGGTCTCCGGGTTCTCCAGGGCGACGCTGAAGCCGCCATTGGTGTAGCGCAGCTGCGCCTGGCGCACGAAGATCACGCCGTCGGTGGGGCCGATGAAGTCGGCCGCTTCCGGCAGCGCCGCCGGGTCCATGAAGTTGGACCAGGTCTGACCGGCCAGCCAGTGGTTCCAGTACATGTAGGCGTGGCGCAGGGTGGCGCCGTAGGTGTTGGTGGCGGTCTGCGTACCCAGCGCATTGCCGAAGAAATCCAGTTCCACCAGCGCGCCGGCCTTGTTGCCGGCGTCGCTGACGCTGTCCACACCGACGTTGATCCGCGAGAACTTGGCATGCGCGTTGTAGTCGGTACCGGACTTGCCGCCGCCGACCGGGGTCTGCCCGGGCAGATACAGCGCGCGGCCGGTGGCGTCGTCGGCGAGCTGGCCGTCGCCGGTGCGGGTGGCCAGGAAATCGGCCTTGATGAAACCGCCGACCTTGAACGTGGTGCCTGGCGCGGCGCCGGGGGTGATCGTGGTCACCTGGATCGGCGCCTTGCCGGCCGGCAGCGCCGCTGGCGCGGCCTGGCTCGACTTCACCGCGGCAACCTCGCTCTGCGCCTGCGCGATCTGGCCCTGCTGCTGTTGCTGCGAGGACAGCAGCAGCTGCACCTGCCGCTCCAGCTCGGCCACGCGGGCTTCCAGCGCCTGCTCGCGCGCCGACGGGGTCTTGCCGCTCTGGGCGAAGGCCGCGCCTGGCGCGATCAGCGCAACGAACAGCGCGGCCGCCAACGGGCGCCATGCCAAGGATGCGATGCGGTGGCTCATTACTCCCTCCCGAATAATGGATGTCCGCCGCGCGCAGGCACGGCTGGGTGCACAGTGCGCGCCGCGGCCGGTTGCGCCTATTGGCCATTAGTCGAACGGGGCGGCGTTTACGACCATCGTCTAAAGCCCGGCGCGTGCGCGCTTAACAGTGAATGCGGCACACTGCGCGATGACGCGCCGCTGCATGCGGCGCCCCGTTCATTGCAGAGGGCACTATGGCCGATATCTACCCCGTCGATCCGCAGTTCGCCGCCCAGGCACGGATCGACAAGACCCAGTATCAGACCCTGTACCGGCAATCGGTGGAACAGCCGGAGGCGTTCTGGGGCCAGGCCGCCGAGCGCCTGGACTGGTTCAAGAAGCCGACCCGGATCAAGGACGTGAACTTCGCCCTGGACGATTTCCATATCCGCTGGTTCGACGACGGCGAGCTCAACGCCAGCGTCAATTGCCTGGACCGGCAGCTGGCCACGCGCGGCGACAAGACCGCGCTGCTGTTCGAACCGGACAGCCAGGACGCGCCGTCCTACGGCGTCAGCTACCGCGAACTGTACGAACGCGTGTGCCGGCTCGGCAACGCGCTGCGCGCGCTCGGAGTCAAGAAGGGCGACCGCGTCACCATCTACCTGCCGATGATTCCCGACGCGGCGGTGGCGATGCTGGCCTGCGCGCGCATTGGCGCGATCCACTCAGTGGTGTTCGGCGGCTTCGCGCCCAATTCGATCGCAGACCGGGTGATCGACTGCAGCAGCAAGCTGATCATCACCGCCGACGAAGGCCTGCGCGGCGGCAAGAAGATCCCGCTCAAGGGCAACGTCGATGCGGCGCTGAAGCTGCCCGGCACCACCAGCGTGGAAACCGTGCTGGTGGTGCGCCACACCGGCGGCGCAGTGGACATGCAGGCGCCGCGCGACCGTTGGTTCCACGACGTGGTCGACAGCCAGCCGGCCGAATGCGAACCCGAGCGCATGAACGCCGAGGATCCGCTGTTCATCCTCTACACCTCCGGCTCCACCGGCAAGCCCAAGGGCGTGCTGCACAGCACCGCCGGCTACCTGCTGTACGCGGCCTACACCCATGAAGCGGTGTTCGACCTGCGCGAGGACGACATCTACTGGTGCACCGCCGATGTCGGCTGGGTCACCGGCCACAGCTACATCGTCTACGGGCCGCTGGCCAACGGCGCCACCGCGCTGATGTTCGAGGGCGTGCCCAACTACCCGAACGTAGCGCGCTTCTGGGAGGTCATCGACAAGCACCAGGTGACGATCTTCTACACCGCGCCGACCGCGATCCGCGCGCTGATGCGCGAGGGCGAGGCGCCGGTCAAGCGCACCTCCCGCGCGTCCTTGCGCCTGCTCGGCAGCGTCGGCGAGCCGATCAATCCCGAGGCCTGGCGCTGGTACTTCGATGTGGTCGGCGATGGCCGCTGCCCGATCGTGGACACCTGGTGGCAGACCGAGACCGGCGGCATCCTGATCACCCCGCTGGCCGGCGCGATCGACCTCAAGCCCGGCTCGGCGACGCTGCCGTTCTTCGGCGTGCAACCGGCCCTGGTCAACGCCGACGGCGAGATCCTGGAAGGCGCCACCGAAGGCAACCTGGTGCTGCGCGATTCGTGGCCGGGGCAGATGCGCACCGTCTACGGCGACCACCAGCGTTTCATCGACACCTACTTCCGCACCTACCCGGGCAGCTACTTCACCGGCGATGGTTGCCGCCGCGACGCCGACGGCTACTACTGGATCACCGGCCGCGTGGACGACGTGATCAACGTCTCCGGCCACCGCATCGGCACCGCCGAGGTGGAGAGCGCGCTGGTCTCGCACCCGAAAGTGGCCGAGGCCGCGGTGGTCGGCTTCCCGCACGACATCAAGGGCCAGGGCATTTACGCCTACGTGACCCTGGTAGCGGACGAGCAGCCCAGCGAGGCCTTGCACAAGGAACTGGTGGCCTGGGTGCGCAAGGAGATCGGCCCGATCGCCGCGCCCGACCATCTGCAATGGGCACCTGGCCTGCCCAAGACCCGCTCGGGCAAGATCATGCGCCGCATCCTGCGCAAGATCGCCGAAAACGCGCCCGACCAGCTCGGCGATACCTCGACCCTGGCCGATCCGTCGGTGGTCGATTCGCTGGTGAACGAGCGGCTGACGCGCTGACGCGCGTCGGGAATGGGGAATCGAGAATCGGGAATGGGAAACGCCATTTCCCGATCGCTTCATCAACTTAAGGCACCCGAAATCCTGCTTTTGCCGTTGCCATTCCCCATTCCCCATTCCCGGCCCCCCAAATGCCCACCCTGCTGATCGCCGACGACCATCCCCTGTTCCGCGAGGCGCTGCGCGGGGCGGTGCAGCGGGTGATGCCGGGGGTGCAACTGTACGAGGCCGACAGCGTCGAGGCGTTGTACGCGCTGGCCGACCATCACGCCGATGCCGACCTGTTGCTGATGGATCTCAACATGCCCGGCGCGCAGGGCTTCAGCGCGCTGGTGCACATGCGCGCGCTGCATCCGCAGCTACCGGTGGTGGTGGTGTCCGCGCGCGAGGAACCGACGGTGATGCGCCGCGCACTGGACCATGGCGCGTTCGGCTTCATTCCCAAGTCGGCCGACTCGGACACCATCGGCCTGGCCCTGAGCACGGTGCTGGACGGCGAGCGTTGGGCGCCGCCGGAGGCGCACACCGTGCCGCCCACCGACCGCGCCGAACGCGAGGTCGGCCAGCGCCTGCGCGAACTGACCCCGCAGCAGTTCCGCGTGCTGCAGATGCTCGGCGCCGGCCGCCTCAACAAGCAGATCGCCTACGACCTGGGCGTGTCCGAAGCCACCATCAAGGCGCATGTCACCGCGATCCTGCGCAAGCTGGGCGTCACCAACCGCACCCAGGCGGTGCTGATGGCCGGCAAGCTGGCCATCGACAACGACGCCATCGTGTTGCCGCTGGAAGAGGATTGAGCGCGCCACGTCCTCGCAGATGCGTGCGCCAAGGCTCACCGCGGCATGGCGTGGCTTGGTCTGTGCGCGCAAGGCCGGCGCGGCTCCACTTGCAGGCTTGCAGGCGGGGCTAACCCGACTGCTGTTCGCGCACCACAGGCCATCGCCTGCATACCCAGCGAGTGCTGATACGCAGCGGATTGCCATCGGTGCACCGATGCCGCAGCACCTTCGACACGCAGCGCATATAGCTGTTGCTAAGAAGAAAAGCTGCAGGTTCGCGTGCGTTCGAGGCGTATTCGCCGGCATTCGCCGCTGTTAGACTGCGCGTCCCTTGGGGAGTAGCCTGCTGTCCGGCATGTCCGGACAGCGCCCGCATCAACACACTCGGCCGTTGCGCCGTGGTGCGGGCAGCCATCTCGGTTGGCGAGACCAGCGGCGAGCTTGCGTGGCGAAAGCCGGGCACGCGCGCTCGTCGTTCGTCTCCTGCCCCGGCGCGGCCCTCCCCACATGTCGTTTCTTTCGATTCTGTTGCTCGGTATCGCCATGTCCACCGATGCCTTCGCCGCGGCGGTCGGCAAGGGCGCGGCCATGCGCAAGCCGCTATGGCACGACGCGTTGCGCGCCGGCCTGATCTTCGGTTGCATCGAGGCGCTGACCCCCGTGCTGGGCTGGCTGCTGGGCCAGGTCGCGGCCAGGTACGTGGTCGCGTTCGACCACTGGATCGCGTTCGGCCTGCTCGGCACGCTCGGCGTGCACATGATCGTCGCCGGGCTCAAGCCAGAAGCACCGGAGGACGCCGCAGCGGCGCCCAAGCGCCACGGCTTCTGGAACCTGGCCGCGACCGGCCTGGCCACCAGCATCGATGCGATGGCGGTCGGCGTCGGCCTGGCCTTCCTCAATGTGAACATCGCCGAGGTCGCGCTGGTCATCGGCCTGTGCACGCTGACCATGGTGACCCTGGGCATCATGCTCGGCCGCGTGCTCGGCACCCTGGCCGGCAAGCGCGCGGAGATCGTCGGCGGCGCGCTGCTGATCGCGATCGGCAGCACCATTTTGTACGAGCACCTGCACGGCGCGGGCTGATCCGCACACGCTGCGCCGCTGCCGGCTCGGCCCCGCGGCGGTGGCTTGGCGGTGAATTCCAGGTAGGTGGAGAAGAGGCACTTGTCGCCGCTGCGCGCCGGCAGCGCGGCGTGCAGGTACATTGCCGATACGCCACTGTCTGCGCAGTGGCCCGCAGCGCGCTAATCGCCCTTGATCGGATCGTGGTACGCGGTGAGGAAGGCGCGCAGCGAGGCTGGCTTGACCGGCTTGGTCAGCAGCCGGTAACCGCGTTCGCGCGCCAGCAGTTTCAGTTCGTCGCGCCCATCGGCGGTGAGCAGCGCGCCGGCGACCGGGCCGACCATCGCCTCGCGCAGCGCGTCCAGCGTATCCAGTCCGTCCAGGCGGTCGTGCAGGTGGTAGTCGACCAGCATCACATTGGGCGCGCGCGCCGCCAGCGGCAGCGCTTCGTCCACGGTGCTGGCGCAGATCACCTCCACCTGCCAGCGCCCCAGCAGCGCGCGCATGCCGTCGAGGATTTCCTGGTCGTTGTCCACGCACAGCACGCGTAACCCGGCCAGCGAGTCGCTGGCGGCGACGCTGCGCTGCTGGCGCTGCTGCTTCTGCGGCACCGGCGCCACCCGCGGCACGGCGATGGCGAACATGCTGCCGTGGCCGACCGCGCTGCGCGCATCCAGGTCGTGGCCAAGCAGGCGCGAGATGCGCTGGCAGATCGACAGGCCCAGGCCCAGCCCCTGCTCGCCCCAGTCGAATGGCTGCTGGTAGCGCTGGAACTCCTCGAAGATCTGCTGCATGTGATGCTTGGGGATGCCCGGGCCGGTGTCCCACACCTGCAGCTCCAGCGCCGCTCTACGGCCGCGCATGCCCAGCACGATGCGGCCCTGGCGGGTGTAGCGCAGCGCATTGGCGAGGAAGTTCTGCAGCACGCGGCGCAGCAGGCGGCGGTCGCTGCGCACCCAGATCGGCCGCGCGTACACGTGCATGCGCAGGCCGCGGCCGGCGGCGACCGGGGTGTACTGTGCGGCCAGTTCGCGCAGCAGCACGCTGGCATCGAAGTCCTCGATGGTCGGGAGCATTCCGCCGGCGTCCAGCCGCGACACGTCGAGCAGGCCGTCGAGCAGCTCCTCGGCCGCGCGCAGCGAGGCGTCCACGCGCTCGGCCAGGTGCCGCTGCTCCTCGTTCTGGTGCGCTTCGCGCAACGCGGAGGCGAACAGCCGCGCCGCGTTGAGCGGCTGCAGCACGTCGTGGCTGATCGCGGCCAGGAAGCGGGTCTTGGACTGTTGCGCCAGTTCGGCCTCGCGCGAGCGCTCGGCCACGCGTTGCTCCAGCGTCTCGTTGGCTTCCAGCAGCGCCTGCTCGGCGCGCTTGTAGTCGGTGATGTCGTTGTAGCTGGTCACGTAGCCGCCGCCGGGCAGCGGCTGGCCACGCATCTCGATCACCTTGCCGTCGCTGCGGGTGCGCTCGAACACATGCGAGGTGCCGGCGCGCAGATGCGCGATGCGGCGGCTTATCTGGTCCTCGGTCCGGCCCTCGCCCAGTTCGCCGCGCTCGGCGTTGTAGCGGATCAGGTCGGCGACCGGGCGGCCGACGTAGAGCATGCCGTCGGGATAGCCGAACATCTGCTGGTAGCGCCGGTTCCACGCGGTCAGACGCATCGCCGGGTCGACCACGCTGACCCCGGCGCTGATGTTCTCCAGCGTGGTGGACAGGATTTCGCGGTTGAAGCGCAGCTCCTGCCCGGCCTCGTCGAGCACCGCCACCACTTCGCCCAGGTCCATGCCCGAGCCGCGCAGCAGGCTGGTCAGCACCAACCGCGCCGAGGCCGCGCCGATCGAGGCGGCGAGCAGGCGTTCGGTGAACTGCACCCAGACCCGGTCCGCCACCGCGCTGCGCTGCGGCTCGCGGCCGAGCAGTTGCGCCTGTTCGGCGAAGGCGCGGCGCGCGTGGCGTTCGCCGACCATGCGTTCGGCCAGGGCCTGCAGGTCGATCACGTGCACGTGCCCGAGCCAGTCGCCGGCCACCGCCGGCCGCTGCGAATACGGCTCCAGGAACGGCGCGGCGCGCAGCCGCTCGTCCAGGCCCGGACGCCAGCGCGCCGACACCAGCATCATCGTGCCGACATTGACCAGCAGCGACCAGAACGTGCCGTGCGCCATCGGGTCCCAACCGCTCATCCCGAACAGCTGCTGCGGTTGCAGCCAGGAGACGCCGAATGGCCCGTCGTGCAGCCATCCCGGCGCCAGCCAGCCGGCCTGGGTCAGCGCCGGCAGCAGCAAGGTGTAGATCCAGGTGCCGAAGCCCAGCGCCATGCCGGTCTCCACGCCCTTGCGGCTGGCGCCGCGCCAGTACAGCCCGCCGATCACGCCCGGCGCGAACTGCGCCACAGCGGCGAAGGCCATCAGCCCGTAGGAGGCCAGCGAGCTGTCGTCGCTGCTGCTGCGGTAGTAGCCGTAGGCGATCAGCGCCAGCAGCAGGATCGCCAGGCGGCGGATCCACAACACCCGCGAGGCGACGTCGGCGCCGGCCGCCTGGTGCCCGCGCCGGCGCAACAACACCGGCATCACCAGATCGTTGCTGATCATCGTCGCCAGCGCGATGCTGGAAACGATGACCATGCCGGTGGCGGCGGAGAACCCGCCCACGTAGGCGACCAGTGCCAGCGCGGTGCGGCCCTCGGCCAGCGGCAGCGCCAGCACGATGCTGTCGTGGGCCACCTCGCCGGACTGGCCGAACAGCGCAATGCCGGCCGCGGCGATCGGCACCACCATCGCCGAGATCACCACCAGATACAGCCCGAACAGCCAGCGCGCCTTGCGGATGTCGCCGATGTCGCTGCACTCCACCACCGCCACGTGGAACTGCCGCGGCAGGCACACGATGGCCAGGAAGCTGAGCAGGGTCTGCGAGATGAAACCGACTGGCGGCGTGTTCTGGAACAGGGTGCGCGCCGACTGCAGCACCTGGCCGTCGCGCCCGCTCAGCCACAGGTAGGCGAACACGCCGACCGCGACCACCGCCAGCAGCTTGACCACCGATTCCAGCGCGATCGCCAGCATCATGCCGTGGTGGTGTTCGGTGGCATCCACCTGGCGGGTGCCGAACAGGGTCGCGAACAGCGCCATCAGCAGCGCCACGTACAGCGCCGGATCGGCGTAGAACGGCGCCCCGGCGCTGGACTGGCCGCTGAGCACCTGCAGGCTCATCGCCACCGCCTTGTACTGCAGCGCCAGGTACGGCACCACGCCGACCAGCGCGATCACCGCCACCAGTGCCGCCAGGCGCCGCGAACGGCCGTAGCGCGAGGAGATGAAATCGGCGATGGACACCGTGTTCTCGCTGCGCGCGATCAGCGCCAGCCGCTCGATGATGCGCCAGCCGAACAGCAGCAGCAGCAACGGCCCCAGGTAGATCGGCAGGTAGCCGGCGCCATTGCGCACCGCGCTGCCGACCGCGCCGTAGAACGTCCACGACGAGCAGTACACCGCCAGCGCCAGGCTGTACACCGCCGGGCGCAGCCACGGCCGCTGCGGATACAGCGGCCGCCGATCGCCCCACCACGCCACCGCGAACAGCAGCGCCGCGTAGCCGACCGACACCAACAGCAGGATCCAGCTGGAAACCAAGAGCGACGTCCCCGGTGCGTTCGCTGCAGTCTAACGCGCCGCCCACAGCAAGGCGCCGCGCCGCACCAGGCCAAAGCAGGCCCGCATCGCCCGCGTCTTCGTCGGCACCCGCCACGGTGCGGCCGGGTCCATGCGCGCGCCCGGCCGTGCCCACACCAGCAGGAGCGTCGCTGGCTGGTGCAGGCCCACGCACAGCAGCGCCAGTGGCAGCAGCGCCGCAATGCACCGATCGACCCGATCGGCCAGCGGCATTCGCGCCACCAACCGCACACGCGCGACAAGGCATTGCCGGCAGACCGATCGCAAGAGTGCGGCGTGGAGGCGCAGCGGATCGTCATGCACGGGCCGGCAGGCAGCGCCCCCCGCGAGCGGGATGCCGGCTGCGGCGATATGCGCCACCTCCGTTCTGCCGTTGGATACGGGCGCGGCGCTGGAGCGCATGGCGTGGCGCATCGCTGGACGGGCCGATTGCGCCGCTCTAACGCTGGATCCCTTATCCGCTGCAGGCCCGCGCAAGGCACGGTGCTGCGCGACGGCAGCGACCCGTCGCAATGGACGCGCGCGTTCGCCGCGCCAGCCGCACGCAGCCCGCGTCAGCGCCCGGTTCGTCCGCAACGTGGCGCAAGCGGCGCAGCGCATGGCAGGCGACACGCTAAGATTCGCGCACTGAACGTCTCCGCCCGCCCACGTTGATGTCTTCCGTCCCAGCCGAGTCGCGGGCGAGCTATCTGCAGCAGCAACGGCTGCGGCCGCAGACGCAGTTGCAGCAGACGCAGGCGCGGCAGGCCGCCGCCGAGGCCGAGGTGGAGCGGCACCTGCCGGCAGTAGAACAAGCCGTGGCCACGATCCACCGCAACTTCGTCGCCCAGGCCGCGCAGGCCGCGCGCGCGGTGCTGCGCCGCGAACGCCGCCGCGCGTGGTGGCCGGCGCTGTTGCTGCGCCCGTTGCTGCCGGACTGGCGCTGGCGGCTGGCGGCTGGCGCTGCTCGCCTTCCTGCTGCTGGCACTGCCGTGGATGAGCGCGCACCGGTTCGGCGAGGCGCGCGATTATCTGGACGGGTGGCGGCAGTTCGGCGTGCAGCGCGACACGCTGCACCTGCTGCAGCCCGCGCTGCTGCGCGGCTTCGCGCAACGGCTGCTGGCGTTGCTGCAATTCGCCAGCGACAGCCGCCACGACGCCGCCTTTCCGTACCGCGTCACCCGCGCGCCATGGCCGCTGCGCGAGCTGCAGGGCCGCTGGCAGCTCGCCGCGGCGCATGGCGAGTTGTTCAGTGCGCGCATGCTGGCGCTGCACGACGGCGCCGAACCGGAACCGCAGGTGCAGGCGCTGCTGGTGCTGCCCGACGCGACCCATGCCGCAGCGCTGATCCCGATCGCCGCCGAACCGGACGCCCACGCGCAGGCGCAACTGCACGCCCTGGCGCTGGCAGTGGCAACCAACGCGGCGGCCGAGTCGCAACCGATCGCCGAGCTGCACCGGCACGTGGACGCCTGGATGGAAGCGCGCAGCCAGCAGCGCATGCTGCTGCAGCGGCTGCAGAGCATGGACGCGATTCACCGGCACTGGGCCGACGTGGCGCTGCCCGACAGCACCCTGGAGCAGATCCTGAAACTGGTGACCTGTTCGTGTGCGGGCGCACGCCGGCACCGAAGGGCATGCTGCTGCACGGCCCGCCCGGCACCGGCAAGACCCTGATCGCACGCAAGCTGGCAGGCGGTCGCTCACCGCGAGCGCAACCATCCGGATTGGGAGTTCCGAACGCCCCGTCACGCCTCCGGCAACATCACCTCGACCCGATAACGGCGGCCGCTCTCGATATCCGCGATCCGCGCCACGTCCAGCGCCTGCCCGTCCACCCTGACCTGCTGCGCAACACAGCCCGCAGCGCGCTGCATGCGCACCTCGAACACCGCGCCGCGAAACCGGCGCTGCACCGTCGCCTGCCTCCAGTGCGACGGCAGCTGCGGGCGCACGCACAGCGCCTCGCCCTCGCCCTTCAGCCCGAACAGGCCCTCGATCAAACAACGGTACAGCCACGCCGCGGTGCCGGTATTGAACAGCTGGCTGGAACGGCCGGCGGTACGCGGCAACTCGCGCCAGGCGCCGCGGTAATAGTTCGGCACGAACACCGGCAGCTGGCCGCGCTGCAGGTAGTCGGCCAGGTCCGGCCCCGGGATCATCGCGCGCAGCACGCGCCAGGCGCGGTCGGCGTCGCCGATCGCGTACAACGCATGCAGATAGAACGCGGCGGCGTGGTTGTAGACCGAACCGTTCTCTGCCGAACCCGGATGCTTCTGGGTCAGCCGGCCCACATCTTCGCGCATCGCGGTATACGGCGGCGCCAGCATCGTCGGCCCGTACGGCGTGTCCAGCTGCGCATCGACCGCCTGCAACAGGCGCGCGCGCCGATCCGCATCGGCGGTGCCGGCGAGCAACGCCCAGCTCTGCGGATTGAGGTAGATGCGGCCTTGCGCATCGTCCTTGATGCCGAAACGCACGCCGTCGTCGGTGATGCCGCGCGCGTACCAGTCGCCGTCCCACAACTCGCGATTGACCGCGGCGTTGACCTCGGCCGCACCGGCGCGGCACGCCGCCGCCTGCGCGTGGCGGCCATGGCGTTCGCAAAGCGTCGCCCACAGCTGCAGCGCGTAGGCGGTGGCCACCGACAACCAACCGGATACACCGCGGCCGCGATAACCGACCATGTTCATCGGGTCGCACCAGTCGCCCTGCGCGATATAGCTCAACCCGCGCGCGTCGCGTGCGCCGAGCAGCCAGCGCATCGCCGCATCCAGCCGCGCGGCGACACTGGCGTCGCGCCCGTCGGCGCCGACCACGCTCTCGTCGAGCAACGCCGCATCGCCGGTCTCGTCCAGATACGCCGACAGAAACACCGGCAACCACACGCAATGGTCGGTATGCGGCACCTGGTTGATGTATTTCAACTCCGCGCCTTCGATCAGCAGGATGCCGTCCGGCATCGCACCGCTGGCGTCCTGCTGCGACAGCGCATGCAGCAATGCAGCGCGCGCCGTCTGCGGGCGCAGGAAGCTCATGCCCATGTGGTCCTGCAGGAAATTGCGGGTCTGCGGATCGGTGGTCAGGCGGTTGACGTCGCCGTGGTAGAACACCTGCCGCGGCAGCCAATGGTTGACCAGGTTGTCCAGGCACGGATCGGGCGTGGCGATGTGCAGGCAGCCTGCCGCCTCGGCCAGATAATCGCGGTACGCGGCCGCCGCCTCGGCGAAGCCGGGCGCAGATAGATAGCGCTGCCGCAGCGCCGCGATCTCCGCAGCGTCGCGTGCCGGACCGAACAGGAAGCGCAACATGTGCTCCTGCTGCGGCTGCAGCGTCAGGCAGTACTGCAGGGCCGCGGTCGGCGTCTCGTAGCGCGCATCGCTGCCGCCCAGCCGCGGCTGCAGCACCGCGCTCGGCGCGTGCAGGCCGCCCTCGCCCTCGAACGCCGATTGCCGCGTATCCCAGGCATCGGGCAGCTGCTCGTGCAGCAGGAAGGTGCAGTCCTTGAAGTCGCGGTTGCGGAAATAGTCTTCGACCTTCTGGTACGGGGTGACGCTGCGGCACACGATGCCGCCCAGGTCGGCGCGGTACTCGCCGCTCTGGTACATCCACGACATGTAGCCGACCGGGAAATACGCATACAGCGCGATGCGCCGCGCGCGCCCGTCCAGATTGCGCACCTGGCACTGCCACAGCTCGACCGTGTCCTCGACCGGCAACTGCAGGCGTACCTCCACCTCGATCTCGGCGTAACGCACGCACCAGACGATGTCGCGCTTGCCAACCGAGAAGCGGAACGCCTGCGGCGTCGCCCGCACCGGCTCGTATGGCACCGAGTACACAGCGCCGCTGTCCTCGTCCTTGAGATAGAAGAAGCGCCCCGGATGATGCGCGTAGTACGGCTGCTCCGGCTGCATGAAGGTCCTGGCCTCCAGGTTCGGCGCATGCGCGTACTTGGCCGGCTCCGGCTGCATGAACTGCGCGGTGGCGTAACCGCGGCAGGTGGCCTGGATCATCATCCGCCGGTTCCACAGGAAGCCGCCGGCATTGGGCAGGGCCGTCGCGCTATGCAGCTCGTAGCGCTCGCCGTCGGCGCTGGGCGCCAGCAAATCGCGCGTCTCGGGTTCGACGCTCATGCGCTCGCCTCCTCCGCGGCGCGCTTGCGCGCGGCCAGTTCCTGCTGGATACGCAATAGCGCCGCATCGTCGAGCGGATAGAAGCGCATCGTCCACGCCGCCAGCAGCGCGATCGCGCCCGGGATCACCGTCAGCAGCAGCACGATCCCCAACTGCGACGCATCGCTCTGCGCCTGGTTGGCCACATAGCCCATGCCGGCCAGCATCCACGCGATGCAGGCCGAAGCCAGCGCGCCACCGAGCTTCTGCGAGAACGTCGCCGCCGAGAACGTCATCGCGGTGGCGCGGCGCCCGGTCTTCCATTCGGTGTAGTCGGCCGTGTCGGCATACATCGAGAACGCCAGCGGCGACTTCGGCCCCAGCGCCAGGCCGATCAGCAGGTTGATCGCGAACAGCGCCCAGATCGCCTCGCGCGGGATGAAGAACATCGCGCAGCTGAGCCCGCCCACCACCGCCATCAGCCACATCATCAGCCGGCGCTTGTCGCACAGCCGGGTCAGCAGCGGCGTGGCCGCCGCGCCCACTGCCAGCGCCACCGAATAGCTGCCCAGGAACCAGCCGGTCAGCTCCGGGCGACCAATGTAGTACTTGAAGTAGTACACGCCGGCACCGGCACGCATGACGATGGTGATCATGATGATCAGCGCCAGCGCGAACAGCACCCGCCACGGCGGATTGCGCAGCAGGTCGGCGATGTCCTGCAGCACCGGCGTGGGCGGTTGCGGCAGCGGCTGCACGCGCTCGCGCGTGGTGGCGAACACGATCGCGAACAGCGCCGCCGCGGCGATGCCGTAGGCCAGCATGGTCCGTTGCCAGCCCTGCGCATCGTCGCCGTTGCCGAACCAGCGCACCATGTCCAGCGTGGCGTAGTTGACCAGCGTGGTGCCGGCGAAGGCGGCGATGAAGCGGAAGCTGATCAGCGTGGTGCGCTGCTGGCTGTCGGCGGTGATCACCCCCGACAGCGCGGAGTACGGGATGCTGACCACCGTGTACATCAGCATCATCAAACCGAAGGTGACGTAAGCCCAGACCAGCCGCCCGCCCTGGCCCAGATCCGGCGTGGTGTAGGCCAGCACGCCGCTGGCGGCCATCGGCAGCGCCGCGAACAACAGATACGGCCGGAACTTGCCCCAGCGCGAGCGGGTGCGGTCGGCGATCGCCCCCATCAGCGGATCGGTGACCGCATCGACCACCTTGGTCAGCAGGATCATCGTGCCCACCGCCGCCGCCGGTAGGCCCATGGTGTCGGTGTAGAAAATCAGCAGGAACGCGGAGATGTTGGCCCAGTAGAAATTGAAACCCATGTCGCCGATGCCATAGCCGACCTTCTCGGTCCAGCGCAGCGGTGCATCGGCACGTTGCGGCGGTGTGGGCATCGGCGATCCTGTCGGGTGGTCATGCGATGATGGAACGGCGCCAGGCAGGTTGCGCTGATCGTGGCGTGCCGACGCTACACCACACTGCGCGCATCGCCAACGTCGGCGCGTGCATCATGCCAAAGCCCCAGCAAGGTATAACCGCTCGTGATGGACGCGACATCCCATAATTCCTTGCCGCAGCGCAGCGAAGCCATCGTCGTGATGGGCATTTCCGGCAGCGGCAAGACCAGCGTCGCGCAGGCCCTGGCCGCGCACTACGGCCTCGCGTTCCTGGATGCGGACGACATTCACAGCGCTGAGGCCAAGGCGCAGATGGCGCGTGGCGTGCCGCTCACCGATGCGCAACGCGTGCCCTGGGTAGCGGCGCTGGCACTGCGCCTGCGCCAGTCGATCGACGCTGGGCGCAGCGTGGTGTTGGCCTTCTCCGGGCTGCGCCGCGCGCACCGGCAGCAGCTGCGCGACAGCGGCGTGCCGATGTGTTTCGTGTTCCTGCATGGCGCCGCACATGTGATCGCCGAACGCCTGTCGCGGCGCAGCTGCCACTTCATGCCGCCCGGCCTGCTGCAGAGCCAGATCGACACCATGGAACTGCCGCTGGACGAGCCGGACGTACGCTCGGTGGACGTGGATGCGCCGTTCGATGCAATGGTGGCGGATGCCATCGCGCAGCTGGATGCCACGCCTGGCGGTGCGCGCGTCGGCGCTGTTTGACGCGTCTTTCGCGGCATTTGGGCGATCGCGATCGAGTCGCGCCGTCCGTTACCGCTCAAGCTGCCCCCATAGGGGATTGTGCTCCAGCTCGGCCATTAGTGTTCGGCGATGAGGCTACGGGCTCGCTTTCCGGTACTGCTTCAGTCCGCCTCTGATCGCGCGAACCTGATCGTAGACCATATGCCCATCGGCCGGGCGAGCAACTTCGGTTTTTTGCGCATTTCTTCGGTGCAGTCATGTGGCACTGACCATGAATCGAAGATAATAGAAAACTTTACCGAATAAATTGATGAAGAGTCGATGATGGCCCGATAAAAATCTATGCGATCGAGGGCACGCAACTTGGCCAGCAGCAAAACATACTGGCGAGACCACTCGCCAGCGTCCTGTCCAGGAAAATCTTAATTGCCCAAAGATTATATTTTGAAATGGGTTATTAGTGAACTCATTACCAATTCAGAAAGGAAAATGCAACATGCGCTCATCGGCAGTATTACAAAACACTCCATCAACGCAGCACTACACTGAGCAGACCAAGGCAGAAACCCCAGAGTCCGCAGGCTCCTCCCAACCTAAGTTTCAACAATTCGAAGGGCTGTCTTCAAGGCCCAGACCCGCAATTGGGAAGGCGCCCCGGCAAACGTCAAAACCCGATATGCAAGGCCGTCTGGTTGTTGTATCAAATCGCATGATCGACCCCAAGAAGCCTGCTGCCGGCGGTGTCGCCGTTGCCTTGGAGGAAACGATGCGCGACAACGAAGACCTATGGCTGGGCTGGAGCGGCAAAGTCGGCGGACGGCTCGGCACCCAGGAGGTTAAAACCGAGTCTTTTGGAAAATCAAAACTCGCTGGCATCGACCTGACACGCAAGCAGTTCGACAACTATTATTCTGGATTCTGCAATTCCGCATTGTGGCCGGTCATGCATAACAGTGCGCAATGGGCCGATTTCAGTCCGGAATTTTATGGCAGCTACCGACAGGTCAACAAGATGTTCGCATCGAAGCTGGCCCCCATGCTGAAGCAGGATGACGTCCTCTGGATCCATGATTACCACCTTATCCCCTTGGCGGAGGAGTTGCGGAAACTGGGCTGCAAGCAGCGCATTGGATTCTTCAACCATACGCCGTTTCCGACGCCGGATGTATTCAAGGAAATCCCACAGCATAAGGAGTTGATGAAGGCATTCTTTGCCTACGACCTAGTGGGCATGCAGATCCCCAGGGATGTGCAGAATTTTCGCGATTATGTTGCGAACGAGAAGGTCGGAAAGAATATCGATGATCGAAGCATCGAAGCCTTTGGTCAGAAGACCAATGTTCGGCATTTCCCCATTGGCATAGATATACCAAGCCTGGAAGCCCTCCAAGCCGGCGAGGACTCGGCGGAACTTGTCAATCATCTCAAGAAGGAAAGGAAGCAAGGCCGCACGTTGATGATCGGGGTAGAGCGGCTGGATTACTCCAAGGGAATACCGGATCGCTTAGCCGCGCTTGGCGATATGCTGGAAAAACGTTCCGATTTGAGGAACAAGGTGACATTCGTGCAGATTGCTGCACCGTCACGGCAGAATGTGCCGGCCTATGCAAAGTTGGCCCGTGACACCCGAACCCTCGTGGACAATATCAATCGAAGGTACGGGACAAAGTCGTGGTCGCCGATCATGTACATCGACCATTCGGTCAACCGCAACGCCTTGCCGGAGATCTATCGAATGAGTCGTGTCGGCGTCATTACGTCCAAAGCGGACGGCATGAATTTGGTGTCCAAGGAGTACGTTGCCGCGCAGGATCCCAAAAATCCCGGAGTATTGGTGCTATCCGAAGGCGCGGGATCAGCCTATCAGCTCAAAGAGGCACTTCAGATTCCACCAGAGGACCGTGCAGCCATCACGGGAGCCTATGAGACAGCGCTAGGTATGCGCCTGGGAGAGCGTCGGAAAAGACATGGGCCACTCCTTGAAAATGTCCAAACCGAGGATCTCGGCAAATGGCGCTCAGATTGCCTGGCCCCCTTGTGCGCCGATCCGTCAGCCTCCACCGGATCGGCCGGCGATCACCCCGTGCCGGCTCCCCAGTCCAAACGCCGCCGCACGTCCTGACGCCGCCTTCGAGAGCGGGGGGAGGCTTGGTCGCCTCAAGTTCCAAGTGCAACACGACTCCCTCCTGATTATCCCTGATCGAGCCGGTGCGCCGCTTTGACAATGCCTCGCCCAGGCGCTGCCGCCAGCGCCTGGGCGAGGCCGGGGTGGAGAAACTGCTGGCGCAGACGATCAACGCGGCCAAGGCGATGAAGGCGCCGGAAGTGGAGTGCATCGGCAAGGGCAAGGCACGCAGGCCGTATGAGTTCGGAGTGAAGGTCGGCATTGCGGTGACGGCGAAGAAAGGCTTGATCGTGGGCGCACGTCGCCTCCCGGGTCATCCCTACGACGGCGACACGCTGTCCGGGCAGCTCGAGCAGGCGAGCGCGCTGATGCAGGACGTGGCCGCAAGACCGCAGGTGGCCATCGTGGACCTGGGCGACCGGGGGCGGGAGGTGGCTGGCGTACGGATACTGCACCGAGGCAAGGCCAAGTCGCTCACACGCAGGCAGTGGCGCTGGATCAAGCGCCGTCAGGCGGTGGAACCGGTGATCGGGCATCTGAAGCAGGAGCACCGGCTGGACCGCTGCTGCCTCAAGGGTGCGCAAGGCGATGCGCTGAACGCCATCGATGCGGCTGCCGGCTACAACCTGCGCTGGCTGATGCGTTGGATCGCGTTTTTGCGTGCTTGGCTCCAAGCCAGCGTGCTCGCGCCGATGGCGAAATCCACCGCAGTCGTTGCGGCGGTCATCTCCTGACGGGGATTCTTCAGGGACAACTACTTACTTCTCCTTCCGCCAATTAAGCGACCCACGATTCTCCACCGTGCTCGATTCCACCTCCGCGTCGAAACCGCGGCCGAGCAGGTATTTCAAGGTCAAGACAGAACCGCTGCCAACCAACGACACCCCGTAGCTGACGTAGAGTTTCGGCGACAGATACTTGCCGAAGCCGACCACCGAGCCGCCGAGGGTGCGCGATTGGCTGACGCCGGCGTCGTCAAAGCCGAGCCTGGCGCCGAGTTGCGAGGCGAGAAGGCCACTGCCGGCCGATAGCGCGCTGGCGGCGGCGGTGACCTGGTCGGCTTCGTCGCTGCTGGCGTTGCTGAGGCTGCGGCCCAGCACCAGGTACGACATCGCTTCGGATTGCGACATCGACGGCTCCGACCACACGTCGGCGCGGGGGGCGGTGGCGCGGCCGGTGACGTCGATGCCGGCGGTGACGTCGCCGACCTTGCGTTGCGCGCGCATGTTGATGCGCGGGTCGGAGACGATGTTGTTGCTCCAGGTCAGCTGGCCGCGGGTGATGGTCAGGTCCTGGCCGTAGGCCTTGTACTGGCCGCTGACATCCAGCCCGCCGGTGGCGGTCATCTCGCGGCCCTGGCGCGAGCGCACCTGCATGGCGCCGGTCAGCGCGCCTTTCAGGCCGAAGCCGGCCATCTTGACCTGGTCGCCGAGCACCACGCGCAGGTCCATTTGCAGCGGCGAGCTCGGCGCTTGTTCCGGGTCGGCCGGGTCCAGCACGACCACGTCCTCGGACACCGAGGTGCCGCGGTCCAGACGCTCCAGATCGATGTCCGCCGATGGCACGGTGACCTGGCCGTTCAATGTCATCGTCTTGTTGGCGATGCCGAACTGCAGGTCGGGGTTGGCCACCGCGCGTAGTTCGGCGGTGTTGGACACCAGCACGTTGCTGCCGCGGATATTCAATTGCAGCGGCGTGGTGTCGCCGTACCAGGACAGGCCGCCGTCGACGTTGAGCGTGCCTTCGCCGGATTTGACCGCGGCCACGATGCGCGCCGAGCCATCCGGCTGCGCGTCGAAGCGGCCCTTGCCTTCACTCAGGGTCAGGCCCAGCGCCGGCAGTTCGCCGGTGAAGTTGCTGAGCGTGGCGTCGCCGCCCATCGACGGTTGCGAGCGCGTGCGGCGCAGGCTGACGTGGCCTTCGACCAGGCCCTTGGGCCGCACCAGGTCCGGCGAGAACAGCTCCATCCAGTACAGCCGCGACATGTTCATGTAGATCTCGCCGGTGAGCGGCGCGTACGCGTCCCAGCCGGTGTCCACGGTGGCGTCGATGAAGCCGTCGCCCTGGAAGCCGACGCCGAGCTTGGAGTGGATGTGCTGGGCGGTGAAATCGGTGACGAAACTGAACTGGTCGTAGCGCAGCAGTTCGCCGCGCGCGTTGTCGCCCAGGCGCAGGCCGCCTTCGCGCGAGGCCAGCCGCAACGCTCCCTGCCAGGCGTTGCCGGCCGGCTTGAAGCTGCCGTCGAGGGTGAGTTCGCCGCGCAGGTACATCTTGCGGCCGCTGTTGGGCGGCAGCCAAGGCTGCAGCAGCGACAGTGGCAACGCGTCGCCGCGCACGGTCAGGCCCTGCTTGGGCCAGTTCGCGGCCATGCATAGCGCGCCGCCACCGGTCGCGCCGAGGCAGGTGTCGGAAAGCGTAACGGCGCTGCCGGCGATGGCGAACGTGGCCGGTTGCCGCAGTTGCCACGGCTCGCCCTTGGCCGGCGCCACCCGCAGCGTGTTCAATCCGCCCTGCCAGCGCGCGCCGTCGCGGCGCAATTGGCCGGCGAAGGCGAGCGCGCCCATGTCGTTGTGGGTGTCGGCGCCGAGCTGCAGGTTTTCCACCGCGCCGCGCGCATCCACGCGCAAGGTCTGCAGCACCACGCCGGCGCTGATCGCGCTGCCGCGCAAAGCCAGTTCGCCGCCGCTGCCGCGCCACGGCAGGCGCCCGCGCAAGCTGACGCTATCGGCGCCGTAGCTGTCCCACTTCAGGCCGTTGCCGGTGAGGTCGGCGGTGAGGTCGGGCGCGTCGCGGCGGCCCTTGACCTGCACGCTGCCACGCAGGCTGCCGGTGGCGCCGGGCAGCAGGTCGGCCAGTTGCAGCGGCTGCAGTTGCGCATCGATGTCGAGCTGGTCGCCGACCTTGCCCTGTGCCTGCACGCGGCTGTCGCCCAGTGCCAGTTGCAGCTTGCCTTCGCCCTGCGCGCCCTGCAGCGCGAATTTGCCTGTGGCATCGAGCGGGCGGCTGCGCAGCTTGCCGTTCAGGCGCGGCACATCGAGGCTGGCCTGGTAGCCGGCGGCGCTGCCATCGGCATGCGCCGGCAACTGTTTGCCCTTGGAGGCGAACTGACCGGACAGGTTGCCGTCCCAGCCCGGCGCGAAATAACCGGGATCGAAGCCGGCCAGCTTGGCGTTCAGATCCCAGCTCAGCTCGGGCACCCACGCCACTTCGCCGCCGAGGTCGAGCGTGCCGGTTGGCATCTTCGCCTGCACCTGCGTCAGCTGCGCGCGTTGGTCGTTGCCGCGGACATCCAGATGCAGCTGCGCGCTGTCCTTGCCGCGCGCGACGGTGGCCTCGCCGTAGGTGGACCATTGTTTCAGCGTCCCGGCCAGGCCGAGGTTGGCCTCGACCAGTTTGATCGGCACGGCCGGCGCGGCCGGCGTGGACGGATCCGCGGCGGTGGCGAAATTCAGGCCACTGGCATTGACCGAGAAGCGGAACGTGGCGTTGTCCGGATCGTGGAAGTCGGCCGTACCGCGCAACCGCGCCTGGCCGTCGAAGGCGCGCAACTGCAGCGGCGCGACGGTCAGCACCTGATTGTCCAGGCGCACGTTGGACGGGTCCAGCGTGAGCGTCTGTTCGCCATGGGCGAGCTGGCCTTGCAGCTTGGCATCGCCGCCCTTGCCCGACGCGCTCAGATCGAACGCGATCGGCTCGCTGGCGGTGGACGCGGCATCGCCGGGCGGCACGAACAACGACGGGTCAAGGGCCTTGCTGCTGGCCGCGAACCGCCAGGTGGGATCGGTACGGCCGGTGAACACCAGCGTGGCGCGCAGCGGCGCCGGCGCGTTGCCGGCGATCGCCACTTCCATCTTGTCCAGGTTGCCGCGCGCGACCAGGCCCAGCCGCGCCGGGGTGCGTCCGCGCGCGGCCGGCAACACCGCAGTGGCGGTGAGATCGGTCTTGTAGTCCTGCGCCGGCACGTAGTGGCCATCGACGCGGAAATCGCCGCGGTCGCTGGTCACCACCAACTGCCTCGAACGGAATTCGCCGTTGGCCACTTCGATGCCGCCACGCAGCGTGCGGATAGCGATCATCGGCTGCTGCGCCTGGGTGATGCGCAGTCCATCGATCAGGATGCGATCGGCCTGCAGCGCCAGCGGCACTTCGATCTGCGGCAGCGACTGCGGCCAGCTCGGCAGTTCGAACGGTTCGTCGCTCTTGGCCAGGTTGAGCGTGGCGTTCTGCAGCTGCAGCGTGTCGAGTTGCAGCTTGCGCCCGAGCAGCGGGCGGATGTCCGGATCCAGGTAGGCGCGCTCGGCGGTGAAGTGGATCTGGTCGTAGCGAAAATCCAGGTTGTACAGGGTCAGCGGGCCGGCCAGCGGGCCTTCGGCGCGCTCCCAGGTCAGCGAGGAACCGGCAGGCAGCCGCGCCACGATCTGCGCCAGCAGCACGTCGCGCCCGGCCACGGTCTGCAGCAACCAGTACAGCGCCAGCAGGGCCAGCAGGCCGAGTCCGGCCATTGTCAGCGCCGAGCCCCACCAGAAGCGCTTGCGCCGGTAGAAGCGCGGGCGCCGCGGCGGCGGCGGCGCGGGCGCGGGCGTGGCCGGGCCGGTCGCGCTCACAGGTTGGCTCCGATGTTGAGATAGAGCTGGAACTGCGAGTCCGGATCGTTCAGGCCATGCGCGATGTCCACCCGCACCGGTCCCACCGGCGAACGCCAGCGCACGCCGAAGCCAACGCCGGTATGCCAGTCGGGGGTATCGTCGAAGGCGCTGCCGCTGTCGACGAAGACCGCACCGCCCCACGGCCCGCCCTTGAAGTAGTGCTCGTATTCGGCGCTGCCGGTGAGCACGTGCTTGGCGCCGAGCGCGAAGCGGTCCGGCTTGGCGGTGCGCGGGCCGACCTCGCGGAACGCATAGCCGCGGATGCTGTTGTCGCCGCCGGCGAAGAACCGCAGACTCGGCGGCATCGCCACCAGCGCGTTGGTCCAGGTGCTGCCGGCTTCGCCGCGCAGGAGCAGGCGGCTGTTGTCGCCCAGTCCCTGGAACCAGCTCAGGCGCATGTGCGCCTGGGTGAAGCTGGCGTCCGAGCCCAGCCCTTTGGCGCCGGCACGCAGACTGAGGTTGCCGCTGAAGCCCTTGCGCGGGAATACCTTGTCGTCCACGCCCACGTAGTCGGCTTCGATCTGCGGATAGACCAGCGTGGAGTACTGGTACAGCGCGTCGTCGAACACCTCGTCGGTGGCGTAGCGCCAGCGCTCACGCAACGCATTGAGCGAGGCGATCGCGGTCCAGTGCTCGTTGATCTCGCCGCTGCGGCTGCCGGTGAGCTTGAGGTTGCGCAGGTCGATGTAGTCGGTCTGCTCGTCGTAGGCGCGCAGCGAGGCGGTGTACCAGCCGTCGAGCCAGCGGAACGCCGGCACCCGGTAGCTGGTGATCAGGCTCTTGCGCTTCTGCGCGTAGTCCAGCTGGGTGCTGAGCTTGTGCCCGCGCGCGTTGACGTAGCGCCGGTCCACGCCCAGGCGCACGCCGGCGCCGCTCTCGCTGCCGTAGCTGATGCCGCTGGTGTAGATGCTGCGCTTGGCGCGGGTCAGGTTCACGTCGACCGGCACGTTGCCGTCGGCGTCGGCCTCTTCGGGCTTGGGCTGGATGTCGACGGTGCTGAAATAGTCGAGCTTGACCAGCGACTCGCGCAGCCGGTCGAGCTTGCCTTCGTGGTAGTAGCTGCCTTCGTCCCAGTACACCAGCGGATCGAACAGCGTCTGGTTGAAATAGTCCTGGTGAAAGCGGATCGCGCCCATGTTGTAGCGGCGGCCGCTGTCCCAGCTCAGGTCGATGTCGGCGGCATGCTCGGCGCGGGTCACCTCGACCCGGCGCTGGGTGAAATCGGCATCGAAGTAGCCGCGCTCGGCCAGGCGCCGGGTGATGGTGACCTTGCTGGTTTCGTAGGTGGTGTGGTCGAAGACCTCGCCGGTCTTGGGACGGAAGTTGCGCAGATCGTCGCCCAGGTAGCGATCGTCCTCGGCCGGCCCGGTGATGCCGACGTGGAAGGTACGCACCCGCACCGGCTCGCCCTTGTCCACGTGCACGGTCACGGTGAGCGTTTCGTCCTTGCGCGGCGCTTCGACGGTGATGGTCGGGGTGTAGTAGCCAAACGGCTCCAGCGCCTGCCGGGTCTGCCGCTCGGCCTGGCTCAGCAGGTACTCCAGGCGCGACTCGCCCTGCACCTTGCCGATGGCCTGGTACAGCGACAGCGAGACCTGGATGTTCTCGATCATCGCCGCGTCGTCGTCCTTGTCCAGGCCTTGTATCTGGACTTTTTCGATGGTGCCGCTGGCCTGGGCAAGGCCGACCAATGACAGCAAGGACACGAGAAGGGAGAGGCGGAGGATCGATCGCATGGGCGCCAGAATACCGACACATGGCGTGAAGCTGTTAACTGAGCGTCCGCAACGGCGATCCAGCGCCGCATCTGCTGATCATGTCCCGGGCCGTCCGGCATGTCGTTGGCCCACGCAGCGCATGGCCGAGCGGCGTTCGCGCTGCTGCGCTACCGCCCCGCGGCGAACGAAGCCAGACCGGGTCAGGAGCGCGGCGGTAGCGCCTCCATCCCTAGCGGACAGCGCCCGCCATGCCGATGCGCTCGGCATCGGTGCATGGGCAATCTTGTCCACCGTGACCGAGACTGCACGCCCGCGCTTGCCCGCGCCGGATCCCGACACCGCCGCGCTGTGCCACGCGACTTGGTCGTTGCGCGCGCGGCGGCCGGCCTGCTGCATCCTGCTTGCCCGACGGCGAGGTGGACGCTCTGCCTTGACCAGACCGCCGGCATGGCGCTGGCCAATGGGATACGCCGCTTGTGCGGCGCGTGCCTGGGCGCGCGGACGAATTCACCGTAGCGGACACTCCCGGCCCACCGCGTCCGAAACCATCGGCTGCGTGCCACGTATGCGCTGTATGGCGCGAGCAGTGAATGCCGGATTATTTCTTATGAAACCACTCTGGGCGCGCGTCCCGATCTCGATAGCTTCGTCCACAGCCGCAAATTTTCGCCCATGCTCCATCAACGCCATTCCGTTGCGTTAACCTTGTTTCGCAATCTGGAAACTTATTCGCACCAGATTCCATACCCGTCATATCCGATCAAGTTTTATGATCGCGGCAGATATGATGGAAAGCGCACCCAGATACTCAAGGCGGACAGTATGCAAGGCAAACGAATCCTGCAGAAAACGCTTGCCCTGCCGATCGGCCGATACTGACGCATCACCATGCTAGGTATGGCGTATCGCACCAGCCCTGCAGCACTGATCGCATCATCACCACCTGACCTAGGCCGCATCGGCAAGCGCACCCGCCGGATTCGGCTACAGTCGCGCCGATATGCGCAAAAGCGCATCGATTGAAAAGCACCTCCCTGGGGGATGCGTTAGGCAGTCGCAGCGCGGCTCGATGGTGGGATCGGCAGAAGCAGGCCTTTCGCCGAGGCCTGCAACCTTTCACACGCCAGCACAGTGCGCCGGCGCCGATGCCGCGCAAAAGGACAAAAGAACACGCGCGCTCATGAGCACCTATGGGCGACACCCCCTGATGCGCACGTCCCGTCAATGACGTCCCATTACGTAGCCGGACGCGCCCCATTCGCCGCTTGACATCCACGCGATGAAAATCAAGGTTCGCCAAGCATTTGAGCTGGTTACTTGTCCGGTTGCATGACCCGGTTCTGAGAAAATGACTAAATTAAATACCCTTCTAGCAAGCACGTCTGCCCCCCCATCTCCGGTTACGCGGGCGCAGCCGCCAGCCGGTGACGACGGCCCTGGACCGAGCGCTCCTGCCGAATCCCTGCCTGCGGCCCTGCTCACGGCCCGGCCCAGCCGCACATCGCCCGTGCGCGCTGGCGAGCCGCCTTTGCACATGCGCACCAACAAGGCCATGCCCGGCGGCCGACGCGCACGCGTGCAGGCCGGCACCCCCGACACCCGCCAGCTCGCGCGTGCGATGGATGCATGGCTGGAGCGTCGTCCAGCCGTCCAAAGCGAATCCAGCCTGGGCAATGGCGGCATGTTGCTGCGCTATGCCGCCGATGAACGCGCGCCGCTGGCACCACGCAACGAAGCGTTTTTCGTGTCCCTTCCTGGCCTGCTGGTCGCCGCGCTGACGGTGGATCCGCAACTCGAGGCGCTGGCCGGCGAACCGCGGACCGCCGAGCGAGTCGCCGCCCAGCTCTCGGCGCCGCCGGTCGGTATGCTGACCGACATCTGGCAGGACGCGGACGGCTGCGCCTTCATCGAACGCGCCGGCCATCTGCACGTGGCCGACGCGCATGGCCGCTGGACGCCTTTGCGTCCGCTCGGCATGCACAATGCGCCGACGCTGCGAATGATCGGCCGGCAAGCCGACGGTGCCGTTTACGTGCACGACGGCCGGCAGCTATGGCGCGCGCACGCGGCAATGGCATCGACGCCGCCGATTGCGCAGATCCCTCCTGGCAGCTTGGTGCGCATCGATGCCAACGGCATCCCGCAGGAGTTGCACGATGGCTGTCTGACATCGCATGCCACGGACGCGCGCAAGCGCAGAGTAGAACTGTGGCGACCCAGGGCCGCAGGCCCAGGATTCGAACCCAGCCCGGCGCTGCCGGTCGATCTGCTGCCGCTGCCCAGCGGGTTCGGTGAAGATGCGCTGATCCTGGATGACAAGGGGCGCATCTACCACGCCAATCTGAGCGGTAGCGGTTGCATCCAGGCACAGCGGCTGGAGTTGCCCGAAGGCAAGCAGCATCAGGACGGTTGGGTGGTCACCCGCATGGGACTGGCCGTCGACAACACCGTACATTTGCTGCTGGAACACGAACAAGGAAACCGTGTGGTGCTGCAGCGCCCGCGAGGGCAGGACGTCTTCTCCCCGGCGTACCTGCTCGACCAGCCGCTGCTGCTGATCCGCGCCGAAGGTCTGCACGCGCCGGCGGACAGCGAGGTCAGCGAGCCGGTCCTGCTCGATGGGCACGCGCGCCTGGGCCATATCGATGGCGTTCTGCACTATCAGGCTGCGCCCGGGCAACCGTGGACGCGGCCGACCGGGGACGGCGGCGCACCGTTGACCGAAGTGGATCTCCTGCAGACCAGTCCCTTCGGTTTCATAGACCGGCGTTCGGTCTTTGCATTACTGGAGGGGAAACGGCGACTGGTCGAACTGAAACTGGACGGGCGCACCACCTGGTTGCCCGCAAATTCCACACCCAGCACGCCGTCCGGCGGACCACTTGCGGTCGTTCCCGATCAGGTGCAGGTCGACACTATGCATCTGGCCGACTTCGATGAGCCCGTGCAGCAGCTGGCGGTGCACGTTAACCAGACATTGGCGGTTCTATCCGAATCAAATACCTTGCATCTCATCGCGCCGGGACAGCCGGCGCATGAACTGAAAGGGCTGCAGCATCCGATGGCGATCGCGATCGGACTGGATGGCCACCTGCACGTGCTCGACCACGTCGACGATGTCGGCCCACAGCTGAAGCGGCATGTGGCCGATGACACCTGGCACGAAGTGGCGTTGATCCTGCCATCGGCAGAGCCGCCGACATCGCTGCGCAGCACGCGGACCGGGCAGCTACAGCTGCGCATCGGCGACCGCTGGCATGCACTGCTGCCGTCGATGACGGACGCCGACGGCACCCGCCAAGCGTCGCGCGTGGCGCCCGAACCGGCACCGGAGGAACCCGCCGCCGACGGCACCCAGTCCGGGACCAACGCCATCTTGAATGCGCGGCAGCCCACCCGCATCAGCACACGGCATCACGATGCCGCCGTGAGCACTACCTTGCTGGGCGCCACTTCCACCGATCCGCTGACCGCACGCTCCACCGTGAGCGTGTTTGCCGACACGGCCAAGGCGCAGGCCAGCAGCATGGCCAGAATGCTGGGCGATGCGGCCGTGGCCACCGGTCGCGCCACGGCGCGGTCGGTGGGTATCGCGCTGCCACAAACCGCCCAGCAGGTGCGCCTGAGCCGGTTTCGTGGAGATGCCCAGCAGGTGATGAACAGTGCGACCGAACTGTTCAAGGAACTGCCGGACTTGGCCGAGTTGCGCATCGCCGCCGCGGTGGGGCCGGTGCAGCCGCAACACTGCGCATTCTCGCCAGCGCAGCGCGATCAGCTGCTGCGCATGCGCGAGGCCGAACTCGGCACCTTGCTGCGCGAGCTGCGCAAGATCGGCATCCGCGAGCGCGTGATTGCTCCCGACCTCTCTGCGTTGAAGGACCGCAGTGCAGCAGCGACGGCGTCCACCGCAAGCTATCGCCTCGCCGAACGCTGGCGCAGCGCGCGGACCGCCGTCTCCACCACGGCCAAGCGTGCCGGCCTGCGCCACAGCGACGACCTGCTGCCGGCCCTGGATCGCAGCCTGGCGGCACTGGCGGCGGCGGCGGACCAGCCCGCGACGCTGTCCGCGCATGAGGCAGAACTCTTGCTCGAAGTGCGCAAGATCAGCGGCCAGTTGAAGGCCGCCGGTGTCTGCCTGCCGGCGATTCAACCCGACCCGGCCACCGGCAACGGCGGTGCACCCCACGCGCTGCGTACCGCGTGCTTACTCGGCAGCCTGGTCGAGTACGAGGCGCTGCTGCGCACCGATACCGTACCGTCGCTGCAGCAAGCCAAGGAGCGACAGAAGGCGTCCGCGCTACGCGGCCTGTCCAAGCTAGGCCTGTCGTCCTGGCAGGAACTGGAAGCCTTCGACGATGTCGTGGCCACGTTCCGCGAACAAATCGCTACGCCGGGCACGGCGCGCCGGCTGCAATTGCTGAAGAGCCTGGGATTGCCAGCCGATGCGGCTCCTGACGAGATGGCCTCGCGCATGACCGACCTGCTGCAGGATCTGTTCAACCGCAGCACTTTCTTTTCTGTCGCTTCGAAAGCGGCGGAGTTGCGCGGCGCGTTGGGGTATCCGATCTGGGCCCAGATCAATCCGATCAACGTAGGCGCCGGCGGCGAAGCCATCCATGCCTTGGGGGTCGAACGCATCGGCGATTCGAAGGACAGCGACGCGGGACTGGTCGCATTCTTCGTTCGCCACGCCAAGGGCAACATCTCCGCTACCTCCAGCGCCAGGATCAAGCTCGATCCCCTGGTGGTGAGCCTGCCCCTCTACGAAAACAAAGCGTTGGGAACAAAATCGTCGATCGGCTGGGGCAGTTCCGCCAGCCTCAACCTGGGCGGCGCTTACCAGCATGGCGTGGGCGCGGCAGTCATTCTTTCTCCATCCACGATCCCCGAATTCGCCCGACTGCTGTTCGACCAGCATGACCCGGACACCAGCAAACTGTTGCGCGCTGGCGTGAACGAAGGCGCGATCGGCCTGGACTTGTTCGAGACCAACTTAAATGCCAGCACTGCGCTGAGCGTGCTGGAAGCGGGCGTCAGTGATAGCCGCCAGTATGGCGCGCAGAAGCCTGGCCCCGATCCTGCGCATCCGCCGGCGGCGAGCGCAGCCAATGGGCGCAGTTCCATCTCCGGGAACCTATCCACCGGCGCCACTTTGCGAGCGGGCATGCACTGGAGTGAAATGGAGTTGCATCTGGATCACGCATGGACCGATATCATCGGCCTCGAGTTTCAGGGACGCGCCGATTTCAGCATGGAGGGCAGTCTCGGCCTGAGCGCTGGCGGCCAAACGTCCACCGCATTCGGTGCCGTCTTCCGTAACCTCATCACTGCGTTAACCAATGTCGGCAGCCTGCAGCTGGGGGGCGTTCGCGTGGCGTGCGGCGATGCACAGCTACCGCTGGGCGCCGCATTGAGTGACGCGCCCGACGGGCTGTTGCTCGGCACCGCCAGCTACAAGCGCACGCTGGATGCCAAAGCGGCGAGTCCGATCACGCCTGCCAATTGGCAACACATGGCCGAGCTTCTGCGCAAGACGTTTCCCGAAGGCGCCGCCGAACTGGATTCGCTGGACTATCCCTCACTGCCCAGCGAACGCATCGCCTTTCTCGAACACGTGATCGACCGCGTCCAGGGCAAAGGTGCTCGCACCATCGAAGCACAAGGGGCGCTGGAGGGCGCGCCGTTGCGACTGCAGAGCGTGCAGGCCCGAGACGCCACGCGCCAGGCGGCCGGCTCGCTGTGGCATTCGCGCTCGGGAATCAAGCGTGCAGTCGTGTTGCAGCTGCTGCAGGAGCTGCGGCAGGAAGAATCGCTTGCCGCACGCCACCGCGCCCGGCTGATTCCAGGCGCACGCGTGGAACTGAACATGTTCGGGCGGGAATCGCTGGACAAGGTGGTGACCCATGCGCTCGGCCATTCGGGGCTGGGTTCGAAGATGGGCGACCTTGCCGAAGTGCGCCGGCAGATCACCGGCCTGGACGAAGTATTGCGCCGTTTCAAGGACATTCCCTACATCAACCAGGTTCGCTTCGTCTTCGAGATGAGGCCGCAAGCCATGACCGTCATCAACGACGCGCTTGCTGCCAAGGTGCAGGAACAGGACGCCGACATGCTGGGAATCTCAACCACTGCATCCGGCATGGACTGGCGCAGCGTACTCGACAAGGCCCGCAGCGCCCCGGACCTGTACCGCCTTGCCGCGATCGCCGTGCACAATACGGACGCCAACATGGTCGGTCACCAGGTAGGCTTGCCGCTTGTGAACCTGTCCACCAATGCCGGCACCTCACACCAGCTGTTCGAAGCGGAGATCCAGTTCCGTTATGGTCTCTATGACCAGCTGCAGGGCGCCGAAGTGCTGGAAGCGGGCGGTCGCGCCCTGCAGCAGCGCTTGCAGCTGGACGGTACCCAGGCGATCGGGCGCCAGGCCATCGCGCGGTCCTCGCAGTTCGGCCCGCCTTCTCCGCGCGGCAAGCGCCCGAGCGATGCCGCATGGAGCGCGATGTCGCCAGAACAGGGCGACCATGCGCGTGCGCAACAACTCGACCCGGAACAGCTGCCGTACTCGCTGCATATGTCGCCTCGGCACGACCGCAGTCAAAGCCCCGAGCTCGATCCCTATGGAGATGGCGGCACGGAGGCGCAGACCGATCGCGATCGGGTCCTGGCGGAAATCCAAACGTGGTCTCCCTCCCCGGACCGAACCAGGCGCTGACCGCTGCAGACCACGCCCGCATCTCCTGGCGTGGCCTGTGGTCGCTAGCCCGTAGTTCGGCTGCTGCCGGGTGACGGCGCCCCTGGACGCGCCCTCGCCACGTACAGCCGCTACACGTCGGCCCGGGCCGCCGCGACGGCGCCGTCGCCACGAGCACGGGCGCCGCTTCAGCGGACTGCAGCCCACACCTGTGCGATCGCAGGCGCGCCTGCGCAGCCAGCGCGGCATTTCGGATTTCCATGCGACGCGGCATGCGGCAGACAGCACTGGCGCGCAGGCCCGCGCCCGCTTGCCAAGCCGTGGCGGCCACGGCACGCTGGGGGCCTCGTCGTCCCTGCCAGGAAGACCCGTGCCCGCCGTGATCGAAACCGTGCGTTTGCGTCTGCGCCTGCTGCAACCCGTGCGCGACGCAGCGCAGGCGCGAAACTACCTCGTCGATGGCAGTACTCAGCTACACCCGGAACGGCTTCGGCCTGTACGCCGCGGAGTGTCGCGACGATGGCGCCTGACTCGGCATGGCCGACCTGGTGCTGCGCCCCAACCTGCCTTGCCCGGACCTGGGCTACGCGCTGTTGCAGCAGTACCAAGGCCATGGCTATGCAAGCGAAGCGGCGCGCGCGGTACTGGCCCATGCGTCCAGGACGGCCTGGCGCTGCCGCGCCTTTGCGCGATCGTGGCGCCGGACAACACGCGCTCGATCCGGCTGCTGCAGGCGCTCGGCTTCGCCGCGCAAGGCCGCATGCGGGTCGCCGCGGATGCGCACGAGGCCGAGCTGTACGCACGCGACCTGTCCGCCTCGAACCAACGAGCGGTGACTTGAGTCGTGGACGCTCTGGCATCACTGCAGTTGCTGGCGCGCTACAACCAGTGGATGAACGAGCGGCTGTATGCGGCCGCGGCGACGCTGCCGGAGCAGGCGGTCGCGCAGGCGCGCGGTGCTTTCTTCGGCTCGTTACTGGGCACGCTCAACCACTTGGTAGTGGCCGATACGATCTGGCTGCAACGTTTCGCCAAGCACCCGGCACGGTATCCGGCATTGAGCGCGATCGCCGCCACTCCGATTCCCGCCGCGCTAGATGCACTGCAGGCCACGACCCTGGTCGCGCTATTGACGCAGCGCCAGACGCTGGACGCCACCATCGCCACCTGGATGGCGCAGGTAAGCGCCGCGGACCTGGACATCACGCTGCACTACCGCAACACTCGCGGCGACGCCCATCGCCAGCGCTTCGGCGATGTGCTGCTGCATTTCTTCAATCACCAGACCCACCACCGCGGCCAGGCCACCACCCTGCTCAGCCAGGCCGGCGCGGAAGTGGGCGCGACCGATCTGCTGATGTTGATTGCGCAGATGGAAGTCGAATGAGGATCGATGTTGCCGGCGGCGCGACAGCAATGCGCGCTAACGATGCTGAGAGAAAGAAAGATCCACGCGCCCAGCGTCCCCGAGCGGTTCGCAGAAAACTCGCCGCATCGCCTTCGGCGAGTCGATGCGCGCGGCTATGATGCCGAAGCCCAAGGCACGCTAGCGACGACGCCAGCGCCCTGCTGCAGCCGCCGCCTGCGCCACGAAGGCGCTACGCCTTACCGCTCTGCGCCTGCAATCCGGCAACGATCTCGCGCAGCTCCGCCACCTCGGCCTCCAGCGCCTGCACCCGCGCTTCCAACTCGTCGTTGCCGGACGCCGCCGGGCGCGCCTTGAACGACGCCGCCAACGCTTCGGCATCGATCGGCCCGCCGAGCAGATGCATGTAGCGTTCCTCGCGCTGGCCGCTGGCGCGCGGCAACTGCACCGCCAACTGGCGCTGCGCCAGACGCTCCAGCTGGTGCCGCACGTCCTCGGCATCGGCGAACCGCGCCATGCGCTCGGCCCGCGCCAGCAACTCGTTCGCCGTCTGCGGACCGCGCAGCAACAGCAGCCCGATCAGAATCACCTGCTGCTGAGTCAGATCCAGCGCCGCCGCCAGGCGATGCTCGTAGCGCACCGCGCGCGAAGAGAACTGCTGGCGCGCAAGCCCATACCCTTCCAACTGGCGCAGCGCATGCTGCACATCGCCCGGACTCAGCGACAGCACCGGCTCGCGCGAAGTCTTCTGGTTGGCCGCCACCACCGTCGCATTGACGGTGAGCGGATACGCATCCGGCGTGGTGGCCTCTTTTTCGATCAGGCAACCGAGCGCACGGGCCTCGACGGCGGAGAGAATGAGAGGAGGCTGCGCATCGGTCGTCATCGTGGGATACCAGAGCGGCAGGGGTGGCTAGGATAGCCCGGCGTGCGGCAACAGCTTGGATTTTCCTGTCACCCTTCCATGCAGGCATGCGTTTGCAACACCATCTTGGCGTCAGCGTGCAGGGCCATGCCTGGCAGATGCAGCGACGGTCGCTGCCTCCCATCCTCTTGCCTGAAGCCATGCCCGGTTCATGCCGCGCGTCATAGATTCGCCCACGTCGAAAGCCGTCATAGCCTCAAGAAGTGCCTCCCATGTCTTTCGCCGGGTTGCGAGCCAGCCTCGCCATCGCTGTCCTCGCGCTTTCTCCATGCGCACCGGCCGCCGCAATGCAGCGCCTTTGGCCGACCGAGCAGCAATGGCGCCAACTCGGGACCGACAGCGACGCGGCTACCGCGCAACTGCGTCTGGCCGACGCGGCACTGCACGATACCGCGCACCCCATCGCTGTGCTGAGCACCGCCGGCCGACTGAAAGGCGACCCCGCCAAGGCAGACACCGAAGCGAGCCTGGGCGACATGCGCAAGATCCAGGCGCTGGCCGTGGCCTATGCCCTGACCGGCAAGGGGCGCTATGCGACCAAGGCCGGCGACTATCTCAGCCGATGGGCCGCAGTGAACCGGCCTAGCGGTCAACCCATCGACGAGACCGGCCTGGAGCCGGCGATCTTTGCCTACCGCATCGTCAGGAAGGAACTCCCCACCGGCACCCGCCACGACATCGACGACTGGATGCGGCGCATCGCGCGCGCCGAGATCGTATCGCGCGATCACAAGCGCAAGACCGCGACCAACAACTGGCACAGCCATCGCCTGAAGAGTGTCGGCCTGATCGGCATCGCGCTGGATGACGGCGCATTGATCGCCTACGCCAGGGATGGACTCAAGCAACAGATCGGCGACAACCTGCGACCGGACGGACGGAGCATCGACTTCATCGAGCGCGATGCGCTGTCCTACCATGTCTATGACCTGCGGCCCCTGGTGACGCTCGCCTTGGCCTTCTCCGAGCGTGGCGAAGACCTGTATCACTGGCAAGCGCGCAACGGCGCATCGCTCGCGCATAGCATGCAATGGCTGCTGCCCTACCTCCGCGGCGACAAGCCCCATGCCGAATTCGTCGGCAGCGACGTCGCCTTCGACAAGGCCCGCTCGCGCAACGGCGAAGCGGGCCATGTGATCGGCAGCACCTACGCCCCGCGCGACGCATTGCCGTTACTGTCGCTAACGGCGGCCTACGACCCCGACAGCGCCCGCTTGGCGACGCAGCTTGGTGACGGTACGGCGGATCTGCGCCTAGCCTTAAGCTTGCTACCGACTCGGCCGTCGAACGTCAGCGACAGGTCCTGGCCCACCGTCAGGCTGGTGGCGTCGCCGCCGCGGGTGAGGCCGCTTTCGGTGCGCAGCGCGGTGGGCTGCAGCACCAGGTTGTTGCCGGCCTGCAGCGCGGCGCTGCCGCCGGCCTGCACGGCGGTGCCGGTGAGGGTCAGGTCGTGGCCGGCATTCATCAGCAGGGTGTTGTCGGCGCTGATGCCGGAACGGATATCGCCACCGGCCAACGCGTCGCGGGTGGTGCTGCGCAGGTCGTTGCCCGCGCTCAGCAGCACGTTGCGGCCGGCAATCTGACCGCCGAGGTTGAGCAGGTCCTGCTTTGCCTGCAAGGCCACCGTGCCGGTGCCGGCGATGCGGCCCTGGCTCAACAAGTTGCCGGCGGTGGCGCTGACATTGACGCCGCTGATCGTGCCGCTGTTGCTCAGGCCGGCAGTGGCGTTGAGCGAGACGTCGCCGTTGTCGCTGGCGAGCAGGGCGCCATCGCTGCGCAGGGTCAGCGCGGTGCTGGACGACAGGTATACCACCGGCACCAGCACCTTCTGGCCCTGGTATTCCTGTTCGACCATCCACACGATGTCGTGGGTCAGCGCGGCGACCTGTTCGGCGGTCAGCGCCACGCCGACATCCAGGTGCAGCACGCCGGCCTCGGCCACGGCGCCGTCCAGCAGGGCGCGGTACTGCGCCACGCCGTCGGCGTAGTTGCCCAGGTAGCGGCGGCCGGTCAGCTGGGTGATCTGGTCCAGCACCAGGCGCTGTTCGTAGAAGCCGTCGCCCAGGCGGGTCTGGGTCCACTGCGGATCCACGCCGAGCTTGTCGAGCAGGTAGTCGCTGCTGATGAAGTTGTCGTAATTGACGAAGCGCGGATCGGTCTCGATCAGGTAGCGGCGACCCGGGCCGGCGCTGCGGTTGGCGTTGACGCCGCCCAGGCCGTTGGCGGCGCGGCCCAAGGCGTTGACACTGGCGCCGTTGGCGCCGACCAGGCGGTACAGACCGCCGATCGGCAAGGTGATGTTGCCCAGCGGGGCGCCGATGCCGCCGACCACCTGCGGCACGGTGCCGGGGTCGGGGTCGATCTGCTGGTACTGGCAGCGAACAGGCTACCAGAACCAACATCCCGTTAAAACGAATATATTGATTTATTCATTGAAGCCAAAAGGGCGTAGCATCTTGCTCAAGACTATCATAATCTTTCAATGGCCTCATTTTTTCAATAACCAAATTCGGAAAATCTGAAACTAGAATTCTAACCGGCTGATATATATTGAATTCACCGTAAAATGATGTGGCGGATTCTTTGGCCTTTGAAAAGGCTTCGAAATAGTTGTAAAAAACGCCACTCAAATTAGAACTTCTAAAAGCCAGTAACGTCTTACTATCGCCATCTAAAATTGACTTATTCCACTCAATGGATGACGCTGAAATTTCGTTAAATGAAATTTTAACCAGCCCCATCAGCTCAGAGCACCTCTCCAAATCATCAAACCGCAGATATCTCCGATAAAGCCGATCCGTTAATAGCCCCCATTCTTTACCAGGATATTTTTCTGTAACAAAAGCGTTTATGCAGTCAAAAAAAAGCACAACATCCGATGGCGTCCCCAAATCATATGTTGTATGTCCGCCGTTAATTCCGATCATTCTCATTTGTCTTTGAAATCTATGTCGGTGGGCCCAATTATACCATTAGTTTTTTGCATAATACTTTTAATTATCTCATTTTTCTCTGCCATAGTTACATTTTGACCCCGAATGTCAATAACTACTTTCTGTTGCATGCCTGCAGGCAAGTCCGTCACTCTCTGCAACGCTTGCTTAGAAATGTTGTCAATCAGTCCCCTTTGATTCTTTGCAATGTTGTAATTTTTAACCTCGATGCTGCAAACATTTCCAACACACCAATCAGGGCGAACACTGTTCTTCGTTCCATAAGGAACTTCTTGACCATTTTTGAAACTGACTTGTGATCGAGCACCTGGACCAAGCCCTGACCCAACATCTATTTCAGATTGCCTGGGAGTTGGCCTGACTAAACTAGAACTATCTGCTGTAACCGTTAACTCTGGAAGATCAACTATAGCTTCTGAGGCACCGCCTCTCGAATAGCGAAGCCCTGCCAAAGTTGCTACCAAAGTCTGAGCGGCCATTGCGTACCCTAAATCCTTGGCCACAGCGTCATAAGGACGCCCACTGTCTTTAGCAATCCTGGCTATGCTTGTGTCCCAAATCCTACTCTCAGGATCCAAACCAGACGCTATTTTATTGGCGTTTGCAGCATCTTTCGAATAGAGATTCTTGTAGGAAATCATCCAATTAGGCCCACTTTCGTAGCCTTCTACGGCGTCTAAGGCTCCTTGCGCCAAACTCACACAAGCAGCGCTTGCCTTGTTCCCTGGAGCGCACGCCTCAGTTATTGCCTTATCTCTTGCACTATCTACACGCTGAATGTCTGCAAGTTCTTTCTTTTCTAAATCGCTAATAGACCCATCGCTTTGCTTTTTCTCAAGCAAAGCCTTCCGAGCTGCTTCTTCGTGGCTGAGATAGTTGTTCGCCACCTCGTTGCTGGCCGTCGCAGCACCCGATGTGCCACCAGTCATCGCACCAGCCGCTGTCGATGCCAATGCAGTCAGCGCGTCTGCCAGCGGACCCGTAACGCCTGCGTCCCTCAGTACCGATGCCACTGTCGGTGCTGTCAGCGTGCCGGCAACGGCACCCGTCGCGCCATCCAGGCCGCCCGTTAGCCCTCCGACCACGGTATGCGACAACACCCGCAGCGTACCGTTGTCCCCCCATTGGCTTTCCAGTTGCTCGGCCTGCGCCGTGAGTTGCGCCTTCTGTTCCGGATCGCTCGTCGCGTCGGCCTGCTGCCGCAACGCTGCAGCCTCATCCGTCTTGTGCTGTGCGTAATCACCAACCGCCTTTGTCGCCTGCTGCCCGAACGTCGCGGTGATCTGCGCCTGCGCCGCAACGCGATCACGCAGTTGCTGCGCATCCCATTGCTTGGTCAGCCCATTTGCACCATCACCGGTGACGACATCCCGCTTCAGGCCTGCCAACGTATCTGCCACGCTCTGGCCCGTCTTGGCTTGCTGGCCTGTTTCGTCCGTGATGACCAGCGCTCCACCACTGATGCCACTGTGCGTAGTGGAAGTGGCATCGCCACTCTCATGGCCGTAGCCGGCTGCGGTGCCGCTGCTGCCAGTCTGGAAGTTCTGCCAGGACCAGTTGCTGCCGTTGTTGGTGGTCGGGGCCGTCTGTCCGTCCGTGCCCTTAGCTTTGTCATCCCCCCTCGCGCCGCCATAGCTGTAGGCACCCGACAGACTGATGCCCTTGGCGTCGTAGCTGCTGCTGTTGGCGATGTCGCTATAGGTCAGCGTCCCTGTGCTCAGGCGGTTCTTGCCTTCGTCGATCGCTTCCTGGCTGCTGGCGATCACCGCGCCCTTCAGGTCGGTGTTACCGCCTACCTTGATGTCGAAGCCACCGTTGCCGGCCTGGATGCCGCTCTGCTCACCTACGCTGGCGTAATCGCCGTTGACCTTGTTGCTGCTGTAGCTGGCGCTGGCGCTGAACCCCATGCCGAAGGTGACACTGCCGCCCATGCTCTTGTCCTTGCTGGCATAGGTACTGGTGTCTTGCAGGCTCTCGATGTTCAGATTGCCGCCGACGTCTGCTACGACCTTGTCCGCAGACAACTGTGCACCCTTCAACGTGGTGTCATTGCCGCTGATCACCGTGGCAGCGTTGCCTGCGGCCACATGACTGTTGGTGTAGCTGACATCCTCGCCGTTGGCTTTGCCGCGCGAGCCGCTGGCACTTAGCGTCACACCCGCCGCAAATCCATCGGCGCCATAGGTGACCGCCACGCCTATCGCCGCACTGCTGCTTTTGCTGGTGCTGTGCTGTTCGGCCGTGTTCTTTGCCGCCTCGATGGTCACATCGTGATCGGCTACCAGGAGCACGTTGTTGCCCGCACTGATATCGCTGCCACGGATGAGCAGATTGCTCGCGTCACCGCCGCCGGTGGCGATCAGGCTGACATCACCGCCAGCCTGCAACTTGGAACCCTTTGCCTCGCTCGCGGATTGAGTGCTCTTGCTCTCGCTCTTGCTGCCGCCGATGGTCACCGCAATGCTGACGTTGGCGCCTTGAGCCGCCCCTTGCGCGCTGCCGCTGGCAAGCGCGCTGCCGGTCTGAGCCAGCGAGCTGGCCGCGCCGTACGCACTATAGGCGGCCGACCCCGCGGCCAAAGCCTGCATGCGGGTGTCGCCCTTCGTGTCCTTGCTCGCCTTGTAGCTTTCATTGGCCGACTGCGCCAGGCTGATCGCCGCCGAGCTGAGCGTGACAGACAAGCCGCCCTGGCTGAACTTGCTGCGCTGTTCGGCGTCGGTGGTGTCCTGCACCTCAGTGATGGCAATGTCCTTGGCCTTCACCGTGATGTCACCGGCTTGGGCGAGTACATCGCTACCCGTTTGCCTATAGCGGTTACCCGCCACCAGCGTCACATCGCCCTCGACGCTACCGACCGTACTGCCGGTATGGCTGACACCGGTGGTGTCGGCATTGTTCTGCACCTTTTGCGTGCCGAACGTCACGCCGATCCCGCCGCTGCCGAACATGCCCGACTTCTTGGTCTTCTTCTCGTGCTCCTCGCTGTGCTCGTTCTGTGCAGTCTCCAGGGTCAGGTCGTTGCCGGCCGCCAGTACCACGTCGCCGGTACCGGCGACCTGTGCGCCTTGCGACAGCAGGTTGTTGCCGGCCGCGATCTGCACGCTGTCGCCGCTGAGCGTGGTCGCCACTGCCGTGCTGTCGTGCCACTCGTCGTGCGTGGTGGTGGTCTTGCTGGACAGGAAGCCCTTTTTCTTCTTCTGCATGTCCTGTTCGGCGTCGTGCTGTTCCTGCGCGGCGAGCAGGTTGACGTCGTGGCCGGCGGCTACGGACACGCTGCCGGTGTCGGTGTAGACCGTGGCTGCGGTGAGGTTGACGTCGTGGCCGGCCTGCATGGCAATGTCGCTGCCGGCGCTGAACTCCGTGCCGTGGACGGTCTCGTCGCTGGTGCTGGTGGTCTGCTTGAAGCGTTTGCGCGTCTCCAGCGTGTCGCTGCTGTCCACCGTGGTCAGCGTGGTGCTGTTGAGGTCGTGGCCGGCGACCACCGCCAGGCCCTTGCCCGCGTCCAGCTTGGCGGCCACCAGGTTGACGTCGTTGCCGGCGCTGAGGATCAGGTTGCCGCCGGCAGTGAGCGCCTGCTGGTCGATGTCCTGGGTCGTGGTGGTCGTGGTGACCTTGGTCTTGCCTTGGCGGCTGTGGTCAGTCGTGGTGGTGCTCTCGCCCAGCACCGAGGTCACATTGAGGTCGTGTCCGGCCGCGGCGATCAGGTCGCCGCCGGCCTTTACTTCGGCTTGGCGAATGGTGATGTCGTGGCCGGCCGCCAGTTGCAGGCTGCCGTCGGTGACGATGCTGGTGCGTACCGTGGCCTTGCCGTTGGCATCGGCGACCGGGGTCAGCGACAGGTCGTGGCCTGCCTGCAGCGCGGCGTCGCCGCCAGCGGTGATGGCTACGCCGTGCAGTTGCAGGTCGTTGCCGGCGAGCAACGACAGGTCCTGGCCCACCGTCAGGCTGGTGGCGTCGCCGCCGCGGGTGAAGCCGCTTTCGGTGCGCAGCGCGGTGGGCTGCAGCACCAGGTTGTTGCCGGCCTGCAGCGCGGCGCTGCTGCCGGCCTGCACGGCGGTGCCGGTGAGGGTCAGGTCGTGGCCGGCATTCATCAGCAGGGTGTTGTCGGCGCTGATGCCGGAACGGATATCGCCACCGGCCAACGCGTCGCGGGTGGTGCTGAGCAGATCGTTGCCCGCGCTCAGCAGCACGTTGCGGCCGGCAATCTGACCACCGAGGTTGAGCAGGTCCTGCTTCGCCTGCAATGCCACCGTGCCGGTGCCGGCGATGCGGCCCTGGTTCAACAAGTTGCCGGCGGTGGCGCTGACATTGACGCCGCTGATCGTGCCGCTGTTGCTCAGGCCGGCAGTGGCGTTGAGCGAGACGTCGCCGTTGTCGCTGGCGAGCAGGGCGCCATCGCTGCGCAGGGTCAGCGCGGTGCTGGACGACAGGTATACCACCGGCACCAGCACCTTCTGGCCCTGGTATTCCTGTTCGACCATCCACACGATGTCGTGGGTCAGCGCGGCGACCTGTTCGGCGGTCAGCGCCACGCCGACATCCAGGTGCAGCGCGCCGGCCTCGGCCACGGCGCCGTCCAGCAGGGCGCGGTACTGCGCCACGCCGTCGGCGTAGTTGCCCAGGTAGCGGCGGCCGGTGAGCTGGGTGATCTGGTCCAGCACCAGGCGCTGTTCGTAGAAGCCGTCGCCCAGGCGGGTCTGGGTCCACTGCGGATCCACGCCGAGCTTGTCGAGCAGGTAGTCGCTGCTGATGAAGGTGTCGTAATTGACGAAGCGCGGATCGGTCTCGATCAGGTAGCGACGGCCGGGGCCGGCGCTGCGGTTGGCGTTGACGCCGCCCAGGCCGTTGGCGGCGCGGCCCAGCGCGTTGACGCTGGCGCCGTTGGCGCCGACCAGGCGGTACAGACCGCCAATGGGCAAGGTGATGTTGCCCAGCGGGGCGCCGATGCCGCCGACCACCTGCGGCACGGTGCCGGTGCCGGGGTCGATCTGCTGGCGCTGGCCGGCGACGTTGCTGCCGGCCAGCACGGCCTGTGCACCACCGGCCTGGATCTGGCTACGGGTGGCGTCGCCGCTGCCGGTGAGCGCTGCCTGTACGCCTTGCGCATGAACATCGACCGCGGATGTCTCAGTACTTTTAACCAGCGCGCCCTGTTCGTCGTCGATGCGGATCGGGCCGATGCTGGCGCTGACGATGCGATTGTTGACCGTTGCCCCGCCAGCGGCCTTGCCGGTCTGCGCCTGCACGGCTTTATTGCCGACGCCGCTGGCGCTCTGCGCGCTACGGCGGCTCAGCGCCGTACCTTGCCTGGCGTTGAACGCGGCGCCGCTGATGCTGCGCCCATCACTGCCGACGGCACCGTTGTTGATGGTGGCACCGTTGATCGAGACGCCTTGCCCACCGGTCATGTTGGCGGCAAGGGCGATGTAGCTGGAATCTACCGTGGTACTGGAGAGAATATTGGTCTCATTCTCATACCCGCATATCGGCTTCTTGCGTGCGTTCGGACCTGTGACGGTGGTGGCGGCACAGTCATCGATATAAGCGATCACCTTGTGTTCGACATCGTGCTGGATCACTTTCTGATTCAGTGCCAACGCTTGGTTCGATACAACCTCGCCGTTGCTGATCATTGCATCGGAAAGCCCGGCAACGCCCCGTTGATTGATCCACAATCCACCTGCGGCAGCGATTGTCGATGCATTATTGATCACGCTCCCGGACAGGGCTATGTTGCCACCTGCGGCGATACGGCCCTCGGCGCTGGCGGCAATCAGGCTCTCGCGTTCTTCGACCGAATATTCTCGATAAACGCCCGGGCTTTTGCCTTTGTATGGAACGCGAATGTAGTAAGACACGTTGGGATAGGTGATACCTCGACCTTCGATGAGTTCGCTGGGCATCTCCGCATTCGCTTCGGCCCTCTCGGCATCGGATAGCGGCCCTGTCTTGGTGCTCAGCACCCGCCGCTGGTTATTGAGTTGATTGGCCGCAATCAGGATGCTGCCGTCGGCCTCGATGCTTCCGGACAGGTTGTTGAGCACGCCGGTGCGCGAAGTGATCGTGCCGCTGCCGTCGCGCGCGCCGCCGATGGCGATGTTGCCGAGGCTGAAGATCTTGGCGTCGCGGTTGAGCAGTTGGTCGCGGACCAGCAGGGTCATGCCGTTGGTGGCGCCGATCAACGCCGAGCCGTAGGCGGCGTTGTCGGTGGCGCTGCCCAGGTCGGCGCCGTTGACCAGAGTGCCGGTGTCCACCAGTACGTTGCCGCCGACCAGGCTGCCGGTGTTGTAGATGCTGCCGGCCGTGAGCTGCAGATTGTTGCTGGCGGAAATGTCGCCGGCGTTGTCGATGGTTCCGCCGGTCGTCAACTGGGTATTGGCCGCCTGCATCGTCGCGCCGGCGCGGTTGCTGATGTTGTTAGCGGTCACGCTGAGGCTGCGCGCGGCCTTGAGCGCGGAGGCGTTGACCAGGTTGCCGCCGACGTTGAGGCGGAAGTCGCCGTTACTGGTGATGTCGGCGCCGGCGGTGTGGGTGTAGTCGCTGCGCACGGTCAGGTCGAGCAGGTTCTGCGCGAGGATGTTGCCGCCGCCGTCGAAGCCGACGGTGTCGATGACCACGTCGCCGGCGCCGCCGGCGCTGCTGCCGGCGCCGATGCGGCCGCCGCTGTTGCTCAGGCTCTGCAGGTTCAGGCGCACCGCCTGCTCGGCCTTGATGGTGCCGCTGCGGTTGTCGAGCGTGGCGCCGGCGCGCTGGAGCTGGAACGTATTGCCCGCGTAGACGTTGCCGCGCTGGTTGTCGAAGCTGTTGCTGTTGGCGACCAGGTCGCCGCCCGCTACCAGTTGGCCATCGCTGTTGACCACGCTGGCGGCGTTGAGCACGACGCGGCCGCGGCCGCCCAGGCTGCCGCCGGCGTTGCGCAGTTCGCCGCCGGTGCTGAGCTGGGTCAGGCCGCCGCCGTTGTTGGCGATGCTGCCCTGGCTGTTGTCGATGCGGCTGCCGGAGATGGTCATCGCGTTGCCGCTGTCGAGCTGGCCGCCGCTGTTGAGCAGCGCGCCAGTGACCGCGACCGTGAGATCGCGGCCGCCACTGATGCGCCCGCTCTGGTGGTTGTCGAGCTGGCCGCGCGCGGTCAGCGCCAGGTCGCGCCCGGCCTGGACGGTGCCGGCGCTGTTGCTGAGGTTTTCGGCGCCAACGGTGGCGTCGTTGCTGGCGCCGAGCAGGCCGCCATCGTTGTTGAGCGTGTGCGCGATATCGGCACGCAGATCGCCGCCGCTGCCGCCATTGGCAACCGCCTGCAGCGTGCCGCTGCGGTTGTCGAGGCTGTCGGCGCGCACGGTCAGGGTGCCGCCGGCGGCCTGCAGCACGCCGCTGCGGTTGTCGAGCGCGCCACCGAGCTGGGCGTTCACGCCGCGGGCCGACACACTGCCACCGACGTTGCTCAGACTGGCCGCGGTCAACGTGGCGTCGCCGGCGGCGGCGATCGCGCCGTTCTGGTTGTCGATGCCGGCATTGGCGCCGAGTTGCAGCTGGCCCTGGCTCAGGATGCGGCCGCCGGCATTGGCGACGGCGCCGCCGATGCTCAGGGTCGCGGTGCCGGTGCCGGCGTGTTCGATGCGTCCCTGGGCGTTGTTCAACGAGGCTGCGCTGAGGTTGAGGTCCTGGCCGTTCGTGGCCAGCTTGCCGTTGCCGTTGTCGAACGCGCCAGTGATGGCGATGCGGGTCTGTCCGCTGCCGCTCTGGACCAGCGTGCCGCCGGTGTTGCGCAACGACGCTGCGCCCAGATCCAGGCGTGCGGCCTGCAGTTGTCCGCCGACGCCGTTGAGCGTGCTGTTGTCGAAGCTGCCGCCGGCGCGCACGGTCAGCAGGCCGCCGGCGAGCAGATCGGCGCCGCGATGGTCCAGGCCGTTGCTCGCGGTCAGGCTGGCATCGCCGCCGACGCGGGTGGTGCTGCCGGCCAGGTTGAGTTGGGTGGCCTGCGCGGTGAGGTTGCCGGCGGCGATCAGCTTGCCGCTGGCGCTCAGGATGCGGTCGGCACGCAGGTCCAGCGCACCGCTGCTGCCGAGGCTGCCGTCGCTGCGCACGCCGGCGGCGGCGACGCCGCCGATAGCGATGTCGCCGGCATGCAGGCTCAGGTTGCCGCTGGACAGGGTCTGCCCGGCGTTGTCGATGCGCTGCGCCTGCAGGGCGATGTTGCTGCCGTTGACGATGCCGCGCTGAAGCAGCGCGGCATCGCTGGTCAGCGTGAGCTGGTTGGCCGACAGGCTGCCGGCCACGGTCAGGTCGCCGTGCGCCTGTAGTTGCAGCGTGGTCGCCGCGCTGAGCGTGCCGCTCTGCGACAGCGCGCCGCCGGCTTGGGCGCTGAACGCACCGGCCGCGGCCAGTGTGCCGCCCAGCGCAAGATCGCCGTGGCTGACCAGGGCGACGTCGCCGCTTTCGCTGCCGAGCTGGCCGCTGCTGGCAACGCTGGCCGCTTCCACGCGCAGCGCGCTGCCGGCGATCAGGTCGCCGCGGTTGTCGACGGCGCCGCTGGCGGTCAGGCCCAGGCGCTGCAGGCCGTAGCTGCGCCCGGTCTGCTGCAGCGAACCGATATCCAATTGCAGGCGCTGGCGCGCACGCAGCGCACCGGCGTTGTCCAGCGCGCCGCTCACGGTCAGGGTGGCATCGCCCTGCGCGGCGAGCAGGCTGTTGGCGGCGTTGTGGACGCTGGCCGCGGTCAGCGTCAGATCGGTGCCGGCCACGACCTGGGCGGCGTTGCTCAGTGCGCCGCCGGCGCTCAGCTTCAACGTCGTCGCTGCCTGGACGATGCCGGCGAGCGCGAGATCGCCGCTGCTGGTCAGCGCCAGCGTGGTGCCGGCATCCAGCGCGCCCTGGCTGTCGATGCGTGCGCCGGTCAGCGCAATCGCGCCGGCACTGTGCAGCACGGCCTGGCTGCCGGTGCTCAATGTCGCGCCCGCGCTCAGCGACGCGGCCTGGCCGCTGGCTTGCCCGTCCAGGCGCAGGTCGCGCTGGGCCTGGACCTGCAACGCCTGCGCAGCCGTGACCTGGCCGGCCAGGGCGATGTCGCGAGCGTGCAGATCCAACGCCTGCGCACTGAGGCTGCCCGACTGCAGCAGGTCGCCTTGTGCCTGCGCCTGCAGTTGCGTGGCCGCGGCCACGGTGCCGCCCAGGCGCAGGTCGCCCTGGCTGGTCAGCGCGACCTGGCCGGTCTCGCTGCCGAGCTGGCCGCTGCTGGCGATGCTGGCGGCGTCCACCTGCAGATCATGTCTGGCGATCAGTTCGCCCTGGTTGTCCACCGCGCCGCTGGCGCGTAGCGTGAGGCGATCGCCCGCGTAGGCCCGGCCGCTGTGTTGCAGCGTGCCGACGTCCAGGCTCATGGCCTGGCCGGCCTGCAGGCTGCCGGCATTGTTGAGGGTCCCCGGGGTGGAGAGTTGCACCGCGCCCTGCGCGGCCAGCGTGCCGCTGGCGGCATTGTCGATGCTGTGCGCGGCGACGCTGAGGTCGCGACCGGCCACGATCTGGCCGGCATTGCTCAGCGCTGCGCCGGCATCGAGCGCGATGTCGCGCGTGGCCTGCGCCACGCCGGCGATCGCCAGCGCACCGTCGCTGCGCAAGCTGAGGTCGGTGCCGGCAGCGAGCGTGCCGCGGCTGTCGATCGCGCCGCCTTGCAGGGTCACGGCCGCGGCGCCTTGCAGCACCGCGGCCGTACCGGTGGCGATGCTGGCGCCGCTCAGGTGCAGATCGCCGCCGGCCAGGACCTGGCCATCGACACGCAGCGCGCGCTGTGCCTGCAACTCCAGCGCGGCGGCGGTCTGCGCGCCGCCGGCGACGCTCAGGTCGCGGCCGGCGGCGAGCGTGGCCGACTGCGCCTTGAGTGCGCCATCCACCTGCAGATCGCCCAGCGCGCTGGCGCTCAGCGCCTGCGCGGCGATCACGCTGCCGCCTAGTTGTATGTCGCCCTGGCTGCTCAGCGTCACCTTGCCGGTCTCGCTGCCGATCTGGCCGCTGTTGCCGAGGCTGCCGGCGTCGATGCGCAGGTCGCCGCCAGCGATCAGCGTGCCGCGGTTGTCCAGCGCGCCGGCGCTGTGCAGATCCAGCGTCTGGCCCGCGTACAGCTCGCCGCTGTGTTGGAAGCTGCCGGCCTGCAGCAGCAGGGATGTCTGGCCGCGCAGGCGACCGGCGTTGTCGAGCAGGCCGGCGACGCGCAGGTCGAGCGTGTCCGCCGCGGCCAGGGTGCCGCTGGCACGGTTGACCGCACTGGCAGCGCTCACCTGCAGGTCGCGACCGGCGACGACCTGGGCGCTGTTGTCCAACGCCGCGCCGGCCTCCAGCACGACATCGCCGCCGCCTTGGGCGATGCCGGCCAGGGTCAGCTGGCCCTGGCTGCGCAGGCTCAGATCGGTGCCGGCATCGAGTGCGCCGCGGCTGTCGATGCTTGCGCCGTCGAGCGTGATCGCCGCAGCGCTCTGCAGCACGGCGTTGCTGCCGGTGGCGATGCTCGCCGCGCTCAGTTGCGCAGCGCCGCCGGCCACGGCCTGGCCATCCAGATTCAGCGCGCGCTGCGCCTGCAATTGCAGATTCGCCGCGCTTTGCAGCGAACCGGCGACGCTCAGGTCGCGCCCGGCGCTCAACTGCAGCGACTGCGCCCTGGTGGTGCCGCGCTGTTGCAGATCGCCCACTGCCTGCACGCGCAGCGCGGTGGCGGCGATCTGGCTGCCGTCCAGCTGTACGTCGCCACGGCTATCGACCAGCAGCTGTCCCTCCTGGCTGCCGAGCTGGCCGCTGCTGGCGACGCTGCCGGCCTCCACGCGCACATCGCGCTTGGCGATCAGGTCGCCGCGGTTGTCGAGTGCGCCATCGACCTGCACGGTCAGCGTGTCGCCAGCGTAGGCGCGGCCGCTCTGCTGCAGGCTGCCTGCGCTCAGGCTCAGCGCCTGTCCGGCCTGCAGCGTGCCGGCGTTGTCGAGTGCGCCTCGCACGTGGGCGTCGAGCGCCGCCTGCGCCGAGAGTTCGCCCTGCGCCCGGTTGGTCGCACTAGCCGCGCTCAGGGTCAGATCGCGGCCGGCGAAGACGCGGGCCTGGTTGTCCAAGGCCTGATCCGCCTGCAGCGCGACATCGCGCCCGCCCTGGGCGATGCCGGACAGGGCGATGGCGCCGCTGCTGCGCAGGCTCAGATCGGTGCCGGCATCCAGCGCGCCGCGGCTGTCGATCGTGCCCGCGTCCAGCTGCAGCGCCGTGGCGGTCTGCACCACGGCGTCCTGACCGAGCGCGACGCTGTCGCCGCGCATGCCCAGATCGCCGCCGGCGACGGCCTGGCCGTCCACGCGCAGCGCGCGCTGCGCCTGCAGCTGCAGCGTCGTCGCACTGCGCAGCGTGCCGGCCAGGGTCAGATCGCGGCCCGCCTGCAACTGCGCCGATTGCGCCTGCACGGTGCCACGCTGTTGCAGGTCGCCGAGCGCGGCGGCGCGCAAGGCACCGGCGGCGACCACGACGCCGTCCAGGTTGAGGTCGCCGCGGCTGTCGAGCGCGAGCTGACCATGCTGGCTACCCAGCTGGCCGCTGCTGGCGATGCTGCCGGCGGCGATGTGCACATCGCCGCCGCCGATCAGGTCGCCGCGGTTGTCCAGTGCATCGGTCGCGGCGAGGTCGAGGCTCGCGCCGCCGTAGGCCTTGCCGGTCTCGGTCTGGGCGAAGCTGCCGGCGCTCAGGCGCAGCGCGCCATCGGCATGCACGTTGCCGGCGTTGCGCAGCGTGGAGACACTGGCGATGGTGGCATCGCCACTCGCCGACAATGCCGCGCCGCTGGCGTTGTCCAGGCTGCCGGCGGCCACCGCCAGGTTGCCCCCAGCCACGACCTGCGCCTGGTTCTGCAGCGCCGCGGCGCTGTCCAGCGACACGTCGCCGCGCGCCTGCAGCGTGCCGGCCAGGCGCATGCCGTTGCCGCTGCGCAGGGACAGCGTGGTACCCGCGTCGAGCACGCCGGACTGGTCGATGTCCGCGCCTTGCAGGCGCAGCGCGCCGCCCGCCTGGACTTGCCCGGCCTGCAGCAGCGCGCCCTGCGCGTGCAGATCGGCGTCGCCGCCGGCGACGATGGTCGCGGTGCTGCGCAGTTGCCCGTCGGCGCTCAACTGCAAGGCGCCGTCGGTCTTCAACGTGCCATCCAGCAGCGCGTCGCCGCCGGCCTGCAGCTGCGCGCTGGTTGCATTGAGCGTGCCGGACTGGTGCAGGTCGCCTGCGGCCTGCGCGGTCAGCGCGCCCTTCGCCGCCACCGCGCCGTCCAGCATGAGATCGCCGCGGCTGCGCAGGCTGGTGGCGCCGCGCTGGCTGCCGAGTTCGCCGCTGCTGGCGAATTGCGCCGCGTCCACGCGCAGCACGTCGCCGGCGACCAGGCTGCCGCCACTGCGGATGGCGCCGCTGCTGGCGATGTCCGCGTTGCGGCCGGCATAGCTGCTGCCGGCATTGGCGAAGGCCGCCGCGTCGATCCGCAGGTCGCGCCCGGCGTACACGGTGCCGGCGTTGTCCAGCGTACCGGTGGTCGCCAGGGCGAGGTCGCCGCTGGCGGACAGCACGGCTTTGGCGCCGTTGCCGATCGCCGCCGCGGTGATGTGCACGCGGCCGCCGGCGCTGAGCTGGCCGGCGTTGTCGAGGCGGCCGCCGGCCTGCAGCGCGGCGTCCTGCCAGGACTGCACCAACCCGGACAGGCGCATGTCGCCATCGCTGCGCAAGCCCAGGCCGGTGCCGGCATCGAGCGTTCCCGCAGCATCGATCCGCGCCGCCTGCACGTTCATCGCCCCGCCGCTCTGCAGCGTCCCGGCGTTCTGCAGCCAGCTGCCGCCGGCACGCAGCGCCACTGCACCGCCGGCGTAGGCCACGCCGCTACTGCGCAGGCTGCCGCTCGCGTCCAGGCTCAGCGTGCCGCTGCTGTACAGCGTGCCGCCGGCGTCGAGTTCGGAGCCGAACAGGCTGATCGCGCCGGCGCTGCTGCGCCCGCGATGGTCGACGCTGCCGCTGGCGCGCGCGTCGAACAGGCCGCTGGCGACGGTGTCGCCGCTCAGGCTCACTTGCGCGGCGCGCAGGCGTATGCCGGCCTGCTGCGAGCCGAGCGTGCCCTGCTGGGTCAACGCGCCCGCGGCGCGCAGGTCCACGTCGTCGCGGGCGACGGTGTTGCCGCTCAGGCTGAGCTGGCCGGCGCTGTCGATCTGCAGGCTGCCGCTCTGCGCGGCCAGGGTGCCGCGGCTGACCACGCCGACGCCGGCTTCGGTGGCGATCAGGCGGATGCGGTCGGCGTACATGCCGCCGAGGTAGGCCACGTCGATGCCGATCGACGGCGCCGCGCCGTCGCTGCCCGGCAGCAGTTCCAGCAGCATGCCGTCGTAGCCGATGCGCTGCGTGCCGGTGCTGGCGAGCAGGTCCTTGGCCCACACCGAGCCGCCCACGCTGAGCTGGCGCGACAGCAGGTCCAGGCGATCGACGTTGGACGCGTCCAGGCCGTTGCTGCCGATGCTCAGTGCGCCGCCGGTGATGCTGAAACCGTTCAACGCACCGTCGCTGCCGAGTTGCGGCGTGCCGGTGGCCAGGGTGACCCGCGAGGCGTTGAGGAAGCCGCAGCCGTCGCAGCTGATGCCGTTCGGGTTGGCGATCACCAGTTGCGCCCTGGTCCCGGCGATTTCGGTATAGCCCTGCAGGCGGCTGGCGCTGGAGGTGACTTCGTTGAGGATCAGCGTGGCCGCGCCGCTGTTCTTCAGGTTGTCGTTGCCGGCGATATAGCCGCCGAGTTCGGTCTTGGAGATGTTGCCGCTGTTGTTGAGGATCAGGCCGTTGCTGCCGACGTCGAAGCGCGAATAGCGGTTGTGCGAGACGCCGCGCGCGTTGGGGGCGACGATATCGACCACCGGCACGCCGTTGGCCGCAGCCTGCTGGCCGGGCTGTTGCCCGCCGGGATTGGCGACCGGCACGACCTGGGCGTAGAGCGGCAGCGAGGTCCAGGTGACGGTGCAGCACAGCAGCATCGCCAGTGCGCGCTTGCAGCGCTCGGCCATCGTGGTGCCCATGCCAGCGGAATCCTTGTCCATCGCCATCTCTCTCATCGCGCCACCGGCGCTCAAAAAACAAAACCCGGTCCGCCCGACGGCGGCCAGGGGATCAGAACTGATAGGTCACACGCACGCCGTAGGCCGGCTGCGCGGTATCGAAATCGCGGGGCGCGTGCAGATCCCAGCCGGCGAAGCCGTCACAGGTGAGCCCGCCGCGCGCGCCACGCACGCCGGCGAAGGCGCCGACCAGGCTGCGTCCGTCCTGCCCGCTGGCGCTGGGGCCGCCGATGCGGCCGGCATCCACGCCCAGGTACGGAACGATGCCCAGGCGCTGCACCGGCAGGTTGAGCGTGTTGCGCCAGTACGCGCCGCGCTCGGCGCCGAGGGTGCGTTCGCCATCGAAGCCGCGCACGCTGTAGCGCCCGCCGATGCTGATGAATTCCGAGCCGAGCAGCAGCTGCGAGGCGGTCTGCGCGTGCAGGCTGCTGTCCCAGCTGGCGGCCACGCTGCCGAGCTTGAACGGCAGCCCGGTGCTCACATCCAGGGTGGTGACGCCGTAGCGGAAGCTGGGGAAACCCACTGCCGGGTCGTAACCGGTCCATTGCCCGTCGAACCACGGTGTACCGCGGCGGTGCGCCAGGCGCAGGTCCAGCTGCATCGGTCCCAGGTAGCGGCGGTGGCTCAGAGAGGCCTCGGCGCTGGTGGTGTGGCGGCGCTGGATGCCGATCTCGATGCCGTCCAGGTAGCTGCGCGCCTCGCGCTTGGCCACCACCACGCCGGCGGTGGTCTTGCTGCTGCCGTTGCGATGGATGACCCGCTGCAGGTCGAGCTGGGCGCTGTTGGACGCGCCACTGGACTGGAAACTCTGCAGATAGCCGTCCACACGCTGGTGGTAGCGGTAGGACGACAGCGACAGCGCGAACGTCCACCAGCCCCACGGTACGCTGTAGCTGAGGCTGTTGCCGTGCGTGCCGCGCTCGGCGCCGCGATCCACCAGGTCGTGGTTGTAGCCGATCGACAGCAGGTCGTTGATGCCCAGCGGCGCGTCCAGCGCGACGTCGATGCCGCCCTGCGCGCGGCCGGTGGCGCGCACGCCGGAGTCGTCGGCGTTGAGCACGCTGCGCCAGCGCCGGCCCTGCTGCAGGGTGATCACCAGGTCCGATTCGCCGGGTTGCTCGCCCGGGGCGATGTCGATCTTGGCGTCCTGCGACGGCACCCGCTTGAACTGTTCCACGGCCTGCTCGATCGCGCGCAGATCGACCAGGTCGCCCGGCCGCAGCGGCAAGGCGCCGCGCCAGAACGCACGGCCGTCGGCCGCTTGCACGCGCACCTGGCGCAGCCGGCCGGGCATCAGTTCGAAACGCAGCTGGCCGCTGGACAGCGCCTGCTCGGGCACGCCGATGCGTGTGGTGACCAGGCCGCGCGCGACCAGTTGATCGAGCGCGCGGCGGCGGATCAGGTCGATGCCTTCGCGGCCGATGCAGCGGCCCTGGTACTGGCGCAGGTACAGCCACAGCCAGGCAAAGCGCGCGCCATCGGCACCGGCGCCGCCCAGCTGGATGCGCTGGATCGGGAAGCACAGGGTTTCGGTAGGCAGCGCAAGGCTGCGCATGTCGGCCGGCGCCGCCGGCTCGCGCGGGCCGGCGAACGGCGCCTGGCGGTCCTGCTCCTGCTTGCGCTGCACCTCTTCGGCCTGGCGCAGCTGCTCCTGCCGGTCGAGCGTGGTCGGCTGCTCCTGAGCCAGTGCCGGCAACGCGCGGCCTGCGCAGGCGCACACCGCCAAAGCGGCAAGGACGGTTCCCTTTCTCAACGACACCACGGTAGTTCCCCTGTTACGCATCCGGCGTCTCCCTGCCTGCGCAAGGCGTCGATCGCATCCTTCCGACTGGCGCTGCGCCTCCCGTGCATGCGGGACGCACTGTGGTGCACGCCACATGACTGGAAAATCCGGGTCTCCCTGACAGGATGTCGGGAGATCCCCTAACACCTGCAGCGTTACGTGACGCAGAACGCGTTCTATTCGGAACCGCATCGCCCCAGGCCGCATTTGTCTACGGTTGTGTACACGCGTGGCGGGGCGTTGGCGGGTTGGCCCGAACGCCGCGTTGGCGTGTCCGTCCCGCCACGCCAACGGCCCCAACCCGCTAAAATCGGTCGATTGCCCGCCTAGGTTCCCGCGCCCGATGACCCCGATCGCCCGCACCGCACTGGCCTGCGCCGTGCTCGCCCTGTCCGCCTGCAAGCCGCAGGCGCCGGCCACCGATGCCACGACACCGCCCACCGCCAAGACCGCCGACGCCGCAGTGGCCGGCGACGACAACCTCAACGCGGTGCTGTGGATGCAGCGCTCGGCCGAGTACCGGGCCGTGGCCGAGCAGACCTACCGCGCGGCCGCCGACCGCCTGGATGCGGCGCTGAAGGAGCCGAACTGGGACGCGCTGGTGCCGGAGGAGCGCGGCAACGCCACGGCCGGGCTGAAGCCGGCGGTGGTGATGGACGTGGACGAAACCGTGCTGGACAACGCGCCGTACCAGGCGCGGCTGATCCGCAACGGCAAGGAATACGACGAGGTCAGCTGGGACCAGTGGGTGGCCGAGAAGAAGGCCAAGCCGATCCCTGGCGTGGTCGATTTCGCCAAGGCGGCCACCGCCAAGGGCATCACCGTGCTGTACGTGTCCAACCGCGCGGTGCACCTGACCGACGCGACCCTGGCCAACCTGCGCAGCGCCGGCCTGCCGGTGGCCGACAACAGCGTGCTGCTGGGCCTGGGCACCGTGGTCAAGGGCTGCGAGCAGAACGGCGCGGAGAAGAACTGCCGGCGCAAGCTGGTCGGCCAGCAGTACCGCGTGCTGATGCAGTTCGGCGACCAGCTCGGCGATTTCGTGCAGGTGGTGGCCAATACCCCCGACGGCCGCGCGCAGCTGCTGCAGCACTACCACGACTGGTTCGGCGAGCGCTGGTGGATGCTGCCCAACCCCAGCTACGGCGCCTGGGAACCGGCGCTGTTCAACAACGACTTCGCGCAGCCGCGCGCCGCGCGCCACCAGGCCAAGCGCGACGCGCTGGAGCTGGCGCAGTGAGCCGCGCGCCGCTGGCGTTGGACGCGCGCGAACGGCTGATCTTCGCCCTGGACGTGCCCGGCCGCAGCGAGGCGCTGCAGTGGATCGAGCGGCTCGACGACGCGGTGGCGTTCTACAAGATCGGCATGGAGCTGCTGGCCTCCGGCGAATACTTCGACGTGCTGGAGACGCTGGCCGCACGCGGCAAGCGCGTGTTCGTGGACCTGAAGTTCTTCGACATCCCGGCCACCGTCGGCGGGGTGATCCGGCGCCTGTCGCAGTGGCCGGTGGACTACTGCACGATCCACGGCTGGCACCCGGCGATGATGCAGGCCGCGGCCGCCGCCAACGGCGGCGACATGCGCCTGCTGGCGGTGACCGTGCTGACCTCGATGGGCCGCGCCGACCTGGCATCGATGGGCATCGACCGCGAACCGCAGGAGGTGGTGGTGGAGCGCGCCCTGGCCGCGCAGGCCGCCGGCATCGACGGGGTGATCGCCTCCGGCCAGGAAGCGGCGCCGATCCGCCGTGCCACCGGCGCCGGCTTCTCGATCGTGTGCCCGGGCATCCGCCCCGGCGGCCCGGTCGGCGACGACCAGCAGCGCACCGTCGGCGTGGCCCAGGCCTTCGCCGATGGCGCCGATGCGATCGTGGTCGGCCGCCCGATCCGCCAGGCCGCCGACCCGCGCGCCGCGGCCGAGGCGATCCAGCGCGAGATCGCCGCCACCCTTGCGAATACGGCGGCGTGCTGATCTCTCAATAAATATCAATGATTTAGCCACTAAAACTTAAACCATTGCATTAGCTGCGCACTGTCGGTAGCATGCGCAGCGTCCGGCGTTGCCGGAGATGTGCCACAAACCGTTCTCCGGCCTCGGTCGGATTTTGAAGAGGCCCGCGCCTTGGTGCGCGTGGCCTCTTTTTTTTGCCCGGCGCGCGGCCGGGAGGCCCGCTCAGCGCGGCGCGGCCGCGCAGTAGCGGTCGATGAAGGCCTGGTGCGGCGGCATCGCGTCCACGCAATGGCCGATGGTCTGCTCGATGCTGGCGACGAAGCGTTCGATGTCCGCGGCCGGCACCTGGTCCACCAGCGGGTGGTAGGCGCGCGGCAGGATGCCCTGCCCGACCATCACCTGCACCCAGCTGATCTCGGCGAACATCTCATCGCCATTGCGGTAGAAACGGCCGCTGTCGCCGAACAGGTCCAGCGTCGCCTGCAGTTCGGGGGTGATCGCCATGGTGCGGCACTGCCGCCAGAAGTCGCTGTCCTCGCGCTCGGTGGCGGTGTAGTGCAGCGCCAGGAAATCGCGGATGCGGTCGAACTCGAAGGCGATGCGGTCGTTGTAGCGCTGCACCAGCACCGGGCTGATGCCCTCGCGCGGGAACAACTCCAGCAGCTTGGAGATGCCGGACTGGATCAGGTGGATGCTGGTGGATTCCAGCGGCTCCATGAAGCCGCTGGCCAGGCCCAGGGCGACCACGTTGCGGTTCCAGACCTGCTTGCGGCGGCCGGTGACGAAACGCAGCGGGCGCGGATCGGCCAGCGCCGCGCCGTCCAGATTGGCCAGCAGCGTGGCCGCGGCCTCGTCGTCGCTGATGTGCGCGCTGGAATACACATAGCCGTTGCCGGTGCGGTGCTGCAGCGGGATGCGCCATTGCCAGCCGGCCGCGCGCGCGGTGGCGCGGGTGTACGGCGTCGGCGGGCCGACCTTGGCGCACGGCACCGCCAGCGCGCGGTCGCACGGCAGCCAGTGGGTGAAATCGTGGTAGCCGGTGTGCAGCGCCTGCTCGATCAGCAGGCCGCAGAACCCGGAGCAGTCGATGAACAGATCGCCGGCGATCGTGTCGCCCGAGGCCAGCCGCACCGAGCGCACATCGCCCGATTCCGGATGCAGCTGCACCTGCTCGACGATGCCTTCGCGCCGGGTCACCCCGCGCTGCTCGGAAAAACGGCGCAGGAACGCCGCGTACAGCGAGGCGTCGAAATGGTAGGCGTAGGCGATGTTGCCCAGCGGCGAATTGGGCGGCGCATCGCTGGCCGAGGTCATGAACTTGCCGCGCCTGGCGGCCACGGTGTTGAGCGTGTAGGCGCCCAGCGGCTTGGCCTTGCCGGCCAGCGCCTGTTTGAACCAGTACTGCTGGAACGGCAGCAGCCCGAGCGAATGCCCGATCTCGGTGCCGAAGCCATGGATGTAGGTGGTGCCCGGCCGCTGCCAGTCGACGAACTCGATACCGAGCTTGAAGCTGCCCTGGGTCTGGCGCACGAACTCGGCTTCGTTGATGCCGAGCAGGTTGTTGAAGGCCTTGATGTGCGGCACGGTGGCCTCGCCGACGCCGACGATGCCGATCTGTTCCGACTCGATCAGGGTGATGCGGTAGTCCGGGCCCAGCACGCGCGCCAGCGCGGCGGCGGCCATCCAGCCGGCGGTGCCGCCGCCGACGATGACCAGATTGCGGAGAGGGGCGGCGATCATGCGTGCGCGGTCCTGTACGGAAAGAAGGGAGTATCCGATACGCGAACGGGGCCAAGCTCCCCCGTCCGGAAAAACCCCACGCGCGCCGGTCGGGCACACGCGCGGGCGATGCGGTGGATCAGAACTTGGCGCCGATTTCGAAGGTCACGGTGCGCGGGACGTAGTTGATGTCGCCGGTGGTGTTCAAGCCCACATAGCTGGTGTCCAACCGTCCGCCGGTGCCGAAGTAGTTGCCCGATTCATCCGGGCCACCGTAGATGTAACTCGAGTAGTTCTTGAAGTTGAAGGCGTTGAGCAGATTGATGCGCGCCGACAGCTTGAAGTCGTTGTACACGGTGAAGTCCTTGGTAGCCTGGAAGTCCACCGTGCGGTAGCCCCAGATCTTGCCACCGACCAGGAACTTGCCGCTGCCAGGCGGCACGAAGCCGATTTGCTGGCAGGTGGCGCCGTCGGCATCGGTGTGGCCGAAGCAGGCGATGGTATTGACCGGTTCCGGGGTGGCCAACACGACCTTGGCGCCGAAGGTGATGCCCCACGGTCCGTCGATCGAACCGGACGCGACGAAGCGGTGCGATGCCGCGGCATCGGACTTCACGAACGGGTAATCGTGGATGGTCGCCTTGTCGAACCCGTACGGCTCGTCGATGTTGCGGTTCTGGCGCGCGCTGGTGTGGGTGTAGGACAGGGTCAGGCCCCAGCCCGATTCCTTGGTATACGGCTTCTCCGCCGACAACAGCACCTGGCTGCTGCGCTGTTCCAGGCCGTTACTGCCCAGAATCGTGTTCTGGTAGCCGGGGACCGGCTCACCCCAAGGTGCGCTGCCGGTGGCATCGAAGTAAGACCCATCCGGGTAGCGGTTGATCAGCGACATCGCGAAGCCGTCATAGCTGAGGATGCGCTGGAAGGTCACATCGGTGAGCCAGTCGCCGACCTGGTTGCTGATACCGATGCTGTACTGGTCGCTGTACGGAGTCTTGATCTTGTTGTTGAACATGAACAGTTCGGCGCTGCCGCTGACGCCAGGAATGGTGTTCAGCTGGTCCACGCCCTGCAGGTACCGGGGATCCCAATCGGCGCAAGCGCGGTCGGCCTTGTAGCACGCGCTGGCGGTTGGGTCCTTGAAGTAGACCACCACCGGCGACAACGCGGCCTTGCTGGTTTCCAGCGCCAGCTGCTCGAACAGGTTGCGGTCGTAGGAACGGCCCGCGCCGCCGTGCAGTACCGCGCGCTCGTCGCCGAAGAAATCGTAGGAGAAGCCCAGGCGCGGCGCCCAGCCATCCTTGAAGTTCTTGCGGTTGTTGCCGGTGCTGATGTAATCGGCGACATTGATGCCGCTGGGCAGCAGGCGGTTGGCCCAGGGCTGGCCCGGGTTGGCCGGATCGTCGGAGTACAGTGCGTTGACGAAGTCCTGCGAGGTGACGAAGTCGGTGTAGGCCGGGTTCTTTTCGTAGTCCCAACGCACGCCGACGTTAATCATCAGCTTGTCGGTCGCGGCCCAATCGTCCTGGATGTAGATACCGTACTGCTTGGACGGCGATTCCACCGTCGCCTTCTGCCCCGGCGTGGCGTACGGCGCGACGAAATCCACGCGGTACGGGATGGCGACGATGCCATTGGCATCGACCGAGTAGCTGAACTGCGGATTCAACGCGGCCGCGTCCTGCGAGGTCAGCTTGATGTCCTTGTAGCTCACGCCCATTTTGATGGTGTGTTCGCCGTGCCACTGGAAGCTGGTGAAAGTCAGGTCGTTCTGCAGGGACCAACCCTTCTGGCTCTTGCGCTGCACGTTCAAGCCGCCAGCCGAACCGGTTTCCAGGAAGGTGTACTCGCCGATGTTCGGGTCGTTGTAGTTGAGATACTTGTACGCGATACCGTTGCCGATGCTCATCGGCGTGGGGTTGTTCTCCGAGTTCTCGGTGCCGACGATCAGCTCGTTGAACCAGTTGTCGGCGCTGTGCTGCCAGCGCAGGCTCGCGCGCTTGTCCTTGTTGATCTTGTTGGTGCCGTGGTCGGTGGCACTGGTACCGCCGACGTTGGCGACCTGGGTTTCGTCGCGGTACTGGCCGCTCAGCTCGATGCGGTCGCGATCGGTCGGCTCGAAATCGATCTTGCCGAAATACAGGTCTTCCGAGAACGGCATGTTCGCCGCGCCATACTGGCTACTCAGGTTGGAGGGCAGAAAGCCCGTGTAGGAACCAGCGTTGGCATCGGCCTGGATGCTCTTGGGCGCGATGTTGTCCTTGCCCTCGTAGGCAACGAAGAAGTGCATGCGGTCCTGGATGATCGGGCCGCCCAGGGCGAAGCCGTATTCCTTGGTCTGCGAATCGATCTTGCCGTTTTTCTGCTCGTCCGGACGCTTGTCGCGCAGATCCTGGTCGGTATAGCGGTAGAACGCCTCGCCGTGGAACTCGTTGGTGCCGGACTTGGTCGCCGCGGTGATCGCCGCGCCGCTGATCTGGCCGTATTCGGCCTTGTAGTTGGAGGTGATGACCTTGTATTCGCCGATCGCCAGCTGCGGGAACGGATTGCCCTGGGTGTCGCTCTGGCCGGCGATGCCGCCGCCCTTGACATAGCTCTTCTGGCCGACGCCATCGATGTACAGGTTGCTGGCGCTGGCGTTGGAGGCGCCGCCGCGCAGCTTGGTATTTCCGTTGCCATCGATCTGGAACACCATGCCCGGCACGGTGTCGGCGAACTCGAGGAAGTTGCGCGTGGCCTGCGGCAGCTGCTGGATCTGGTGCAGCGACACCACGTTGCCCACTTCCGAGGTCTTGACGTCCTTCATCGACGGCGGCGCGGTGACGTTGACCGTGCTCAGCGTGGTGGCGTCGCCACCCGGCGCGGCGGCCGTGCTGGCGTCGAGATCGACCGTGGACGAGGAGGCGACCTGCAGCGTCACATTGCGCTTGATGCCGTTGGCCTCGACCGTATAGCTGCCCGGCGGCAGGCCGATCACGGTGTAGTTGCCATTGGCCCCCGCCGGCGTGCGTCGCACCGAACCGGTGGCGGTATTGGTCACGACCACTTCGGCGCCGGCCTGGGCATGGCCGCGCAGGATCGCGGTGCTGGTCTGCGCCATCGCCGGCATCGTCGCGAACAGGCTGGTGGCCAGGGCGCAGCACAGCAGGCTGCGTGCGGGCATGGTGGAAGCGGAACGCTTTCTCTTCATGACAAAAACCCCTCCCAGGGCAGTAAACGGGTTCATTCGTTGTTTGTTCTAGTTGGATGCAGACGGTGACGGCGAAACGCGATGGGCGCTGTCAGTCCATGGCGGTCCCTCGCTGGCCGCTGGACGCGCGGACGATCAATTGCGGAACGATATCGGTGGCGAGCGGCGCTTCCGCGGCCGCTGCGGCGGCTTGCGGTTCCAGCGCGGCAATCAGCAGTTGCATCGCGCGCGCGCCGAAGCCAGCGATGTCCACGCGCATCGTGGTCAGCGCCGGGTGCACGTAGCGCGCCATCGGCACGTCGTCGAAACCGGCCAGGGCGATGTCGTCGGGCACGCGCAGGCCGGCGTGGGTGAAAGCGAACAGGCAACCGAGCGCCATCATGTCGTTGGCCGCGAACACCACGTCCGGACGCAGGCCCTGCAGCAGCGCCTGCCCGGCCCGGTAGCCGGAAGCTTCGTCGAAATCGCCCGGCAACACCCGCGGCGGCACCTGCGGGCAACGCTCGCGCAACTCGTCGCGGTAGCCGCGCAGGCGTTCGCGTGCATCGAAGTTGGCGTCCGGCCCGGCGATGAAGGCGATGCGGCGGTGGCCGCTGTCGAGCAGGTGGCGGGTCATCGCGCGCGCGCCGCCGTAGTTGTCCACGTTGAGCACCTGCGCATTGGCGATGCGCTCGGCACAGTTCATCAGCACCGCCGGCAGCGCACCGGGCAGCATGTCCGCGGCGTCCTCGGTAGCGGTGCCAAGATAGGGCGACATGAGCAGCAGCCCGTCCACGCGTCCGGGCAGGCGCCGCACCGCCAGCCGCTGCTCTTCCGGCTCGCCGTGGTAGCTGGACACCAGCAAATGCAGGCCGCGCTCGCGGGCGATCATGTCGATGCCGCGGATCAGTTCGGAGAAGAACTCGCCGTGCAGGTCGGGCAGGACCACGCCGATGGTGTGGGTGCGGCGGCTGCTGAGACTGCGCGCGGCGTGGTGCGGCACGTAGTGCAGGGTGCGCGCGGCTTCCAGCACGCGCGCTCGCACCGGTTCGGCCACGTGCTGGTGGCCGTTCATGGTGCGCGATACGGTCGCCACCGAGACGTTGGCCAGGCGCGCCACATCCTTGATGGTGATGCTCGCGCGCTGCGCGGGCGGGTGTGCGATGCGCGGATTCACCAGCGTGCCTACGGGGCCCGCAACGGCTTGCCCAGCGCCACGCCGCAGCGGGCGATATCAGTGTGATGCAGCTCTCGGAAGATTTCGAACATGTATCGCACTGGGACCCCCGTCCAGTACCACCCCAAGATGAGGTTGGCGGACGGTAACAGCAACTGCAAGCGGTGACATGATGCGCCGCAGCATTGCGCAATGGGGCGGCACACCGTGCGATACGCCGACGTCGCGCCGCTATCGTTGTCTCGGCCAGGACGATCGGGCCAAGCATTGTCCTGCAGCGACATCGACATCGCGTCCCGCAGCCGCCGCGACGGCACCGCACGGGCGCGCGGCTTGCCGGAATCGCGCGCGCGCAGCAAGATGCTGAACGTTTTGGGGAACGAGCCGAATAGAGTATGTCGCCGCCACGCCCGACCTGGCTCACGCCCTTGCATGTCGTCCCAGCGCTGCTGCTGGCCGCGCTGGCTCTGTCCGGCTGCAAGCGCAGCCCCGCCGAGCTGCCCGGCGCCAGCGCCGAACCGGCCGCGGCCGTGCGCGAGCTGGCGCGCACGCTGCAGCGCAACGACCTGGCCGGCTATGCCCGTGCCGCGGTCCCGTCCGAGCGGTACCAACGCCTGCAGCAGGCCTGGAGCGAGGACCGCAGCCGCTGGCCACTGACCCAGCTGCCGCTGGCCGAGCGCCTGCCCGAAGTGCTCGACACCCTGGCCGCGGCGGACGCCGAGCGACAGCTGCAGCGCGCCTTCGACGCGCAGTTCGGCGGACAGACCGCGAGCCTGCGCCAGGCCGCGCACTCGCTGGGCCTGTTCGGCGTGCAGTATTTGCGCAACCAGGGCGACTACACGCCGGAGCAGCGCGGCCACTACGTGCAGCTGGTGCAGGGGCTGAGCGGCTGGGCCGAACACGCGCCGCTGGCCGAGCGCAAGCGCGCGCAGGCGGCGATCGCGCAGCTCAGCGCCGCCGCACGCCGCACCGGCCTGCGCAGCGACGCCGACCTGCGCAGCCAGGGCATGGAGCAGAGCCTGCAGCGGCTCGGCCCGTTCCTGGGAGAGCTGAAGACGGTGCTGGCCGGCTACGGCCTGGACCTGGACACCAGCGCGCGCGAACTGCGCACCGGGCTGGTCAGCCAGCAAGGCGACCAGGCCGTGGTGCGCATCCAGTACCCGCTGGGCAGCGCGCAGATCGACACCACCGCCTTGCTGGTCCGCCGCCGGGGGCACTGGTATCTGCGCGATACCCTGCACGCGGTGGACGCGCTGCTGGCCGCCGCGGCACCCGCCGCCCCTGCCGCCCCCCGGCGGCGCCGGCCGCCGACCACGCAGCGCCGGCTAAGCGATAATGCCGTCGATGCCAGAACAAAATCCCCTTCCCTTCCCCGACGCCGCCGCGGCTGCGCGCGCCTCGGACCCGGCGTCCGCGCCCGCCCCCGCTGCCAGTGGCGATGCCGCGGGCAGCGTGCCGCCGGCCAACGGCGCTGCCGCGCTGCCAAGCCAGGCGCTGGCCGCGCGCGCCGCCAAGCGGCCGCTGTGGGCGCGCCTGCTCGGGCGCGTGGCCGATCCGTGGCTGGGCCTGAACATCGAACCGGCCGAACCCAGCCAGTACGACGACGGCCGCCCGGTGGTCTACGTGCTGGAGGACTACGGCCTGTCCAACGCGCTGATCCTGGACAAGGCCTGCCGCGAGGCGGGCCTGCCGTCGCCGCTGGTGCCGCTGCCCGGCGACCCGCTGGGGCGCAAGCGCGCCTACCTGGCGCTGTCGCGGCGCAGCAGCAACAACGCGCTGATCCCCGAACAGCGCGGCGCCAAGACCCACTCCGACTCGTTGGCCAAGCTGCTGCAGGCGCATCGCGAACGCCCGGACCTGGACATCCACCTGGTGCCGGTGTCGATCTTCGTCGGCCGCGCCCCGGACAAGCAAAGCGGCTGGTTTGCGGTGCTGTTCTCGGAAAACTGGGCGCTGGTCGGCAGCTTCCGCCGCCTGCTCGGCGTGCTGCTCAATGGGCGCAGCACCATCGTGCGCTTCGCCCCGCCGGTGTCGATGCGGCTGACGATCGAGGAAGGGCTGCCGCCCGAACGCACCGTGCGCAAGCTGCAGCGCGTGCTGCGCACCCATTTCCGGCGCATCCGCGAGGCGGTGATCGGGCCGGACCTGTCGACCCGCCGGCTGCTGGTGGACCAGGTGCTGGCCGCCGAGCCGGTGCGCGAGGCGATCGCCGCGCAGGCCAAGCGCGACACCAGCAAGCCGATGGACGCCTGGCGCAAGGCCCACGCCTATGCCTGGGAAATCGCCGCCGACTACTCCAGCCCGGTGGTGCGCTCGGCCAGCTTCCTGCTCACCCACGTGTGGAACCGCATCTATGCCGGCGTGCTGGTGCACCACCTGGACAAGCTGAAAGAGGCCGCGCCCGGGCACGAAGTGATCTACGTGCCCAGCCACCGCAGCCACATGGACTACTTGCTGCTGTCCTACCTGCTGTACGAACGCGGCATCGTGCCGCCGCACATCGTGGCCGGCATCAACCTCAACCTGCCGGTGGTCGGCACCCTGCTGCGCAAGGGCGGCGCGTTCTTCATCCGCCGCTCGATCCGCGGCAATGCGCTGTACTCGGCGGTGCTCAGCGAATACGTGGCGCAGCTGGTGGCCGGCGGCTACTCGATCGAGTACTTCGTCGAAGGCGGCCGCTCGCGCACCGGCCGCCTGCTGCAGCCCAAGGGCGGCATGATCGCGATGACCCTGCGCGCGTTCCTGCGCCAACCGCGCAAGCCGGTGCTGTTCCAGCCGATCTACGTCGGCTACGAGAAGCTGATGGAAGGCAACAGCTATCTCGACGAACTCAGTGGCCGGCCCAAGGAGAAAGAGTCGATCTGGGGCCTGCTGTGGAGCATCCCCAAGGTGCTCAAGCAGAACTACGGCCAGGTGGTGGTGAACTTCGGCGAGCCGATCGCGCTGAGCCAGGTGCTGGCGCAGCGCGCGCCGGACTGGGACGGCCAGCCGCTGGGCGAGGACGAGAAACCGAACTGGTTGAACGGCACCGTCGATGCGCTGGCGCAGCAGATCCAGGTGCACATCAACGCCGCCGCCGACGTCAATCCGGTCAACCTGCTGGCGCTAGCGCTGCTGTCCACGCCCAAGCACGCGATGGGCGAAGCCGACATGATCGCGCAGATCGAACTGTGCAAGAAGCTGCTGGCCGAACTGCCGTACTCGGACCGGGTCACCGTCACCCCGCATTCGCCCGAGCGCATCATCGCCCACGCCGAAGAGATCAACGTGCTGACCCGCACGCCGCATCCGCTCGGCGACGTGCTCAGCGTCAACGGCGACAACGCGGTGCTGCTGAGCTACTTCCGCAACAACGTGCTGCACCTGTTCACCGCCTCCTCGTGGGTGGCGTGCTGCTTCCAGAACAACCGCCGCATGAGCCGCTCCGGCCTGCTGCGGCTGGGCCGCACTGTTTACCCGTTCCTGCAGGCCGAACTGTTCCTGCCGTGGAGCGAGGACCAGTTCGCCGAACGCATCGAGCGCACCATCGAGGTGTTCGCGCGCGAAGGCCTGCTGCTGCAGGTCAACGACGACGATGGCGGGGTTCTGGCGCGCAACACCGGGCAGACCGACGAGGTGTTCCGCCTGCGCGCGATCGGGCATTCGCTGCAGCAGGCGTTCGAGCGCTACTACATCGCCATTTCGGTGCTGGTCAAGAACGGCCCCGGCAAGCTCGGCGCAGGCGAACTGGAAAGCCTGTGCCAGCAGGCCGCGCAACGCCTGAGCCTGCTGTACGCCCCGGCCGCGCCGGAGTTCTTCGACAAGACCCTGTTCCGCGGCTTCATCCAGAAGCTGCGCGAACTGAAGCTGGTGTGGCCGGACGCGAACAGCAAGCTGATGTTCGACGAGCGCCTGGACGCATGGGCCAAGGACGCCAAGTTCATTCTTGGCCGCGAACTGCGCCATACGATCGAACGGGTCAGCCCGGAGGCGGCGAAGCCGGAAGAGGCTCCGGTTTCGGAGTGAGAGCACTGTTACTGCGGTAGGGACTAAACGCGTGGCGGCGCGTTCGTCATCACGGCGCCGATGCGTCTGTCTGGCGTGCCGCGAACTGCGCCACACCATCGAGCGGGCCAGCCCGAAAGCGGCGAAGCCGGAAGAGCCGGCGGTGGCGCAGGATTGAGGCGGCCGCATGGTGCTTTTCTCGCCGCTAGCGACAGACTTGTAGGAGCAACTGTCTTCAGCCACGACGAGCTAAGTGGTGAATGTTCCGAACGGGCATGCAGTCGGGACTGAAGTCCCTCCCACACGAGTCCACGGCGCCGGTGGAATCCTTGTGGGAGCGACTTCAGTCGCGACGAACGCAGCGGCGGACCTTCCGGCTTCGGAAGTTGTCGCGGCTGAAGCCTCCTACAGGTGACAGCGTGCGGAGCGAATGGCTCAGCCTCCGAACAGATCGCCAGTGACCGGCCCGGCAGGCGCGACGTCTGCCGGATAGACCAATTGTCCATGCGCATCTGTGCGCGCGGCAGGGTTGAGGACGGCCGGCTCGCGGCGCTTGCCGTCGAGCAGGTGGATCACCGGGTGGCCGTGGTGCAGCAGGTGGTCGCAGACGATCTGGCGATGGCATTGGCGCCAGTCGGCTTCGGCGCACATCAGCGCGCAAGCGCCGACGCTGCCGAGGGCGCGCAGCTCGGCCAGCGCCGCCCCGAAGTCGGCGCCCAGTGCGTAGTCGGCATAGTGGTGGAAACCGGCGCGGCGCCAGTGGCCGTTGCGCTGCGGGTCGATGCCGGGCTGCTTGGCGCGGCGCCCGCCCAGCGCGGGGAAGTGCCGGTAGCCGATACCGGCGGCGGCCAGGCTGTGCGCCAGCGCGCGGCCGTCGAACTGCGGGAAACGCCGCGACGACGGGAATGCCCGCACGTCGGCCAGTTGGGTGACCTGCGCGCCGTGCAGGATGTCCAGGAATGCTTGCAGGGGACGGGTGGAATGGCCGACGCTGAAAAACGCCGCCGCGCTCACGCCGGTTCGTCGGGGATCAACAGGTTTTCCAGGCGCATGATGCAATCCTTGAGCTGCAGCTTGCGCTTCTTCAGCCGCTTGGCCTGTAGCTCGTCGTCGAGGTTGGCCGGGGTGCGCTGGATCTGTTCGTCGAGCGCACGATGCTCGCGACGCAGGGCGTCGATGCGCAGGGAGATCTCGGCGGGCGTCATGTCTTCCACGAGCTCCGAGCATACACAGGCAACGGGTCTGCCGTCACCGTAGGCGACGACGGCGACTTTGTCGGCACGGCGCGGGGCCGGGACACTGTCCACGGCGCCGCAGCGGAGGCGGCGCCAATTCCCACCGTCCGCATTACCGGCGGCAGGATCGCCGCCCGGAAAGGAGTCTCGATGCGTTTGCGCCCTTCCCTGTTGGTCCTCGCCCTGGCCATCACCGCTCCCGGCCTGGCCGCCGCGGCCGACCCCAAGTACGGCGGTTTCCTGTGCTGCAACATGCGCAGCGACGGCAGCTGGATCAGCGACAGCAACTATGCCGAGAACGGCACGCGGGTGATCCCGGCCGGCACCCCGGTCAAGGTCACCGGCTCCGGCCGCTACCGGGTCAACCTGCTGATCGACGGCCACAACCGATCGATCGGTAACCACTACAGCCGCGACCTGGACGACGACGCCTTTGCCAAGCGCTACGTGATCGCGCAGGATCCCAAGCTCAAGCTGGCGGCATATCCGCCGAAGATCCGCGAGACGATCGGCAGCAGCCGCGTCACCAAGGGTATGACCCGCGAACAGACGCTGATGGCGCTGGGCTACCCGATCAGCAGCGAGAACCCGAACCTGGACGCCAGGCTGTGGCGCTATTGGCTGACCAGCTTCGGCGAGTTCCAGGTGTCCTTCGACGCTGCCGGCAAGATCGACAAGGTCACCGCCGATCCGCAGACCCAGAACCTGGCCTGTATTCCGTAAGCCGCGCAGCGCCTGCGCACGTGCAGCGGCCGTTGGCGCTGCGCGTGCGGTCCGGGTCGGCGCACCGGCCCTGCAGCGGCCTCACTGCCCGTAAGGATGGACCAGCGCGATGCGCCCCTGCGCATCGTGCTGCAGTTCGGTGAGCTTGATCGAACGCAGGTGGGTGACGCCGCCGGACAGCATCGCGTCGTGATAGAACAGGTACCAGGCGCCGTGGAATTCGCAGATCGAATGATGCGTGGTCCAACCGACCACCGGGCTCATGATCGGCCCCTGGTAGGTGAACGGGCCGTAGGGCGAATCGCCGATCGCGTGGCACAGCAGATGGGTGTCGCCGGTGGAGTACGACAGGTAGTAGCGGCCGCCGTAATTGTGCAGCCACGGCGCTTCGAAGAAACGGCGCGCATGGTCGCCGGCCAGCAGCGGCTGGCCGTGTTCGTCGACGATGCTGACCTCGCGCGGCGGCTCGGCGAACTGGGTCATGTCCGCACGCAGCCGCGCCACGCGCGGCCCCAGCGCCGGCTCGGCATCGGCCGGTTCCTCGTGCGCCTGCGCATAGGCGTTGTCGCGGTACTTCTGCAGCTGCCCGCCCCAGATCCCGCCGAAATACAGGTAATGCGCGCCGTCGTCGTCGGCGAACGCGGCCGGATCGATCGAGTAGCTGCCGTCGATGGCCTGCGGTTCGGCAGTGAACGGCCCTTCCGGGCGCGAACCGATGGCCACGCCGATCTGGAAGATGCCGTCGGCGCGCTTGGCCGGGAAGTACAGGTAATAGCGCCCGTCCTTGCACGCCGCATCCGGCGCCCACATCTGCCGCTGCGCCCACGGCACGTCCTTCACGTGCAGCGCCACGCCGCAGTCCACCACCGGGCCGTCGGCGCTGTCCATGCGGAACACGTGGTAGTCCTGCATGTCGAAATGGCCGCCGTCGTCGTTGAAAGCGATGCCGGCGTCGATATCGTGCGAGGGATAGATGTACAGCGCACCCTCGAACACGTGCGCGGACGGGTCGGCGGTGTACATGTGGGTGACCAGGGGCTGCGAGATGGCCTTGCGGGCCAGCGCTTGCAGGTCGGCGGCATCGGTGTCGGCAGACATTGCGTACCTAGCGTGTGGGGAAGAAACGTCAGTTGCCGAGCGCGGCGGCCTGCAGGCGGCGCGCGTCCAGTTCGCGTTCGATGCGCGATTCCAGCGCCTTGTCGATCTCGTACAGGAACAGCAGCGCCACCCCGAGCAGGAACGGGATCGCGCAGTACACGCTGACCGCCAGGCGGATGCCGCCTGTCACCGCGGCGCTCTGCTGCGGCAACGCGGCATCGTAGCCGTAGAACGCGAGCAGGCCGGCGACCAGCGCGCCGCCGACGCTCAGGCCGACCTTCAGCCCGCACAGCATTGCCGAGAAGATGATCGCGGTAGCGCGGCGGTGGTTCTTCCACTCCGAGTAGTCGGCCACGTCGGCGATCATCGCCCACAGCAGCGGGATGGTGATGCCATAGAAGAACCCGTGCAGCACGTAGGAGCCGAACACCAGGCCGATCGCCTGCGGCGGATAGACCGCGAACGCCAGCAGGAACAGCGTGGACACCAGCAGCGCCGCGCCGAACACATTGCGCTTGCCGTAGCGGTCGGCCAGGCGCTTGGAGCAGGCGATGCCGACGATCATCGCCAGGATGCCGCCGGCGCTGAACACGCTGAAGGCGGAGGTCGGCGCGTCCTGCGGCCAGTGCAGCACAGTCAGCCCGGCGCTGGCGAGCAAGCCGTTGATGCCGGCGATGAAGCCGTTGAACCCGGCCTGGTCGAGGAAGCGGGTCAGCGCCGCCGCATCCAGGTAGTACTTGAAGTAGTACACGTACATGCCGCCCTTCATCGCCAGGTTGACGAACACCAGGATGGTCAGCGCCAGCATCACCAGCCACGGCTTGTTGCCGACCAGGTCGCCCAGGTCCTTGCGCACGCTGGAGCGCTGCGCGGCGATCGGCAGTACCCGCTCGCGGGTGCTGAGGAAGGTGATCAGGAAGCACAGCGTGCCGACCACCGCGAACAGCGCCATGGTGCGCTGGAAGCCCTGCGCCTTGTCGCCGTTGCCCAGGATCAGCACCAGCGGCAGCAGCAGCACCTGGATCACGAACTGGGCGATGGTGACCGCGAAGAAGCGGTACGCCGACAGGCTGTTGCGCTGCGCCATGCTGCCGGTGAGCACGCCGCTGAGCGCCGAGTACGGCAGGTTGTTGGCGACGTAGATCAGCACCAGCAAGGTGTAGGTCACGAACGCGTAGACCACCTTGCCCTGCTCGCTCAGCGCCGGGGTGCTGAAGGCGAGCAGCGAGATCGCGCCGAACGGCAGCGCGGTCCACAGGATCCACGGCCGGAACTTGCCCCAGCGCGTGCGCGTGCGGTCGGCGAGGATGCCCACCAGCGGGGTGAACACCAAGGCGCCGAACAGGCCGACCACCGAGATCAGCGTGGCCGCGGTGCCGGCGGGGATGCGGTAGATGTCGGTGTAGAAGAACGCCAGGAACGTGATCAGGGTCTGGAAGATCAGGTTGGCGGCCAGGTCGCCCAGGCTGTAGCCGATCTTTTCGCTGAGCGGGAGGCGGTGCGTGCTGGTCATGGGCCTGGGAGTCGCGGGGGGAGCGTGCTGCCCTCTGCGCCGGGAGAGGGGGCGGAGGACAAGGGTACGGCGAATCTGCACGCCGGTCGGCGCGGCCCCGAGGAAACCACGCCGCCAGCGCGCAGGATCAGAACGAACCGCGGATGCCGAGCATGATGGTGCGGCCGGGCGTGCACAGGTCGTAGCTGGCGTTTGGATACTGGAAGGTGGTGCGCTGCGGTTTGTCGGTGAGATCCGTAGTCCGCGCATCACTGTTCTTCACCGTGATCCTCCCCTAAACAGCTGAGTTGCAGCGCTGCGATGCCACGCGCAGCGGCCAGCCGACGCATTGCCCGAGCGACGGAAAAACGTGCAGCGACTGCGCTGCCGGAGTCGTGGGCCGTGATCACGAATGGTAGCGCTATCAAGACGTCTGTCACGCTGCACGGCAACATTGCGACTGTCTTACGGTGACATATTCTTGACACGTGTTCTAAAACTCCGTTGATGCGTATCACGCTTCGCATGTTGTCATGACGTTTCGTATCGCTGCGCACGATGGCTTTCCTGACCTCACATCATGAAGGTAACGCTACCAGACTGCGGTGACCGCGGCGCCTTGTGAGGATCGAAGCAAATGCACCAAGCCGCACACAACCCAACTTGCGTGCTGCGTTGCAGCATCCGACGGCTTGCGCACGCGGCGCCACCTTCATCGGCTTGCTGCTCGAAACCACCGGCAGTGATGCGCCGGTGTTGCTGACGGCCGGTTCGGCCTACCTGCTGGCGCTAGTGCCCTGGCTGGCGCCGCGGTTGCAGCCGGTGCGGCTGCAAGCACATGCCTAGCCGGCCGCCGCCACGCGGTACCCGGCCTACGCCGCGCCTCGCGGGCACACGCGTGTGTCTGCGTCCATCCCGACAACGTTCCCCCACCCCAACCCCCAACCCCCAACCCCAAACCCCAAACCATCGAGACGCAATGATGAAAACTCTCACTTCGCTCTTGTTCGCACTATTACTGGTCTTTACCGCTGCAGCGGGCGCCGCGCCCATCGCGGCCGGCAAACAGCGCTTCCTGGGCTGCGCCTACAGTCCGCCGCAAGCACAGGATTTCACCAAGGACTGGAACAAGGTCACCCCCGAGAACGCCGGCAAATGGGGCAGCGTGGAAGCCGTCCGCGGGCGCATGGACTGGGGCCAGCTCGATGAAGCCTATAACCTGGCCAAGCGCAACAACATGCCGTTCCAGATGCACGTGATGGTCTGGGGCTCCCAACAGCCGGCATGGATGCGCACCCTGTCGCCGACAGAGCAGCGCGCTGCCATCGAGCACTGGTTTGCCGCGGTGGCGCAGCGTTATCCGAACATCGATCTGCTCGAGGTGGCCAACGAAACCCTGCCGGGCCACAATCAGCCCGACAACAGGAAGAGCGACAGCGGCAACTACATCCAGGCGCTGGGCGGCACCGGCAGCACCGGCGTTGACTGGGTGCTGCAGGCGTTCCGTCTGGCAAGGCAGTATTTCCCGAGGACCAAGCTGATGATCAACGACTTCGGCATCACCAGCGATAACACCGCCACGCGCCAGTACCTGCACACCATCCAGCTGCTGCAGCAGGAACACCTGATCGATGCGATCGGCCTGCAGGAACATGCCTTCGAGACCGAACCGTACGCGCCGATTCCGGTGCATCGCGCCAACCTGGACCTACTGGCCACGACCGGCCTGCCCATCTACATCACCGAGTTCGACCTGGACGGGCCGAACGACGCCCAGCAGTTGGCCAACTACCAGCGCGTGTTCCCGCTGTTCTGGGAGCACCCGAGCGTGCGCGGCGTGACCATGTGGGGCTTCCGCCGCGGCCTGTGGCGCGACAAGGAAGGCGCCTACCTGGAACGCGACAATAACAGCGAGCGCCCGGCAATGGCCTGGCTGCGCAGCTATGTGGCGAGCAGGCCGTAGCGCGGCGCGTTAGCCCTCTCCGTTTCCCGGACTTAGACTCCATCGTGTCCTCTCCCGCCCTGTCCCTGCACCCCGACCGCCTCCTGCAGCCGGAGCCAGGGATCCGGGCGATCGCGCGGCGCCTGTAAGCACAGGACGCCGCGCTGCCCTTCGTCAGCCCGCACGGCCACACCAACCCGTCCTGGTTCGCCGACGCCACCGAACTACTGCTGGTGCCCGACCACTAAGTGTTCCGCATGCTCTACAGCCAGGGCGCGGACCTGGACGCGCTGGGCATCCCGCACGCAGACGGCAACCGTGCCGCGGTGAACCCGCGCGCGGCCTGGCGCGTGTTCGCCGAGCGTTTCCACTTGCTGCGCGGCACACCCTCGGCGCTGTGGCTGAACCATGTGTTGCACGCGGTGTTCGGCCTGCGCGTGCGGCTGGATGCGGCCAGCGCCGACCTGCAGTACGACCGCATCGGCGAGACGTTGGAGACCCCGGCGTTCCGGCCGCGCGCGCTGTTCGATCGTTTCGGCATCGAAGTGATCGCCATCACCGAAGCCGCGCGTGCGCACAGAGGTGAAGAACACGCACCCGCCAGATGGCACCATCGCCCGACACCACCCAGGAATGCTCCGATGCGATTTCCGAACCGGGCCCTGCTTGCCGCCGCCGTGCTGGCGTTGTTCGCCTGCTGCGCGAAGCGCCAGCCGCCCGCACCGCGCTTCCCGGTGATCGGCCATGTCACCGCGTTCGATCCCGCGTTCAGCGAGACGGTGCCCGCGGACGCGCGCATCGAGCGCATCGCCGCAGGCTTCACCTGGTCCGAAGGCCCGGCCTGGGTGCGCGACGGCGGCTACCTGCTGTTCAACGACGTGCCGCAGAACACCATGTACCGCTGGTCCGAGCGCGACGGCCTGTCGGTGTTCCTCAAGCCGTCCGGCTACGCCGGTCCGCCGCTGGAGGCCTTGCGCGAGGCCGGCGCCAACGGCCTGCAGGCCGAACCGTCCGGCAGCGTGCTGCTCGCCGATTCGGGCAACCGCAGCATCGCCCGGCTCGATCCCGCCACGCGGCGCAAGACCCCGCTGGCCAGCGCCTACGACGGCCGCCGTTTCAACAGCCCCAACGATCTGGTGCGGCGTAGCGACGGCGTGGTGTTCTTCACCGACCCGCCGTACGGCCTGAAGGGCGGCGACACCTCCCCGGTCAAGGAACTGCGCTTCAACGGCGTGTACCGGCTGGACCCCGACGGCGGCGTGCACCTGCTGGACGACAGCCTGAAGCTGCCCAACGGCATCGCCCTGTCGCCCGACGAACGCACCCTGTACGTGGCCAACACCGACCCGGCGCGGCCGATCTGGACCGCCTACACGCTCGACGCGCGCGGCGCGGTCACCGGCAAGCGCATCTTCGCCGACGCCTCCGACATCGTCGGCGACGCCAACCCAGGCTTGCCGGACGGCATGGCCATGGCCAGCGACGGCCGCCTGTTCGCCACCGGCCCCGGCGGCGTGCTGGTGTTCGCGCCAGATGGCCGCCGCCTGGGCCGCATCGAAACCGGCGGCCCCGTCGCCAACTGCGCCTTCGGCGACCACGGCCACACCCTGTACATGACCTCGCACACGATCCTGGCACGGGTGCGGGTGAAGGCGACGGGGCTGGGATTTGCGCCGTAGCGGCGGCGGCGCTTTTGCAAGAAGGGCTCAGAGTGGCCCCAGGCCATCAATCGCGGCAAGACGCCGACAATGCCGCTCCCTTCTCCCACCGGGAGAAGGTGGTGCGCAGAGTCGGATGAGGGTACGTCCGGCCGAGGCATTTGCACGACGCGTCAGGCTGGTGCGTTCACGGCAGGCATCCGCCGTGGACGCACTGCAATCCAACGATTCCCAGGGAACAGGGCGATGTTTCGGTCTTGGCAATGCCGCGTGACTCTCGGGATCGAGGCCGGCGCCATCGCAGCGAGAAACCGACCACCACCACCACGCCAGTCGCCGCCTAACGCGACGCTGGCGTGGCCCCGGCGGCGCACGCAACACGCGCGTGCGCCCACCAATGGCGTCAGACTTTGGATCGCAGCGGATTTGGAGCGGCGCGCGCTGCCCGCGACTTCTTCGTGCCCACAGCCCGCGCCGATGGCACGACCGCAGCCGGCACGCGGCTGATCAACAACACCCCACGCCCCACCGTCACCCGCAACGCATCGCCCACCGCAAAACCGTACTGCTCCAGCCAGCGCCCGGACAGGCGCAGCTTGGGCACGGCGCAGCCGACGATATCCTCGGCGCGGCGCACGTTGTAATGCTGGTAACCCATCGTGCAGCGCTCGGGCACGCGGAAGCGCAGGCGCGACGCGGCGGGTGTGATAAAGGGGGAAGCATCGGCGGTCGCCGGGTGCTCAGCGGCCTGCGTGTCGGCTGATCGAGCGCTGCGCTTGGGTGTACGCGACGCGGACGCAGCCTTGGAGGGAGTGAAGTTGGTGCTGTTGAAACGGTGCATGTCGGACTCCTTGTGTGCTGAGGAATCCACCGACTCGCTGTCAACCGAGGTGGCGGACGGTGCGCGGTTGACAGACCGGCCACAAGGAACCGGCAGACCTTTCGGCCTCCGCACACCGCCCGCCATAGGGCGAGCACGCGCCCCATCCCGAAAGCCGGACAAAAGAAAAGCGCCGACATCGAGCAATGGGCGCTGGTGCGCCTTGTGGTTTCAGGCTGTCAATCCCGGCTGCGGAATGTGCCGCAGCAATTCGATCATGCGACTTGGCATTCGACCCTGTCAACAGGCATGCATGCACCCTTTCAAAAATCTCGTCGGAAACAGAAGCCCTTGAGAAAACGAATCAGGTGTCTACCGGAGCATAAAGGGGCCAGAGGGAATATGCATTTCAAACGCATATATCCTCCGGCCCCTTTGTTGGGCCCAAGCTGTGAGGGCCAAAAGGGCCAGAGGAAATATCCATTTCAAACGCATATTCCCTCTTGCCCCTTTGGCGAAAAAATTATTAGGCCGCACTAGGCGCTTGACCCCATTGCTTGGCCGTGTCGCACGTGGACTGGAACGCGGTTCAATTACCCGGGTATCTCTTCTCTAAATCGTGCAACTTGTACTGAAGTTCAGATTGGGCATTTGACACTGCGGACGCCCAAGTCGCGACAACGCGTGAATAATTGATCGCCGGCTTCAAGGCTTGCGCGGCATGCCTCACCGCATACTCAAAGAAGAAGCGCTCAGCATCGCTCATGCTTCGCTTAACGCCGCCAATGGTCCCGTGAGCAGAATCGCGTTTAAGTTGTTTCTTGAGTTCTGCATAGCCATTGACACATAGATGGTCATCTTGCCGCGTCCGCTGTTGACGTCTCAGAAGCGACAACAGTTCGGCGCATGCCGCATCGTAGCGACGAAGCTCAGTAGCGACGTCTGAGATGCTGGGTTCGTTGTTCGGCAGAGTGTTCATTTGCTGTCTTCGAAGAGTATCGCGGGCAAATCCGATGGTTGTGCTGTGCAGCCTAACATTTGTATTAAGCCGACACGCGAAGCGGGTTCGGCTTGAATGAATTGTTAGACCTCATTGCGTCACTACCCTAACAATGAAATAGACGAATAAAACAATGAACATGCCGATGAAGGTGCGAACCTTTATGAGCTTGTCATTGCGGATGAACTGCTCAGGATTCTGGTCTCGGAAGTCACCGGTAATCTTGCTCATTGAAACGATAGATCTGGCGTAGAGGATCAGCAGGGAGACAACTATCCACCATGGCGAGATACGCCCAAGCCCGGCAAGCACTGGCGGTACAAGAGCAAGTAGTAGAACAAGAATGCCCATGAACTCTCCTATGAAGGATAACGCCTAAGTTAAGCCGATTGGCGAAGCCAGCTCGGCTTAAATGAATTTTTAGGGAGCTGCATGCATTGCTGCGGCAAGATCTTTTTTGGCAGCTGACACTTTGCGCTTTGCAGTCTCTTGCTCAGCCTCTGCATGAGATAACGCTGCTATTGCAGCCTCAATGGAACTCCCGGGAAGCCAGCCCGCAACGACCGCAACATCTGCAGTGTTGGAGCTAACAACCCCTGCAGTCGAGTTGGACAGAATGGCAAGGCGATGCTTGCATGATTGCCGTGACTGTCCGGCTTGGCATGTGCACAGTGCTGTGACGTTTGCGCCATGCTTGGCGAACGTGACGATATACGGCTCGTCAGCAGAACCTTTTACTTGAAATTCGATGTGGTTCATCAAGCCCCCTAACTACTATTGGACCGCTTAAACGTGGCATAACAAGATCCTCCCCGAGTCGTTGGCTGTCGTCAATCGTTCCAATTCTCAGAGGTTCCTTGCCTTTTCGTGTCTATCGTCCATAAAGGGGCCAGAGGGAATATGCATTTCAAACGCATATATCCTCCGGCCCCTTTGTTGGCCTACGGAATTTACGTCGGCACGAGTGCTTGCCGTGTGCTCGCGGGACTTCCGTCGCCCAGCGCAGTATAAGCGCTGCGCAATGCCTCCACGAAGCGCGCATCGCCCGACAGCGGCGCGAACACGGCGTCCAGCGCGAGGAAGACGCCCGCATCGTGCCCCGCGTCGCCGGTCGCGGCGCGCCCGATCTCGGTCAGCACCTCGCTCATCGGGTCCACCAGGGCCACGCCAGCGCGCGCCTGCCGCCGCACGAACTGCATCCACGCCGCGATCGGCAGGCACAGGCGGTCGATGCGGCGGCCGGCGGCCAGGGCGTCGGCGATGCTGCCGAGCAGGCGCACCGGGAGTTTTTGCGAGCCGTCCCAGGCGATCTGCGCAAGCCGGTGGGCGATGGCGGGGTTGCGGAAGCGGGCGAGGATGGCGCCGGTGTAGTGCTGCGGGTCGAAGCCGGGCGTCGGTTGCAGCGTCGGTGCGATGTCGTCGCGCATCAGGGTTTCGACGAAGGCGGCCAGTTGCGGGTGGCGCATGGCGTCGGCGACGGTGTCCAGGCCGAGCAGGGAGCCGAGGTAGGCCAGCGCGGAGTGGGGGCCGTTGAGCAGGCGCAGTTTGGCGCGATCGAAGCCGGCGATGTCGTCGCTCAGGGTGACGCCGGCGCGCTCGAAGGCGGGGCGGTCGTTGCAGAAGCGGTCTTCGATCACCCATTGGCTGTAGCGCTCGCGCTGGATCGGCCAGGCGTCTTCGCACCCCAGTTGCGTGGCAACGCGTTCGCGCAGGGCGTCGTCGCTGGCCGGGGTGATGCTGTCGACCATCGAGCGCGGGAAGGTGGCTTCGGCTTCGATCCAGGCGGCCAGTGCCGGGTCGAGGGCGTGGGCGAACTGCAGCACGGCGCGGCGCAGCTTGCCGCCGTTGTCGGGCAAGTTGTCGCAGCTGAGCACGGTGTACGGCGCAATGCCCAGGCGCTGGCGTTCGCGCAGGCCGGCGACGAGGTAGCCGATGGCGCTGCGCGGGGCATGCGCGGCGGCGAGGTCGTGGACGATGTCCGGATGGGCGACGTCGAGTGGTCCGCCGGCCAGGCAGTAGCCTTTTTCGGTGACGGTGAGGGTGACCAGGCGCACTGCCGGGTCGGCCAGGCGGGCGAGGACGGCGGGTTGTTCGTCCTGCGCGCAGAGCACTTCGCGGATGGCGCCGATGATGCGCAGCTCGGGGTGTGCGTCGAGCAGGGCGAGGGTGTAGAGGCTGTCTTGCGGGCGCAGGGCGTCGCGCACCTGCGGGCTGTGGAGGGAGACGGCGCTGATTGCCCAGTCCGGTTCGTTGGCGAGCAGGTCGTCGATGTAGACCGCTTGATGGGCGCGATGGAAGGCGCCGGCGCCGAAGTGGACGATGCCGATGCGGGTGCGGTCCAGGGCGTAGGTGGGGCGGGCGATGGCCGGCGGCAGGTTGGGGAGCGTGGCGGCGGTGAGGCGTGGTTCGGTCACGGGCGGTCCAGGAGGGCGATTTCGGTCTGAGGCATGGTCGGTAAGGCTGTCGGGACTGAAGTCCCTCCCACAGTGGCGTTGAGGCGAGCTGGGGTTTGGTCGGTGAGGCGGTCGCGGCTGAAGCCACTCCTACAGGGGACCGCGGGGGGGTCCGGTGCGTGGTCGGTGACGTGCCTGGGGCTGACCTCGGCCATCCACGGCTACTGCTTCGGTGGCGCGAGCGTTGACGGCTCGCACCACCGATCGCGGTTACTGGCGCGGCGTTGCCTCCGCGGCGGGCGACGGTTGCACGCTGAAACGCTGGCGTGCGCGTACGTCGCTGCTGGAGGCGCCGACCTGCAGTTCGTAGTCGCCCGGGTCCACCACGTAGGCCTTGCGCGCTTCGTCGTAGAGGCGCAGGTCGCTCTGCGGGGAGATGGCGAAACGCACTTCGCGGGTTTCGCCGGGTTGCAGGGCGATGCGCTGGAAGCCGCGCAGTTCCTTGCTCGCGCGTTCGCGCTGCGGCGACAGCGGGTGCAGGTACAGCTGCACCACTTCGTCGCCGGCGCGCTGGCCGGTGTTCTTCACCTTCAGCGTGGCGTGCAGGCTGCCGTCGGCCGCGAGCTTGCTGCGGTCCAGGCGCAGGTCGGAATAGGCGAACTGGGTGTACGACAGGCCATGCCCGAATGGGTACAGCGGAGTGCCGGCGAAGTAGCGGTAGGTGCGGCCGCGCATGGCGTAGTCGTCGAACGCGGGGAGCTTTTCGCTCTCCTTGTAGAAGGTCACCGGCAGGCGGCCGCCGGGGTTGGCGTCGCCGAACAGCACGTCGGCCACGGCGCTGCCGCCGCGTTGACCGGGGTACCAGGCCAGCAGGATCGCCGGCACGTGCTGCTGCGCCCAGTCGATGGCTAGCGCCGAGCCGGTGGTGAGCACCGCCACCACCGGTTTGCCGGTGCCGTGCAGCGCTTCGAGCAGCTCGCGCTGCGGCTTGGGCAGGCGCAGGTCGGTGCGGTCGCCGCCGGCGAAGCCGGGATAGTTGACCTTCATCTCCTCGCCTTCCACGTCGCCGGTGAGGCCGCCGACGAACACCACCACGTCGGCGCGGCGTGCCGCGTCCAGCGCTTCGTCCAGCGGCGGTTTGGCGCCGGGCTGGCGCCAGGCCAGGCGGATGCCGGCGTCGCGCTCGCCTTCGTAGTACTCCAGGCGCAGGTCGTAGCTGCGACCTGCTTCCAGGCGCACATCGACGCCGTCGGCGTGCAGGCGGTCGCTGGTGCTCCAGCGGTCGATCAGGCGCTTGCCGTCCAGATACAGGCGCACGCCGTCGTCGGCCGCGGTTTCCAGGTGGTAGGTGCCGGTGGCCGGCGGCACCAGCGTTCCGCTCCAGCGGATGCTGAAGTTGTCGGCCGGGATGGCCTGGTCCGGGCCGGCTTCGCCGCGCGCGAGCAGGGTGTCGGTGGGCGAGCCGCGGTCCCATTTGAAGCCGATCTGCGCATCGGTGCGCACCAGCGCAGGAGTGCCGGACAGGTCGCGGTTGCGGAAGTATTCGCCGCGCAGGCCGCGCTCGGGCGAATCGGCCGACGGGCGCAGGTATTGCGGTTCGATCAGCGGCGTGGCGGCGGGATCCTCGCGGCCTTCGACCAGGTCGGCGCCTCTTGCGTAGAGCACTTCGGCATCGGGCGCGGCCTCGCGGATGCCCTGCAGCACGGTGACCGGCGCGGCCGGCGTGCCGTAGTAGTTGCCGAGCAGCGCCATGGTGTCGTCGGCGGTGGGGCCGATCACGGCGATACGCTTGATCTTCGCCCGCGACAGCGGCAGCACGCCGTCGTTCTTCAGCAGCACCAGCGATTCGCGCGCGGTGCGCCGCGCCAACGCGTCGTGTTCGGGCGACTGGTTGGCCGAGAGGGGAATCTGCGCCCAACGCAGGGTGTCCGGCGGATCGAACATGCCCAGGCGCATGCGCGCATACATCAGCTTCTGCAGCGCCTTGTCGACGTCGGCTTCGCTGATCAGGCCCTTGCGCACCGCGGCCGGCAGCGTGGAGTACTCCTCGCCGCATTCCAGTTCGGTGCCGTTGTTCACCGCCAGCGCGGCGGCTTGCTCGCGGGTGGCGACGATCTTGTGGTTCTTCCAGATATCCACGATCGCCCAGCAGTCGGACACCACATAGCCGTCGAAGCCCCACCGATCGCGCAGCACGTCGCGCAGCAGGAATTTGCTGGCGCTGGCCGATTCGCCGTACAGGCGGTTGTAGGCGCCCATCACTGCATCCACCTGGCCTTGCTTGACCAGCGCTTCGAATGCCGGCAGGTAGGTTTCGTAGAGGTCGCGCTGCGACGGGTGCGCGTCGAAGTGGTGGCGGTCGGCTTCCGGGCCGCTATGCACGGCGAAATGCTTGGCGGTGGCGTCGAGCTTGCGGTAGGCCTCGCCTTGTGCGTTCTTCGGCGCATCCGCGCCTTCGCCCTGCAGGCCCTGCACGAAGGTCACGCCCATGCGCGCGGTGAGGAACGGATCCTCGCCGTAGGTCTCCTGGCCGCGGCCCCAGCGCGGGTCGCGGAAGATGTTGATGTTCGGCGACCAGAAGGTCAGGCCCTGGTAGCGTTCGTGCTGGTCGTGGCGCAGGGCCTCGTGGTGCTTGGCGCGCGCCTCGTCGCTGATCGCGGTGGAGACCTCGTGCATCAGCGGCAGGTCGAAGGTGGCCGCCATGCCGATCGCCTGCGGGAACACGGTGGCGCCGCCGGCGCGGGCCACGCCATGCAGCGCCTCGTTCCACCAGTCGTAGGCCGGCACGCCCAGGCGCGGGATCGCCGGCGCGGCGTTCTGCATCTGCGCGGCCTTCTCCTCCAGCGTCATTCGCGACACCAGGTCGGCGGCGCGTTGCTCGAAGCTGCGCTGGGTGTCCAGGTACGGCGGCGCTTGCGCGGCAGGCGCCGCGCACGGCGCGATGGCCAACAGCAGCGCCAGCGTCGCCAGGCGGCGGCCACGTCCTTGGTACGGCGCAGTCTCGGTGTGCATTGCCTACTCCTTGCTGGATCGATCCGGTTCGCGGCGGGCGTACGGCCCGAGGGTGGTGCCGGTGAAACCGCCGGCCACGGCGGTGCTGAGCATCGCCGCATGGTCGCCGCGGCGCAGCCAATACCAGACCTGGCCGTCGGCGGCGTACGCGAAGGCATAGCGGCCGCCGTCGCCGGCGATCTTCAGGCGCAGCGCGCCCTTGGTATCGACCGCGCTGCGCGCGACAGTGGTGGTGCGCTTGCCGTCGCGCTTGTCGAGGAACACTTCGGCGCGCGCACCGCGGCGGCGTACGCCGAGCACGTACCAGGCATCGGCATTCTGGAACGCGGCCAGGCCGGCGACCAGGCCCGGCTGCGCCGGTATCTGCACGGCGGTGCTGGCGTCGAAGCGCATGTGTTGCTGCCCGTAGGCCAGGAATGCCGGATTGCCGCTGCCGTCCAGACCATGCGTATCGGGTTGCAGCGTCAGCCAGCCCGGACGCGCGCGCAGGCCGTCGTAATCGAGTTGCCCGGCGCGCTCGACGACGTTGCCGACCTGCCGCCAGTGCACCAGGTCACGGCTCTCGAACACCGGCAGCGCCGGGAAATAGGCGAAGCTGGAATTGACCAGGTAGTAGCGGTCGCCGGCACGGACAACGCTGGGGTCGGGATGGAAGCCGGCCAGCACCGGGTTGCGGTAGTGGCCGGGCGGCAGCGGCGTGGCGAACACCGCATCGTCGCCGCGGTATTCGAACCAATCGAATTCGGCACTGTTGGCGGCCGGCCCGCGCTGCGCCGATGCACTCTGCATCGCCACGATCCCCAGCAGCACCCACAGCAGTGCGCGTCCCCAGCGCATGCGCCTCACCAGTCCCACATCGCGCCGTCTTCCAGCCGCGCCACCGGCAGCTGCTTGGGCGCGTACGGATAGCGTGCGGCCAGGGCTTCGTCGATGTCCACGCCATGCCCGGGCGTCTCGCCGCAATGCAGGCGGCCGGCATGGAAGCTGTAGTCGTGCGGGAACACCGCGTTGGCTTCGTCGGAATGGAACATGTATTCCTGGATGCCGAAGTTCGGCACCCAGGTGTCGAAGTGCAGCGCCGCCCATGCACACCGGCGACAGGTCGGTGGCGCCGTAGAAGCCGGTGCGCACCTGATGCAGCGCGGCGAAGTCGGCCAGCCGGCGTACATGGGTGATGCCGCCGACATGCACGATGGTGGTGCGGATGGCGGTGAGCGGGCGGCCAGCGGCTGGTCGCTCAACCATAGATCGTAGCCGTCCTCGGCCTGGGCCATGGCGATCGGAAATAGAAGCGCTAGCCTCAGGCAGGCGCTGCATCGACAGCGGCCACGTACGCAACGCCGCCGCCAACGCGCGCAAGCGCGCGCTCATGCGCGTCTCCCGCGCCGCGGCAGCGGCGCACGCCTGCGGTCGCCGCTCAGCCGGCTTCCCGGTACCATGCAGGCGTTACTCGTGTCGGGATCCGGACCGTGTCGCGGCGGCGCCGCAAACGCGGCTGGCGCAGCACGTCCCCGGTCGCGATCGACGCCCGCAAGCCAACGAAGAGGCGCATCTTGGAGAAGGTCAGGAAATCGGTTCGCCGCAAGAGCCTCGCCGTGACCATCGACGAGGTGGCCGCACTGGCCAGGGTCTCGCCGATGACCGTATCGCGGGTGATCAACGGCCGAGGCAACGTACGCGACAGTACCCGCGAACAGGTCATGCGCGCGGTCGACACGCTCGGCTACACGCCGAACCTGGCAGCCAGCGCGCTGGCCGCCGCGCAGAGCACGCGGGTCGCGCTGATCTACAGCAACCCCGGCGGCGCCTACCTGGGCGAGTTGCTGGTCGGAGTGCTGCGCGCGGCCTCGCGTACCTCCATCCAGGTGGTGATGGACTACTGGGACGACCTTGGCGCCGAAGCCGAACGCAAGGCTGCGCGCAAGCTGGCCAAGAGCGGCGTGGCCGGGGTGATCCTGCCGCCCCCGCTGTGCGAATCGGATGCGGCGGTCCGCGAGTTGGTACGCGCCAAGGTGCCGGTGGTGGCGATCGCCTCCGACCGCTTCAGCAAGCAGGTGGACTGCGTGCACATCGACGAGTTCAACGCCAGCAAGGACATTACCGCCTACCTGATCGCGCGCGGCCACACCCGCATCGGCTACATCGCCGGCCGCTCCAACCTGTCGGCCAGCGCGCGCCGCTTCGAAGGGTTTCAGGCGGCGCTGGCCGAGGCCGGGCTGCGCCTGGACCGGCACCTGCTGCAGCCAGGCGAGTACACCTACCGCTCCGGCCTGGACGCCGCCGAGAAACTGCTGTCGCGCCGCCATCGTCCCAGCGCGATCATTGCCAGCAACGACGACATGGCCGCCGCGGCGATCTCCGTCGCGCACCGGCGCGGCCTGGATGTGCCGCGCGACCTGTCGGTGGTCGGCTTCGACGACACCTCGGCGGCGACCACCGTGTGGCCGGAACTGACCACCATCCGCCAGCCGATCGCGGCCATGGCCGATGCGGCGATCGACATCCTGTTGCGCAGCATCCGCAGCAAGGAACGCACGGCTCGGACGAAGATCGATCATGTGCTCGCTCATCAGCTGATCAAGCGCGATTCGGTGGCCGCACCGGCCGCCGCGCGTAGCAAACGGCACTGACGCGGCGGCGGGCGGCAAGTTCCGCATCAGCGGATCAGATACTGGTTGATCAGGTTCTCGTAGGCTTCCTGGCGACCGCTGACCTGCTTGGGCGCGCCGGCCTTGGCCGCGTGCGCCGCCAGCTCCGCCAGCGTGCTGTTGCCGGCCGCGAACGCCGCGCCGGCACCACTGTCGAAGCTGCTGTAGCGCGCGGCGCGCCACTGCTCCAGCGGCGAGGACGTCAGCAGCGCATGGGCCACTTCCAGCCCGCGCGCGAACGCGTCCATGCCGCCGATGTGGGCCAGGAACAGGTCCTGCGGATCGGACGACTCGCGCCGCACCTTGGCGTCGAAGTTCAGCCCGCCCGGCGCCAGCCCGCCCTGCCGCAGCACCACCAGCATCGCCCCGACCGTGTCGTACAGGTCGGTCGGGAACTGGTCGGTGTCCCAGCCGTTCTGCGGGTTGCCGCGGTTGGCGTCGATGCTGCCGAGCAGGCCCGCGTCGCTGGCCACCTGCAGGTCGTGCTCGAAGCTGTGGCCCGACAGCGTGGCATGGTTGGCCTCGATGTTGAGCTTGAAGTCTTGATCCAGCCCGTGCTGGCGCAGGAAGCCGATCACCGTGGCGCTGTCGAAGTCGTACTGGTGCTTCATCGGCTCCATCGGCTTGGGCTCGATCAGGAAATTGCCTTTGAAGCCGATGCTGCGCCCGTAGTCGCGGGCGATGGTCAAAAAGCGCGCCATGTGGTCCTGCTCGCGCTTCATCTGCGTGTTGTGCAGGCTGGCATAGCCTTCGCGGCCGCCCCAGAACACATAGTTCTCGCCGCCCAGTTCGACGGTGGCATCCAGCGCGGCCTTGACCTGCACCGCCGCGCGCGCGACCACGTTGAAGTCCGGATTGGTCGAAGCGCCGTTCATGTAACGCGGATGCGAAAACAGGTTGGCGGTGCCCCACAGCAGCTTGATGCCGGTGTCGGCCTGGCGCTGCTTGGCGATGCCGACCATATGCCTGAGGTTCTTCTCGTACTGGCCCACATCGTCCGCGTCCGGCGCCAGATCGATATCGTGGAAGCAGTAGTACGGCACGCCGAGCTTGGTGAAGAATTCGAACGCCGCATCGGCCTTGGCCTCGGCGCGGCCCAGCGCATCGCTGCCGGCGTCCCACGGATAGGCGCGCGTACCCGGACCGAACGGATCGGCGCCGTTGCCGCAGAAGCTGTGCCAGTAGGCGACGGCGAAGCGCAGGTGCTCGGCCATGGTCTTGTCGCCGATGCGCTTGTGCGCGTCGTAGACCTTGAACGCCAGCGGGTTGTCCGAAGCCTTGCCTTCGAACGCGATGCGGCCGATGCCCGGGAAGTATTCCTTGGCGCCGATGTAGGGGGAGTTGCTCATGGGAGAGGGAGTCCTGTCGAGTGGGAGGAAGAGGATGCGCGTTGCTGTCGCGCTGCCGCAGCGACGGCGATCGGCGTGAGGGACGCGGCCACCGGCACGCGCGTGGGGCAAGCGACTTGGTCGGCCAGCGCAGCTGTGCTGCGGGTAATGCAGGCAGTTCTGCACAGCGACGCAGGATCCAACGTAACGTTCCGCTCGGCAATTTGATCGCCTCGCGCGCAGCGGCATACGCGACGTTATGGTAGCGCTATCAGAAATCGCGCTAAAAAAGGCGTCGCTGCGAAGAGAAGCCGACGGAGCCATCAGATGCGGTTCGCAAGCCGGGGTGACAGGCGGACTTTACCCAGCCCACCGGCGAAACGCTTGCTGCGCTGCGCCATCGGGGCGCACAGCGTGCGCGCCAGCGCGCGCAGACCTTCCCGCTTGGCGCTGCACGGCGCCAGGCGACGCGATCCGCGCCGCGCGCCGATTACAATGCGCGCCGATGACACCTGCGGCCTTGCCCCTGCCGCAACGCCTCGCCGATCCCGCGCCGCGCGCGCGGCGCGCGCCGTCGCTGGGCAAGCGCCTATACCGGCAGGTCGGCCAGGCCATTGCCGATTTCGGCATGATCGAGGCCGGCGACAAGGTGATGGTGTGCCTGTCAGACGGCAAGGACAGCTAGACCCTGCTGGACATCCTGTTGCAGCTGCAGCGCAAGGCGCCGGTGCCGTTCGAACTGGTCGCGGTGAACCTGGAGCAGAAGCAACCCGGCGTTCCCGCGCAGGTGCTGCCCGACTACCTGCGCACACTCGGCGTGACCTGGCACGTGATCGAGCAGGACAGCTATTCGGTGGTCAGCCGCCTGGTGCCCGGATGCCGCGCCCACCAGCGCCTGGCCGCTCGACGACGACGCGTGAGGCCGCCGCCGGCGCTGCGCGCGCGCCGCTGAACCGCGTGTTGCGGTATCCGGACGGGAGCGATGCGACAATGCCCGCCGCCCACCCTGCGCACAGCGCCGGGCCGTTCCGTTTCCTTCTGCTGGATGCTCGATGTTCTTTCGCAACCTGACCCTGTTCCGCTTCCCCACCACCCTCGACTTCTCCGAGATCGACAAGCTCCTGCCGGAAGTGCAGCTCAAGCCGGTCGGCCCGCTGGAAATGAGTTCGCGCGGCTTCATCTCCCCGTTCGGCCGCGACGAGCGCGAAGTGCTGTCGCACCGCATCGCCGAGTTCCTGTGGCTGACCGTCGGCGGCGAAGACAAGATCCTGCCCGGCTCGGTGGTCAACGACCTGCTCGAGCGCAAGGTCGCCGAGATCGAGGAGAAGGAAGGCCGCCGGCCTGGCGGCAAGGCGCGCAAGCGGCTCAAGGACGACCTGATCCACGAACTGCTGCCGCGCGCCTTCGTCAAATCCTCGCGTACCGACGCCATGCTCGACCTGCAACACGGCTACGTCGCGGTGGACACTTCCAGCCGCAAGAGCGGCGAGAACGTGATGTCCGAGATCCGCGGCGTGCTCGGCAGCTTCCCGGCGCTGCCGCTGAACGCGGAAGTGGCGCCGCGCTCGATCCTGACCGGCTGGATCGCCGGCGAACCCTTGCCCGAAGGCCTCAGCCTGGGCGAGGAGTGCGAGATGAAGGATCCGATCGAAGGCGGCGCGGTGGTCAAGTGCCAGCACCAGGAACTGCGCTGCGACGAGATCGACAAGCACCTGGAAGCCGGCAAGCAGGTCACCAAACTGGCGCTGATCCTGGACGACCACGTCTCCTTCGTGCTCGGCGACGACCTGGTGATCCGCAAGCTGAAGTTCCTCGACGGCGCCCTGGACCAGCTGGAGAACGCCGACCAGGACGGCGTGCGCGCCGAACTGGACGCCCGCTTCGCACTGATGAGTGCCGAAGTGCGACGCCTGTTCCTGCTGCTGGAAGAGGCGTTGAAGCTAAGCAAGGCGGAGACCTGAGGCGAGGCCGGCACATCCCGGCGGATCGCGCCTGGAGCCATCGGCCCGGACCGGCACCGCAGCCGGCCCATTTCCCGGCTGCGTTCGTCGCGGCTGAAGCCGCTCCTACAGGGGCCGCTGCGTGGGCTGCCCGGATTCACTGCCGAACACTCCGGGGCGACTGTGACCGTAACGCAGCTGAAGCATGCACCACGATCGGTGCGCGCTGTCACCGCGCGCGCGCATGAGCGGTATGCTGTGCGCATGCCCGATTTCCTTCGTCGCCTGCTCGCGCCGCCCACGGCGGCCGTCGAACGCGACCTCGTCCGCCTGCGGTTGGACGAGCGCGAGATCGAGGTGCTGCGCGTGCGGGACCCGCGTGCGCGGCGGATCAAGCTCAGCGTCGACGAACGCGGCGCTCGCCTGACCCTGCCGCTGCGCGCCAGCCTGGTGGCCGGCGAGCGTTTCCTGCTCGAACATCGGCACTGGCTCGGCGAGCAGCTGGCGCGCTACCAGGACGAAGGCGACGAACCCGGCCTGCAACGCGGCGTGCCCGGCTGGCTGCCGCTGCGCGGCGAACGCCTGCCGCTGCGCTGGAGCGAGGGCCGCTATGCGCGGCTACAGGTCGATGCCGACGGCGCGGTGCTGCAGTTGCCGGCGCGCGCCACCGATGCGGCGATCGCGCGCGCGCTGCGCGAGTTCTACGAGGCGCAGGCGCGCACCGACGTCGGCCACTGGCTGCCCAAATACCTGCCCTCGCTGCCGCGCGCGCCGGCGCGGGTGCGGCTGAAGGTCATGTCCTCGCAATGGGGCTCGCTGGCGCCGGACGGTTCGATGGCGCTGGACCTGGCGCTGGTGCTGGGACGGCCGTCGGCGTTCGAGTACGTGCTGGTCCACGAGCTGTGCCATCTGCTGCAAGCCAACCACTCGCCGGCGTTCTGGCACGAAGTGGAAGCGCGGTTCCCGGCCTGGCGTGCCGAGCGCGACTATTTCCATGCGCAGGGACGGCGCCTGAAGGCGCAATTGCGGCGGCTGTTGAACTGAGTCGCGCTGCCACGCAGCGGACCATCGGCGGGTTTCGCCTCAGCGCTGCGGAAGAAACACTCCATGCGCAGCGCCCGGCAGGCCCCCTCTCCCCGCCTACCTCACACCTGGCGCGACCTCCGGCGCCAGCGAACGATACGGTCCGAACGGCGCTACGCCGGCATGTCAGGACGCCGGGATCGGGCCGCGTACGCAAGACGTATCGCGTCTATGCCTGTTTTGTCGGCAGGCGTGGCGGAAACTTAAGCGAAATTTTTTCTACACACAAGCTTCACAAGCCGTGTGTATTTGCCGCATTGAGCCGCGATCCGACCGCTCCCCCGCATGGCGCCGGCCGGCGGCTCAGAAGAAGTCGTGCAACAGCGCCGCGACCGCGGCCGGCTGCTCCATGTGCAGATGGTGGGTGCCCGGCACCACGTGCACGCGGCCGTGGCGCAGCCGCGCCGCACGCGCGTTGCGCAACGCCTCGGGGAAGTACGGCTGCGCCGGGTCGGCGTAGATCACCCGCGCCGGGCAGTCGATGCCGGCCAGCAACGCCTGCACCTGCGCCTCGCTCAGCCGGACCGCAGTGGGCAGGGTCAGGCGCCGGTCGCTGCGCCACACGTAGCCGCCCTCCACCGCCTCGACCCCGCGTTCCACCAGCAGCCGCGCCGCCGGCTCGCTGAGCTGGTTGGCCAGCATCCGCGCGCGTACCGGCGCGGCCAGGTCGGGGAAGAGGCGCAGCGGCGAGGTGTTGCCGCGGCGGGTCACGGCGACGCTGTCGCGCAGGCGTTCCAGGGTGCCTTCCACAGTCTCGGCGAGGCCGCCGAGCATCTCGATCGCGACCAGCTTCTCGATGCGCTGCGGCGCCGCCGCGGCCAGGGTGCTGGCGATCGCCGCCCCCATCGAATGGCCGATCACGGCAAAGCGCTCCCAGCCCAGCGCGTCGGCCGCGTCCAGCAGCGGATGCAGCATGCCGGTCAGCAGGTAGTCGGCGCCGGCCGGCAACGGCACGCTGTGGCCGTGGCCGGGCAGGTCCAGCATCACCAGGTCCAGCTGCGGCAGTTGCGCGCTCAGCGGCACGAAGCTGGCGGCGTTGTCCAGCCAGCCATGCACCGCCAGCATCTTGGGGCCATGCGGATCGCCGCTGCGCAACCCGGCCAGCGTGCCCACCCGCGACGGGCAGGCGAACGCGCGCAGCGTCATGCGGTGCGCGCGGCCAGTTGCGCCAGCGCGCGCGCGTGCGCCGGGGCGTCGTTGAGGCAGGGGATGTAGCGCACTTGCATGCCGCGCGCGGCGCAGGTCTCGACGAAGCCCATCGCCACTTCTTCCAGCGTTTCCAGGCAATCGGTGGCGAAACCCGGGCAGATCACATCGACCCGCTTGGTGCCCTGCTCGGCCAACTGCCACAGGCTCGGCTCCGCATACGGCTGCAGCCAGCGCTCGGCGCCGAAGCGCGACTGGTAACCGAGCCGCCATTCGTCAGCACCCAGGCCCAGCGCCGCGGCGATCGCCTGCGCGCTGGCCTCGCAGCGCTGCGGATACGGATCGCCGTTGTTGGCCACGCGCTGCGGCAGACCGTGGAAGGAGAAGAACAAGGTCTCGCCGCGGCCGTGCTGCGCCCAGTGCGCACGCACGCTGTCGGCCACCGCATCGACCCAGGCCGGGTCGGTGGGATAGTCCTCGATCAGGGTCAGCGGCAGCTGCGGATTGCGCGCCTGCCAGGCCTGCGCCACGTCCTCGATCGAGGCGGTGGTGGTGGTCGAATACTGCGGGTACAGCGGCAGCACCACGATCCGACGCACGCCGGCGTCGCGCAACGCGTCCAGTGCCGGTGCCAGCGCCGGGGTGCCGTAACGCATCGCCCAGGCCACACGGTGGCCGGGCAGTTCGCGCTGCATGCCTTCGGCCAGGCGCCGGGTGTACACCGCCAGCGGCGAGCCTTCCGGCAACCACACCAGCGCGTATTTCTCCGCCGAACGCGGCGAGCGCCGCGGCAGGATCACCCAGTTCAGCAGCGGCCACCAGAACAGCTTGGGGATGGCGACCACGCGTTTGTCGCCGAGGAATTCGGCCAGGTAGCGGGCGACCGCAGGCGCGGTCGGCGCGTCGGGCGTGCCTAGGTTCACCACCAGCACGGCGGTATCGGGGGTATCGATCATGCGTGCATTGTGGCAGAGGCGCCCGCCACGCGCGTGGCGATGGTGTCGATCGCAACGATCGCCAGTGCGCATGACGGCCGCGCGCGCTCATTGCCGATTCATTGCGCTGTGACTAAATTCAAGGACTTGCAGTATTTTGCTGCGGACCTATTTCGGAAGCTCGCCATGCCCCGCCTGCCGCGCCTCGCGCTGTTGTTGAGTACCACACTGTTCGTCGGCCACGCCGTGGCCGGCCCGGAAGAAGACGAGCGCGCCCGCAACGCGCTGCGCGTGCTGACCGACATCCAGCAGATCCCGGAGCAATCCATCCCCGACAAGCTGCTCGACGAGGGCCGCGCGATCGTGGTGATCCCGGACACGCTCAAGGCCGGCCTGGTCATCGGCGGCCGCCGCGGCCACGGCCTGATGTCGGTCAAGCGCCCCGACGGCACCTGGTCCAACCCGGTGTTCGTCAAGCTCACCGGCGGCAGCATCGGCTTCCAGGTCGGCGTGCAGTCCTCCGACGTGGTACTGGTGTTCCGCAACGACCGCAGCCTGGACAACATCGTCAACGGCAAGTTCACCCTCGGCGCCGATGCCGGCGTCGCCGCCGGCCCGGTCGGGCGCAACGCTTCCGCCGCCACCGACGGCCAGCTCAAGGCCGAGATCTGGTCGTGGTCGCGCGCGCGCGGCCTGTTCGCCGGCGTGGCGCTGGACGGCGCGGCACTGCAGATCGACGATGCCGCCGATCTCAACGTATACGGCAGCAACACTACCCCGCGCATGATCTTCGAAGGACGCACCACCGGCCTGCCGTCCAGCGACGTGGTCGCCTTCCGCGACAAGCTTGAGGAAGCCACCTACGCGGCGCGGCAGAACCGCGGCACCGCCAGCGCACCGCCGACGCCGCGCCCGCAAGCGTCGGCGCAAGCCGCAGCGCCAGCGGTCGCCGAACCCGCCGCCGCCGACGGCACCAGCACCGCGCCCTTGCAGGCCCCGCCGCAGAAGCCGGCGCAGCAGGGCTTCCAGCCGGTGTCCGAAGGCGAGATCCGCACCGAGTCGCTGGACGGCAACCACTAGAATCGGCGGCACCGCGTGCAGCACTGAACGCACCGCGGCGCGGTGCGTTATCCTCGTTGTTCCTTACGACTTCTCTGCGAGCGGATCATGGGCGGTTTTAGCATCTGGCACTGGCTTGTGGTGCTGGTGATCGTGCTGCTGGTGTTCGGCACCAAGCGACTGACCAGCGGCGCCAAGGATCTGGGCAGTGCGGTCAAGGAATTCAAGAAAGGCATGCGCGACGAGGACAAACCCGCCGGCCAGCTCGGCGACGAGTCGCGCAGCAGCGAACAGTCCCGCCAGACCCAGGCCGAACGCGACCGCGACCCGCGCTGAATAGGAAGCCGCCGGCGTGTTCGATATCGGATTCAGCGAACTGCTGCTGATCGCAGTGGTGGCACTGGTGGTGCTCGGCCCGGAACGCCTGCCCAAGGCCGCGCGCTTCGCCGGCCTGTGGGTGCGCCGCGCGCGCGCGCAGTGGGATTCGGTGAAACAGGAACTGGAGCGCGAACTGGAAGCCGAGGAGCTCAAGCGCAGCCTGCAGGACGTGCAGGCCTCGCTGCGCCAGGCCGAATCGCAGCTGCGCGACAGCGGCCAGCAGCTGCGGCGCGACACCGACGCGCTGCGCCGCGAGATCGACCCGACCGGGCCGGAACCGCTCGCCGACGCGGCGCCTGCCGCCATCGAATCGCCAGCACAGGCGGCACCAGCGGCGGAACCGGCACCGGCAACGCATGCGCACGTACCAGCCGACGCAACGTCATCCGCCGCACACCCGGCCCCCGCAACGCCGGCGCCTGGCAGCGCACCGCCCAGCGCCGATCCTGAGCCGCCGCGATGAATCCGGAAGCCGAAAGCAGCCTGATCGAGCATCTGGTCGAACTGCGCGCGCGCCTGGTGCGCGCGTTGGCTGGTCTTGGCGTGGTGGTGCTGGCGCTGCTGCCCTTCTCCAAGCGCATCTACACCTGGCTGGCTGCGCCGATGCTGGCGCAGCTGCCGATCGGGCAGAGCGTGATCGCCACCCACCCGGCAGGCGCGGTGTTCGCCCCACTCAAGCTGACCTTCTTCGTGGGCGTGTTCATCGCCGTGCCGTGGCTGCTGTACCAGGCATGGGCGTTCGTCGCCCCGGGCCTGTACCAGCGCGAGAAGCGCCTGGCGCTGCCGCTGCTGGCCTCGGCGGTGCTGCTGTTCTACGTGGGCTGCGCCTTCGCCTATTTCCTGGTGCTGCCGGCGGTGTTCCACTTCCTGACCACGTTCAAGCCCGACATCATCCAGCTCACCCCCGACGCCGGCGCCTATCTGGATTTCGTGCTGGCGATCTTCTTCGCCTTCGGCGCCAGCTTCGAGCTGCCGGTGGCGCTGGTGATCCTGGCCCTGCTCGGCTGGGTCACCCCGCAGCAGCTGCGCGAAGGCCGCGGCTATGCGGTGGTCGGCATCTTCGTGCTGGCCGCGGTGCTGACCCCGCCGGATGTGGTCTCGCAGCTGATGCTGGCGATCCCGATGTGCCTGCTGTACGAGATCGGCATCATCGCCGCCAGTGCGGTGACCAAGAAGCCGGAAATCGAGGCCAGGGAATAGGCAACGGGAACGGCGTGGTGCGCCGGGGCCGAAACCCTTCCGCAGCAGCAGGCACCGCCAGTGCCGCCGCAGCCACCGGATCGCGCCCGCACATCGCGCAACACAGAAGCGGCCCCGAAGGGCCGCCTGCTGTTGCTGTCACCGACGTTCCCGATTCCCAGCCTCAAGCCACAAACACATTCGACGGCGGCGGCGGCACCGCCGGCGCGGCATCGCCGCCGTGCACGAACATCTGCTTCCACGCCGCGTACACCGCGCCGGCCAGGGTCGGCATCGCCAGCGCCATCAGCAGCAATTGCGCGATCAAGGCGGCGATGGTCGGCCCGGCCAGCGCCTGCACCAGCAGCACCACCAGCGCCAGCAAGAAATACAGCGCGAACATGGCGATGAAGGCGAGCACGAAGAACACCAGCATCGCCGGCGCGTTGTGCAGGCAGGCGCGCAGGCTATTGCGCATCGCCGCCAGGCCGTTGCGGCCGTCGAACATCACCTGCGGGGCGAGCACGAACAGGGTCAGCGTCACCGCCACGAAGCCGACTAACACCAGCAGCAGCCACAGCAGGATGCGCATGGCCGGCAGCGCGGCCACCAGTTGCTCGACCTGCGCCGGATCCGGCTGGGCGCTGGACTGGCCGAGCTCGTTGAGCTTGTTCATCACCGTACCCAGCTGCTCCCAGCCGCTCTGCCCAACCACCACCAGCGCCAGCGCGCCCAGTGCCAGGCCGACCAGCACCTGCGGCAGCAGCGCCACCAGCAGGCGCGGCGCGCGGCCGTCGTGCAGGCCCTGCAGCAGGTGCGCCGGCTGCGCGGTGCGGCCCTGGTCCACCTCGCGCACCGCCCACACCAGCCCGCCGAACAGCAGCGGCCCGGCCAGGCCCAGCAGCAATTGCGCGAGCATGCCCAGGGTCGGACTCAGTGCGCCCAGCAGCAGCGCCAGCAGCGCCGCCAGGCCCCAGATCACACCCAGCAGGCCCAACGCCAGCGGCGCGCGGCGCAGCAGCGCAATCCCGCTCAACAGCCATTCCGCGCCGGCCGAAGCCGGCAGCTTGCGAATCTCGATCATTGCCAATCCGAAGTGGGGGACGCCGTACAGCGCGGCGCGTGTACAGATTATCGCGGTTTTGCCTGGCCGCCGGCGGTTTGCTGGCCGCGCGCGTGCTGAACGAAGCGCCGCAACAGCTTGCGCGCCAGCGGCGCGGCGCTGACCTCGCGGGCGATGGTACGGGCACAGCGTCCAGCGCTGCGTAGACACTCGGCGCGGGCGTGCACGTAGCCGCGCATGTGGTGGGTGGCGAATTCCGGGTGGAACTGCACGCCCCAGGCGGCCTCGCCCCAGCGGAAGGCATGGCACTGGTCCTGCGCCGAGCGCGCCAGCACGGTGGCCCCGGCCGGCGCGCGCAGCACCGTCTGCAGGTGCGTGGCGTGGGCCGGGAAGCGTTCGGGCAGGCAGGCGAACAGCGGATCGTCGAACGCCGGCGGGTGCAGATCGATGTGCACGGTGCCCGATTCGCGCCCGGCCGGGTTGTAAGCCACTTCCCCGCCCAGCGCATGCGCCAGCAGCTGGTGGCCGTAGCAGATGCCCAGCAGCGGGGTGCCGGCGTGGGCGGCCTCGCGCAGCCAGTCGGCCGAGCGCTCGCTCCACTCGGCGCGGTCGGTGACGAAGGCGGCCGAGCCGGTGACGATGATTCCGGCGAAGCCGTCGCGCGCCGGCAACGCGGCGCCGCCGGCGACATCGGCCACCACCGTGTCGCGCGCGGCCAGGCCGGCGGCGACGCGGATCCAGTGCGGAAAGCGCCCGTAGCGCCGCATCGTCGCCACCGGCTCGCCGGTTTCGAGGATCAGGAAGGGCGCAGGCGTCATCGGCGGGTGGCAACTCGGTTGGGGGGTAGCCCGATTGTAGTCAGACCGTCGCGGCTTTTTCCAAGCCGGCGGCGCACTGCGCCACGATCGCGCGTCGCAATTCAGCTGCACGACAGTCGTTTGCGGCCGCCGGCCAGCGAACCCGGCATGCGTGACCGGCCCGCACGCTGGCGCTTGGCGTGCCCGGTGCGACGACGGCGTCGGTGCGCCAGCGCGCGCCTCACTCGCGCGGCGGCAGCACCGACAGCACTTCCTCGATGGTGGTCAGGCCGGCGGCCACCTTTTCCAGCCCGGCGCGGCGCAGGCTGCGCACGCCCTCGGCCTGCGCGGCGCGGCTGAAGCCGGCCAAGTCCATGTCGGCGCGGATCAGCGTGCGCAGGCGCGGCGTCACCGGCAGCAGTTCGTACAGGCCGACACGGCCCAGGTAGCCGGTGCGGCGGCATTCCAGGCAGCCGACCGGGGCGTGCGTGTGCAGCGCCTGCGGCAGCGCTTCGCCCGGCACGCGCAGCGCGTCCCATTCGAGGTCGCTGAGCGTGTGCGGGCGCTTGCAGTGGCTGCACAGCGTGCGCACCAGGCGCTGCGCCAGCACGCCGTTGAGGGTGGAGGCGACCAGGTAGTGCGGCACGCCCAGATCGAGCAGGCGGGTGATCGCCGAGGGCGCGTCGTTGGTGTGCAGGGTGGACAGCACCAGGTGCCCGGTCAGCGAGGCCTGCACCGCCATCTGCGCGGTTTCCAGGTCGCGGATCTCGCCGATCATGATGATGTCCGGGTCCTGCCGCAGCAGGGTGCGCACGCCGCTGGCGAAGTCCAGGTCGATGTTGGTCTGCACCTGCATCTGGTTGAACTCCGGCGCGATCATCTCGATCGGGTCCTCGACGCTGCACACGTTCACATCCGGTGTGGCCAGGCGCTTGAGCGTGGAATACAGCGTAGTGGTCTTGCCCGAGCCGGTGGGGCCGGTGACCAGCACGATGCCGTGCGGGCGCTCGACCAGCGCTGCCCAGCCGGCCGCTTCCTGCGCGCTGAAGCCGAGCTGGTCCACGCTCTTGAACGCCGCGTCCGGGTCGAAGATGCGCATCACGCACTTCTCGCCGAACGCGGTGGGCATGGTGGACAGGCGCATCTCGGTCTCGCGCCCGCCCGGCGAGCGGGTCTTGATGCGCCCGTCCTGCGGGCGCCGGCGCTCGGCCAGGTCCATGCGCCCGAGCACCTTGATCCGGCTGACGATGGCGGTCATCACCGCCGGCGGCACTTCCAGCACCTTGTGCAACACGCCATCGATGCGGAAGCGCATGCGCCCGGCCTCGCGCCGCGGCTCCAGGTGGATGTCGCTGGCGCGCTGCTCATAGGCGTACTGCAGCAGCCAGTCGACGATGTGCACGATGTGGTGGTCGTCGGCGTTGACGTCGCCGCCGCGGCCCAGTTCCACCAGCTGCTCGAAGCTGGGCAGGCCGCTGCTCTGCTCGTTGCGCCCGTCCTTGGCGCCGCGCACCGAGCGGGTCACACCGAAGAATTCCATCGTGTAGCGGTGCAGGTCCAGCGGGTTGACCACCGCGATCTCGATCCGGCGCCGCGCCAGGTGCTGCACGTCGGCCAGCCAGTCCAGCGCCAGCGGCTCGCTGGTCGCCACCAGCAGGCGTTCGCCGTCCAGCGCCAGCGGCAGGATGCGGTGGCGGCGCGCGTAGGCATGCGAGACCACGGCGGTGACCGCGGCCACGTCGACCCGGGTCGGATCGATGCGCAGGTAGCGCAGGCCGCAGCGCTGCGCCAGCCATTCGGTCAGCCGCTCCAGGCCCAGCTCACTGCCCGGCGGACGGGTCGCGGCCAGCTTCAGGTTGGACAGCAGCACCAGCGGATGCACGTCGCTGACGGTGCGCGCGGACTGCGCCGAGAACTGCATGCGGCCGCGCTCGGCCGGCGCGACCAGGCCGTCGGCGAGCAGCGCCGCGGCCACCGGCGCGACACTCAGCCGCCCGGCCGGCAGCGACACGGCGGCGGGTACAGGCACGGCGGGCGGCTGCGCGGCAGGTCGCGAATCCATGGTCAGGTCCGGTGCGCGGAAGTCCCCGCAAGTCGGTCGCTATACTAGCGCACCCCCTTTGCCGGCCTTTGTTGCATGCCCGTCTCCCGGTCCGTTCCGATCACGTTCCAGGGTCTGATCCAGACCCTCAACCAGTTCTGGGCGCAGCACGGCTGCGTGCTGATCCAACCGCTGGACCTGGAAGTGGGCGCCGGCACCTTCCACCCGGCCACGTTCCTGCGCGCGCTCGGCCCCGAGCCGTGGAACGCGGCCTACGTGCAGCCATGCCGCCGCCCCACCGACGGCCGCTACGGCGAGAACCCGAACCGCTTGCAACGCTACTACCAGTACCAGGTGGCGATGAAGCCGAACCCGGACAATATCCAGCAGCTGTACCTGGACTCGTTGCAGGCGCTGGGCATCGACCCGTTGGTGCACGACCTGCGCTTCGTCGAGGACAATTGGGAATCGCCCACGCTCGGCGCCTGGGGCCTGGGCTGGGAGGTATGGCTCAACGGCATGGAGGTCACCCAGTTCACCTACTTCCAGCAGGCCGGCGGCCTGGAGTGCAAGCCGGTGCTGGGCGAGATCACCTACGGCCTGGAGCGGTTGTGCATGTACCTGCAGAACTGCGACAACGTCTACGACCTGGTATGGACCTATGGCCCGGACGGGGCGCCGGTGACCTACGGCGACGTCTACCACCAGAACGAGGTGGAACAGAGCGCGTACAACTTCGAGCACGCCGACGTGGCTGAGCTGTTCCACCGCTTCGACGCCTGCGAGCGCGAGGCGCAGCGCCTGGTCGAGCTCGGCCTGCCGCTGCCGGCCTACGAGCAGGTGACCAAGGCCAGCCACGCCTTCAACCTGCTCGACGCGCGCCGCGCGATCTCGGTGACCGAACGCCAGCGCTACATCCTGCGCGTGCGCGCGCTGGCGCAGGCGGTGGCCAAGGCCTACCACACGCAACGCGAGAAGCTGGGCTTCCCCGGCGTGAAGCGCTGAAGCCTTCGTAGCCCCTCTCCCATCGGGAGAGGGGTTGGGGTGAGGGTACGGGGCGAAGCCCTGCAGACCTGAACTTCCAAAGGCTCCGCCGTACCCTCATCCGCCCCTTCGGGGCACCTTCTCCCGCAGGGAGAAGGGAACCGCTAGCAAGGTCTGACACATGAGCGCACTACATCCCCTGCTGATCGAACTGGGTACCGAGGAACTGCCGGTCAAGGCGCTGCCGGGCCTGGCGCAGGCCTTGTTCGACGGCGTGATCGCCGGGCTGGAGAAGCGCGGCATCGCGGTCGAACGCGGCGACGCCAAGCCGCTGTCCACCCCGCGCCGGCTGGCGGTGCTGCTGCCGGGCGTGGCCGCCGAACAGCCGGAGCAGCGCTCGGAAGTGCTCGGCCCGTATCTCAACATCGCGCTGGACGCCGATGGCCAGCCGACCAAGGCGTTGGCCGGTTTCGCCGCCAAGGCCGGCATCGACTGGACCGCGCTGGAGCGCACCAGCGACGCCAAGGGCGAGCGTTTCGTGCACCGCGCAGTGACTCCGGGCGCGCAGACCGCCGCACTGCTGCCGGAGATCTTGCGCGAGGCGATCGCGGCGATGCCGATCCCCAAGCCGATGCGCTGGGGCGACCACGACTACGGCTTCGCGCGGCCGGTGCACTGGCTGGTGCTGCTGTTCGGCAGCGCCGTGGTGCCGGTGCAGCTGTTCGGCGTGCAAGCCGACCGGGTCAGCCGCGGCCACCGCTTCCTGCACGACGCGCCGGTCGTGCTGGCCCACCCCGGCGACTACGTGGCCGCGCTGCAAGCGGCGCAGGTGCTGGTGGATCCGGATGCGCGCCGCGCGCGCATCGTCGCCGAGGTCGAGCAGGCTGCGCGTCAGGCCGGCGGCAGCGCGCGCATCTCCGACGACAACCTGGAGCAGGTAGTGAACCTGGTCGAATGGCCGTCGGCGGTGCTGTGCCGCTTCGAGCCGGCGTTCCTGGCGGTGCCGCAGGAAGCGTTGATCGAGACGATGGAGAGCAACCAGAAATTCTTCCCGGTGCTCGACGACGGCGGCAAGCTGACCGAGCACTTCATCGGCATCGCCAACATCGTCTCGCGCGACGTGGCCGAAGTGGCCAAGGGCTACGAGCGGGTAATCCGGCCGCGCTTCGCCGACGCCAAGTTCTTTTTCGACGAGGACCTCAAGCAGGGCCTGGTCGCGATGGGCGAAGGCTTGGCCAGCGTGACCTACCAGGCCAGGCTCGGCAGCATCGCCGACAAGGTGCGGCGCGTGGCCGCGCTGGCCGAGGCGATCGCGCCGCTGGTCGGCGTGGACGCCGCACAGGCGCGGCGCGCCGCCGAGTTGAGCAAGAACGACCTGCAGTCGCGCATGGTCAACGAATTTCCCGAACTGCAGGGCATCGCCGGGCGCCACTACGCCAAGGCCGCCGGCGAGCCGGGCGAGATCGCGCTGGCGATCGACGAGGCCTACCAGCCGCGCTTCGCCGGCGACGACATCGCGCTGTCGCCGCTGGGCAAGGTGCTGGCCATCGCCGAGCGCCTGGACACCCTGGCCGGCGGGTTTGCCGCGGGGCTGAAGCCGACCGGCAACAAGGACCCGTTCGCGCTGCGGCGCAATGCGCTGGGGTTGGCGCGGACGGTGATCGAGAGTGGGTTTGATGTGGATGTGCGCGGTCTGCTTGACCAGGCACTGGATGCTGTTGCGTTTGCAAAGACCCAACAAAAGGACAAGCAGGCTGAAAAAGCAGCCGCAACAGCACGCGCTTCGGGCGCGGATGCCAATGCTGTTCCGAACATTGGTGGCACCACGCTTGCTGAGCTTCAGGAAATCTTCGACTTCATCCTCGACCGCCTGCGCGGCTACTACGCCGACAAGGGCGTGCCGGCGACGCACTTCAATGCGGTGGCGGCACTGTTCTCGGTCGGGGCTGAAGGAACCGCAGCTTCTGTAGGAGCGGCTTCAGCCGCGACCGCCACCCACGGATCGCTCTACGACTTCGACCGCCGCATCGAGGCAATCGGCATCTTCGCCACCCTGCCGGAGGCCGAGGCGCTGGCCGCGGCCAACAAGCGCATCCGCAACATCCTGCGCAAGGCCGAGGGCGCGATTCCGGCACAGATCGACCCGACCCTGCTGCGCGAGCCGGCCGAAAGCGCGCTGGCCGAGACGGTGGAAGCGGCGATCGTGGAGACCGGCGGTGCGCTGCGCCAGCACGACTACGTCGCCGTGCTGAACGTCCTGGCGCGGCTGCGGCCGCAGGTGGATGCATTCTTCGACGGGGTGATGGTCAACGTCGAGGACCCGGCGCTGCGCGGCAACCGCCTGGCCCTGCTCAAGCGCCTGGGCGACCGCCTCGGCAGCGTCGCGGCAATCGAGCATTTGTCGTCGTAAGTCGCGCGGAGGCTGCGAAAGCAGCCTCTGGTTTTTCTGTGGGAGCGACTCGGGGTGGCCGTGGGCCATCAGTCGCGACGAACGAAGCCAGCAGTCCCACAGCCAGGTGAAACCGCGTCGGGACTGAAGTCCCTCCCACAGTGCACCCGGCTGGCATGCACAAGCACCTGTTTTTTAGCCCCTCTCCCCCCGGGAGAGGGGTTGGGGTGAGGGTACCTCGGCGCGACATCAGCCTGGCGTGCTCGCACTTCTCAGGCTGCGCCCGTACCCTCATCCGGCCCTGCGGGCCACCTTCTCCCGATGGGAGAAGGAACCACCGTGGTCCCGATGGGAGAAGGGAACTCCAGCACATGTGCGCACTACACCCCAGTACCCGCGGCGCGGCGCACAACCGCCGTTACGAATCCCCAATCCCACCTCAATCAAACAATGCCTGGATCGCCGCCAGCCCGGCATTGGCGCGCTCCTTCTTGCGCTCGGCGTCGGCCACCGGATCGGCGCCGTCGCGCTGCATTTCCTCGGCCGGGATCTCGGCGAAGAAGCGGCTGGGCTTGAGCCGGATATGCTCGCCGAATTTGCGGGTCAGCTTGCTGTAGCTCATCCACAACTGTTCCTTGGCGCGGGTAATGCCCACGTACAGCAGGCGCCGCTCTTCCTGCAGGTTGCCCTCCTCCAGACTGACCTCGTGCGGCAGCACGCCGTCCTCGCAGCCGACGATGAACACGTAGCGGAACTCCAGGCCCTTGGACGCGTGCATGGTCATCATCCGCACCTGATTGCCGCCGTCGTCCTTGTCGTTGCGCGACAGCAGCGCCAGCTGCGCGGCCAGGTCGCCGACAGTGGCGCCGCGCGGGCCGCCCTCGAACCATTTGGCCAGTTCTTCCAGGTTGCCGCGGCGGCGCTGGAAGGTGGCTTCGTCCTTGCACTGGCTGCGCAGTTCGCGGATCAGCCCCGACTGCTCGGCAAGCTGGCGCACCACGTCGGCCGAGGACAGGGTCAGCGAGGCAGTGCGCAACTCCTGCAGCGTATCGACGAAATCGCTCAGGCCGTTGGCCGCGCGCGGCGGCAACTGCTGCAGCGCGCCCATCGACTCGGCCGCGCGCGACATCGGCAGATGCTTGGCCGAGGCCAGTTCCGCCAGCTTGGCCAGCGAGGTCGCGCCGACCTCGCGCTTGGGCGCCTGCACCGCGCGCAGGAACGCGGCATCGTCGTCGGGATTGACCAGCAGCCGCAGCCACGACAGCACGTCCTTCACTTCCTGCCGTTCCAGGAACGCGGTGCCGCCGGTGATGTGGTACGGCACGCCGGCGATCTGCAAGGCCTTTTCCAGCGGCCGCGACTGGAAATTGCCGCGGAACAGGATGCAGAAATCGCTCCACGGCACCTGCTTGGCGGTGCCCAGGTAGGCGATCTCGGCGGCGACCTTCTCCGCCTCGTGCTCGCTGTCGCGGCATTCCCACACGCGGATGCGCTCGCCGTCGGCCTGGTCGCTCCACAGGGTCTTCAGGTGCTCGTGCGGGTTGTGCGCGATCAGCGCATTGGCCGCGCGCAGCACGCGGTTGGAGCAGCGGTAGTTCTGCTCCAGCTTGACGATCTGCAGCGCCGGATAGTCGTGCCCCATCTGCATCAGGTTTTCCGGATTGGCGCCACGCCAGGCGTAGATGCTCTGGTCGTCGTCGCCCACGCAGGTGAAGTTGCCGCGCGGGCCGGCCAGCATCTTCAGCAGCCGGTACTGCGCGTCGTTGGTGTCCTGGCTCTCGTCCACCAGCAGGTAGCCAATGCGCTCGCGCCAGGCCATGACGATGTCCTCGTTCTCCTCCAACACCTGCACCGGCAGGCGAATCAGGTCGTCGAAGTCCACAGCATTGAACGTGCTCAGCCGCACCTGGTAGCGCTCGTACAGGCTGGCCGCTTCCTGCTCGCGGTTGCTGCGCGCCGCGGCCATCGCCTGCTCCGGCGACAGCCCGGCGTTCTTGGCGCGCGAGATCAGGTTCTTGGCGTCGTCGATCGCATCGGGCTTGGCGCCGTGCATCAGGTCCTTGATCTGCGCGGCGGCATCGTCGGCGTCGAAGATCGAGAAGCCGCGCTTGAGCCCGACCGCGGCGTGCTCGATCTGCAGGAATTTCAGCCCCAGCGCGTGGAAGGTGCAGATGGTCAGGCCATCGGCGGCATCGCCGCGGATGCGCTTGGCTACGCGCTCGCGCATTTCCTTGGCCGACTTGTTGGTGAAGGTGATCGCGGCGATGCGCTTGGCCGGATAGCGGCCAGTGGCGATCAGGTGCGCGATCTTTTCCACGATCACGCGGGTCTTGCCGCTGCCGGCGCCGGCCAGCACCAGCAACGGGCCTTCGCAATGCAGCACCGCAGCGCGTTGGGGGGGATTGAGACCGTGCATGAAGACTTCCCTGGGCCGCGCATTGTAACGGGCGCCGGCCGGCGCCGATGTCGGTGCGGGCGCGCCGGCGCTGAACGGATTTTCCTGGCGCTTCCGGTCTACGGCGCAGCCGGTCGCCGCGCTAGAATCGGGCCATGGCGAAACTGTATTTCTATTATTCGGCGATGAACGCCGGCAAGACCACCACGCTGCTGCAATCGGCGCACAACTATCGCGAGCGCGGCATGCGCACCGCGATCCTGACACCGCAGCTGGATCACCGCGACGGCAGCGGCGTGGTCGCCTCGCGCATCGGCCTGCGCGCGCACGGCAATACCTTCGCGGCGGACACCGACCTGCTGACGCTGCTGCTGGACGCCATCGCCCGCGACGGCGCACTGCATTGCGTGCTGGTGGACGAGGCGCAGTTCCTCAGCCGCGCGCAGGTCTGGCAGCTCAGCGAGGTGGTGGACCGGCTGCGCATCCCGGTGCTGTGCTACGGCCTGCGCACCGATTTCCGCGGCGAACTGTTCGAAGGCAGCCAGTACCTGCTGGCCTGGGCCGACGAGCTGCAGGAAATCAAGACCATCTGCCACACCGGCAGCAAGGCGACGATGACCGTGCGCGTGGACGCGGACGGCCACGCCATGCAGGACGGCCCGCAGGTGGAGATCGGCGGCAATGAGCGCTACGTGTCGGTGAGCCGCGCCGAGTTCAAGAAGATCATGCGCGGCGAAGGCCGCATCGACCCGTTGCAGATTGCGCTGCCGCTGTAGCGCACTGTGCAGTCGGGTTGCCGCAAGCAGGTTTCGCCCGGTCCGCGTTGGCCTTGGCCGCGTGCGTAGGCCACACCCGCCGCGAGCGCGATGCAGCACTGATCTGGTGCGGACAGCCGCCGCGTCAGCACGGCGACGGGGCGCGACCATGAATGGCGATTGACGGCGCCTGCGCGGCATCCGCCGCATAGGCCATTCGTCTATGGATCGCCGCCATAGCGCGCGTCTAAACTCTGCGGCGATCGTACTCATGGGAAGAGAGACATGCATCAGTTCAAGGAATATGGCGCCGCCGGCCGCGCGGCGCTGCTCATTGCGGTTGCGCTGGCGCTGCCCGGCCCGGCCACCGCCGACAACGCCCGTACCTTCGACGACATTCCGGCGCAAGTGATGACCGACGGGTTCCTCGAAGCGCACCTGGACCTGTTCTATCGGCGCGCCGGTATCCGCGCCGATAAGAAGGGCGAGTTCGCCGAGGCCAGGAAGCACTACCAGCTCGCCGCGCGCTATGCCGACAAGCCGTCGCAGGCGCGGCTGGGCGAAATGTATTGGGAAGGCCAAAGCGTGGCGCAGGATCGCGCGATGGGTTTCCTGTGGATGGCGCTGGCCTCCGAGCGCGGCTACGACGCCTTCACCACGCGCAAGATGGACTACTGGAACCAGCTGACGCCCGAAGAGCGGCAGCGCGCGATCAAGCAGGACAAGAAGATGCTGGCCGAGTACGGCGACCAGGTGGCCAAGCCGCGCCAGGAAGCGGTATTGCGCCGCGAAGCGGCGCGCAGCACCGGCAGCATGCTCGGCCACTCCGGCGCTTCCAGCGTGCAGATCAACGGCCCGCGCGGCGGCAGCATCGATCCGGAAGTGTTCTACGCAAAGCAATTCTGGGAACCGGCGGCGTACTGGAAGCTGCAGGACCGGGTCTGGGACGGGCGCACGCCGGGCCGCGTGGATATCGGCGATGTCGAGGACATCAGCCAGGAGAGCGCGCCGAAGCCGCGGGAGCCGGCCAAACCATGAGTGCGCCGCAGCGCGCGATGCCGGACACGTCGCGCGTCGGGGCTGAAGTCCCTCCCACAGTGCGCCAGGCGCGTTGGCCGCGAGCCTTGTAATGGCGGCTTCAGCCGCGACAAACGAAGTCGGGCACTACTGCACGCGGCGAGACGCTGCCGCGCATAACGCGGCAGCGCCGGCCACGCTCAATACAGTTTGCGCTCGGCCGGCGGCGGCGGCGTCCACTGGTACAGCCAGGTTTCGGTCAGCGGCCTGCCGCCGGCGCGCAGGAACAGGCGGATGTCGATCTGCTGGGTGCCATCGTCCGGCGGCACCACGTCGAACATCGCGCGGTAGCCGGAGAGTTCGTGCAGCGGCCGCGCCGAGACGATCTCGGTGCTGCCGCGGCTCAGCTGCAGCACCGCCTCGACCTTGGCATCCTTGTCCTTGCCGAGCCTGGCCAGCTCGCCGCCGACGAAGTCCACCGCGAAGCGCCAGGAGAAATGGCTGCGCTTCTGCCCGACCACGCCGCCCAGGCCGGTGCGCGTGGCCACGCACTGCGCCAGCGGCGAGGACGCCGGCGGCTGCGCGCCCCAGTACAGGCGATAGCCGAACAGCAGTTCCTGCCCAGGCTGCGGCTTGTCCTGCGGATTCCAGAACGCGACGATGTTGTCGAAGGTCTCGTCGACGGTGGGAATCTCCACCAGTTGCACCGAACCCTTGCCCCAGCCCTGCTTCGGTTCCACCCACAGGCACGGGCGCTTCTCGTAGTACACGCCGTCGTCGTGGTAGTGGTCGAAATTGCGGTCGCGCTGCAGCAGGCCGAAGCCGCGCGGGTTCTCGTCGACGAACATGTTGAAGCGCAGCTGCGGTGGGTTGCACAGCGGCCGCCAGATCCATTCGCCGCCGCCGGTCCACATCGCCAGGCCGTCGGTATCGTGGATCTCCGGGCGCCAGTCCCAGTCCATGCGGCGGTCGTTCTCGCCAACCTGGTACATGCTGGTGCACGGCCCCAAGCCCAGCCGCTCGATGGTCTTGCGCGGATACAGCGCGCTGTCGATGTCCATCAGCAGCACGTCGCCGTTGGTGATCGCGAAGCGGTAGGCGCCGGCCACGCTCGGCGAGTCCAGCAGCGCGTACACCACCACGGTGTCCGAGCCGGCCTTGGGCTGCTCCAGCCAGTAGGCGATGAAATCCGGGAATTCCTCCGGCCCGCCGGTGCCGGTATCGATCGCCAGGCCGCGCGCGGACTGGCCGTACTGGCCTTCCTTGCCCACCGCGCGGAAATAGCTGGCACCCAGGAACGCGGCGAAGTCGCGGTCGGTGTCCTGCTTGGTGTTGAGGCGGAAGCCGGCGAAGCCCAGCTCCTGGGGCAGGTGCTTGCCCTGCAGGCCGCTCTTGCCGTAATCGAACGCGGCGCCGTCGTAGGCCAGTTCCTGCGCCTGCCCGTCGACCAGGTCGAACATGTGCACCGGCGACTTGAAGTACAGGCCCAGGTGGAAGAACTTGGCCTGGAACTTCGAAGCGTTGTCCACCGCCCACAACGCGTGATCCTGGCGGTAGCGGATCGACTGGTATTGGTCCCAGTTCAACGATTCCAGCGGTCCCGGCAGCACCCGCTTGTGGCTCTGGTAGGGCGCCTGGGCCATGGCCCGGGCATGGCCCTTGAGCCAGGCGTAATCGAAGGGCTGCGGCTTGCCCAGCCGGCGCAGGCCGACCGCGGGCGCGGCCTGGCCGAGCATCGGCATCGCGGGCAAGCCCATGGCGGCGAAGGCGGCGGCGGCGTTCTTGAGAAAATCGCGTCGTTGCATGGGCCGGATCGAAGCGGAAAGGGCCTCCATCATAGACAAGCTGCGTTAAACGCGGGAGCTAGGGCGTGGCGCAGGCGCCCGCCGGCGCCGCGGCGTGCCGGCACAGGACGCTGCGCTGCTGCGCCGGGTCGTCGCCGCCGGCGTAATCCAGCAACGTCCATTGCTCCTCGGCCTGCATGGTCTGGCCCGGCGCCGGGGTCCGGTACGGCGCGTGCGCTTCGATTTCCAGCAGGCCGCCGCCCGGATCGGAAGCCAGCGCATCTAGATAGATCCTGCATCGCCGGCGCGCGCACAGTTTCGCGCTGGGCCTCGCATACCTGCCCAACGCCATGCCCGCGGCGCCAAACAGCGCGGCGACGACCAGGCTGCCGGAACAGCAGGCTCCAGCGGTGCAGCTGCAGGTATTTGGCCAGGCCTCGCGAGCGCGCCTGGAACGGCCGGCCCGGCAGGTAAGTGGGCCAACGCCTCGGCTGAGGAATAACGCGGCGCCAGCGGTTTCTGCGGCGCCTTGAGCAGGATGTTGTCGAGGTCGCCGCGCAGCTGTTCTGGTGCGGCGTCGTGCAGGATGAACGCGCACGCTTCTGTGCGCGGATGCAGATCGGCCGCAGCGTCGACCTCGGTGTCGAGCAACTTGGCGATGCGGACGTCGAGCGCCTGCAGCCAGCCTGCCACCCCTCGCGGTCGCCCCAGCGCGCGGCATCCAGCCCCCAGGCGATCTCGGGGGCGGGCTCTGCCACGGCGGTCTCTCCTCCGGCCGGGAGTCGCGCGGACGATAGCGCGCGCCGGTGGTCAGCGGCGGCCGTCCGTCAGCGCTGGCAGCTCCCGCACCAGACGCTGGCGCGCTGGCCGATGCTGGCGTGGCGCAGCGGCCGCCCACAGCGTTTGCAGGCCTCGCCCTCACGGCCGTAGACCGCCAGCTCCTGCTCGAAATAACCGGGTGCCCCGTCCGGGCTGATGAAGTCGCGCAAGGTCGTGCCGCCACGGGCGATGGCATAGCCGAGAATCGCCTTGGCCGCCTCGGCCAAGCGCGCATAGCGTGTCCGCGAGACCTCCCCGGCCTCGCGCAGCGGACTGATTCCTGCCTGGAACAGACTTTCGGCGGCATAGATGTTCCCGACTCCGACCACGACGCGTTGGTCCATCAGGAACGTCTTGACCGGCGCACTGCGGCCACGACTGCGCCGGAACAGATGATCGCCGTCGAAATCGTCCGACAGCGGCTCCGGCCCCAGCTCCTCGAGCAGCGGGTGGACCTGGCCCGGCGCCTGCCACAGCAGGCAACCGAAGCGGCGCGGATCGTTGAAGCGCAGCACGCGCCCGTCTTCCAGGCTGACATCGACGTGATCGTGCGCCCGCAGCGGCGTGTCCCCGGGCAACACCCGCAGGCTGCCGGACATGCCCAGGTGCAGCAGCGCGCTGCCGGCGTCGGTGTCCATCAGCAGGTATTTGGCGCGGCGGCGGATGCCATCGATGCGCTGCCCCGGCAGCTGCTGCGCCACCTCCGGCGGGATCGGCCAGCGCAGGTCCGGCCGCCGCAGGATCACGCCGTGGATGCGCCGCCCCAGCAGATGCGGTTCCAGGCCGCGCCGGGTTGTTTCTACTTCGGGGAGTTCGGGCATGAGCGGGGTGCGGGAGTGCGGTGGCGTGCGATCGACAAGCTTAGCCGGTGGAATCCGACGTTGTCGCCACAACCTACAGCGCTATTGGAAACCGGAAGTGGGCAGCAGCCATCCACGCTTGGTCGTTCCTGGTTTTGCGTTTTTTACTGCGGAGGCGCGGCCAACTCCCTGGCGCTCAGGTACCCATCGCCATTGCTGTCCTGCTTGCGGAAGCGGGCGGCCAAGGTGGCCTGGTGCTGCGTACGGCTGATCGGCTTGCCACGGCCGCCAGGCAGTTCCGCTGCGCTGAGCGCGCCGTCGTGGTCGAGGTCGCGGGCGTCGAAAGCGTAGCTCATCCAGGCCAGATATTCGTCCAGGCTGATGCGGCCGTCGCTGTCGCGGTCCATCCGTTGTAAATAACTCCCGGTGGTATCGACGACCTGCGCGACGACAGCGCCCGCCGCGCCAAGCAACGCGGCCAGCAGGACGAGTGCTGCCATGAACGACGAACGCCGCACGAGGCGGCGTTCGCGTAGCGGCTGCGGGAAGCCATGACTCATGCCAACGCGTAGCCCTTCAACCGCGCGGCGTAAGCCTGCAGGGCGGCGATGCCGCTGGACTCGGCGTCGTGGCACCAGGCCTGCAGTTGCTTCAGGCGTTCGCTGGCGTCGTGGCTGCGCGCTTCCAGCAGGGCGGCCAGGCGGGCACGGTGTTCGACCAGGGTGCGCATGCGCGGGCGCTGCGCGACCCAGTGCTGCAGCTGTTCGCGCGCATCGGGCTTGAGCCAGCGGCCGTCGTCGACCAAGCCCTTGCGCAGGCGCCCCGGCAGCAGCTGGCGCAGCTTGGCGCCGGCCTGCGCGGCCTCTTCCTTCAGCGCCGGGGTGAACACATTGCGCTGGTAGTCGGTCATCGCCTGGAAGCGGTGCGAGAGCAACGCGCGCAGGGTGTCGGCATCGGGCACGGCGATGTTGGGGCGCACGTCCAGGGTCGGCGCCACGCGCAGGATCCTGGCCAGGCGCAGCACGGCCAGCGCGCGGATCGCGACCCAGCCGATGTCCAGTTCCCAGCGCCGCATCGAGAAGCGCGCCGAGCTGGGGAAGGCGTGGTGATTGTTGTGCAGCTCTTCGCCGCCGATCCACAACGCCCACGGGGTCAGATTGGTCGAGGTGTCGGCCGATTCGAAGTTGCGGTAGCCCCACCAGTGGCCCAGGCCGTTGACCACGCCGGCGGCCCAGAACGGGATCCAGGCCATCTGCAGCGCCCACAGCGCGATGCCAGGCAGGCCGAACAGCAGGAAGTTGAAGGCGAACAAGGCGATCGGCCCCCAGTTCGCGTGCGCGGTGTACAGGCGGCGCTCGATCCAGTCGTTGGGGGCGCCCTTGCCGTACTGCTCGATGTCGCCGCGCATGGCGCGCGCTTCGCGGTACAGCTCCACGCCGCGCCAGAACACGCGGCCGATGCCCTTGGTCTGCGGGCTGTGCGGATCCTCCTCGGTCTCCACCTTGGCGTGGTGCTTGCGATGGATCGCCACCCATTCCTTGGTGATCATTGAGGTGGTGAACCAGGTCCAGAAGCGGAAGAAGTGCGACAGCAGCGGATGGAAATCGACACCGCGATGCGCCTGGCTGCGGTGCAGGTACAAGGTCACCGCGAAGATGGTCAGCTGGGTGAACACCAGCAGCACCGCCAGCATGCCCCACCAGCCGACGTCGAGCAGGCCGGTGCTGAGGAAGTCGAGGATCGCGTCGGACATTGCCAGAACTCCAGGCAGGTGAAGGCGTGCGCCAGGTTGGTATGGAAGACATGATGGGGGCAGTGGCGGCAAACTTCACCCATCGCCTGCGTACGGTATTCAGCCGCTGCGCGCTCTTGATCTCAGAACGGTGTCACTTCCATGTCCGTCGCCATCCCCGATGCAACTCCCATGCCGGCCGCCGCGCCGCTGATCGAACTGGACCGCGCCAGCCTGGTGCGCGGCCAGGTGCGCGTGCTGCACGAACTCAGCCTGCGCATCGCGCTCGGCCAGCACACCGCGATCCTCGGCCCGAACGGCTGCGGCAAGTCCTCGTTCATCAAGCTGATCACGCGCGAGCTGTATCCGCTCGCTCGCGCCGGCGAAGCCGCGCCGGTGCGAGTGCTGGGACAGAGCCGCTGGCAGGTGGACCGGCTGCGCAGCCAGCTGGGCATCGTCAGCGGCGACCTCAGCGTCAATCTCGCCGACATGCCCGGGCTGGATGTGGAGAGCGCGGTGCTGTCCGGCTTCTTCGCTAGCTACGTGGTGCCGCCGCATCGCGAGGTGAGCCAGGCGATGCGCGACCGCGCGCGCGAAGCGCTGCAGCTGGCGCATGCGTTGCCGCTGCTGCAGCGGCCGTATGCAGAACTGTCGGCCGGCGAGACCCGGCGCGTGCTGATCGCCCGTGCGCTGGTCAACCGGCCGCAGGCGCTGCTGCTGGACGAACCCGGCACCGGGCTGGACCTGATCGCGCGCCAGCACCTGCTGGCGACGATGCGCGGCCTCGCCGGCCAGGGCATCACCCTGGTGCTGGTGACCCACCACATCGAGGAGATCGTGCCGGAGATCGAGCGGGTGATCCTGCTGCGCGGCGGCCACGTGTATGCCGATGGCAGGCGCGAGGAACTGCTGGCCGATGCGCCGTTGTCGGCGGTGTTCGGCGGCCCGGTACGGGTACGCCGCGACGGCACGACCTATAGCGCGAGCGTGGCCGAGCTGGAGTGAATCGTGGGCGGACAGGCCTGCAGCGGCCGCGCGGACCCGACCTCGCTCAATGCGCCAGCGGGCGATGGATCTCGGCGACGTAGCCGCGGGAATTCCACCACCGCGCTGCGCCGTTCTTGCGCGGCGAACGGGCGCCAGCAGCGGCAGCACCGCGTGCGCGACCATGCCTTCGCGCTGCAGGTCGCGCAGGGTCTGGGCGGCATGCGCTGCGCGACATCGATCGCCGCCCTGGCGCCCTGAGCGGCACAACACGCGCTAGCCTTGCCGATGAGCATCATGGCGGTAGCCGCGGGCCTGGTTCGAGCGGCACGGAGATGCGTGGCGAACCAAACCAGACACCAACATCATGAGCGAATGAATACCAGTACTACGAATTTGCGGCCATCGACCGGCCATTAACCCGTACCGAAATGGCCGAGCTGCGCGCGGTGTCCACCCGCGCCGTCATCACGCCCAGCGGCTTCACCAACCACTACGACTGGGGCGACCTCAAGGCCGACCCCGCCGAATGGATGCGGCGCTACTTCGATGCCTTCGTCTATTGGGCAAACTGGCACACCTGTCGGCTGTCGCTGCGATTGCCAAAAGCCGCGTTCCGCAAGACCGAGTGCAACCGCGCGACGCTCTCGATCCAGTCCAGCAACACGCATTGGGTGCTGCACTGGACCCTCGCCGAAAGCGAAGACGACGACCGTTTTGCCATGGACGATGGCCACGGCTGGATGCGGCGACTGATTCCGCTGCGCGATGAGTTGTTGCGTGGCGACATGCGACCGCTTTACCTAGGCTGGCTAGCCGGTATCGACACGCTGCGGGAAGACGCACTGGAGCCGGAACTTCTGCCTGGGATGGCGGAACTGTCGCCCGCACAGCAGGCGTTGGCCGAATTCCTGGAGGTCGATCCGGATCTGTTGGAAGCTGCCCGCAGCGGTAGTGCTGCGTCCGCGCCATCGCCTGGGGACGAAGCGCAGCGCATCGCTGCCTGGTTGGATCGATGGCAGCCCGATGCGATGAAGGACGTACTCAGGCGCATCGTGCTGGGACAGGGGCAGGACGCGGAGCGGCAGGTAAAATCACACTATGCTGCCTGGCTGAAGGCACGGCGTCCGGCATCCTCGGGTTCTCCCCGACGCCGCGTGGCCGAGTTGTGCGAACTGGCCGGGTCGTTGGCCTCGGTCCGCCGGGAGCGAGAGGCCAAAGCACATGGGAAGCACGAAGCCCAGCGCCGCAAGCAGCGCGAAGCCAAGCTACGCCAGTTGATGACCGATCCGGGAAAACTCTGGAAAGCGGCCCACGCCCACGCCACGCGTGGCGGTGCGTCCGGCTACGCGCAAGCGGTGTCTGCGCTGGCCGAGCTTGCCGAAGGTTATGCAATGCTCTGCAGCCGCGACGCCTTCGACCGGGATCTGCGGCGCTTTCTCGCTCCCCATGCCAAACGTGCGGCCCTGCTGCGCCGTTTGGCCGACGCCAGTCTATGGTCGGAATAAACGACGACGGCGACCCACCGCGACGAACGCGTACGCGGTGATGCCGAGAACACCCGCGTGGTCGGCCCAGCTGCAAACGCATGACGTGGCAGGGCGAACGCCCGCGCCGCGCCTCACTTCCCGATGCAGAAGCTGGAGAAGATCCGCCCAAGCAAATCGTCGGCGCTGAGATGGCCGACGATCTCGCCCAGTGCGGCGTGCGCCAGGCGCAGTTCCTCGGCGGCCAGTTCCAGCCGCTCGTAGCCCAGTTCGGCGGCCGCGGCCGCGGCGTGTTCTGCGGCGCGCTGCAAGGCCTCCACATGGCGCGCGCGCGCGGAGAATTCGCCATCGCTGCCATCGCCGGCAGCCTGCCCGGCGATCGTGCGCAGGCATGCGTGCAGCCGTTCGAGACCGCTGCCGGTGCTGGCGGAAACGTACACGCTGTCGGCTGTAGACTCGGGCACCGCGTCGAGCAGGTCGCTCTTGTTGTGGATCCACAGCCGCTGCGGTACGTCGGCGATGGCCTCGGCGATCGCGGCGCGGTCAGCGTCCGCAGCGCGCGCGTCGAGCACGACCAGCGCCAGATCGGCGCGCTGCAGTTCCAGTCGCGCACGGCGCATGCCTTCGCGCTCGATCGCATCGCCGCCATCGCGCAGGCCGGCAGTGTCGACCAGGGTCAGTTCCACACCGTCCAGGCGCACGGTCTCGCGCAGGGTGTCACGGGTGGTGCCGGCGATGTCGGTGACGATGGCACGGTCGCTGCCGGCCAGCGCGTTGAGCAGCGAACTCTTGCCGGCGTTCGGCGGCCCCACCAGCACCGCGTGCAGGCCGTCGCGCAGGCGCCGGCCACGTTCGGCGTCCAGCAGCAGCTGCGCCAGGTCCGCGCGCGCCTGCTGCAGGCCGGCGCGGACCTGGTCGCCGCCGAGCGTGTCCAGCGATTCGTCGGCGAAATCGATCGCCGCCTCGGTGTGGATGCGCAAGCGCAGCAGGTGTTCGGCCAGGGCCTCGACCCGGCGCGAGAACACCCCATCCAGCGATCGGCGCGCCGCGCGCGCCGCACGCAGGTCGCCGGCGGCGATCAGGTCGGCGATGGCCTCGGCCTGGGCCAGGTCCAGTTTGCGGTTGAGGAACGCGCGCTCACTGAACTCGCCCGGCCGCGCCGGCCGCGCGCCGAGTTCGCAGCAGCGCGCCACCAGTTGCCGCAGCAGCACCGGGCTGCCGTGCGCCTGCAGTTCCAGCACGTCCTCGCCGGTGAAGCTGCGCGGCGCCGGAAACCACAGCGCGATGCCGTCGTCGAGCGTCTGCCCATGCGCATCGCGAAAGCGCGCGTAGCGCGCCGTGCGCGGCGGCAGCGCGCCCAGGCCGAGGCCGGTGCCGATCGCGGCGGCCAGGCGCCCGGACACGCGCACCACGCCGACGCCGCCCGCACCCGGGGCGGTGGCGATGGCGGCGATGGTATCGGCGGCGTGCGGCATGGCGAAGAAGGTCCCAGCTGCGCTGCAGGCTACACCGTCTGCAGCTGGCTGCGCGCGTGAGCCGCCGAGGCATCGCTCGGTTGCAGTTCCAGAGAGGTGGCAGGACAGGCGAGCGCAGTGCATCGGCCGCATACGCACCGCCCGCCTGTCGGCGGGCGGTGTTGAATCTACTTCTTGGTCTTGGCCGGTGGTTTGGCGCTGGCGCCAGCGCTGGCCGCCTCGCCATGACGCTTGGTCATCCACCACTGCTGCAACAGACCCAACGAACCGTTGGTGACCCAGTACAGCACCAGACCCGACGGCACGAAGGCCATCATCACGCCAAACACCAGCGGCATGAACTGCATCATCCGCGCCTGCATCGGGTCCATACCCGGCGATGGCGTCAGCTTCTGCGTCAGCCACATCACCGCCACGTTGATCACCGGCAGGATGAAGTAAGGGTCGCGCGCAGTCAGGTCCTGGATCCAGGCGAACCACGGCGCCTGGCGCAGCTCCACCGATTCGACCAGCACCCAGTACAAGGCGAAGAAGATCGGCATCTGCACCAGCACCGGCAGGCAGCCGCCCATCGGATTGATCTTCTCCTTCTTGTACAGCTCCATCATCGCAGTCTGGAACTTCTGCTTGTCGTCGCCGTAGCGTTCCTTGAGCTGCTGGATGCGCGGCTGGAACTTGCGCATCTTGGCCATGCTCTTGTATTGCGCGGCCGACAGCGGATACAGCATCAGCTTGAGCAGGATCACCAGGCCGACGATCGACCAGCCCCAGTTGCCGAGCAGGGTGTGCAGGTGACTCAGCACCCAGAACAGGCCCTGGCCCAGGATCGCCATCAGCGAGAAGCGGCTGTAGTCGACCACGCGGTCGAGGCCGCGCACGTTTTCCTTGGCGATCTGGTTGACCAGCTTCGGCCCGATCCACAGCCGCGCTTCGCTGCTGGCGCGCGCGCCGGGGGCCACGGTGAAGCCCGGGCCGCGCGCTTCGATCACATGCCGCGGGCCGTCGTTGGACAGCACGTACAGCGCGTCCTGGTCGGCCTGCGGGATCCAGCCGGTGAAGAAGTGGTGCTGCAGCAGCGCGATCCAGCCGCCCTTGATGGTCTGGTTGACCGGGCCGTCTTCCAGGAAATCCTTAAACGCGCGGCGCTGGTAGCCGTCCTGCGCACTGAACCAGGTAGCGCCATTGAAGCTGAAGGAATCCGGGTTGGTCATGCCGCGGCTGACGATGGTCGGCACCCGGCTCAACTTGCGGAACACGTAGCCCTGCCAGGGCTTGCTGCCCTGGTTGACGATCTCGTCCTTGATCTGCACCGCGTAGTGGCCGCGCTGCACGGTGTAGACGCGGCGGATGCTGACGCCGTCCGGGCCGTTCCACACGAACGGCACCTGCAGCGCATCCTGGCCCCTGGCCAGCACATAGTCCTTGCCAGGCTGTTCGGGGCGGAAGCCGCCGGGGCCCGGCGACGACGAATTGTGCTCGCCGACCCAGCCGCTGGTGGCGGTGTACGGATGCACCGGGTCTTCGGTCAGCAGCGCTACAGGCGGGCTGCCGGGCTGCTTGGTCTGCGGGAACAGCAGCAGATCCGCATCGAACACGCTGCGCCCGTCCAGGGTCAGATGCAGCACGTCGGTGGTGATGGTGACCCGCGGCGCGGCGCCGGCGGCGGCTGGCGCGGCGGTCTCGCTGGCGGCGCCGGGCACGGCTGCTGCGCCGGATTCGCTGACGCGCGGCACGGCCGGGGTGCCACTGGCGCCGGCATCGGCGTCCTGCGCGGGCGGTACCTTGGCCATGGTCGCAATGGCGGTCGCATCGGCCGCAGGCGCGGCGTGCTCCTTGTTCCACTCCATCCACAACAGGGCCGCGACCATCAGCCAGGCAAAGATCAGGAAAAGGCGGGTCTGGTTCATCGGACAGGCAAGCTCGGCTCAGCCAGAAACGGATTCTGACTTGGAAGTGGGGGAAGAAGGAGGCAGCGGCGGCGGCATTGTGCCGTCCGCAGCCGGGGCCGGCAATGCGCCAGCGCGACGCAGCAGGCGCAGATAGGCCTGACGCAGCTGTTCGCCGCTGGCCTGGGCGGCGGCGCTGCGCGCCACCACCACATAGTCGCCCGGCGCCAGCCACGGCAGCAGATGCCGCGTGGCGTCGCGCAGGACGCGTTTGATGCGATTGCGGACCACGGCGCGCTTGTCGACCTTCCGCGACACGGCCAGCCCCAGCCGCGCGCGGTGGTCCGCGCTGCGCCAGTGCAGGCTCATCAGCGGTTCGGAGCAGCGGCGTGCGGCATCGAACACGACGCGGTATTCCGCAGACGTGCGAACCCGCGCAGAGCGAGGAAATCGCCTACGCGGGTCGGGATGCGTCACGGTCCGGATTGCAGGCGCCGCCTGGGGCGGCGGCGCAATCAAGCGCTAAGGCGCTTGCGGCCCTTGGCGCGGCGACGGGCCAGGATCTTGCGGCCGTCGGCGGTCGCCATACGGGCACGGAAGCCGTGGTCGCGCTTGCGCTTGAGGTTGCTGGGCTGGAATGTGCGCTTGGTGGCCATCGGGGCGCTCTGTTCTGAATGAGGCGGAAAGAACCGGAAATTCTATAGAACCAACCGGCGTGCGGTCAACTGCTCTTTATCCGGCGCTGAGGTGGCCCCCGCGTGCAGCCTGTGGATGAATCTGTGAATAGATGCAGGAAAACCATTCCCGACCCTGCGTGCCGATGGTAGTCTGGTTCATCCGTTTTCCTCTTTTCACCGGCCGAGTGCGCCGCGATATTTCGCGCCTCACGCCTGGTCTCTCAATGAATTACATCTGATGGATGCTTGGCCCCGTTGCCTGGAACGTCTGGAAGCTGAATTTCCAGCCGAGGACGTTCACACCTGGTTGAAACCGCTACAAGCCGAACAGCGCCATGACAACAGCATGGTCCTGTACGCCCCGAACGCCTTCATCGTCGAACAGGTGCGCGAGCGCTACCTGGCGCGGATCCGCGAGTTGATGACCTATTTCGCCGGCAGCGGCGAGGTGGCGCTGCAGGTCGGCTCGCGGCCGCGGGCGCCGGAGCCGGTGCCCGCGGCTGCCAGCGATGCGGCGGCCGTGCGCACGCCGCCAGCGCCGCTGGAGCCGTTCGCCGGCAACCTCGACGCGCACTACACCTTCGCCAACTTCGTCGAAGGCCGCAGCAACCAGCTCGGCCTGGCCGCGGCCACGCAGGCGGCGCAGAAACCCGGCGACCGCGCGCACAACCCGCTGCTGCTGTACGGCAGCACCGGCCTGGGCAAGACCCACCTGATGTTCGCCGCCGGCAACGCGATGCGCGAGCAGAATCCCCACGCGCGGGTCATGTACCTGCGCTCGGAACAGTTCTTCAGCGCGATGATCCGCGCGCTGCAGGACAAGACCATGGACCAGTTCAAGCGCCAGTTCCAACGAGTGGACGCGCTGCTGATCGACGACATCCAGTTCTTCGCCGGCAAGGACCGCACCCAGGAAGAGTTCTTCCACACCTTCAACGCGCTGTTCGACGGCCGCCAGCAGATCATCCTGACCTGCGACCGCTACCCGCGCGAAGTCGAGGGCCTGGAGCCGCGGCTGAAGTCGCGCCTGGCCTGGGGCCTGTCGGTGGCGATCGACCCGCCCGACTTCGAGACCCGCGCAGCGATCGTGCTGGCCAAGGCGCGCGAGCGCGGCGCCGAGATCCCCGACGACGTGGCGTTCCTGATCGCCAAGAAGATGCGCTCCAACGTGCGCGACCTGGAAGGCGCGCTCAACACGCTTGCGGCCCGCGCCAACTTCACCGGCCGCGCGATCACCACCGAGTTCGCCCAGGAAACGCTGCGCGATCTGCTGCGCGCGCAGCAGCAGGCGATCGGCATCCCCAACATCCAGAAGACCGTGGCCGACTACTACGGCCTGCAAATGAAGGACCTGCTGTCCAAGCGCCGCACCCGCTCGCTGGCGCGACCGCGGCAGGTGGCGATGGCGCTAACCAAGGAACTGACCGAACACAGTCTGCCGGAAATCGGCGATGCGTTCGCCGGCCGCGACCACACCACCGTGCTGCACGCCTGCCGCCAGATCAAGCACCTGATGGAAACCGACGGCAAGCTGCGCGAGGACTGGGACAAGCTGATCCGCAAGTTGAGCGAGTAGCCCGGCGGGGGGGCGCCCGGCACGGCGCGGATGGGAGGCATGGCGCGCCCTCCACGACGCATGCAGACGACGCTTTGATAAAACGGTGCATGACTTCGCGACAAATCCGGTAGAAACTGTGGATAAAGTGCAGCGCGGCGGCGCAGGTAAAACTATCCACAGGTTTCCCTACCCCTACGGGGGCAGTAATACCCGGGATTGAGGGACCCAAAAATCCTTTGATTCCAGATAGTTAAGCTGCCTTTGCACCGAAAATCGCTCTACCATCACCACCAAGCTTTTGATTTATTCCATATCTTTTTAAAGCATAGGGGCACGGAACCACATGCGTTTCACACTGCAGCGCGAAGCCTTCCTCAAGCCATTGGCGCAAGTCGTCAATGTGGTCGAACGCCGCCAGACCTTGCCGGTTCTGGCCAACTTCCTGGTGCAGGTGCACGACGGGCAACTGTCGCTGACCGGTACCGACTTGGAAGTGGAAATGGTCTCGCGCATCACGGTCGACGATGCGCAGGACGGCGAAACCACGATCCCGGCACGCAAGCTGTTCGAGATCATTCGCGCGCTGCCCGACGGCAGCAAGATCACCGTGACCCAGAACGGCGACAAGATCACCGTGCAGGCCGGGCGCAGCCGCTTCACCCTGGCCACGCTGCCGGCCAACGATTTCCCGTCGGTCGACGAAGTCGAAGCCACCGAGCGGGTGCTTGTGGCGGAAGCGGCGCTGAAGGAGCTGATCGAGCGCACCGCGTTCGCGATGGCGCAGCAGGACGTGCGCTACTACCTCAACGGCTTGTTGTTCGACCTGCACGACCAGACCCTGCGCTGCGTGGCCACCGACGGCCACCGCCTGGCGCTGTGCGAGACCGCGCTGGAAAACGCCAGCGGCGCCAAGCGCCAGATCATCGTGCCGCGCAAGGGCGTGACCGAACTGCAGCGGTTGCTGGAAGGCGGCGATCGCGAGGTCGAGCTTGAAGTCGGGCGCAGCCACGTGCGGGTCAAGCGCGATGATGTCACCTTCACCTCGAAGCTGATCGACGGCCGTTTCCCCGATTACGAAGCGGTGATCCCGATTGGCGCCGACCGCGAGGTCAAGCTGGATCGCGAAGCGCTGCGCGCCGCACTCCAGCGTGCTGCGATCCTGTCCAACGAGAAGTACCGCGGCGTGCGCGTGGAAGTCTCGCCGGGCCAGCTGAAGATCAGTGCGCACAACCCCGAGCAGGAAGAAGCGCAGGAAGAGATCGAGGCTGACACCAAGGTCAGCGACTTGGCGATCGGCTTCAACGTCAACTACCTGCTTGACGCGCTGTCGGCGCTGCGCGAGGAGTTCATCGTGATCCAGCTGCGCGATGCGAACTCCTCGGCCCTGGTACGCGAGGCCAGTAGCGCCCGCTCACGCCACGTGGTGATGCCGCTGCGCCTGTGACCGTCGCTCGACATACTGTGTTCCACGTGGAACACAGAGAGAAACCCGGCTCAAGCGCCGGGTTTTCTTTTGCCCGGGATTCGGCAGGCGTTTTCGACGCCATCAATGCTCCCTTGTGGGAGCGACTTCAGTCGCGACGGGCTCTCCCCGCGCAGTTTGATGTCTTCAGGGATAGCCAAAGGATTCGCTAGATGGCTTCGCAGGCACCCACACGCCTGCGCCGTCAATCGCATCAAACCAACCCCGCAACCCAAGCTGCGCTCCCCACACGACGTTCGCACCGGCTTTGGGTATGCTGCCGCCCTGCACCCATGAGCCGACCCGCGTGCGCCCGGTGCGAGCGCCCTCGCCCCGATTCCCCGCATGCATGTCTCTCGCCTCGATCTTCATCACCTGCGTCGCTTCACTGCGCTCGAACTGGCGCCTGCGCCCGGGCTGAACCTGATTACCGGCGACAACGGTGCCGGCAAGACCACGATCCTCGAGGCCATGCACCTGATGGCCTATGGCCGCAGCTTCCGCGGTCGGGTCCGCGATGGCTTGGTCAGTCAGGGCCAGGACGCGCTCGAGGTGTTCGTCGAATGGCAGGAGCGCGGCGCCGAGCCGCAACAGCCGCGGCGCCGCCGCGCCGGACTGCGCCATAGTGGCCAGGACTGGCGTGGCCGCCTGGATGGCGAAGACGTGGCTTACCTTGGCACGCTGTGCGCCGCGCTGGCGGTGGTCACCTTCGAGCCGGGGAGCCACGTGCTGGTCAGCGGCGGCGGCGAACCGCGCCGGCGCTTCGTCGATTGGGGCTTGTTCCACGTGGAACCTGACTTTCTGTCGCTGTGGCGCCGCTATGCGCGGGCGCTGCGCCAGCGCAACGCCCTGCTCAAGAGCGGCGGTGGCGGCGCGGCGCTGGACGCCTGGGACCACGAGCTAGCCGAGGCCGGCGAACCGCTCACCTCGCGCCGCGAGCAATACCTGGAGCGCTTGCTGCAGCGCCTGCTGGCGCTGGGGCCAGCGCTGGCCCCAGCGCTGGGCATCCAGCATCTGCAGTTCGCGCCTGGCTGGCGCCGGCATGAGGTATCGCTGGCCGATGCGTTGTTGCTCAACCGCGAACGCGACCGCCAGTACGGCTATACCTCGGTCGGACCGCACCGTGCCGACTGGAGCCTGGTGTTCGCGACCATCCCCGGCCGCGACGCGCTGTCGCGCGGCCAGGCCAAGCTCACCGCATTGGCCTGCCTGCTGGCCCAGGCCGAAGACTATGCCGAGCAACGCGGCGAGTGGCCGGTGATTGCTTTGGACGACCTGGCCTCGGAACTGGACCAGCATCACCAGCGGCGTGTGCTGCAGCGCCTGCAGGCCGGCCCGGCGCAGGTCTTCGTCACCGCGACCGAGACCCCGCAGGCGTTGGCCGATAGCGCGCTGCCGATTGCTCGGTTCCACGTGGAACATGGACTGGCCGTGGCCCGTTCCTAACCACCGCGGGGCGGGAGGGCCGGGACTGCTATAATTCGCCGCAATCCCCTATCCATCGGCGCGACCGGGCTCCTGCCAGCCGTCGTCCGACTCGTGGAGCCTACGGCACGCGCATGACCGAACAACAGAATCCGCCAACCTCGCCCGCCAACACCACCTACGACTCCAGCAAGATCACCGTGCTGCGCGGGCTGGAAGCGGTCCGCAAGCGTCCCGGCATGTACATCGGCGACGTGCACGACGGTACCGGCCTGCACCACATGGTGTTCGAGGTCGTCGACAACTCGATCGACGAAGCGCTGGCGGGCCACGCCGACAACGTGCTGGTCAAGATCATGCTGGATGGCTCGGTGCAGGTGTCCGACAACGGCCGTGGCATCCCGGTGGACATCCACAAAGAAGAAGGCGTCTCCGCGGCCGAGGTGATCCTCACCGTGCTGCATGCCGGCGGCAAGTTCGACGACAACAGCTACAAAGTGTCCGGCGGCCTGCACGGCGTCGGTGTGTCGGTGGTCAACGCCCTGTCCGAGCACCTGTGGCTGGACGTGTGGCGCGATGGCCACCACTACCAGCAGGAATACAAGCTGGGCGAGCCGCAGTATGCGCTCAAGCAGCTCGAGCCTTCCGACAAGCGCGGTACCACGCTGCGCTTCAAGCCGGCAGTGGAGATCTTCAGCGACGTCGAATTCCATTACGACATCCTGGCGCGGCGCCTGCGCGAGCTGTCCTTCCTCAACTCCGGGGTCAAGATCACCCTACAGGACGAGCGTGGCGAAGGCCGCCAGGACGTGTTCGAGTACGAAGGCGGCATCCGCAGCTTCGTCGAGCATCTGGCGCAGCTGAAGACGCCGCTGCACCCGAACGTGATCTCGGTGACCGGCGAGCAGAACGGCATCGTCGTGGACGTGGCCCTGCAGTGGACCGACGCCTACCAGGAAACGATGTTCTGCTTCACCAACAACATCCCGCAGAAGGACGGCGGCACCCATCTGGCCGGCTTCCGCGCCGCGCTGACCCGCACCCTGACCAATTACATCGAACAGAACGGCATCGCCAAGCAGGCCAAGATCACCCTGTCCGGCGACGACATGCGCGAAGGCATGATCGCGGTGCTGTCGGTGAAGGTGCCGGATCCGAGCTTCTCGTCGCAGACCAAGGAGAAATTGGTCAGTTCCGAGGTAAAGCCCGCTGTTGAGAACACGTTCGGTGCCCGTTTGCAGGAATTCCTGCAGGAAAACCCCAGCGAGGCCAAAGCCATCGCCGGCAAGATCGTCGATGCCGCGCGCGCGCGCGAGGCCGCGCGCAAGGCGCGCGACCTGACCCGGCGCAAGGGCGCGCTGGACATCGCCGGCCTACCCGGCAAGCTGGCCGACTGCCAGGAAAAGGATCCGGCGCTGTCGGAACTGTTCATCGTCGAGGGCGACTCGGCCGGCGGCTCGGCCAAGCAGGGCCGCAACCGCAAGAACCAGGCGGTGCTGCCGCTGCGCGGCAAGATTCTCAACGTGGAACGCGCGCGCTTCGATCGCATGCTGGCCTCCGACCAGGTCGGCACGCTGATCACCGCGCTGGGCACCGGCATCGGCCGCGACGAGTACAACCCGGACAAGCTGCGCTACCACCGCATCATCATCATGACCGACGCCGACGTGGACGGTGCACACATCCGCACCCTGCTGCTGACGTTCTTCTACCGGCAGATGCCGGAACTGATCGAGCGCGGCTACATTTACATCGGCCTGCCGCCGCTGTACCGGCTCAAGCAGGGCAAGCAGGAGCTGTATCTCAAGGACGACAACGCGCTCAACGCCTACCTGGCCAACAGCGCGGTCGAAGGGGCGGCGCTGATCCCGGCCACCGACGAGCGGCCGATCACCGGCAGCGCGCTAGAGAAGCTGCTGCTGCTGTTCGCCAGCGCCAACGACGCGGTGGCGCGCAATGCGCACCGTTACGATCCGGCGCTGCTGACCGCGCTGATCGACCTGCCGCCGCTGGACGTGGCGCAGCTGGAGGCCGAAGGCGACCAGCACCCGAGCCTGACCGCGCTGCAGGCCGTGCTCAACCGCGGCAGCCTGGGCACTGCCCGCTACCAGCTGCGCTTCGAGCCGGCCACCGAACAGCGTCCGGCGACACTGATCGCGGTGCGCCGTCACATGGGCGAAGAGTTGACCCAGGTGCTGCCGATGGCGGTGTTTGAGAGCGGCGAACTGCGCCCGCTGCGCGAAGTCGCGCTGGCGTTGAACGGGCTGGTCCGCGCAGGCGCGCAGATCGCGCGCGGCAACAAGACCCAGTCGATCAGCAGCTTCGCCCAGGCGCATGCCTGGCTGTTCGACGAGGCCAAGAAGGGCCGGCAGATCCAGCGCTTCAAGGGGCTGGGCGAAATGAACGCCGAGCAGCTGTGGGAAACCACGGTGAATCCGGATACGCGCCGCCTGTTGCAGGTGCGTATCGAGGACGCGGTGGCCGCCGACCAGATCTTCAGCACCTTGATGGGCGACGTGGTCGAGCCGCGCCGCGATTTCATCGAGGAAAACGCGCTAAAGGTCGCCAACCTCGACATCTGACGCGGCATCGCCGCCCCCGGCGCGCGCCGGGGCCGGCAGCGTTGCGCTCCCACTAGCCTGCTCTCGCCCAGGATAGCGATGACCTCACTGCCGTCGCACATGCCCGCCCCGCCCCCGCTGCCCCATGCCGCGCCGCCGTCCGGCGCGGGCAAGCCGGTGCTCTGGTTCGTCCTCGACCTGCTGCTGGCCGCCGTCGTGCTGCTGGCGGTCAGCGTGCTGTGCGGCCTGGTCTGGGGCGTGGTGCGCGGCTTCCAGATCACCATGGAACTGCGTGCGCAGGGCATTCCCGCCGATCGGCTGGCCACGGCCGTCGCCTCCCAGCTGGGCCAGCCCGGGGCGCTGGCCCAGCTGCTGATCGCCCTGGTCAGCACCCTGTCCGCGGCCTTGCTGCTGTACTTCCTGCGCCGCCCGGCCAGCGCGGCCGAGCGCCGCGCCTCCTGGCAGGCCGCGCGCGTGCCGGCCACCTGGGGCTGGGTGCTGCTGGTCGCGGGGGCGGTGTTCGTGGGCAGCACCCTGCTGTCCAACCTCGGCGCGCAGCTGGGGATCAAGCCGGTGCCGACCAACCTGCCGCTGATGCGCGAGGCGATGGCGCAGATGCCGCTGTTCCTGGTCGTATTCGCGGTGCTGATCGCCCCGGCCTACGAGGAACTGCTGTTCCGCCGGGTGTTGTTCGGGCGCCTGTGGGATGCCGGCCGGCCGCGGCTGGGCATGGCGCTCAGCGGCTTCGCGTTCGCGCTGGTGCACGAATTGCCCGGCACCACCGGCAACGGCGTGGCCGAGACCCTCCAGCTGTGGCTGGTCTACGGCAGCATGGGCGCGGCGTTCGCATGGCTGTATAAACACACCGGCACGCTGTGGGCGCCGATTGCTGCACACGGGCTGAACAATGCTGTCGCCGTCGGCGCGCTGTACTGGTTTGGCACAACTTGAAGATTTGTTTGACGAAACGTTAAGACAAGTGCCACCACACTGTGATGCGTGTCATAGGGGGGACGTGTATGAAGAGTGTAGTACTGGGGGCATTGATCGCGGTGCTGCTGGCAGCGTGCGCGACCACCACATCGCCGACCGGGCGCACCCAGGTCGTGGGTGGCGTATCGCAGCAGGAACTGGATCAGCTCGGGCTGAAGGCGTTCGCCGAAGCCAAGGCCAAGCAGCCGATCGACACCGATCCGAAGCGCAACGCCTACGTGCGCTGCGTGGTCGATGCGCTGGCCGCGCAGTTGCCGGCGCAATGGCGCAGCACCGCCTGGGAAACCGCATTGTTCGACGACAAGGAACCCAACGCGTTCGCGCTGCCGGGCGGCAAGGTCGGCGTCAACAGCGGCATCTTCAGCGTCGCCAAGAACCAGGATCAGCTGGCGGCGGTGCTCGGCCACGAGATCGGCCACGTGATCTCGCGCCATCACGAGGAACGCATCACCCGCCAGATGGGGACCCAGACCGGGCTTAGCGTGCTCGGCGCGCTGGCCGGCGCGCGCTACGGCAGCGCTGCCGCCGATACGGTCGGCCAGGTCGGCGGCATGACCGCGCAGGCCGCATTCCTGCTGCCGGGGTCGCGCACCCAGGAGAGCGAGGCAGACGTGGTCGGCCAGCGGCTGATGGCGCAGGCCGGTTTCGACCCGGCGCAGGCGGTGGGTCTGTGGAAGAACATGATGGCCGCCGGCGGCCAGCACCCTCCGCAATGGCTGTCCACCCACCCCGATCCCAGCGCCCGCATCGGCGAACTGCAACGCGATGTCGCTACGCTTGAGCCCGTGTACACGCAGGCCCGTAGTGCCGGACGGACGCCGAAGTGCGGTTGAGCGCATCGGCGGCCTCGCGCATGGGCGTGCGCTGTGCATGGTCATGCGTCCCAAAACGTTTTCACCGCGTATAGGTTTCTGTTAGTTTTGCTGGCTCGGCCGAGGATGGCCGCTCCGTCTTCCGTGCCGCTCAGGGCGGTTCCACCGAGGTGATCCATGAAATTCAGTATTCGCAAGCAAGCGCTGTTGTCCCTGCTGATCACTGCTGCCCTCGGCGGCGCGGTGGTGACCGACGCTGTTGCGCAGTCCGACCGTTCCGAGCAGCGCTCATCGCGCAAGTCCAAGAACGAAAAGGCCGCGGTGATGTTCCCCAGCGCCACCCGCCAGGAGCCGACCGGCAAGCCGTCGGCCAAACTCGGCAGCAAGCTGCAGAAGCTGATCGACACCTACAACAAGGGCGAGGACTACCCCGGCGTGCGCAGCCAGGCCGACGAGATCCTGGCCAATAGCGCAGCTAACGAATACGACAAGTCGATCGCCGCGCAGCTTGCCGCGCAGGCCGCCTACAACCTGGACGACAGCAAGGCGGCCAAGCAGTACCTGCAGCAGGCGATCCAGTTCAACGGCCTGGACAACAACGGCCACTTCCAGTCGATGCTGATGCTGGCGCAGCTGCAGCTGCAGGACGATCAGACCGCCGAAGGCCTGGCGACCCTGGACAAGTTCCTTGCCGAATCCAAGTCCACCCGTCCGGAAGACCTGATCCTCAAGGGCCAGGCGCTGTACCAGACCGAGCGCTACCAGGAGGCGATCCCGCTGCTGAAGCAGGCCATCGCCGCCTCGCCTGAGCCCAAGGACAGCTGGAACCAACTGCTGATGGCGTCCTACGCCGCCGGCGGCCAGACCGGCGAAGCGGTCAAGGCCGCCGAAGCGCTGGCGGCGAAGACGCCGAACGACAAGAAGGCCCAGCTCAACCTTGCCAGCATGTACATGCAGGCCGACCAGATGGACAAGGCCGCCGCGGTGATGGACAAGCTGCGCTCGGCCGGGCAGTTGACCGACGAGAAGGAGTACAAGCAGCTGTACTCGATCTACGCCAACACCGACAAGAAGGAAAAGGACGTCATCGCGGTCATCACCGAAGGCCTGCAGAAGGGCATCCTCAAGCCCGACTACCAGACCTATCTGGCGCTGGCGCAGTCCTACTACTACACCGACCAGGTGCCGCAGGCGATCGAGAACTGGCAGAAGGCCGCGCCGTTGTCCAAAGACGGCGAGACTTATCTGAACCTGGCCAAGGTACTGCACCAGGAAGGCCGCATCCCGGAAGCCAAGCAGGCCGCGAAGCAGGCGCTGGCCAAGGGCGTCAAGAAGCCGGAAGACGCAAAAAAAATTATCAACCTGAAGTAATACGCAAAAAAGCCCCCGAAAACCAGTGCTAAAAGTAGTGCAGGTCGCAGGGATTGGTATAAGCTTGGAGGTTCCTGCGGCGTCAAGCCGCCTGAACTGGGATTCAGATTCTTCACGAATCCCGGCCCCCTTAAATCGAGTCATTGGCGCATGACGGAACAATTGGTCATCAATCGGCATTACGACAGAGATGAAGCTTCCGGCCTCAGCTGGCCGCGCATTATCGGTATTGCCTTCGTAATTGCGCTGCATCTGGCAGCGCTGATGTTGTTGCTGATTCCAGCCGTTGCGCCGAAGGCCGCAGCGGAGAAGGAACGCAACATCGTCGTCACCCTGGTCGACGCCCCGCCGCCGCCCCCGCCGCCGCCGCCGCCGCCGCCGAAGCCGCCGGAGACGCCGCCGCCGCCGGTCAAGAACCTGGCGCCGCCGAAGCCGACCCCGTTGCCGCCGCCGCCGCAAGCGCCGGTGATCGATGTGCCGACGCCGCGCGACACGGACATCGCTACGCCGCCGTCGCCGCCTACGCCGCCTGCTGCCGCGACCGACATCGGTGCCAGCGTCGATATCTCGTCGAAGAACATGAACCCGCCGAAGTATCCGCCGTCCGCATTCCGGTCGGGCGCGGAAGGCGAGGTGATCCTGATCATCGACGTCGATGCAAACGGCAACGTCACCAACGTCGCCGTCGAGAAATCCAGCCGCAATCGCGATCTGGACCGCGCCGCCATGGAAGCAGCGCGCAAGTGGCGGTTCAATTCCGCTGTCGTCAATGGACAGAAGACCGCCGGCCGCGTCCGCGTACCGGTCAACTTCGCGCTGAACTGATACAAAGGCAGCAGACCGGCGCACCCGCCGGTCTGCACGCCCTGTCTACTCTTTGCACCACCCTCATCACCACACACAACAAAGGTAAGCGTCATGCTGCAGGAAATTTTCATCGCCGCTGCTGCGGGGGGCAACAACGCATCGAACGCCCTGTCGCAGATGGGCTTCGAGCACCTGATCACCGAGATGACCTCCAAGCCGGGTGACTTCGCCGTCTCCTGGGTGGTGCTCATCACCCTTATCATCATGTCGGCGTCGTCCTGGTACTGGACTGTCATCAACATCTTCCGCGCCACCCGTCTGAAGGGTCAGGCCGACCGCGTCACCAGCCTGTTCTGGGATACGCCGAACGCGCAGGACGCCATCCGTGCGATGGAAGAGCAGCCGGCCAGCGAGCCGTTCTCGAAGATCGCGCTCGACGCCGCACAGGCCGCTGCGCACCACCAGCGTGCCGAAGCCGGCGCCGGCAATGGCCTGGGCGAAACCCTGAGCCGTTCGGAGTTCGTCGACCGCGCCTTGCGTCAGGCCGTGACCCGCGAAAGCACCAAGCTGCAGTCGGGCATGACCCTGCTGGCCACCGTCGGTGCGACCGCGCCGTTCGTCGGTCTGCTGGGTACGGTGTGGGGCATTTACGGCGCGCTGATCAAGATCGGTGCCACCGGCTCCGCCTCGATCGACGCCGTTGCCGGCCCGGTGGGTGAAGCGCTGATCATGACCGCGATCGGTCTGTTCGTCGCGATCCCGGCCGTGTTCGCGTTCAACTTCTTCAGCAAGGTCAACAGCTCGACGATCGCCAAGTTCGATACGTTCGCCCACGACCTGCATGACTTCTTCGCCACTGGTTCGCGCGTTCGCTGATCCGCGGTCGAGTCGTCCACGCAACGATTAACGGAGCCCGTTATGGCTTTCAGTAGTGGTAACAGCGGCGGCCCTATGGCCGACATCAACGTCACGCCCCTCGTGGACGTGATGTTGGTGCTGCTGATCATCTTCATCATCACGGCACCGCTGATGTCCCACAAGGTCAAGGTGGAGCTGCCCCAAGCCAACCTGAAGCAGGATCCGGACAAGGACGAAAAACGTTCCAATCCGATCACGCTGTCGGTGAAGGAAGACGGGTCGCTGTACTGGAACGACGAGCCGGTTTCCAAGGAAGCTCTGGAATCGCGCTTCTCCACCGCTGCCCAGCAGACCCCGCAGCCGCCGCTCAACCTGCGTGGCGACCGCACGACCAAGATGCGTACGATCAACGAGATCACCAAGATCGCGCAGGGTCAGGGCATGCTGGACGTCGGCTTCGTTGCGACCAAAGAGAAGGGGAACTGAGCCATGGCGTTCAGCTCAGGAAGCGGCCGTGGTCCCATGGCCGACATCAACGTCACGCCGCTGGTCGACGTGATGCTGGTGCTGTTGATCATTTTCATCGTGACCGCGCCGATCATGACGTATCCGATCGACGTAGACCTGCCGCAGCGAGTGATCAACCCGCCGCCGCAGTTGCGCGACCCGCCGCCGCCGATCGATCTGCGTATCGATGCGTCGAACCAGCTTTTCTGGAACAACAGCCCGGTGGCTGTGACGGCGCTTCCGCAAATGATGGAAAACGAAGTACAGCGCGATCCGACCAACCAGCCGGAACTGCGCATCGATGCCAATCCGGATTCCGAATACGAAGTGATGGCCAAGGTGCTGGCCGCCGCCAAGAATTCGGACATGAAAAAGATCGGCTTCGTGCAGCAATAAGTTCTACCGCAATACCTCAGTCATGACGCGACTGCAAACGCCACCGGCAACGGTGGCGTTTTTTTGGCCCGGCGCCGGCCTGCAATCGCCTGCAGGTTCGGTAATGCCCCGCCAGACCCGTGTGGCGACTTCAGTCGCAACTGGGTGTAGCTTCAATCCAATGGCTGTCGTGACCGACGGTCCTTTGCGCCGGAAGCCGCCGCTCCCCTCCTCCGCTGTCTGTAAGCGGAAACAATCGTAACCGTACGGCGAAGCCATCTACCCGACTCCGGTGATATCTTATTGGGGAAGCGCACCAATTTGTTGCATCAGACTCATCAAATCAGGCTGGCCGCGCTCTTCGACGATTTTGCCCTTCGCAAACCTGTAGATATTCATTGCCTGAACGGCGATTTTTGTACCTGTTGCAGGCACACCGAAAAAAGCGCCCTGGTGGGTGCCGCGCATTGTGAACCGAGCCGCGATCTTATCGTCCTCGGCGATTGTCTCATCAAGCGTCCATTGGATATCAGGAAAGCCGGAGCGCATCATCGCGATGATCTCCAGATAGCCCTGCTGACCTCTCAGGGGGGCTGGGCGGCCGGGAACGTAGAAGATTGCATCGGGTGATACAAGCTGCTCACCCAGGGCAGCATCGGCAGTATTGATAAAGTCTACAAAGCGATTCATTAGGGCTTTGTTTTCGGTAACGGTCATGTCTTGTCTCTTCCAAGTGATAGCGACAGAGTGAGCCCTGATGGCAGTTCAACCCTGAGCGGAGCTAGCCAGAATACAGGTTCAACATTGGCGCGGCATGGGAGTAAAAATTCCACACATTCTTGTATTAACGAGCTATCGACCCAGCTCGTTATAATTCGTGAGTACAGAGTATCTCGCGCCAAGATCGTGATAAATTGCACATCTGTTTCCTCATCGAAAACGTGGTGTTGTGAATGGATCGACTGACGAGCATGCGCGTATTTGCCAAAGCAGTTGAGCTCGGATCCTTTGCAGCGGCAGGTATCGACCACAACATGTTGCCACAACTGGTTGGGAAAAACATCCTGATACTGGAGGAGCAACTGGGGGTCAGGCTCTTGAATCGTACTACCCGGCGGCAGAGCCTTACTTACATCGGGAGTACCTTTTACGAGCGGGTAAAGATCATTCTTGCCAAGGTAGCGCTCGCCGACTCTTTGGTAGCCGAAACCAGGTCGGAGCCACGCGGTCGGCTTCGCATCAGCGCACCTGTGACGTTTGGCATCAACGCACTTGTGCCAAAGCTACCTGTTTACCTTGAACGTCACCCGCAAGTGCAGATTGATTTAACGCTCTCTAACCGCAATGTGGACATTGTGGACAATGGATACGATATCGCTTTCCGAGTCGGCGACCTTGCAGACTTTCATGCGATTGGCGCAGCGGTTGGCAAACAGATAAGCACAGTGCGGCTGCGCCGCACCGGACACCGAGATCACCTTGGCTAGCGTCGTTTCAGTACCGGCGAGCATGTCCATCGGCTCGGTGGCAAGCCAGATGGAGTCGATGCGAATCATCGCAGAATATCTCGAAGAAAAGTCGCGCAGGCAGAAGCATTTTCAGTGGACCAGTTCACTGTGACGGTGCCACACGGGTGCTGTATTTCGACGTGAATATTCAATGATAAGTGGGGTTTGCCCTGGCTAACGGCACGGGTAACTGAATAAATGTAGGTTGCAGCGCCGTGCTTTTCTGTGCTTGCAGGCGAATCCATTTGTGAACGAGGTTTGCGTTGAGGCTATGGCTGAGTGCGACGCTGGCAATCGAAGCGCCGGTCTGGGCGCACGCTTGAATGATCTGGGCTTTGAAGGACTTGGAATAGGAACGGCGTGTTGGCTGCATGAAATACCCGCTTAAACGCTATATCTGGTGTCCACTTGAGTTCACACTAGGTCTGGGCTTTGCGGGGTTGGGTAGATGACTTGGCCGGACGGATACAAACAATCTGCAGGCAGACGCTTGCGCAATCGGATTCTTCTAGCAGTAGGGGACGAGGCGCGATCCTAGCGAGCACCCAAACGCCACCGGCAACGGTGGCGTCTTTCTGAAGCATCGCAGCGCAAGCCGATCCCGGTGTCGTGCCGGCAGCATGGCTTGACGCGTTATCTAACGCTCGGCAGCAGCGCCAGGTAAGCCTTGACCGTGGCATCCAGACCGGTATACAGCGCTTCGCCGATCAGCGCATGGCCGATCGACACCTCCAGCACTTGCGGCACTGCGGCCAGGAATGCGCCGAGGTTGGCCTGGGCCAGGTCGTGGCCGGCATTGACGCCGAGTCCGGCAGCCTGCGCGCGGCGCGCGGCCACGGCGAAGACGGCGGCCGCTGCGTCGTCGCCGCGGTCGAACGCTGCGGCATACGGCCCGGTGTACAGCTCGACGCGGTCGGCGCCGACGTCGGCGGCGCGTGCCAGATCGGGATTGCCGGCATCCACGAACAGGCTGACCCGGCAGCCCAGCGCCTTCAGTTCGGCAATCAACGGGCGTAGCCGTTCGCTGTCGCGGCCGAAGTCGAAGCCATGGTCGGAGGTCAGCTGGCCGTCGCCGTCCGGTACCAGGGTGGCCTGTGCCGGGCGCACCTGCGCGCACAGCGGGATCAGCCCGGGATAGCCGGGCCGCGGCGGCGCGAACGGATTGCCTTCGATGTTGAATTCCACGCCGCGCGCGGCGGTCAGCTCGGCCAGCGCCAGCACGTCTTCGGCATGGATGTGGCGCCGATCCGGGCGCGGGTGCACGGTGATACCGTGCGCGCCGGCGTCCACGCAGGCGCGCGCCGCATCGAGCACGCGCGGCAACTCGCCGCCACGGGAATTGCGCAGCACCGCGATCTTGTTGACGTTGACGCTGAGTCGGGTCATCGACGGGCGACGCTTACGAGGAGAGCGCGTCGTCGCTGGCCGCGGCCGCCGCGGCGCGGCGCGCCTCGGCCTGTTCGCGCAACCGGCGCAGCTCGGCCGGATCGATCATCGGCGCCGCATCGCGTTGACTGGCGTCGCCGATCTTGGCCACGTACCAGCCGCGCGCCCAGGCCAGCAAGAATCCCAGCGCCGCCAATAAAGCCAGCACCAGCAACGACATGTGCGGCGTGGAGAACGCCAGGACGAACGCAGCGAGCGCGAGCAGCAGAAAAAGCCAGTACATGACGATCTCCCCAAGAATGGACGCAGTGTAGCGCCGCGCGGGTGGGCAGTTCCACGAAGAACTGCGCGGACGGCCGCAGCGCAGCGGTCCGCGTAGCCGCCCGATCGCTGCGCGGCCAACGTTACAGCAGCGGCGAGGTCAGCCGTGCCATCGCCTCGGGCAGCCGGTGGCGCCACAGCGAGCGCTTGCGGTCGTCGCGTATCTGCACCGCACCGCCGAGCTCGCGGCCGATCAGCGTGGCGAGCTGCTGCGTCAGCTGGCGGTCGCGGAACATCGCCGAGACCTCGAAGTTGAGGCGGAAACTGCGGTTGTCGAAATTGGCGCTGCCGACGATGCACAGGTCGTCGTCGACGATCAGCGCCTTGCTGTGCAGCATGCGCGGGCCGTACTCGTAGATCTTGATTCCGGCCTGCAGCAATTCGTCGAAATACGAGCGCGCGGCCAGCGTCACCAAGCGCGAATCGCTGCGCTTGGGCACCAGCAGGCGCACGTCGAGCCCGCCCAGCGCGGCCGAGGTCAGCGCCATGCGCGCGGCCTCGCCCGGGACGAAATACGGCGTCACCAGCCACACCCGCTGTTGCGCAGCGTAGATCGCGGCCACCTGCATGCGGTGGATGCTCTCCCACGAAGAATCCGGGCCGGACACCAGCACCTGCGCCTTGATCCCGCCGTCGTCGCGGCCGGGCATGTCGTGCGGCCAGATCTGCGCCATGTCGAAGGCGTCGCGGCCCTGCCGGGTGGCGTACAGCCAGTCCTCGACGAACACCAACTGCAGGCTGCGCACCACGTGGCCTTCGCAGCGCACGTGCAGGTCGCGGTAGGCGTCGGGACGCAGCGCCTCGTTCTCTTCGTCGGTGACGTTGATGCCGCCGGTGAAGCCGATGCGCCCGTCGATCACCACGATCTTGCGGTGGGTGCGCAGGTTCACCCATGGCCGCTTGAACTTGAACGGGCGCAGCAGTTGGGTGGGATGGAACCAGGCCGTCTCGCCGCCGGCGTCCAGCAGCGGCTGCAGGAAGCGCTTGCGCACCTGCGAGGAACCCACCGCATCCAGCAGCAGGCGCACCTTGACCCCGGCGCGGGCGCGCTCGACCAGCGCGTCGCGGATGCGCGTGCCGCTGCGGTCGGGGTTGAAGATGTAGTACTCCAGGTGCACGTGGTGCTGCGCGGCGGCGATGTCGCGCACGATCGCGTCGTAGGTGGCGGCGCCGTCCACCAGCCATTGCGCGGTGGTGGCCGAACTCGGCGCCAGGCCGGTGGTGGCCTGGGCGATCTTGGCCAGCTCGGTGCAATCGGCGTCGGGCGGGCAGACGCTGCTGTAGTGCTCCATGCCCGAGCGCGCGCGGCCGCGGCGCAGGCGTTGCCGCTTCACCTTCTGCGGCCCGAGCAGGTAGTAGATGACGAAGCCCAGGTACGGCAGCGCGGCCAGCGACAGCACCCAGCTCAGCGTCGCCGCCGGCTCGCGTTTCTGCAGCACGATCCAGCCGCTCAGCCACAGGATGTACAGCAGATAGGCGGCGGTGAGGTAGGCGCCGAAATGCGGGATGCCGGTCACCCAGTCCCAGGTGTTTTGCAAGGTTGCGAATACGAACATCGGCGAATTCTACGGGGCGGGCGTGGCTTCTGCCCGTTGCGCTGAAAGATTCAGCCGTGCTGCGTCGCCGTCGCAACGGCCGCGACGGCAGCGGCGTAGCCTGTGCGGATGAGCAACGCCATCAAGGGACGCGGCGCGGGCAGCCATCTGCCGGGCCGCTTCGAACGCAGTATCAGCCAGGCCGAGGACGACGGCTGGCATCCCGACGACAGCGAGGAATTCGCTGCGCCGCGGCTGCGCACGCAGGTACGCGAGGAGACCGCGCGCAGCATCATCAGCCGCAACCAGTCGCCGGACGTGGGCTTCTCGCAGTCGGTCAATCCGTACCGTGGTTGCGAACACGGCTGCAGCTACTGCTTCGCGCGCCCCAGCCACGCCTACCTGAACCTGTCGCCGGGGCTGGATTTCGAGACCCGCCTGTTCGCCAAGACCAACGCGCCGGAGCTGCTGCGCCGCGAACTGGCCAAGCCCCGCTACGTGCCCAGCCCGATCGCGCTGGGCATCAACACCGACGCCTACCAGCCGATCGAGCGCAAGCTGCAGCTGACCCGTCAGTTGATCGAGGTGCTGTGGGAAACCCGCCATCCGTTCTCGCTGATCACCAAGAACGCGCTGGTCGAGCGCGACCTGGACCTGCTGGTGCCGCTGGCGCGCGAGAACCTGGTCAGCGTGCATTTCTCGGTGACCTCGCTGGATCCGCGTCTGTCGGCACGGCTGGAGCCGCGCGCCTCGGCGCCGCATGCACGGCTGCGCGCGATGCGCACGCTGCACGAGGCCGGGGTGCCGGTGGGAGTGATGGTGGCGCCGGTGATCCCGTGGATCAACGACCACGCACTGGAAGCGGTGTTGGAAGCGGCGCATGCCGCAGGGGCCGACTCGGCCGGCTACGTGCTGTTGCGCCTGCCGCACGAGGTGGCGCCGCTGTTCCGCGACTGGCTGCAGGCGCACCACCCCGACCGCGCCGCGCACGTGATGAGCACGGTGCAGCAGTTGCGCGGCGGCAAGGACTACGACAGCGCCTTCGGCAAGCGTATGCGCGGCGAAGGCGTCTATGCCGACCTGCTGGCGCGGCGCTTCGCGCTGGCGCACAAGCGCCTGGGCTATGCCGAACGCTCGCGCCCGGCGCTGGACTGCAGCCGCTTCGTCAGGCCGCTGCCGCCGCGCGCGCCATCGCCGCAGGGCGAGTTGTTTTGAGGCGGTGATTGGGGATTGGCAAGCGCGCGCGACGCTGTCTGCGCTAGCCGGCTTTCCCCCATTCCCTACTCCCTGCCGTACAACGCCTGCGCCGACTGGAACAGGATCCAGCTGGTGGCGATGAACTTGTCGCCGCCCTGCGGGCGGTTACCGCGGTGGGTGTGGGTGAATGCGGTGGGCGCGATCAGCAGGCTGCCGGCGCGCGGTGCGATCTTGCGCTGCTGGAACAGGAACTCGGTTTCGCCGTCCTGGAAATCGTCGTTGAGGTACAGCGTCCACAGCAGATGCCGGTGCAGGGTCTCGGCGCCGGGATCGCGCGGATACAGCTCGCAGTGCCAGTACGGATAGCCGCCCTCGCCCGCCTGGTACCACTGCAGGTTGATCGCGCCCGGGCGCAGGCAGGTGCGGGCCAGGCTGGAAAGCGCCGCATCGTCGAGCAGCGCGAAATCGTCGGCGCCGAGCCGGTGCGGTTGGCCATCGGCGCCGGGTACCTGCAGCATCAGCGGCGAGATCAGCGCTTGCGGATACTTGCGCAGATAGCCGAGCAGGCCGGCGAACACCGCCTGCTGCAGCCGTTGTTCCACGTCCCGCCACGGCTCCAGGCCGCTGATGCGCAGGTCGCGGCTATGCTTGAGTTCGGGGAACACGCCGCTGCCGACCTCGCCCGGCTGCAACTGCGCACTGCCGCGCAGGCGGCGCATGATCGCCGCGCAATCCTCGCGGGACATGGCGGCGTCGAAGACTTCGATGAAATCGGGAGTGGAATCGGACATCGCGCGACCTTACCAGCGATCCTGCGGCCTCGCAGCTGCGCCGTCGCTTCGCACGCCCAGTAGCGTCGACAGTTGGAACGCGCTGGAGGCGCCGATTGTGAAGCTTCTGGCGGCAAAGAAGATCGGCGCCCACAGCGCGAGGTTGCCCGCTACGATCGGTCGTTGCGGCTTTGCCGCGTCATCCAGGAAATGACGCGGGGCATCAGTGCGATCGGCGCGGTCGCGAAGAAGAACACGAGGAAGGCCGTTTGGTTCATCGCGCCTCAGCTTTTCGGTTTCGCAAAGGCGGATGTCGTCGGACCGCGTCGAACGCAGGCAAGCGGATGGATCAGCCCTGCGCCTGGTCGTGCTCCACGTGATAACGCACCGCCTCGGCCACCTCGTTCTTCGAACCCAGGAACACCGGCACGCGCTGGTGCAGTTGCTCCGGGTGCAGGCCGAGGATGCGCTCGCGGCCGGTGCTGGCGGCGCCGCCTGCCTGTTCGACCAGCAGGCCCATCGGGTTGGCTTCGTACATCAGGCGCAGCTTGCCGGCCTTGCCGGGCTCCTTCTTGTCCCACGGGTAGATGAAGATGCCGCCGCGGGTCAGGATGCGGTGCACGTCGGCGACCATGCTGGCGATCCAGCGCATGTTGAAGTTCTTGCCGCGCGCGCCTTCGCTGCCGGCCAGCAGGTCGGCCACGTAGTGCTGCATCGGTGCTTCCCAGTGGCGCTGGTTGGACATGTTGATGGCGAACTCGGCGGTGTCCTCGGGGATGCGCATGTCGGCCTGGGTCAGCAGGAAGCTGCCTTCCTCGCGTTCCAGGGTGAAGGCGTGGGTACCGTGGCCCAGGGTCAGCACCAGCATCGTGCTGGGGCCATAGATGCAGTAGCCGGCGGCGACCTGGGCGGTACCCGGCTGCAGGAAGTGCTCGTCGCCGGGTTTGTCGGTGCCGGGTGGTGCGCGCAGCACCGAGAAGATGGTGCCGACGGAGACGTTGACGTCGATGTTGGAGCTGCCGTCCAGCGGGTCGAACAGCAGCAGGAAGTCGCCGCTGGGATACTTGTCGGGCACAGGTTGGCAGTGGTCCATCTCTTCCGATGCGCAGGCGGCCAGATGCCCGCCCCAGGCGTTGGCTTCGAGCAGGATGTCGTTGCTGAGCACGTCCAGTTTCTTCTGCGCCTCGCCCTGCACGTTGCCGGTGCCGGCGTCGCCGAGCACGCCGCCGAGGGCGCCCTTGCTGACCGCGATGGAGATGCGCTTGCAGGCGCGGGTCACGATGGTGATGAGCTGGCGCAGCTCCGGGCCGATGCGGCCGGCGTGCTGTTCTTCGATCAGAAAGCGGGTCAGCGAGGTTCGCGACATGGGCGCAGGCAGCCTTTCGTGGGGGAAGTGCGCCTATTGTCGCGGCTGTTGCGTGAGATTTCGATTAGCGGGAGAGCGATGAGGTCCAACTGTGGAAGGAGCTCGGGATTGAAGTGAGCCGAAGGCGCCATGCGTCGGGGCTGAAGCCCCTCCCACAAAAAGCGAAGTCCTGCGCCTTCGCGCGCAACTCGCGTAGCCATTGTTGGATGGGCGCTTGGTTGATACAGGAATGTGTCGGGGGCGGACGTCGCGCACAAAAAAGCCGGAAGCGCACGCGCTTCCGGCTTCGTATTGCAGTACCGCGCGCGATCAGCCCTTGTGCACGGTGGCCACGGCCTGGGTCACGTAGTCCAGGTTGGCCTGGCTCAGCGCGGCCACGCAGATGCGGCCGGTGCCGACGGCATAGATGCCGAACTCTTCGCGCAGCCGGTCCACCTGCGGCTTGCTCAGGCCAGAGTAGGAGAACATGCCGGCCTGCTGCTGGATGAAGCCGAACTCCGGCGCGCCGAGGGCGGCCAGTTTCTGCACCATGCCGGCGCGCAGTGCGTGGATGCGCTCGCGCATCTCGGCCAGTTCCTGCTCCCACATCGCGCGCAGCTCGGGGCTGTTGAGCACGCCGGCCACCAGCGCGGCGCCGTGCGTGGAGGGGCTGGAGTAGATGGTGCGGATGATGCGCTTGACCTGCGACTGCACCGCCTTGCTCTCGGCCGCGGTGGCCGAGACCACCGACAGCGCGCCGACGCGCTCGCCGTACAGCGAGAACGACTTGGAGTACGAACTGGCGACCACGTAGCTGTCCACGCCGGCCTCGGCCAGCAGGCGCACCGCGTAGGCGTCTTCGTCGATGCCCTTGTCGAAGCCCTGGTAGGCGATGTCGACGAACGGGAACAGGTTGCGTTCCTTCAGCAGCGCGGCGACGGTGCGCCACTGTTCCTGGGTCAGGTCGGCGCCGGTCGGGTTGTGGCAGCACGCGTGCAGCAGCACTACGGTGCCCGGCGCGAGCTTGGCCAGATCGGCGAGCATGCCGTCGAAGTTCAGGCCGTGCGTGGCTGCATCGAAATAGGTGTAATCGACCACGTCGAAGCCGGCGGCCGAGAACACCGCGCGGTGGTTCTCCCAGCTCGGGTTGCTGATGGCGATGGTCGAGGTGGACAGCAGCTTCTTCAGCAGATCCGCGCCCACGCGCAGCGCGCCGCTGCCGCCGATGGTCTGCGAGGTGGCGACGCGGCCGGCGGCCAGCAGCGGCGACTCGGCGCCGAACAGCAGCTGCTGCGTGGCCAGGTCGTAGGCTGGCAGGCCGTCGATCGGCAGGTAGCCGCGCGGTTTGGCGTCTTGCGCCAGCTGCCGTTCGATCTGCTGGACGGCGCGCAGCAGCGGGATGCGGCCGCTCTCGTCGTAGTAGATGCCCACGCCCAGGTTGACCTTGGTCGGGCGGGAATCGGCGTTGTAGGCCTCGGTCAGGCCCAGGATCGGGTCGCCTGGGACCTGTTCCACGTTTGCAAAGAAGGACACGGCGGTACTCGTTCGGTGGCGAAGGGTGGGGGCCGGGAGGGACCGGAGCCGGCGCGGTCAAACACCCTATCCTAGCAAACGCAGGCCTTGCGTGGCGGGGCTTTGCGCTACACGGCGAGCGCCCGGGCGGCGCTTGCGCGATGATGCGCGGATGCCCAGTCGCCATCCGCTCGCCCTGCTCTGCGGCCTCTGTGCCGCGGGGCTGTCGCCCGTCGTCTGCGCCGCCGATGCCGATGCCGATCCCGCCACCCTGCCGGTCGTGCAGGTGCAGGCCGCACGCGTCGCCGGGGTCGACGATTTCGACCTGCCCGCCTCGCTGACCGCGATCACCCTGGGCGACAGCAACCGCACCGGCGTGCAGGTCGCCGAGGCCTTGGCCGGCGTGCCCGGGCTGCTGGCCCGCGACCGCCAGAACTACGCGCAGGACACGCAGTTGTCGATCCGCGGCTTCGGTGCGCGTTCGGCATTCGGCGTGCGCGGCGTGCGCCTGCTGCTGGACGGCATCCCGGCGACGATGCCGGACGGCCAGGGCCAGCTGTCGCACTTCAACCTGTTGGGTGCCGAGCGCATCGAGGTGCTGCGCGGCCCGTTCTCGGCGCTGTACGGCAACTCCTCCGGCGGCGTGGTGCAGCTGTGGAGCGCCGACGGCGCGCCAGACGATCCGTGGCGGCTGCGCAGCACGGTCGGCAGCAACGGCACGGTCAGCGCCGGGGTGCAGCTGCAGGGCCAGCAAGGCGACGTGCACTACAACCTGGCCACCACCCACTTCCGCACCGACGGCTACCGCGCCCACAGCCAGGCGCGGCGCGAATCGGTCAACGCCAGGTTCGGTTTCGACCTGGCCCCCGGCCGGCGCCTGGACCTGGTGCTGAACGACCTGGACGCGCCGTGGGCGCAGGATCCGCTGGGCCTGACCCGCGCCCAGTTCCATGCCGACCCGCAGCAGGCCACCGCAGTGGCGACCCAGTTCGATACGCGCAAGTCCACGCGCCAGGCGCAGGCCGGGGCGATCTTCACCCAGCACGTGGACCAGCAGACCTGGCGACTGATGGGCTACGCCGGGCGCCGCGACGTGCAGCAATACCTGGCGGTACCGGTGGCGGTGCAGGCCAATCCGCCCAATCCGCTGCATGCCGGCGGGCTGATCGACCTGGACGGCGACTACGGTGGCGTGGATGCGCGCTGGGCCTGGCAGGGCGAGCTGGGCGGGCGGCCGTTCCAGCTCACCGCCGGCGCCAATGCCGACCGCCAGAAGCAGCACCGCACCGGCTACGAGAACTTCGTCGGCAGCACGTTGGGGGTGGAGGGCCGCTTGCGCCGCGACCAGGAGGACCAAGTGCAGAACGTGGACCAGTTCGCCCAGGCCTGGTGGCAGTTCAGCGCGCGCTGGTCGCTGCTGGCCGGCTTGCGCCACAGCCAGGTGCGGTTCCGTTCCGACGACGCCTACATCGTCGGCCGCAACCTGGACGACAGCGGCCGCACCGACTATGCGGTGACCACGCCGGTGGCCGGGGTGGTGTTCCGTGCCAGCGACGACCTGCGCTTCTACGCCTCGGCCGGCCGCGGCTTCGAGACGCCGACCTTCAACGAGCTGGGCTATCGCAACGATGGCGGCGCCGGGCTGGCGCTGGACCTGTCCGCGGCCAGGGGCGAGAACCTGGAACTGGGCGCGAAATGGCGCAACCAGGCCGGCGCGGCCTGGGAGGCGGCGCTGTTCCGCGCCACGACCGACGACGAACTGGCGGTGGCCAGCAACACCAACGGCCGCAGCACTTACCGCAACATCGGCCGCACCCGCCGCCAGGGCGCCGAAGCCAGCTACCTGCTGCCGCTGGGCGACACCGCGCAGCTGCAGTTGTCCTACACCTGGCTGCAGGCGACTGTGCGCCAGCGCTACCTGACCTGCGCCAGCAGCGGCTGCGCCACGCCCACCGCGCGGGTAGCGGCCGGTTCGCGCCTGCCCGGGGTGCCGCGCCAGCAGGTCTTCGCGCGCTGGCAGTGGCAGCCGCGCGCCTGGCAGTTCGCGGTCGAAGCGGTGGCCGCCGGCGACACCGTGGCCAACGACCTGGCCAGCGCGACCGCCCCCGGCTACGCGCTGCTGAACCTGGAGGCCTCGCGCCGCTGGAATACCGCACACGGCGCGCTACGCAGCTTCGCGCGCATCGACAACGCGCTCGATCACGCCTACATCGGCTCGGTGATCGTCAACGACGGCAACGGCCGCTACTACGAGCCGGGACCGGATCGCGGCTATACGGTCGGGCTGCAATGGGAGTTCGCGCACTGAGCGCAGCCTGCCTGCGCCGCGCGACCGCCCTCGCCTGGCCGGCTACCGTTTTTCATACGGTCTTTCGCTTCGGGCCGCTCGCCAGGCAGGGGCACGGCTAAGCTCGCGGCGGACTCATTCGGAAGCTGTCGGATGCGAACCGTTCCGATGTCTTTGCCACGTCTGCCGCCCGCGCCGTCGCGCGGTGCCGATGCCAGCGCGCCTGTCTGCGTTGCCGCCACCGCCGGCCATGCGCGCGACAGCGCGGGAGTGTTCGCCGGCCTCGGCGCTGCGCCGGTCAGGCGCGTGCGCACGGCACCGCGTTCGGTCGCGGCAAACGCGACACCGTCATGTGGCGCGCGCCTGCTGCAGATCGATGCGCAAACCGCTGATCTGGCCAGTGCGCTTGCCCACGTGGATGACGCATCGGCGCAGTCGCCCGGACAGGATCCGCAAGGGGAGATGCGCTGCCGCGTGGTGCTCGAATGCATGCGCGCCTGCGCCGGCGAATCCTATACGGCCGAACTGGCGGCGGTCGCCGATATCGGCGGGCTGCATCTCGATGCGCCGATGTCCACGCCGCGGTTGAAACTGTGGGAGGGCGCGACGGATGAGGCGATCATCGTGGTGCTGGGCTTTTCCGGCACGCGCCCGGATGCTGCGAACGATCTGTTGTGCGACATGAAGAGTCAGCTCGCCCAGCCGCACGTCAACATGCTGGACGAGCGCCTGCCGACGTTGGGCAAGCTGGGAGTGGGCTGGCAGGAATGGTGGCAGTCCGAAGCGCAGTTGCCGCGCACCGACGGAGTCGTCATGAAGGACCTGCTGACCCGCTACGCGGACCGCGCGCGCGGCAGCGGCAAGGCACTGTCGGTGTCATTGACCGGGCATAGCCTGGGCGCGGCAGTGGCCACGGTCGCCGGCTTCGATATCGCGCACTTCCTGCGTGCGGGCGGGGCCAGCGGCAAGGTCAGCGTATATGCCTTTAACCCGCCACGCCTTGGGCAAGCGGGCATCGAGACGCTCTATGTGGATACCCTGAAATCGGAGCACACCGCATTGCGATTCTCGCTGCGCCAGTTCGTCCGCGAGCTGGATCCGATCCAGTCCACGCCGTTGTTCATGCATCACCCGCACTGGGAGCACGACAGCGACGCCGATGCCGACGCCAGCGGCGATCGCTTCGCGCAGTTCGTCACCGCCACCGACCAGCCGGCGAGCATGATCAATCTGGCGGACAACCACGAATTGACGCTGTGGCGCCCGTATTTCCTGTCCACGATCGAACCGGCCGAGTTGCAGCGCATCTTCGCTCCCATGCAGGTGCCGCCAGCGCCATCCGCGGACGCGGGTGTTTCCCGCAGGGAGTTCCTGACGCCGTTCCTGCCGCACCGTGAGCTGCCGATCGAGAACGGGCAGGAGTGACGCTGCGGCCTACGTACCCGCTGCGTAGAACAACGCGCCCGCTGCTGCCTGGCGGGCGATCGCAGCGAAGACGCGCGCCGTGATCGGCACGCTTGCCAGGTCCGGCATCTGCCAGCGCTGGGCGGTCGGCGCTGCTTGCGCTCAACCCATACCGAGGCCGAGCCGGCGGTACAGCGTGCTGCGGCTGATCCCGAGCTGGCGCGCGGCGCCTGCGACGTTGCCGCCGCAGGCCTCCAGCGCCTGGCGCATCGCCGCCAGGGCGAGGCTGTCCAGGTCGGTCCGGGTAAGTGGCGCGTTCGCGCGCATCGCATGCGGTTCGCCCTGCGATCCGCCCTGCCCTGGCGTCGCGCCGCCCCCTGCCGTGTGCATGCGCCGCGCCGCGCCTGGCAGATAGGCCGGCAACGCATCTGCATCCACCACGGCACCGGCGTCGCTCAGCGCGACCAGGGTGCGCAGGCAGGCCACCAGCTGGCGCAGGTTGCCGGGCCACGCATAGGCGCTCAGCGCCGCCAGCGCCGCCGCGCTCATGCGCCGGCCCTGCCCCACCCGCGCCCACAGTTCCTGCACCACGCCACGCCGATCCGGATGCACGCGCAGCGCCGGAATCTGCACGCCGTGCTGGGCGATGCGGTAATACAGGTCGGGGCGGAAACGGTGTTCGGCCATCGCCTCGTCCAGGTCGCGATGGGTGGCGCAGATCAGCGCGAAATCCAGCTTCACCGGTTTGCCGCCGCCCAATGGCAGCAGCTCGCGTTCCTGCAAGACGCGCAGCAGGCGCGGCTGCAGCGCCAGCGGCATGTCGCCGATTTCGTCCAGGAACAGCACCCCACCCTCGGCCTGGCGCAGCAGGCCCGGACTGCCGTGCTTGCGCGCGCCGGTGAAGGCGCCGTCCTCGTAGCCGAACAGTTCGGCCTCGATCAGGCCTTCCGGCAGCGCCACGCAATTCACCGCGACGAACGGCTTGCCGGCGCGCGCGCTGCGCCGATGCAGTTCGCGCGCGAACATTTCCTTGCCGGTGCCGGTCTCGCCCTGCACCAGCACCGGCAACTGCGCGTCGAGTACGCGCCGTGCGCGTTCCAGCGCCAGTTCCTGCGCGGCATCGAACAGCGGCGCATCGGCATGCGGCTGCGCGTGCGTGGCCGTGGATACGGTGATCGGCGGCGGCGGCGGCGAACGCCGCCGCGGCAACGCCTCGCCCGCGCTGTCCACGCGCCCGTGCAGCGCGCGGCCCTGCAGATCGATCACGCTGCCGTGCTGGCGCAACTGCGATAGCGGCTGTTCGAACAGGGCCGCGTGGGGCGCGCGGCCCAGGTCGTGCCGCTCCAGCCCGAACAGGCGCAGGCCGGCCTGGTTGGCGGCGACCAGCGTGCCGTTGCGGAACGCGAGCAGGCCTTCGTGCGCGGTGCCGAGCAGCGCTGGGTCGTGGTGCACGCGCAGCAGTTCGCACTCGGCGATGGCGTCGTCGAAATAGCGGTGCTCGATGCTGGCCACCGCCCTGCGCGCCAGGCCCAGCGCGTGCATGTGCTGCACGCTGGCATCGCCGGAAATGTCCAGCACACCGGTCAGCTGGCCGTAGGGATCGAAGATCGGCACCGCGGCGCAGCTGAGGATCCGGTGCGGCGCGAAGTAATGCTCGCCGCCGCGCACTTCCACCGAACGGCTCTCCACGATGGCGGTGCCGATCGCGTTGGTGCCGACCTGGGTCTCGCTCCAGCACGCGCCCGGCATCAGCGCCACGCGCCCGGCCTTGTCGAGGAAGCCCGGGCTGCCCTCGGCATCGAGGATCCAGCCGTCTTCGTTGGTCAGCAGCACGATGCTGCCGGTAGCGGCGACATCGCCGGCCAGGCCGTCCAGTTCGGCACGGGCCAGCCGCCACAGGCGTTCGTGCGCTGCGCGCAATTCGCGCAGGCGCGGCGCGCTGACCGGCTCGATCGGCGGCGTGCCCTGCGCCGGCAGGCCCAGGCGCTGGCAGCGCTGCCACGACTGCAGGATGGTATCCGGCACCTGGCCGACCGGAGCGCCGCCGCGCTCGAAGAAGATCCGGCGGGCGTGGCCGAGCTGGTGCTGCGATTGCTGGTGCGCCATGACGGCTCCGCTGTCGCAGATTGCGACAGGTGGTGGGACAGGTGTTCCGATAAACAGCACATCCGCCGCCAGCGCGCAATCGGCACGCGTGACGCGCTGCAGCAGGAATGCAGCCTGCGCGCCCATTGGCCGCGGCGCGCGGCCATGACGCGGCGCAACAGCGAAAACCTGGCATCGCTCTTGCGGTGACTGCCTATCTGGATGGGCGTGTCCCATTCCTTTCCTACCGCCGCAGGAGACACCGATGAACGCCGTCACCACCGCCAAGCCGCATGCCACCGATCCGCAGTCCATCTTCAAGTCGCGCTACGGCAATTTCATCGGCGGGCGCTGGGTGGAACCCGGGAGCGGCCGCTACTTCGACAACAGCACGCCGATCACCGGCAAGGTGTTCACCTCGGTGGCGCGCTCCGACGCACAGGACATCGAGGCCGCGCTGGACGCCGCGCACGCGGCAAAGGACGCCTGGGGCAAGACCTCGGCGACCGAGCGCAGCAACGCGCTGCTGAAGATCGCCGACCGCATCGAGCAAAATCTCGAGCTGCTGGCCTATGCCGAAACCTGGGACAACGGCAAGCCGCTGCGCGAAACGCTCAACGCCGACGTGCCGCTGTGCGCTGACCACTTCCGCTATTTCGCCGGCGCCATCCGCGCGCAGGAAGGCGGCATCTCCGAGATCGACAGCGACACCATCGCCTACCACTTCCACGAGCCGCTGGGCGTGGTCGGGCAGATCATCCCGTGGAACTTCCCGCTGCTGATGGCGTGCTGGAAGCTGGCGCCTGCGATCGCCGCCGGTAACTGCGTGGTGATGAAGCCGGCCGAGCAGACCCCGGCCTCGATTCTGGTCTTGATGGAAGTGATCGGCGACCTGCTCCCCGCCGGCGTGCTCAACGTGGTCAATGGCTTCGGCCTGGAAGCGGGCAAGCCGCTGGCCAGCAGCCCGCGCATCGCCAAGATCGCCTTCACCGGCGAGACCACCACCGGCCGGCTGATCATGCAGTACGCCAGTCAGAACCTGATCCCGGTGACGCTGGAGCTGGGCGGCAAGTCGCCGAACATCTTCTTCGCCGACGTGATGGCCGAGGACGACGATTTCCTCGACAAGGCGATCGAAGGTTTCGTGCTGTTCGCATTCAACCAGGGCGAGGTATGCACCTGCCCGTCGCGCGCGCTGATCCAGGAGTCGATCTACGACAGGTTCATGGAAAAGGCGCTCAAGCGCGTGGCCGCGATCAAGCAGGGCAATCCGCTGGATCCCAACACCATGGTCGGCGCGCAGGCTTCCAGCGAGCAACTGGAGAAGATCCTGTCCTACATCGACATCGGCAGGCAGGAAGGCGCCGAGGTGCTGATCGGCGGCGAGCGCAACGCCCTCGACGGCGAGCTGGCCGGCGGCTTCTACGTCAAGCCGACCGTGTTCAAGGGCCACAACAAGATGCGCGTGTTCCAGGAGGAGATCTTCGGGCCGGTGGTGTCGGTGACCACGTTCAAGGACGAGGCCGACGCGCTGGCGATCGCCAACGACACGCTGTACGGCTTGGGCGCCGGCGTGTGGAGCCGCGATGCGTCGCGGCTGTACCGCATGGGCCGCGCGATCCAGGCCGGGCGGGTGTGGACCAACTGCTACCACACCTATCCGGCGCATGCCGCGTTCGGCGGCTACAAGCAGTCGGGCATCGGCCGCGAGAACCACAAGATGATGCTCGACCATTACCAGCAGACCAAGAACCTGCTGGTCAGCTACTCACCCAAGGCGCTGGGCTTCTTCTGAGTCCGCCGCGGCCGTGGGGCCGCCGCGCTCAGCGGTGGCCCCGCGCGTCGCGCGTGCTCACGCCGGGCGTGGCGCTGTCGGCGCATGGTGACGCACGTCAGTGCCGTGCGCGCCTGTCGCCCCGGTCGCCGCCCGTGCGTCCAGCCCGACACGCGGCCGCGCCAGGGCATTGCAGGCGACGCCGCTTCCTGATTTGGATCAAAGCGCACCATCGCCCAATCAGCGATGGTGCTGTCATCCGTTCTCCCAAGGAGTGCTGCATGAACAAGACAATGAAAGCCGCCGTGGTCCGCGCGTTCGGCCAGCCGCTGACGATCGAGGAAGTGGAGGTGCCGCGGCCGCAGGCCGGCGACATCCTGGTCAAGATCGAAGCCTGTGGCGTGTGCCACACCGATTTGCATGCGGCCGAGGGCGACTGGCCGGTAAAGCCGAATCCGCCGTTCATTCCCGGCCACGAGGGCGTGGGCCATGTGGTCGCGGTCGGCGCTGGCGTGAATCATGTCAAGGAAGGCGACCGGGTCGGCATTCCGTGGCTGTATTCGGCCTGCGGGCACTGCGAGCACTGCCTGGGCGGCTGGGAGACGCTGTGCGAGGCGCAGCAGAACTCCGGTTACTCGGTCAACGGCGGTTTCGCCGAGTACGCGCTGGCCAACGCCAACTACATCGGCCATCTGCCGAAGAACATCGGCTTCGTCGAGATCGCGCCGATCCTGTGCGCCGGCGTCACCGTGTACAAGGGCCTGAAGGTCACCGACACCAAGCCCGGCAACTGGGTGGTGATCTCCGGCATCGGCGGGCTCGGCCACATGGCGGTGCAGTACGCCAAGGCGATGGGCCTGAACGTGGCCGCGGTGGACGTGGACGACGCCAAGCTGGCGCTGGCCCGGCGCCTGGGCGCCACGGTGACGGTGAATGCGCTGACCACCGACCCGGTGGCCTATCTGAAGAAGGAGATCGGCGGCGCGCACGGCGCGCTGGTCACCGCGGTGTCGCCGAAGGCGTTCGAGCAGGCGATCGGCATGGTCCGCCGCGGCGGCACGGTGTCGCTCAATGGGCTGCCGCCGGGCCATTTTCCGCTGGACATCTTCGGTATGGTGCTCAACGGCGTGACCGTGCGCGGCTCCATCGTCGGCACCCGCCTGGATCTGCAGGAGTCGCTGGACTTCGCCGAGCAGGGCTGGGTCGCCGCGACCGTGGCCACCGCCAGGCTGGAGAACATCAACGCCGTGTTCGCGCGCATGCGCGCCGGCCAGATCGAAGGCCGCATCGTGTTGGACATGGCGGCCTGATGAGCAACGCCGCGCCCGTCTCTGCGTTACCGCTGCAGGTGCTGGCGACAGTGCCGGCGCTGCAGCTGATCGACACGCTGCGCGCGCGGCACGGGCCGCTGCTGTTCCACCAGTCGGGCGGCTGTTGCGACGGGTCCTCGCCGATGTGCTATCCGCAGGACGACTTCATCGTCGGCGACCGCGACGTGCAGCTGGGCGAGATCGGCGGCGCACCGTTCTACATCGGCGCCTCGCAGTTCGACTACTGGAAGCACACCCAGCTGATCATCGACGTGGTGCCAGGGCGCGGCGGCATGTTCTCGTTGGAAAACGGTGAGGGCGTGCGCTTCCTGGTGCGCTCGCGGCTGTTCGGCGACGCGGAGTACGCGGCGTTGCAGGCGGCGGGGAAGGTGTGAGGGGGGGGCAATACCGCAACCGCTTGTGCATCGTCCCGGGCGCACGAATATTGTGGGAGCGACTTCAGTCGCAACGGGCCTTACCGGTAAAGCCTGTCGCGACTGAAGTCGCTCCCACAATTGCCCTGACAGGCCGACAGGCCTAAGGCGCCTTTGACAGCACGAACGGCGACACCGGATCGCTGGCCGGGAAGGTCGCTTCCAGCGCCTCGTCCTGATTGGCGTCGGCATGCTGCCTGTGCGCGTGTTCCTCGCTGGCGCTATCGGCGGCGGCGGCGTCGGGCGCAGGCCGGTCCGCGCCGGTGCGCGGCTCGTGTTCGACGATGGTCTCGGGACTGTCGCCGGCGCCGCGGTCCTCGCGGTCCTGGCCGTCGCGCTTGCCGCGTTGTTCGCCGGGAACCGGGTCGTTGCGACGCAGCGGGTCGGTGGGTGTGGACATGGCCGATTCCTCCGGTTGGGGTTGGGGAACGTGCGGACAGTGCAGCGCGATGCCGGTGAAGCGGCTGCGAATCGCAATGCGTCCACACGACTGTCACCAACGGCTAACGGCACCGGCGCTACTGCTGCCCATCCCCATGCCGCCGATGCCGCCCGGAGCTTCCGCCATGTGCCCCAGCGCCCGCCCCGATCCGCTGTTGTTCAATGCCCACCTGGATCCGTTGCCGGCCATGCCGCCGCAAGGTCCCGGCGATGCTCCAGGTCCGCGTCCGCACGACGCAGCGGACTACCGCCAATACAGCCTGGCCGACTATCGCCAGCGCCGCGACCGCCATGGCACCCCATGGCGCGACCTGTGCCCGGCCTACGCGTTCGCGCTGCGCACCCACGCCGGCGGCTGGCCGCGCGCGCCCATAGCCGACACCGACGGCGAACTGGCCGCGCACTGGGAGCAGGTCCGCGGCGAGTCGCAGCTGAACTGGCACCAGGCGCGGCCGGTGATCGAGGATGCGTGGCAGGCGCTGGACCATCTGCCGGCGCCGGCGCTGCGCGTGGAGGCGCACTGATGGCGCGCCCGATCTGGACCGGCACCCTGTCCTTCGGCCTGCTCAACGTACCGGTGGCGCTGATGTCCGGCGAGCGCCGCGTCGATCTGCATTTCCGCATGCTCGATGCGCGCGACAAGCGCCCGATCCGCTTCGAGCGGGTCAACGCTGACACCGGCGAGGAGGTGCCGTGGAAGGACATCGTCAAGGCCTTCGAGTACAGCAAGGGCAACTACGTGATGGTCGAGCAGCAGGACATCGCCTCGGCCGCGCCGGAAAGCCACGAGACGGTGGAAGTCGAGGCCTTCGTCGACGCCGCCGACATCGACCTGCGCTATTTCGAGAAGCCCTACGTGCTGGTGCCGGGCAAGAAGGCGGAGAAGGGCTACGTGCTGCTGCGCGAGACGCTGCGCGCCACCGGCAAGGCCGGCATCGCGCGGGTGGTGATCCGCACCCGCGAATACCTGTCAGCGGTGCTGCCGCAGGAAGACGCGCTGGTGCTGATCCTGCTGCGCTATCCGCAGGAACTGGTCGATCTGGACGACTACACGCTGCCCGGCGGCAAGGCCGCCGACTACCGAATCAGCGCCAAGGAGACCGAGATGGCCGCACAGCTGATCGACTCCATGTCCGGCAAGTGGGATCCGGGGTCCTATCACGACGAGTTCCGCGAGCGCCTGCAGGCGGTGATCCAGAAGCGGATCGAGGCGCAGCAAGGCAGCGCCCAGGTGGAGGATGGTGCCGACACGCCGCAGCGCGAGGACGCCGCCACCAACGTGGTCGATTTCATGTCGCTGCTGCAGAAGAGCCTGGACGCCAAGCGCCGCACCCCGGCGAAGCAGGCGGAGGTGTCGGTGCCGGTGCGCAAGACCGCGAGAACGCCTACCAGGAAAGCGGCGAAGAAGGCGGCCAAGCCTGGCGTGAAATCCGCAAGCAAGGCCAAGCCGGCGAAGAAGGCCGCCGCAAGCAACGCGCAGGCGCGGCGCAAGGCGGGGTAGGGCGCGATGACGCTGCGCGAGTACGTCCGCAAACGCCGCTTCGGCGCGACCCCGGAACCGACCGACGACAGCGTCGCGGCGCCGTCGCGGCGGCCGATCTTCGTCGTGCAGCTGCACCATGCCAGTTCGCGCCATTACGATTTCCGCCTGGAAGCCGATGGCGTACTGAAGAGTTGGGCGGTGCCGAAGGGCCCGTCGCTGCGGGTCGGCGAAAAGCGGCTGGCGGTGCAGGTGGAAGACCATCCGCTGTCCTATGCCGGTTTCGCCGGCGACATTCCCGAGGGCCATTACGGCGCCGGCCATGTGGATGTGTTCGATCACGGCACCTGGTCGTGCGACGGCGAACCGCTGGCCGCGATCGCCGCCGGCAAGTTGGATTTCGTGCTGCACGGAGAGCGCCTCAACGGCAACTGGAAACTGGTGCGCACCGCGCTGCGCGGCAAGCAGCCGCAGTGGCTGCTGATCAAGCGCGACGACGCGTTCGCCGCCGATCGCGAGGCCGACGACCTGCTGCAGGATGCGCCGGCGGCCGCGCCGAAACGCGCCGCCAAGGCGACGAAGGCCAGCAAGGCAAAACCCACGCGCGGCCAAGCGCCCGCCGCAACTGCCGCAACACCCGCAGCGCGGCCCCGGCGCAGCGACGCAGCCTGGCGCAAGCGCGCGTTGGCGCTGGACGGCGCGCACGATCGTCCGTGTCCGCCAGGCGAGCGTGCACAGCTGACCACCCTGCGCGAGCGCGCGCCCGACGGCGCGCAGTGGCTGCATGAAATCAAATGGGACGGCTATCGCCTGCTCGCCGATCTCGACGCCGGCCAGGCGACGCTGCGCTCGCGCAACGACCAGGCTTGGACCGAGACCTTTGCCGAGGTCGCTCACGCGGTGCAGGCGTTGCCGGTGAACGAGGCACGGCTGGACGGCGAGCTGGTGGTGCTCGATGCCGATGGCCGCAGCGATTTCTCAGCGTTGCAACGGGTCATCGACGGCAGCTCCAAGCAGCCGCTGCGCTACCTGGTGTTCGACCTGCTCGGCGTGGCCGGTGTTGACCTGCGCGACATGCCGCTGCTGCAGCGCAAGCACCTGTTGCGCGCGTTGCTGGGCGATGCGCCGGGCGTGCTGGCCTACAGCGACCACGTGCTCGGCCATGGCTCGGAGGTGTTCGCCGCGGCGGCGGCGAAGGGCTACGAGGGCGTGGTCAGCAAGCGCGCGGACGCGCGCCATCACGGCGGCCGCGGCGGCGACTGGGTCAAGACCAAGCACGAGAACAGCGACGATTTCGCCATCGTCGGCTACACCGATCCCAAGGGTGCGCGCAACGGCTTCGGCTCGCTGCTGCTGGCGCAGCGCAGCGCTGACGGGTTGCGCTATGTCGGCCGTGTCGGCACCGGTTTCGACGAATCCGGCCTGCGGCGGTTGCTTGCGCAGCTGCAGGCATTGCACAGCGAGCAGGCGGCGGTGGACCTTCCCGCGCATGCGCCGTTCCCGCGGCGCAGCGTGCACTGGGTGCGGCCGCAGTTGGTGGCCGAAGTCGCCTTCCGCGGCTGGGCCAAGGAAGGCTTGTTGCGCCAGGCCGCGTTCAAGCGCCTGCGCGAGGACAAGCCGCTGCAGGATCTTGGCGGCGATCGTGCGCTGCCACCGGCGGCAGCCAAGGGTAGCCATGCCGTGGCGGCGCGCGCTGCGGCGTCGGCGAAGAAGACCGCGCCGGCCGCGCGTGGGTCGGCCACGCTGGCGAAACGCAGCGCCTCGAACGGCGCTGCCGCGAAAAGCGGCGCCGCCAGGCGCAAGCCGGCGACTGCCAAGCCTGTGCCGCGCGCAAGCGCCGCGGCACGGAAGGCCGCTTCCTCCGCCAGCACCGATGCCGCGGCCGCAGCGGTTGTCCTCACCCACCCCGAGCGCGTGGTGTACCCGGGCGCCGGCATCAGCAAGGGCGAGGTCGCCGATTACTACCGCGCCATCGCGCGATGGCTGCTGCAGGAGGTCGCCGGGCGGCCGCTGTCGCTGCTGCGCTGCCCCGAAGGTGCCGGCGGCGAATGCTTCTTCCAGAAGCACAACAACCGCGCGCTCGGCCAGCACGTGCAGGCGATCGCGCTGAAGCAGAAGAGCGGCACCGAGGACTACCTGTACATCGACGATCTCGCCGGCCTGCTGGAACTGGTGCAGATGAACACCCTGGAGCTGCATCCCTGGGGATCGACCGTGGACGATCCCGAGCATCCCGACCGGCTGGTGTTCGACCTGGACCCGGGCGAGGGCGTGAGCTGGGCGCAGATCAAGGCCGCCGCGCGCGAGATCCGCACCCGCCTGCGCGAGACCGGGCTGGAGAGTTTCGTGCGCCTGTCCGGCGGCAAGGGCCTGCACGTGGTGGTGCCGATCGTGCCCGCTGCGGATTGGGAGCAGGCGCGCGATTTCTGCGAAGCCTTCGCCCAGGCGCTGACCGCGTCCGCGCCCGAGCGCTACGTGGCAACGATGAGCAAGGCCAAGCGCAGCGGGGTGATCTTCGTCGATTGGCTGCGCAACGGCCGCGGCAATACCAGCGTGTGCTCGTGGTCGCTGCGCGCGCGCACGCACGCCGCCGTGGCGGTGCCGCTACGCTGGGAGGAATTGGCGCGGATCGCCTCGTCGCAAGCGTTCCCGCTAGCCAAGGCGCTGCAACGCGCCGCGCGCCTGCGCGAGCATCCGTGGAAGGAGATGGCGACGCTAGAGCAGCGGTTGCCTGGGAGCTGAGCCGGCGGGCGGCCGCGGATTGCGGCTTCCCTTTGTCGTTTTTTCCCGCACCTGCTGGCGTATCGCGTCGCGGCTGAAGTCGCTCCCACACTGGATCCAGGCGCTGACCGCGCAACAGACGCAGCTCCTTGCAGGAGCGGCTTCAGCCGCGACGAACGGAGCCTGGGTCCAGCCGTTGGCATCGACCTCTACACACGAGCGCAGTCACCGCAGTGCCGCGAGCAGTGAATGTGCCAGTGCCGCCATCCACGGTGCAGCCACTAGCGCGATGCTCGCGTAGGCGGCAACCGCAACCGCAACCGCTGCCGCGCCCACTACGCCACTTACGGCGACACAGCGGATTCGCGGGTGACCCGCGCCAGCGAATCGCGCGAGATCGCCGCGATCGACCTGGCCCCGGTCAGCGTCATCGCCACCCGCATTTCCTTCTCCACCAGGGTCAGCAGGTTCTCCACCCCGGCCTGGCCGGCCGCGGCCAGCGCATACACGAAGGCGCGGCCGAGCAGCACCGCGTCGGCACCGAGCGCTAGCATGCGCACCACGTCCAGGCCACTGCGGATGCCGGAGTCGGCCAGGATCTTCAGTTCGCCCTTCACCGCGTCGGCGATCGCCGGCAGTGCGCGCGCGCTGGATAGCACGCCGTCGAGCTGGCGCCCGCCATGGTTGGAGACCACGATGCCGTCGGCGCCGAAGCGCACCGCGTCGCGCGCATCGTCGGGGTCGAGGATGCCCTTGATCACCATCGGCCCCGTCCAGAACTCGCGGATCCATTCCAGGTCCTTCCACGCAATCGACGGGTCGAAGTTCGCGCCGAGCCAGCCGATGTAATCCGCCAGCCCGGTCGGGCTGCCGCGGTAGGCGGAGATGTTGCCCAGGTCGTGCGGGCGCCCGAGCAGGCCCACGTCCCAGGCCCAGCGCGGATGGGTCGCGGCCTGCAGCATGCGCCGCAACGGCGCGTTCGGCCCGCTCATGCCCGAGTGCGCATCGCGGTAGCGCGCGCCGGGCGTGGGCATGTCCACGGTGAACACCAACGTGGTCACGCCCGCGGCCCTGGCCCGCTCCAGCGCGTTGCGCATGAAGCCGCGGTCCTTGAGCACGTACAGCTGGAACCACATCGGCCGGCCGATCGCCGGCGCCACTTCCTCGATCGGGCACACCGACACCGTGGACAGGGTGAACGGCACGCCCTTGGCCGCCGCCGCACGCGCGGCCTGCACCTCGCCGCGGCGCGCGTACATGCCGGTCAGCCCGACTGGGGCCAGCGCCAGCGGCAGCGCCAGGCGCTCGCCGAACAGCTCGGTCTCCAGATTCAGCTCGGCCATGTCGCGCAGCACCCGCTGGCGCAGTGCGATGTCGGCCAGGTCTGCGACGTTGCGCCGCAGCGTGTGCTCGGCGTAGGCGCCGCCGTCGATGTAGTGGAACAGGAACGGCGGCAGCCGCGCTTGGGCGGCTGCGCGGTAATCGGAAGCGGCGGAAATGATCATCGGCGCGGGTCGTCGGGAGAGGAGGGCAGGCGCGCGGCGCGCGCGCGGCGCGCTTCGTCGTCGTCGAGACTGCGCAACGCGGTGTGCACAAAGGCCAGGTGCGCATGCGCGGCGTCGCGTGCCCGTTCGGGCTCGCCGGCCAGGATCGCGTCGCGCAGCCCGCGGTGCTGCGTCAGCAGCGGGGCGAAAGTGCGCGGCGACTGGAACAGCGCGTGCCGGCTCTGCGAGATGTTGGTGTGCAGCAGGTCGAACAGGCCGCGCATCACCTGCAGCAGCACGCGGTTGTGCGCGGCCTCGGCGATGGCCAGGTGGAAGTCGGCGTCGGCGCGCGCCTCGGCCGCTGCATCGCCCTGCGTATGTGCCTGCAGCATCGCCTCGAATGCGGCGGCGATGCGCGCGCGGTCGGCGTCGGTGGCGCGCAGCGCGGCGTGCCAGGCGGTGGCGCCTTCCAGCGCATGGCGGGTCTCCAGCACGTCGAAGCGGTACGCCGGATCGCCCTGCAGCAGCGGCAGGAACGGCTGCAGCGGCGCCACCACCTGCTCCTCGGGCGTGTGCGGACGCTGCACGTAGGTGCCGCCGCCGGCGCGAGCGCGCAGCAAGCCCTGGCTGGCGAGCTGGGCGATCGCCTCGCGCAACGCGGTGCGCGACACGCCCAGCTGCAGCGCCAGCGTGCGCTCGGCCGGCAGGCGCGCGTCCGCTTGCAGCCCGTGCTGTGCGATCAGCGCACGCAATTGCGCGGCGACGCGGTCGCTGAGGCGGCCGCCGCCGAGCGCGGGCGCAGCTCCCGCGCTGGCAGGATCGTGCTGGCCTGCCGCTGGCCGGGAGCGGGTGCCGGCCTTCGCGGACGTGGATGAGTTGGTCATACCAAAAGCTGCCTAGCGCAACGCCGAACGCCATTAGATCGCGGCACATCCGGCCAAGTCAAACGCGGGCAACGAGATCACCCTGGATATTGGTCATACCAATCGCCACAAACCATGCCACCCCCGGGTGGCGGCCGCCCTCACCAGACGAACGGCAGCAGCCGCCAGCTGTGCTTGGCGTACTCCGGGTACTCGCGGGGAAAGGCCTGGGTCAGCGCCGCTTCCTCCACGCGGATGCGGCGCAGGAACGCCCAGGTCGCAGGCAGCACGATCGTCAGCAGCGACAGCACATCGCCCAAGCCGATCGCCAGCCCGTAGAGCGCAAGCAGCGTGCCGGTATAGGACGGATGGCGCAGATAGCGGTACGGCCCGTGGCGGATCAGCCGGTGGTCGTCCTGGATGGTCACCTCAACGGTGAACCAGTGCGCCAGCACCCGGATCGCCCACAGCCGCAACCCAATGCCGCCGGTCAGCAGCGCGCAGCCCAGCCAGCGTGCCTGCTCCTGCAGCGCGGGCGCATAGCGCCATGCGCCGAGGAAGGACAGCAGCATGCCCAAGACCAGCGCCGCGAACAGTACGCGCCATAGCAGCTGCAGCGTGCCCTGGTCGCGCGCGCCGCCATCGGCCGCGCGTCGACGGTGGCCGAGCAGCATCTCGAACACGCCCCAGCTCGCACCTAGCAGCATGAACAACAGATCGGGATGTGGCAGGGTCAGGTACATCGTCGTTGCCTCCTGGAGGGGGAAGTGCCGGTGTACGCCATCGCGCTGCAGGCCGGATGAACTGGCGGTCGCGGCGGCGATGGCATGCTGCCATTGTGATCGCCATGCGGTGGCGGGAACAGTGACTGCTGGCCATCGCCGCGACCTGCCGGACGTCTTTTTTGCATGCGACTCATCGCTGCCGCCACGCGCTGCCTGCATCTTGCCTGCAGTGCGCGTCCATGCAGGCCAGGCAGGCTGGCGCCAAGCTCCATCGGTACGGCCAGCGTGCCTGCATGTCCATGCACCGGCCGGACGAGGGTGCGCAGCACGCGTGTTTGCAAACGGACATCGGCCGGCGCGGCGACGCTGCATTGCAAGGTGCGATCGGTCCAGGCGCCGCCGTCGCTGTAGCGGAGCAGGGACGACGGCGGCCACCCAATCGGCAACGGTGCTTTGGCCCGGAGACGTGCGCGAAGTTCGGTTATCGCCACACCTTTTCGGTATTCGAATCGAAAATAGACGGAATGTGTACTATAAATTTTTATGAATATCAGATAAAAAGTAGAAAAAAGAATGCGCCGATCTAAACAATTTGTAACGGGCAGCAGTTCTTCTTCAAGTTCAAGTTCTCGCGCGCCCGAACACGGTACCGAGCAGAGGCATCCTCGCCTGGAACCGCCAGCGGCATGCCCTGACCCGCAATTAGACGGGCTCCCTGCGCGCGCCCCTGCGCGCGCTGCGATCCCCGATGCTTCATCGACGCAAGAGCGTGCCATACAGAGCAACACTCCGCTTCCGCGCTTGGTATTCCCGGACATATCGGAGCTAACAAAACCAACGTGACCGTGAAGCCGATCACGATCCTGGATGCGCGCGGCAACCGCAACCGCGCGGTGCTAAAGGCGATCACACGGCGCATTATCTGAGCGCACGGCTGATCGTCGGCGTGCGAATACGCATATCCGGACTATGCCGGCATCGCAGCGTGCCGACCACCGGTAGCACGGCATCGATCAGCTTTTTGTACACCACGGCGTCATGTTGGTTGACGCCGGCGACATGCACTACCGGAGGCGTGGGATCGCCCACAAGGCTGGCGTGGAGTTCGATTGGTGCGCCACGGATTCGCTCCGCGCCGGAAATTGGATGTCGCGCATGTTCTAGTTTTAAATATAAGTACTGAGTAGTAAGAGGAAAAAATGCCTAGATTTGGACGGTTTTTTGGAATCGGTTCTTCTTCTGCTTCCGGGAGCTCCCGCCGGGCTGAAAACGAACCCGAGCGGAGGAGTGCGCGGAGGGAAACCCCCGCCGCATCCGCTGACCCACGCCTTGCAGAGTTGTCCAGCCGCCCCGCGCCGCCACGACATGTATCGCGGGTAGAGCAGGAGGGGCTTGACCAGGTTCGGAATGAGATAAAACCAAATCTCGTTGCAATATTTAACAAGATATCTGCCGCCCTCCCATACTATCGCGAGCTTCAGCGTGCTTATGATAGGGCGGCAGATGGTATTGCGCGCGCGGACAAGCTAATTGCCGGCCAAAATAGCGCTATTTCTAGAGATGATCTGGCGCATATAGTAGATAAATGCATCCGTGATTATGAAAAAACGGGTGCCCAACATCAGCGGGTTGAAGCGCAAGCACGGCGCGCGACGAGTGAGCCGATGCTGAATGGATCCCGGGCCGGAATCAGTAACGAAGTTATGACGGAAGCCATGAACATATTATGTGGCCTTGAGAGTAAGATTGACGCTCCTCGAATTACTGAATGGCAGAGGCTGGGGGTGATTGACCTACTCCAAGATATTCAAGCTGACAAACAAGTGAGCCATGCAGCGGTGTATCACGCATATAGAAACAGCGGGAATGCCAAGGCATTGATCGAAACTCTGGTTGCCTATATACCAAGTGACCGGCGCTAGCGGTGATCAACGCCTTGTTTGCACCTTCGTGATCCGTTCGCGACGAAGCGACCTCCGGTACCGGTCGTATCCTTGCAAGCGAGCTGGATGCCCTGAAACCAACACGGCGGGGGACGGCACGCGATGTTGGTCGCATGTCGTTACCGTGGCGACAAGGGTTTCGCCGGTCTAACGCGCTGCCGTAGCGGTGTGCCGCGCCTGCATTACACGGGATGCCCTGCTCTGGCTGGCGCATGCGCGGCACGCAAGCCAGCGCCGTTCATGTCGGCGACGATGCGGCTGTGTGTCCGTCAACGCCAGCCCATCGCTCCCGCCATAACCGTCTCCCAGCCCCGCCGCGGCCTCCCCAATGACGCTGCCAGGCCCTAAGATGCCGCCAGCATCTTGTTGACGAGGAGTAGGCGTTGATCATCCATCCCAAAGTTCGCGGTTTCATCTGCACCACCACGCATCCATTCGGCTGCGAGCGCAACGTGCTCGAGCAGATCGCCGCCACGCGCGCGCGCGGCGTGCGCAGCGACGGGCCGAAGAAGGTGCTGGTGCTCGGCGCCTCAAGCGGCTACGGCCTGGCCTCGCGTATCACCGCCGCGTTCGGCTTCGGCGCCGACACCCTGGGCGTGTTCTTCGAAAAGCCCGGCAGCGACAAGAAGGCCGGCACCGCCGGCTGGTACAACGCGGCCGCGTTCGACACGCATGCCAAGGCCGCGGGCCTGTACAGCAAGTCGATCAACGGCGACGCGTTCTCCGACGAGGCGCGCGCGCAGGTGATCGACCTCATCAAGACCGAGATGGGCGGCCAGGTCGATCTGGTGGTGTATTCGCTGGCCTCGCCGGTGCGCAAGCTGCCCGGCACCGGCGAGGTGAAGCGCTCGGCGCTCAAGCCGATCGGCCAGACCTACACCGCCACCGCGATCGACACCAACAAGGACGCGATCATCCAGGCCTCGATCGAGCCGGCCACCGAGCAGGAGATCGAAGACACCGTCACCGTGATGGGCGGCCAGGACTGGGAACTGTGGATCGACGCGCTGGCCGCCGCCGGCGTGCTCGCGCCGGGCGCGCGCAGCGTGGCCTTCAGCTACATCGGCACCGAGATCACTTGGCCGATCTACTGGCATGGCGCGCTGGGCAAGGCCAAGGTGGACCTGGACCAGACCGCGCAGCGCCTGCACGCGCGCCTGCAGCAAAGCGGCGGCAGCGCCAACGTGGCGGTGCTCAAGTCGGTGGTGACCCAGGCCAGCGCGGCGATCCCGGTAATGCCGCTGTACATTTCCATGGTCTACAAGATCATGAAGGAAAAGGGCCTGCACGAAGGCACCATCGACCAGCTCGACCGCTTGTTCCGCGAGCGCATGTACCGCGCAGACGGCCAGGCGCCGGCCACCGACGAGCAGAACCGGCTGCGCCTGGACGACTGGGAACTGCGTGACGACGTGCAGGACGCGTGCAAGGCGTTATGGCCGCAGGTCACCACCGAGAACCTGTTCCAGCTCACCGACTACGCCGGCTACAAGCACGAATTCCTCAAGCTGTTCGGCTTCGAGCGCAACGACGTGGACTACGACGCCGACGTGAATCCGGACGTGCAGTTCGATTGCATCGAGCTGTAAGCAGCCGGGATTCGGGATACGGCCGGCAGCGATGCCGGCCGTTTTCTGTGAGCGCCTGTCGCGGCTTCAGCCGCGACAACAACACGTATCGCCAGCAACGCAGGGCCGCGCGCAAAAACGCCGCAATCAGCGCTCCTGCGCATTCCCCATTCCCGATTCCCGGCCTTCACCGCTTCACATCGAACCGCGACGTCCCCACGCAGGCCTGCACGTCGGCTTCGCTCAGCGGTTGGAAGTCGCCCGGCACCGAGTGCTTCAGGCAGCCGGCGGCCAGGCCGAAGCGGATCGTGGCGGTGTCGTCCCAGCCCTGGCTCAGGCCGTGCAGCACGCCCGCGGCGAACGCGTCGCCGCCGCCGATGCGGTCGACGATGCCGGTGAGTTCCTCGGCCGGGGCCTGCGCCACGCTGCCGTCGCGGCGCAGCAGCAGCGCGCCCAGGCTGTGGTGGTCCACGCTGTGCGCCACGCGCTGGGTGCAGGCCATCGCCTGCAGCTGCGGGAACGCGGCGAAGGCGTCGCGCGCACCGGCTTCCACCCGCGCCTGCGCGCTGTCCTGCGGATACTGGTGGCCCAGCACCACGCCCAGGTCGCGGTAGTCGGCGAACAGCACGTCGGCCTGCGCCAGCAGCTGGCGCAGGATGCCCGGCGCGTCGCCGTTCCAGGCTTCCCACAGCTTGGGCCGGTAGTTGCCGTCGAACGACACGCGCACGCCGAGCGCGCGCGCGCTGCGTGCCGCCGCCAGCGCCGCGGCCGCGCCGCGTTCGCCCAGCGCCGGGGTCACCCCGGACAGGTGCAGCCACTGGGCGCCGCGCAGCAGCGCTGGCCAGTCGTGGGCGTCCGCCTGGGCCAGCGCGAAGGCCGAGCCGGCGCGGTCGTAGGTGACTTCGCTGGGGCGGTGTCCGGCGCCGGTGGTCAGGAAGTACAGGCCCATGCGCCCGGGCACGAAGCGCACGCCACGGGTGTCCACGCCGTGCCGGCGCAGTTCGCCGGCCGCCGCTTCGCCCAGCGGGTTGTCCGGCAGCACGCTGACCATCGCCACGTCGTGGCCGAAATGCGCCAGCGACACGCCGACGTTGGCCTCGGCGCCGCCGACGTGCACGTCCAGCCGGGGCGACTGCAGCAGGCGCTCGTGACCGGGGGCGCCCAGGCGCAGCAACAGTTCGCCGAAGCAGACGATGCGGGATGTGGTCATGGCAGGAAGATCCTGATCGGTCGAAGGGGGGAAAGCATGCCGGGAACGGCGGCCACAGCCAAGTTTTATAACCACCGGTGTCATTTTTTTTGCGATAGTCAGCGTCGCAGCGGTTGCGCCAGGCCAGGCAGGGCTTTGTGCCGAAAGCCCGCAACTGCGCCGCGTTTTCTGTAGCGCAACCAGACCTACCCGGGCCACACCGTCAGCTGGCGCTTCGCCGACCCCGAAGGCGCCGTGCAGGTCGCCCTGCTGCTGCCCAAACCGCGCCAGCGACCGCTTCACCGTCATCGGCCACAACCTCGGCGGCATGCTGCAGCGAGCGCAGATGACCGACTGGAACGTCGCCGCCGGGCAGTGGCGCATACACTCGGGCGTGGATCGCGATGGCGACGGGCGCATCGACGGCAAGGCCACCACGCGCGCCTTCGCGTTCGAGAAGAGGGGGGCGGTGGAGGTGGAATTTCCTGCCGGCAAAACGGTGGTGATGGAGTTGGAACTGGTCGCGCCTGCCGCGGTGCCTGTCGAACAGCGGCCGGATCTTGGGATTGGACGTGGCGATGTGCGGGTGAGCGCCGATGCCATCGAGGTCACTGTGCATCGCCTTGGGCATGCGGATACCCCGGCGGGATTCTTGGTGCTGGAAGACGCGTAGCCGGGAAGTGGCGCGGGCGGAGTTTGCTGCGTTGGGGGGGCGCGGGATTTGGAGGCAAAGACTGCGAACGTGCGCTTGGCGTTTCCGGCTGCTGGCAACAGCAAAGGCATGCGGTTGCGGATCGCTACCGATGGCGAAGTGGACGAGGTGACGCAGCGCAATAACGCGATGGAGTTGCCCTGATAAGCAGGGCATAACTAACCCAGCGGCGACTCCTCCGATAATGGAGCAGTCGCCGCAAGGAAAACGGTTCCAGGACAGGATTTACATTTGTCTCCACGCGCCGCGTTGCGTCGTGCTACAACAGGGCCGTCCGTCTGGTAAGGGACTTCGGACTTTATTAAACGGTTGCGCCTGCTTGCGGTATGCGGCGCGCACAATCAGTAAGCGAGAGCAAAGCCAGAACTCGACATGTTATCGAGGGGAATCGATGTTCATGAAAGTTTCGATCGTTACGGCGCTAGCCGGATTTGCCATGCTTTTGTCCGCCACATCCGTGGATGCGCGGGTACGCGCGTCCGGCGCACACCACACATCCAGCCACGGCGATCACGACATGTCGGGCCATGGTTCTTCGCACAAGGGCGGCAGCTGCCGTAGTCCGAGCACCAACAATCAATACCGTCGGCATAAGTCTTAGTTTTTATAATTTACGAATTTGATGGCGCGGACGGCAACTTTGGTAGAGCAAATGGCTGAAGTTTGCTTTTCCCTGGTGCCCGGCATCGTAGAGCTGCATTTTGACCCACGGTTTTCAACAACACGCTGGCGGTGCGGTGAAGGCTCGGAAAAGACACAGCGCCGGTTTCCCCAGCTTCTTCGTTATACCGCTAATGGGGCGTTGAGCACGCAAAAAATGCGACGTGACGCCAGGCGGGAAGCTGACAATGCCTGAAAATGCGAGGTACATACGGACCCTGGCCGCATTGACGGTGGTCAACAACTCGGCGAGAATCGTATTATGCCGCGTTTAGACATCCAATAGTGGTTAGGCCTTTCTGGAGATATTTATGGCAACCATAATTTCGCTTGCTACCGAGTATGCAAACTATCTGCTCTTGAATAGCGATAACCCTAGCGCTGCGAGCGAAATCGCTCAGAGAATCAATGAGCTCAAATATACACAATCTGGAGATTCATTAACTGACTTTGACAAGAATGATCTTGTCAATAATATTGAGTCAGTACTTCTTCCAGAGAAAATGACTCCGGATGAACTCTCGATTGTCCTCGAGTCTAAGGATTCGAGCGAACTTATCAAGTTGATCCAGATAATCAGATCCAGCACTACGGGGAATTAAAATGAGTGGTCCGCTCGTAGTTGTACTAGTCCAACAACTTTCACTTAGAGTCGCAGCACTTGAAGGGAAAGAGTCCCAATTCTGGATTCCCGTTTTAATTTCAGTTGTGGCGGTGGCTACAAGTATTTTCACTGCTTATAAGGCAAAGCTCTCGTCCACCGAAAATCTTAAACAAATAGCTCTTCAGGGGATCAAGAGCAACATTGATGCAGCAAAGGCTCAAGTTGAATCGACCGCGATGCAGCTTGCTCTCCTGAAGGCAAAGAGGTCACCAACTAAAGATCAGAAAGACGAACTCGTTATAAAGCAGCAGGTATTCGATAGCATGGTCGAGCGACTACTTAATGCATACAACGACGGGTGCCAGAAGTTCTATAAAAATCAGGTCATCGCCCAAGATTTCATTGACCTTTATCATCAAGACATTGCAGACTACATTCGCGAATTTAAGGAAAAGTTCTCTGGGCCATTAACTAGATTCGATGCCATGCTCAATTATTACAACGAGAAGCACAAAAATCCAAAGGCCTAACAATTCATTCAAGCTCATGCAGAAAGCATAAAAATGGGAGTCAGAGTCTGAGGTTTCTCCGACTTTAGTTCTTATCAGCGCGAGGCCGAACCCTGGCTGCTGATGGTCTGCAGGCAGATGGCTGAGGCAACGCCGGACAGGTGGTGGCAATCTATCGTCGGCGGATGCAGATCGAGTTGCGGTTCCGCGATCTGAAATCGCATCGCTACGGTCAGGCCTTCGACGACAGCCTCACCCCGCCGTCTGTTAGCGGTTTCTAACCTTCCGACATCCCGTCCCGGTCGGCGGCGGGTTCCTGTCCGACAAGGAGGCTGTGCCATGCGTCAACCGTCATCCCGTCCCGCCCCTGCGCGCAAGCATGCCACGCGCAAGGCAACCTGCTGCCCGAACTGGACCATCGTCGAGTCCGAGCTGATCCCCATGCTGACGCCCGAGCAGATCGCCGCGGCCGACGCCGCCGAGCTGGCGCGCCAACAACGCCCACCACGCCGCACGCGTCCGCCGCAGCGCTGCACCGTCGGCCGCATCCACCAGGCCGCCAGCGGCCAGACCGTGCCGCCGCTGCGCCTGTGCGGCCGCTGGATGGAGGAACTGGGCTTCGCCATCTCCCAGACCTTGCACGTGTGCGAGCGCGACGGCGAACTGGTGGTGAGCCTGGTCAAAGCGGACTGAGTCGGCTAACCGCGTATCGGCGGCAACCCATGAGTGCGGGCAGCAGTACCCGCCGTCTTGCCCAGGAGGTTGCTTGCTGTAAAGGGGCCAGAGGAACTATGCGTTTGAAATCGCTGAATATGAGTGCGATCGGCATCCGCCGACGATAGAGCACCACCACCTGCCCAGCCTCATTGCTGTGGTAACCACGAAGATCGCGCCATGCGCGCTCTTGCAAACGCAGCCAGCTACAAATTGTTGATTGGTAAGAACTAAATCCGGGGAAGCCTCGGGCTCCGGCCGCTTCGTTGCCGATGCACTCCGCCTCCGGGGCGCTGGTACCAGAACCGCTTGGCTCGCCCCAGCACGTTGCATTGCCGACACAGCACCCGCCGCACCCGCTTGAACTGGCGCGCGTAGCCGCCGGTCCGCCGGCTCAGTCCTGGCCCTTCGCGCTCATAGACACGCGGTTGGCTGTCGCCGGATCTCTTACCCACAAAACAATGGCAACGCAATGACAGTGCGCCTCAAGGTTCTGCTGGCAACACACTATTTCGCGCCACGTAAGACCGGCCGCACATGTTTGTTCACATTACCTAAACCAGCCAGACCTGCGGCTGGCATCTCCCCCCCCCCCCCCCCGACCATTGATGGTGACCAAATGAAACCACAGGCCCCAGGCCCCTCTTCTTCAAGCCCTACGCACGCCGTGCTTTCGGAAAACGAAGCTGTCGTGACAATGGAATCCCCCTCATCGTCGGCAGCTTCGCCAGCAGCAACGCCGGTCGACCCGGCCTTGCTGGCGCTCCCCCCGCGCAGCCGCTCCAGCGCATCGACCGTCGCCTCCGGGCGTTCCTCTGCGGCCCATACCCCCTCGCTTGAGTCGCACCCGCCCTCGCCAGAAGGCACCGCCGACGCCTCCGCGAAGGCCACGCTCGTCACGCGCGCGAGCGCTGCGCTGGCAAGCGGTGTTCAGCGAGCGTCCTCTGCGGTATCGACAGCCGCATCCAATCTCTGGTCGCTCTCCGACCTGCGCACGATGCTGCAGATGCATGCGGACGATCCGGCGTTCCTGGCGGTCATGAAAGGCGAAGATCCGGAACAAATGGCGCCGCATACCTTGTCGTCCTGTCGACAGCAAATGCGCGAGCTCGCCAAGCTCATCGAAGGTCCAGAAGTGCTGGGAACACATCAGGGCAAGCAGTTGATGGGCGACATCAATGCGGTACTGCAAGCCCTGGAGCCGCTCGATCACGCCACACCGGTCACCTCACGCGTATGGAAGTCGATCGCCAATCTCATCAATTTCTGGCCGATCGTGGTTCCCAGCCCGCTGATGGGCAAGCAGGCAAAAACCTTCGCCTTCACGATGTCCACTGCCACCAAGGGCGTTCTCGCGATGTCCGCCTCGGCGTTGCGCCCCAGCGCCGACGGCTATCCCTTTCCGCTCATCGGAGGAGGTCAGCTGGGTCGCGAGGCCAACGAAATGCATCTCTACAACGCGCTGATCAACACGCTGTTCCTCTCCACCGAAGTTCCGAAGAAAATCCATGCGACGCGCGAGCAAGCCGAGGCGGTCAGCAAAGATATGGCGTATGGAGCGGGCCTTGCGGTGACCTTCACGGCCATCATGCTGACCCCCTTCCTGTGGAGCAGCCTCAGCAAACTCGGCAACAGCATGCTGGACAAAGGCGCACGCGTGGGTGCAGCCACCACGGAGGCGCTGGGTCTGCCCGGAAAGGCGCAGCAACTGCGCGCCCGCCTGACGCCTGCCCAGATCAATGAAGCGCTGCGCGGCCAGCTGCTGCAAGTCCGCGCACAAATCGACGCCTCCTGCGACGCCTTTCAGCAGGCGCGGCAAAACTTCGTCGGTCAGGACGGAGGCAAGGAACTCACCAGAACGATGAATATGCAATGCACGCATCTGCTGGAAACGTTGGACGCGTGCAGCAAACGGCTCGCCAGCGTACTGCAGCTCGATGGCAGCCACACACCGAGTCTGCCGCGCGAAATTCGCAACCAGGATTTCTCCACCAAGTTGGCATTGACGCTACTGGCCACCGCGGTGACCGGCTCGACCATCTACCTCGTCCAGCCGGATCGGTTGGGTACGATCAATCTGCTCAGCGACACCTGCATCGTGACCGCGGTGATGGCGCAATCGGCATGGAACAAGCAGGCCACTCGGCAGGACGCAATGGAGCGTTTCAAGGGCATGTGCGGCGGCAGCATGGTCATCGCCCTTGCGCTGGGCGCAGAGAAATTGTCCAAGACGTTCGCCGACAAGAGCCTGATCGAGTCCTCGCCCAACGCGCAGTTCTATGCCGGCGCCATCATGTCGCTGATGGCGGTGACGATGCCGGGTCCGATCGCCCGCGGCGCAGAAATAGCGATGAACATGGCAGGAAGCGGCCTGATGCGTCTATTCAAGGGCCCCGACGGAACCGAACTGGCGACATGCGTACCTGCCTCTCCTGAGGAAATGCAGGAGCATATAGAGGGCACTGCACGATACGTGGAAGGACTGTCCACCGAGCAGCAGGACGCTTACGCAGCAATGGTCGGCGAGATCGTTGAGCGGAGCCTGCAAGAGGCCAGTTCGCAGGCGCCACGCAGCAGCGTCACCATCACCGAGATCGAAGACCACGACCAATCCGCTGCGCCGGCGCAGGTGCCGGTGAGCGGGACGGAACGGCCGCGAGCCGACTGAGTGCTTGTGTGCTGTGCGATGCCGTCGCCGCAAACGCGGCAACGCCGATTCGGTGCGCGGTCTGGTGCTGTCGTGGCACGTATGTGGGTGGCCATAACACTCGACCGCTTCCGATCAAAACGCGCCATTTCGCAGGATCTGCTTACGGCCGAGGTTTTCCTGGCGATGGTCCGCCACCGACCGGGGTCCCACAAAGGGGCCGGAGGCTGAGGTTTCCCCACTTTTTCACGTTACGAAGCGTTGGCCTCCGGCCACAACTGGCGCAGTGCGTGGAACATGGCAAAAGGACCAGAGGAAGCATCTGTTTCATCTTTCCTCCGGCCTCTTTGTCCTGAAGGGCCGGCCGGCATGCTCAACCAGGCGTGCCGGCCAAGGGCTTGGCGAACGGCTCGCGGCGAAGTTCCTGTTGCATTCGCCAAAGCGCCGCGTCGCGATCCGCGCCGGCGTCGCCGATGGGCGACACGTAAGCCGCTTCGAACACCGGCCTTGCCGATAGCATCAGTTTGACCTACTGCCGTGAGGCGGACGACGGTTCGGCGGCGATCTGCCGGATTCCTGTCACGACGGACCAGGCCCAGGGCGCTCAGCTGTTTGATCCACGGGACTGAACCTCTGCGCGTTGCCGAACTCCGGTCCGCATCGCCACGCAGCGCCAGCGCCTTGGTCGGTCGGCTGTCGTGCGGATCGGCCACGCGCGCATCGCGGCGGAAAGACGACCGGATCGCCTCAGGCTGCGTCGCCCCGCAGCTTCGCCGCGATCATGTCCGGGCTCTTTGCACGATGTCGTTGATAAAGCCGGCATTGCGCTCCAATACCTGGCTCACCAAGCCGGCATCCGGCATCCATGGGGCTGTGGCGATATCGCCCAAGCCTTGATGCAACGCAAGCAGCGACGCGGTCGAAGCGTCGACATCGAGCGCGGCATACCAGCGCTTTACCGCTTCGGCTTCAGGCGTGGCCTTCAGGCGCAGCGCGTCGCGCAGGCAGTCGACGACGGCCGCATGGACTGCATCGAGACCTTTCGCATAACGGCTGCTCATCACACTACCGTCGAGCAGCACATCCAGCGCGAGCGCGGGAGTGTCGATGACCTTTCCCCAGCCATGCCGCGGCGGATCCCGTGGCCCTGCCGGCACGTCGTTCTGCCGGGTATAGCGGAATCCGGTGACGTCAATGCTCACGGCCTTGTTGCGGCCGTCTTCGCCAGGCACGACCAGCATGTTGTCCGGGCCAAGATCGGAGGATTCGCCCAGGGTGAATCTGGCCAGCAGCGAAACGAACAGACCATCCAGTCCCTTCTGCTCCAGTGTTTTCCTCAACGCTTGCTTGCCCGCGTCAAGATTGGTGGGGTCGTTGATCTTCGCGATCAGCGCTTGCGCGCGCGCGTGGTCATCCGATTGCGCGCTGCCCGCGGCGGCCGTGCCCTTGAGGAGCGCGGCGGCGCGCTTGGCGTCCTTGAGCGAAACGCCAGGAGGAAGAAAGGGTTCGGTCAGGAACGTATCCAGCGGCCTGGCATCGGCGATGAGCCGGGACGCGATCAATGCATTGTTCTGCACGGCCAGCAGCGACGAGTCGGGTATGTGCTGCTTCGGCAGGTAAGTGCCTTGCAATGCGTTGACCAATTGCTGCCCTGCTGCCACGTTGATGACGTCGAACAACACCGGTACACCGAGCGTATTCCTCAATTGAGGCTCTGCTTCAATAAGGGCTGAATGAATATCGCCGACATCGGCGATGTCCAACGCATGCGTCTTCGCTTTTTCCGCGAGTTCCTTGCCCTTCTCCGTGCGCAGAAAGGTGTGGAACGCCTGCGTCAGTACTTGCTTCTGGTTCCCCTGCCTGGGGCCGGTGTTCAAGAGCCTGGCCGCGCCATCGGCGATATAGCCAAAGCGTTTGTTCGCCTGATCGACCTGCCCGTTCAGGCAACACGTCACCGCTTGACCGAGCTGGCTGCGCGAGATTCCGGTTTTGACGAGATGTTCCTGGCCGTCGATGGTCGCGACCATGCCGACGTCGCTGCCGCCCAGCGTTTGCTTCGAGCGAGAGAAAACCACGCCATTTCCCGACACAGCCGATGCTGCAGGAACGTTGCCCGCATCGCGGTCGGTCGACAGGAACGACAGCTGTCTGACGATCGAGAACATGCGCCGATCGGTGCGCTCTGCGTGCGCTGACGATGCGGCAGGGAGTATTGGCGCGGAACTCGCTGCGGGCGGCGTTAGGCGCTCGCGCGGAGGCAATGCCGCGCCACCCGTCGCGCTTCTGCGGGGCGGCAGTCCCTCCAGCCGAGGGTCGCCACCTTGCGCGGGGGGCGTAGCGACAGGGGCGCTTTGCGGCTGTCGATCGCTGTTTACAGGAGGCGGCGAACCCACGGTTCCCGCCGGGCGATTGATACGAAAGTCCATGATGCGTCCATCAACCAATGGCGAAATGGTCCAATGCACAGGAGCGCGATGCCACGCCGCTGGGCGCAATCGCAAACGGATAAGCGAACAAACGCTTCGCGCAACATCGGAACCGGGTTGCGGAACTTGGGCCTGCGCCCGCTTCAGGGTTGACCCAGGCGCAGCCGTGGGCCAAGGTTCGTCTGGTCCGTGACATCGTCGGCGGGGCACGGAACCCGGCCGGCCCGAACCATCGCAGGAGCTAGCTGATGAACCGATCGCCAGAGACGCTGACCTTGCCCAACGGGGGCGAACGCCTGCTGCTGCACTCGTGCTGCGCGCCATGTTCCGGGGAGCTGATGGAGGCGTTCGTGGCCTCGGGGATCGCCTATACGGTCTTCTTCTACAATCCCAACATCCACCCGCTGAAGGAATACGAACTGCGCAAGCAGGAGAACATCCGCTTCGCCGAGAAGCACGGCGTGCCCTTCATCGATGCCGACTACGACACCGACAACTGGTTCGCCCGCGCCAAGGGCATGGAGAACGAGCCGGAGCGCGGCATCCGTTGCACGATGTGCTTCGACATGCGCTTCGAGCGCACCGCCTTGTACGCGCACGAGCACGGCTTTGCGGTGATGACCAGTTCGCTGGGCATCTCGCGCTGGAAGAACATGCAGCAGATCAACGACTGCGGCCATCGCGCCGCAGCGCCCTACCAGGGCCTGGTGTACTGGGACTACAACTGGCGCAAGGGCGGCGGAAGCGCGCGCATGATCGAGATCAGCAAGCGCGAGAACTTCTATCAGCAGGAATACTGCGGGTGCGTGTATTCGCTGCGCGACAGCAACCGGCACCGCCGCGCGCAGGGCCGCGAGCGCATCCGCCTGGGCTTGAAGTTCTACGGCGAGCAAGAGCCGGAGACGTGATGCGCCGCGCTCAAGCTGACGCTGGAAGCGATGATCGCCGTCGATGAAGTGCATTTCCCCGAGCGGACGACGTATGCGGCGACGGCCCATATCGAGGGGGCGCTGCGTGCCAGCGTTGCAGCGCCAGCTGGCTGGACGCGCAGTTTCCCGAGCGCGTGACGCATCGCGCACGGCTGAGCAAGTACCGCTGCATCCACATGGTCGCCGCTGCGACGCATCCCGACGCCGAGGTCCGATTCGCGTTGGAAATGTTCAGGGGCGGGGATGCGTCTTGGTCGATCAATGTGCACGATGCATTTGTGCGATTCTGCCCACGGTGCGGCCAGGCGCTGCCCAATCAAGCTTTCGAGCCGGAGCCGATTGCATGAGCATCTCCCATCCCGTCCATGCTCTCACCGTGATCTACGCCAGGAACATCGAGCGGGTTGCGGAGTTCTACAGGAACACGCTCTCGCTCGCGCTTGTGGAACAGGACGACGCTTTCGTGGTGGTGGGAAATCCCCACTACGAAATAGCGGTGGTCCGCATGGCGGGCGACAGGACACAAACTCCCGCACCTGCGCCGCTCCACGTCAGAACCGAGACGCCAATCAAATGCGCGTTCCTGGTGGAGAACCTGGAGCAGGCCCGGTCCGCCGCCGAGTCCTGTGGCGGCGCCTTCAAGCCGCTCGCGTCGGCGTGGCGCTGGCGCGAGCAACTGCACCTGGATGGCCATGATCCGGAAGGCAATGTCGTGCAGGTCCGCGTCATCGCGACCTGACGCCTTGCAGTGCCGGTGCTGCTTCGCGGTACCAATTTCACCATCGGGCATGCGTTCGGACCAAGCTGCTTCGCGCGGTCGAGCTGGCCGCAGGACATCGATCAGGAGCACATGATGGCAGTCCTCCTTCTCCCGTTCATGGCATTGGCGGGGCCGGGCTGCTGCTGAGCATCGGCGTGCACGTCGCCTCCCTGTTCGGATTTCACGTTCCCGGCGGCGCGCTGGTATGGGCGCTGCACATCGGCATCTTCGTGGTATGGATTCCTGCGGTGCCGGTGGCCATGCGCGCCAATCGCGGAACACCGCAACGCGACTACTGGAAGACGGTATTGTCCGGTTGCCCGGCATGGGTGCGCTATGCGGGATACGGACTAGCCGCTTGCGCCCTCGCGAACTTCCTTTGGTTCATCGCGACCAACCAATCGCATGATCATCTGAAACACGTCAATGATGCTTCCGTCATCCGTGCATTCTCCGGGCATTGGTTGGTCTTCATATGGCGCAGCCTTCGCGATTTTCTATTCGGCATACCGCAACCCGCGCCCGCTGCTGCGGCAGCGTTGTCCTGACGGCCACGACGTATCGGCAAGCGATGTTTTTTGTCGCACGTGTGGTAAAAAACGTTCGCCGTTGCTGGCCGATTGATGCCAGGCAACGGCCCTTGGCGTCCTGGTGACCGGGCCTGTAGCGCGTGCGCCCGGAATTTCCGAGGCGGGCACTGGTGCGAGTGCGCGCCAAGCGTGGTTGGATCGCGCATGTCTGCAAACTTCGCGCAGATCGTTAATAGCGCGTCCCGGCAACGCGCAGCGTTCATGCAGCTCCCGTATCCTTGCCTGCCTCTGCCGTCCACGGATAAACCGAATGTCGCTGCGCACCGTGTCGTTGCTTGCCTGGCTGCTGTTCGGCGCCGCGCCGCTGGCGCGGGCGCAGAAGCACTGCCTGCCATATGGCCCGATCAATGTCACGCTATCCGGCAAGTTGGAGCGGCACGCAACGACAGCGCCGGCCAGCGAAACTGCTGCGGCCGACGCTGGCGGCGAGGTGCTGATGTTGCCGACGCCGGTGTGCGTGGCGGCCTCGCCCTCAGGACCGGCGCCGCCTCATGAGGATGTGCGCCGCCTGCGCCTGGCGCTGAGCAAGGACCAGGCGGCGCACCTGGAAGAGGAAGGTGCCGGGCAGATCGTGCGCGTCACCGGCATGCTGTCCGAGGCCGCAGGGGGTGAAGACTCCCCCAATCTGCGGTTGACGGTGATCGGGATCGATAGCGACTGACGCGTCGGCGCACGCGGCGAGGCTGCAGCATACGCCCGCCGGATGGCGAGGAGCGAGCTTCCCGTGCATGCGGTTCGTGCATGCGATCGCGCGCATGCCGGCGATGCCACGGAGTTGCAACATGGATGACATATCGTGCCGCGGTACGCCACATCATGGCGCGCCGTCGCGAGCTGCCGCGCAAGCCGAACGGAATCGTCATCCAGCGCCCCAAAGGAATCGCCATGTTGCTGCATCCCCCTGTTTCCGCGCCCCGCCCGGCCGCGCGTTCGTCGTGCCTGGCTGGCGCTCCGGTCCGCAACCGCCTGGCTCAGGCCTGTGCCGGCCTGTTGTTGGCCTCGGTCGCCACCGCGGCCGTCGCGCAGGACGCGTCGCCATCGCTGGCCGGCACCGCGCCGCAGGCCACGCGCAACGCGGCGTCGGGCGATGCGGCGACTTCGCTGGACACCGTCACCGTCACCGCCGAGCACCGCGAGCAGAATCTGCAGGAAGTACCCGTGTCCGTGGCCGTGGTGCAGGGCGATGCGATGCGCAACTACACCACCGGCGGCGACGATACGTTGCTGGCGCTATCCGGGCGGGTGCCCAGTTTCTACGCCGAGACCACCACCGGGCGCATCTTTCCGCGCTTCTACATCCGCGGCCTGGGCAATATCGATTTCTACCTCGGCGCCTCGCAGCCGGTATCGATCATCCAGGACGACGTGGTGCTGGAACACGTGGTGCTGAAGTCCAACCCGGTCTACGACCTGGACCAGGTGGAAGTGCTGCGCGGCCCGCAGGGGTCGCTGTTCGGCCGCAACACCACCGCCGGCATCGTCAAGTTCGACAGCATCAAGCCCAGCGACGACTACAGCGGCCGGCTCAGCGCCAGCTACGGCAGCTACGGCACCACCTCGTTCGACGGCGGCTTCGGTGGGCCGATCAACGACGTGCTGTCGTTCCGCGTGTCGGCGTTGTACCAGCACCGCGACGACTGGGTGGACAACACCTATAGCGGCCCCAGCGCCGACGGTACGGTCACCCCGAAGAAGGATGCGATGGGCGGCTACGACGACCGCAACGCGCGCCTGCAGTTGCTGCTCAAGCCGAGCGAGAACTTCTCGCTGCTGGCCTCTGCGCATACTCGCGACTACGACGGCACCTCCACGCTGTTCCTGCGCAATGCGGTCACCAAGGGTTCCAACAAGGTCGATGTGCCGCGCGACCAGGTCGCCTACGACGAGGCGCACGACAATCCGCAGGCGTACACGACCCATGGCGGTTCGCTCAAGGCGGTGTACGACTTCGGCGGCGTGTCGCTGACCTCGATCAGCGCCTACGAGACCACCTCCGGCAACAGCCGCGGCGATACCGACGGCGGCGCGGCGGCGAATTATCCGGTCAACGGCGTGGCCAACGGCTACGGCCAATCGATGGGCCAGGTGCGCGACCTGGACCAGTACACGCAGGAACTGCGCCTGGCCAGCGAAGGTGACGCGGCACTGCAGTGGCAGGCCGGCGCGTTCTACTTCGACGGCAAGGACACCACCGATTTCTACCAGCGTGCGTATTTCCTGCAGACCGCGGCGCGCAACCCGAACAACTGGGTGCGCCTGCGTAACAGCAACACCTCGTGGGCCGGGTTCGGCCAGCTGACCTACAAGGCCACCGACGCGCTGACCCTGACCGCGGGCGTGCGTCAGACCCGCGACAGCAAGGAAACCAGGCTGCTCAAGACCGCCGACACTGCCGCCGGCGTGGTCACCTACCGCGGCCGCCGCGACGTGCGCATGGCCGACACCCAACCGAGCTGGGACGTCAGCGCGATGTACGCGCTCGAGGACAACGTCAGCGTGTATGCGAAGGTCGCCCGCGGCTTCCGCGGCCCGACCATCCAGGGCCGTTCGGCGGTGTTCAATTCCGACTTCACCACCGCCGATTCGGAAACCATCCTGTCGTGGGAAGCGGGCATCAAGAGCAGCCTGTTCGACAACCGCTTGCGCCTGAACCTCACCGGCTTCACCTATACGGTCGAGGACATCCAGCTCAACGGCAACGACTCCAACGGCAACGGCGTGCTGTTCAATGCCGACAAGGCCAAGGCCTACGGCATGGAAGCCGATCTGGACTGGCGTCCGATCCCGAACCTGTCGCTGAGCGCCGGCCTGAGCCTGCTGCATAGCGAGATCCAGGACGCGCGCGTGTACGCGCAGGTGTGCGCGCTGAACGGCGTGGTGGTGTGCACGGTCAACGATCCGACGCTCAAGCTTGGCGCCAACACCTTCGCCCAGATCAATGGCAATCCGCTGCCGAACGCGCCCACCTACAACGTCAACCTGGCCGCGCGCTACGACATCCCGGTCGCCGACGGCGGCGCGTTCTTCGTCGCCACCGACTGGAACAAGCAGGGCAGGACCAGCTTCGTGCTGTACGACTCGACCGAGTTCAATTCCAAGGGCAGCTTCGAAGGCGGCCTGAAGCTGGGCTACAGCGGCGACTACGGCGCGTGGGAAGTGGCGGCGTTCGCGCGCAACATCACCAACGAGAGGAACCTCAAGGGCGTGATCGAGAACTACATGGCGGCGGTGTACAACGAACCGCGCATCGTCGGTCTGTCGGTCGACGTGCATTGGCATTGATGCGCAAAAGGCCGGTGCTTCTGTAACGCGATTCCGGCCGGACTCGGGCCAGCGGCCGCGATGGCGCAGCCTGCCGGTTGGCTGGCTGCAGTGGCCGTTTAGATGGCTTGTGTAGGAGCAACTGGCTTCGGCCGCGACGAGCGCAGTGGTGAATTTCCCGAACTGGCATGCAGTCGGGACTGAAGTCCCTCCCACAATTGGCCAACTGCTGTGGCGTCCTTGATACGCCGCACGAATACCAGCGTGGCAGTGACCACCCAGGGGCGGATCGAGCAGGAGAACCTGCAGAACCTCTACGAGGTACTCAACCGCACCGCCAACGTGGCGCAGACCTATGGCGATACCGGCTTCACCATCCGCGACATCGACATCGACATCGACATCGACATCGACATCGATGCGCCGCTGGCCACGGTCTACCTGGATGGCGCGGCGTTGCCGCCAAACGCGATCGGTTCGGCGCCGCTGAGCTGCAGCAGGTGGAGATCCTGCGCGGGCCGCAGTCCACGCTGCAGGGCGAGAACGCACTGGCCGGCGCGGTGATTCTGCCGCGGTGATTCTGCGCGCCGCCGAGCCGACCACGACTACGCGATCATGGCGGCGTGGTCGTTGTCGGCGGTGACGGCGTGGAACAAGGTGGACATGGACAGCCGCTGGGACGGCGACCGCAGCGCGGCCCCGGTCGCCTACGCCACGCGCCTGGCCACCACCCGCACTACCTCCCGGGAAGTGCGCCTGAACTACGCCGGCCAGGCCGTGGACGGCCTGTTGGGGCTGTATGCGCCGGTGTTCCTGAAGGACCTTTTCGCGCTGCGCGCGGGGCGCAACGTCAAGCGCCTGTGGCAGGACGCGCACAAGGTGATCGGCATGCTGTCGCTGCCGTTCCACGTGATCTTCGCCTGGTCCGGCGCTGGGCGTGCTGCTGCTGGCGCCATTCCAGTATCTGATGTTCGACGGCAAGCTGATGCAGGTGCTGGAGTCGGATCTGGAGCTGACGCCGCACGTGCAGCCGGCGCACATCAAGGCGCCGCTGCTGCCGGTGGCCGACCTGCTGGCGCGGGCGTGCGCGGCCAGTCCGGGCTTCGCGCCGGACAGCCTGTCCTTTCACGATGCCGGCGATGCCAATGCGCGCGTGGAAATCTACGGCCAGCAGCCGCAGCGCAGGCTCAACACCCTGGCCGGCGTGGCCATGGACGCGGCCACCGGCAAGGTGCTGCGGGTGCTGGCACCGCAGACCATGGCGCCCGGCGTGGCGTCGCTGCGCGGGCTGCAGGCGCTGCACTACGCCAACGTCGGTGGGGCGCCGCTGCGCTGGCTGTACTTCCTGCTCGGCTTGGGCGGCGCGTTCCTGTTCTACAGCGGCAATCTGCTGTGGGTGAAAACGCGGCGCAAGCGACGCCAGCAGGCGCAGCCATGGCGCACGCATGCGATGGCGCGGCTCACCGTCGGCCTCTGCCTGGGCTGCGTGGCCGGCGTGTCGGTGCTGTTCGTCGCCGCGCGGCTGTTGCCGCCGGGGCAGGATACGCCGTGTTCGGGCTGAGCGTGGCCTGGGCACTGTTGCGTCCCACCGCGCGCGGCGCGTACGAACTGCTACTGGCCTGCGCCGTGCTCACCGCGTTGGTGCCGCTGGCCGCGCTGTGCGGCGCCGGCGGCTGGGTGGCGCCGTGGAGCAGCACGCTGTTGCTGGCGGTGGATGGCTGCGCCTTGACCCTGGGCCTGGGCGTACTGGCAGATGGCGCGCGCGACCCATCGGTGTGGCCGCAACGGCGATCCCAGCAGCGTCTGGGCATTGCCGGCGAAGACCTGAGCGCCGTCCCTCGGCCGCCGCGCGGGCCGCTGCGGCCACCGGCGGCACGCGCTGTCGCATGCCAGCCGCGGCGTGCCCACACCGCATCCTGTCGCTGGCATGCGCTACGCATCGCGCGCCTGCGTGGCGGACAAAAGTGGACAATTGCGCGCCAGTGACTTCTCATGTAGGCGGAAGTCGAAGTCTGCAGCGCTGGCGCGGGGCGTCGTACGGTGAATTGTGTGACAGCCGCCGCGTTCTGTTCCAGGCTGCCGCTTACAGGGGATCGCATGCACCACCGCTACGAAGGACCGCCGGACGTTGTGTCCGGCGAAGACTACGCCAGGCAACTGCATCACGGCTTTGCCGCGCTGCGCTTCGACCCGCCGCTGGAACGGGCGTATCGCCGCTACACCGCATCGACCTTGGGCTTTGCGCAACGCGTGGCTGCCTCGCTCGGGGTATTGATCGCGCTGGCGTTGCTGGCCTGGGATGCGCTGCATTTCGGTTGGTCGGGCAGCACCGGGCTGGTCGGCTATGCGGTGGCGGTGCGCGCGGCCACCTTGCTGGCGCTGCTGTGGGTGGCAGTGGTGATCCATCGCGCGCATGCGCACGGGCCGGGCCGGGCGGCGCTGCTGCTGCTGGTCGGCGGTACCGGGCTGGTGCTGTCGAGCATCGGCTATCCGCCGCAGGAGCTACGCTATGCCGCTGCGGTGATGACCCTGGTCATCGTCGCCGGCTTCTTTCCGCTGGGCCTGGCGCTGTGGCAGAGCGTGGCGGTGGCGCTGACCCTGTGCGCGATCAGCGCCGCGGCAGCGCACCTGCTGCTGGACGGCACCGCGCAGGCGGACTACCTGCGCCTGCAGTGGTTGCTGTGGGCGGCGGTGCCGATCGGCGTGGTCGGCGGCTATCTGCGCGAGCATTCGCGCCGCGAGGGGTTTCTGCAGCGCCGGGTGCGCGACGATGAGGCCTTGCGCGACGCGCTCACCGGCCTGGGCGATCGCCGCCGTTTCGACGAGCACCTGGCGGTGGCGCTGTCCGAGACCCGGCGCCTGCAACGCGGGCTGGCCTTGATCCTGGTCGAACTGGATGGATACGCCGCCTTCGTGCAGCGCTACGGTCCGCGCGAGGCCGACCGCGCGGTGGTGGACGTGGCCGAGGTGCTGCAATGCCTGCTGCGACCGATGGACGTGACCATGCGCATCGACGCCGACCGCTTCGCGCTGGTGCTGTACGACGCCAGCGGCGCGCACCTGCGCCAGGTCGCGCCGGCCTTGCGCGACATGGTCGAGCTGCTGGCGATCGCGCACGCCGACATGGCCAACGAACAGTTGAGTGTCAGCGTCGGCGCCTTGCTCGCCACGCCCACCGACACCGCCGCCACGCTGATGCAACGCGCCGAAGCGCAGCTGCAGCGCGCGCGCATCGGCGGCGGCAATCAGGTGGTGCTGGCCGAGGACACCGGCTGGTAGCGCGCTGGCGTTCGACGCGGACTGGACGCGCATTGCGATGCCGCCTGTGCGCCAGCCGATGAGCAGTCGTTGCGGCCCCACATGCATGCGGGAGCGGTTTTCCTCTCAGTTCAATGAACGTTGTGGGAGTCGCTCCCACAAAATAGCGGCGCCATCTCAAGCGAAGCTGCGCCGCGGCGTCGATCCGGATGAGGTCACTACCGCGACCGCTTGCCAATGCGCGGAAACACGGCGTGGTCGTCTGTTCGCATCCGCCGGCTCAGAACGTCCCGCGCTGCACGAACGGCACCTGCTGGTAAAAGCGTCGTTCGCCGCCGCGCGGGTCGTGCGCCAGGCCGCTGTCGGCGTCGAACAACATGGTCTCGCGCCGGGCCAGCGAATACGGTTCCCAGCGCGGCAACCCGGCGTGGTTGGGATCGCCATGGCGGGCGAAGGCGGACAGCGCTTCGCTCATCGCATCGGCCACGCGCTGGGCGTCGGCGCCCTCGCCGGTGCGCGAACCGGGCTGGCGAATGTTGTCGAACACCAGCGGGATGTCCAGGCTGTGGAACGCGCCGAACTTGCTGCCGTCCAGCGGCGAACCCCAGTCCAGCTGGTAGGCCCAGGTCGGCGCGCCCTGCCGCGCGCGCCTCGGCCTCCTCGATCGCGCCGCGCCACGAGCGCCCGGCGCTGGTCGCGGCGAAGAACACCTCGCTCGGCGTGTAGTGCGGATACAGCCGCCGGTATTCGACGATCACCACCTGCGGCAGCAGATCCACGAATTGCTTTTGCTCCAGTCTGGCCGGTAGCGTGTCCCAGCTCAGCGCGAAGTTGGCCGGATCGTTGTCGAGGAAGGCGCGGGTCTCGTCATGGGTGTTGCCGATCGCTATCGGATCTTCGCCGACTGCGGCGGCGCGTCCGGCCAGAACGGATGCCGGTGCAGCACCTGCGCATCCAGTACCGGGCCCAGGTAAAGGGAGGTGTTCTCCACCCGCGACGGATCGCCCGTGCGCGTGGCCTTGAGCAGGCGTTGCATCGGCAGCGTGCGCAGCGCTGCCAGCTGCAGGGCCTGCAGCAGCGCCTGCGCACGCTGCGTGGCCACGCGCGGCCCGGCGGCGGTGAGCTGCTGGGCGCTCGTGGCCACGCGCGGTTGAACAGATCCTATGCGGCCGGCATCGCCATCAGCGCGGCGATCTTGGCGCCGCCACCGGATTGGCCGAACACGGTGACGTTACCGACATCGCCGCCGAACTCGGCCGCGTTCGCACGCACCCAGTGCAGCGCCTGTACCAGGTCGGGCTGGCCGACGTTGCCGGAAGACGCGAACTCGGCGCCGCCGAGCTGCGCCAGGTACAGGTAGCCGAAGGCGTTGAGGCGATGGTTGACGCTGATCACCACCACGTCGCTGCGCCGGCACCTGGTCCCTGCGCTGGCTGCTGCTGGCCGGCCTGCTCGCCGTCAGCGCGCTGGCCGCGGCGGCCGAGTGGAAGCGCGGCATCGAACACCAGCGCATCGCCGACCAAGGCGACGGCAGCTTCCTCAACCCGGTGCTGGCCGGCGACCAACCCGATCTGTCGGTGCTCAAGGACGACGACGACCTCACCCTGTCCTCGTTCGACACCTACCCCGGCCTGCCGATCTGGCACTCGCGCGATCTGGTCGACTGGCAGCCGTTGGCGCATGCCATCAGCGAGAACGTCGGCGCGATCTGGGCGCCGGACCTGGTCTAGCACGGCACGCGCTACTCCATCTATTTTCCGGCGCGGCGCGGCGAGCAGGGCCAGCGCAGCAACTTCGTGGTCTGGGCCGACGCCATCACCGGTCCGTGGAGCGCGCCGATCGACATCGGCCCGGGCAAGTACATCGATTCCGGCTCGATCCACGCGCCGTGGCGCAACGCGCCGAACAATCCGATCACCCGCACCACGAGCGTGGCCGAGCCGTGGTGGTCGCGCGGCCATGCGACCCTGGTCGAAGGCAGCGACGGGCGGCTCTATCACGGCTACGAGAACGGCTACTGGACGCTGGGCCGGCAGGCGCTGCTGGATCCGATCGAGTGGACCGCCGATGGCTGGTTCGTGGCCAAGGGCGGTGATCTCGGCACGCCGCTGAAAAAACCCAGCGGGTAGGCGCTGGCGCACGGGCTGGCGTTGTCGGACGATTGCCGCAGCGGCCGGCTCGGCCCGCAGTGGGCGTTCTTCCACCCGGGCCGCGACGAGGACCGGCGGCTGTCGTTCGGCGACGGCACGCTGAGCGTGCAGGGCAAGGGCCGCGCGCCGCTGACTGTGATCGCCAGCGACCAGGCCTACCAGTTCGAAGTGGAAATGGAAATCGAACCCGGCGCGCAGGGCGGCGCGCTGCTGTTTTACAGCGAGCGCCTGTACGCCGGGGTGGGCAGCAACGGCGAGGCGTTCGTCGTGCCCCGCTACGGCGAGGAGCGCCCGGCGCAGCTGGCACCCAGCGCCAAGGGCGGCCGCCTGTGGCTGCGGGTCCGCAACGACCGCCACATCGTCACCTTCCACAGCAGCCGCGACGGCAAGACGTGGACCAAGTACCCGGTGCAGATGGAAGTGTCCGGCTATCACCACAACGTCGCGGGCACGTTCGTGGCATTGAAGCCGGCGCTGTACGCGGCCGCAAATGGAAAAGTGCATTTCCGTCGATTCCGCTACCACGCCCTGGAGTGAACATGACCACCGGTAGAATCGGTCCCCTTACGTCCGGTTTTCCGTCCATGGCGCCGCGCAATCCCCTTTCCGCCGATGTCCACGCCTCCGTCCACGGCAAGGCGGCGACGATCAACGACATCGCGCGCCTGTCCGGGGTCTCGAAGAAAACGGTGTCGCGGATCATCAACAACTCGCCGCTGGTGCGCAAGGACACGCGCGAGAAGGTCGAGGCGCTGATGCGCGAAGTCGGCTACGCGCCGGATCCGCTGGCGCGCGGGCTGGCGTTCCGGCGTTCGTTCCTGATCGGCATGGTCTACGACAACCCGACCGCGCAGTACATCGTGGACATGCAGTACGGCGCGCTGGACGCGCTGCGCGGTTCCAGCTTCGAACTGGTGGTGCATCCGTGCGACAGCCGCAGCCCTGGCTACATCGAGGGTGTACGCCGCTTCGTGCAGCAGCAGAAATTGCACGGCGTGATCCTGGTGCCGCGCGCCTCGGAAGACCAGGCGCTGGCCGACATGCTCGCCGGCATCGGCGTGCGCTACACCCGCATCGCCTCGCTGCCGCTGGACGCCACCTCGCAGATGGTGGTCACCCACGACCGCGACGGCGCCGCCGAGGCTGCCGACTACCTGCTGTCGCTGGGCCACCGCGAGATCGCGCTGATCACCGGTCACAGCGCCTACCGCTCCGCGCACGAGCGCACCGCCGGCTTCATCGACGCGCTGACCCGGCGCGGCATCGAACTGCCGCCGCAGCGCATCGTCGAGGCCGGCTACACCTTCGAATCCGGCGTGGCCGCGGCCGAGAAACTGCTGCTCGGCAAGCAGCGCCCGAGCGCGATCTTCACCGGTAACGACGAGATGGCCGCCGGCGTGTACAAGGTCGCCTTGCGCGCCGGCATCAACATCCCGCGCCAGCTGTCGATCATCGGCTACGACGACAGCCCGCTGGCCTCGCGCCTGTGGCCGTCGCTCACCTCGGTGCGCCGCCACACCCGCGACACCGGCCGCACCGCCGCGGCGATGCTGATCCAGCCCGAAGGCACGCCGACCCTGGCGATCGCCAGCGTGCGCCCGCACTTGATCGTGCGCGACTCCTGCCAGCGGCCGGAAGACTGATCCGAGGCGAGCGTCGGCCTGCCGGCCTGCGCGCCGGCCATCGCTTGCCGCCGGCCGCGCGCGCAAGGCCCGCTCGCTGGGCCAGCTTCGCAAATGCGTCCAAGATGTTCGCCCTGCCGCCGCTGCGGTGAAGACCGCTGCCGACAATGGACGTCGCCGATGGCCGTACGGACCAGGCAAGGCGCCGTGACCGATCCATGGCGCCGTTCCGCTGGCGGCTGCGACGTACCCAGCCCGCTGGTTGCAATCGGCTACAGCGGCGTTGCGCGCAAGCGCCGGCGCTTGCACACATTGGAGTTGCGTATGTTCCCCAAACTCAGTGGCAGCGCGCCGTCTGTCGCCCCGGCAGTAGCGCCGGCACCCACACAGCAGGCATCCACGCAACACGGCGATCGCGATGCGCGGCCCGCCGATGCCACCGGTTCGGGCCTGCCCGACGGATTGCGCCGGTCTCGCCCGAACCGGACCAGCCCCGCATCGGCATCTGCATCGGCCGCACCCAGCGCGGCGCTAGGCAGCAACGACCTCGCGCTTGCCGCGTATCTGCTGGCGCGCGACATCGATGGGCGCGGGGTGCCGACGCCGGAGGTGGATCGCCTGCGCAAGGCCAACGAGAGTGTCGGCAACACCCGGCAGTTGCTGGAGTTCGGGCGGGGAAATGTCGCCACCGATCTGCGCGAAACCGGCAACGACAACGGCTTGCGGACGAAAGCCGCGCGCCAGCTCAAGAAAGAGTTCGACATGCGCGGTGGCGGGCAGTTCGTCGAGTATGCCGAACAAATGGCCCACTCGGCTGCAGCGGCCACGGTCTTTGGTTCGGGCAATTGCGGCGAATATACGAGCATCACAAGCATCCGCCACAGCAGCAGGCTGGAGGCCCAGGAAACGGTGCATCGCGTCATGAGCACCAACCATCTCTGGGCAGAGGCGCGCGTGCCTGCCGACGATGGCAGCGGCGCAAGCACGATCGTGATGGACGCGTGGGCCAAGGGCCCCGCGGTGCTGGCACCCGATTCGCGGTTCGCCGCCAGGCGCGAGGAGGTGCACAGCACCGTGCAATTAGATCCGGTCACCGGACGCACGGCCCGCATCGCCGCCAACGATCTCATTCTGGAGATGCGGGCCAAGGGGCCGGCCGAAGTGGAGCGGCGGATTCGCCAGGGCGCGACCTGCACCGAACGCGTTGCCGCGGGCATCAATCATGCGCTGCTGCCGTTGGGCATCGGCGGCTATTGGCCCGAACAGCATGTGCTCAACGACGCCTTTGCCGAGCGCGTCCGCGCACGCCTCGCCTCTCCGGTCAGTACCGACCTGCTCGCCCGGGCCGAACGGATCGCCGCGGCGTTCGGTGTCGCCGGCACCGAGCGCAAAGCTCAGGCGCAACAGATCATTGCCGCGACCCAGGCGCTGGTGGCGCTGCGCTGAGCGACCCGCCTGACGGCGTTCACCTTGGTGCCTTCCGACGCACCGCGCACGCCTGCCACGCACTCCCGGCGCTGCGGGCGACTGGCGACCTCGCCAGGCCGCCCCATCCGGCGGTTCGAGTACTGCGCAATGCCACCGGGTCAGCGTGGACGGCAGCGCCTACGCGCTGGGACCGAAGGACGGGCTGTACGTGGCGATGGTCAGCAGCGAGGTCGGCGTCGCCCCCGACGACGCGGCCAACCAGGCCCGGTTCTATCTGGCCTCGACCCCGGCGCATGCGCGCTTCGAGACCAGGCAACTGTCGATCAAGGACGCGGTGGCCCTGGAGACCTGCAACGCGCGCACCATCTGCAGTACATCGTGCCGGCCACCTGCCAGTCCTCGCAGCTGCTGCTGAGCCTGACCGTGCTCGAAGCCGGGCAGCGTCTGGAACACCATGCCGCCGCATCTGCACGACCGCCGAAGCGAGGTCTATTTCTACTTCGACCTGGGCGCCAACGAGCGCGTCTACCACTTCACGGGCGAATCCGCGTGCCCTCGTACACCGCCAGCAAATCCGGCATCGCCGGCATCACCCACCTGCTGGGCGGCGCTACAGCCGGCGCTGAAGGCGCAGCTGCGCCGCGACATCGATTGCGGGATGGCGGCTGTCAGTGCGGCGGCGCCCCGCCGCCGCGTTCGCCGGTCGCGCAATCTCATTGCACCAGCAACAGCCCTTCCTGCAGTGGATAGTTCCGCTCGGGACAGGCGATGTGCATGCTGTCCACCACATAGAAACGCTGCCCCAGCTTTTGCTCCTGGTGCACGACGTAGGTCAGCGTGCCGCGCGGAGCGTACAGTTTGGCGACGATGCCTTGTTGCACCAGCAGCCGCTTCAGCTCCTTGGCGAAATTGCCGGCAATGGAGTTGGTCTGGCTCTGCGCACCCACCTGGCAGGCCATCAGCGCGATCTCCTCGAACGACTCCTTGGCCAGCCCCTTGCTCAGCAATTGCTGCAGGAACGTGGCGGGGCTGAGTCCGGCGAACACGTCGACGTTGCCGTGCGAGTTGACCACAAGGCGCTTGCCGCGCGCCTTGTTGCCGGGCGCCAGCGCGGTGGCGCTGAGCATGCTGAGCGCGTGGGATTCGGTTTCGCCGAAATGCGCCTGCAGCGCCTTCAGCTTGGCGCCGCGTTGATCGGCTTGATCGCCGTCCAGGCCGACATAGATGAGCATGATGGTGGTCCTCTCGACGCGCAGGGCCGCCCGCAGCTGCGGGTCGGGAGCGACCGGAATGCCGTGGTGACCGCGCCGTGGTCGACCGATGCCGCTCGCGATGCAGCGTGGCCCTGGCGCCGGCGCTGCGCGATCGGGTCCAGGCCCGATTTGCCGGCGGCAGACTCCTGAGCGCTGGTCGGCGCGCAGCCTCGATCCGCGTGCCGGCCGGGCGGGGCTACACGTCGCCGTCGCGGCTCCAGCCCTCGCCGCTGCCGCGCTGGTACACGCGGTCCCCGGCCTGCACGTCGCCGGCGGCGATGTGCGCCTGGCCGCTCAGTTGCGCATAGAGCGGAGTGAAGTCCGGCGCGGTCGCCTGCATCAGCTGCTCGAAGCTGTCGATGACGAAGTAGGTCTTCTGGTAGCTGTCGATGCGGTAGCGGGTGCGCATGAGCCGCGCCAGGTCGAAGCCGATGCGGTTGGGTGCGGCCGATTCCAGCGCGTACAGCGACTCGCCCTTGGACGAGACGATGCCAGCGCCGAAGATGCGCAGGCCGTCGGCGCTGGCGATCAGTCCGAATTCCACCGTGTACCAGTACAGGCGGGTGAGGTTCTGCAGCGCGTCGGGGCCGATGCCGTGCGCCTTCACCCCGCCGCGGCCATAGGCCTGCATGTAGTCGGCGAACAGCGGGTTCATCAGCAGCGGCACGTGGCCGAACAGGTCGTGGAACAGGTCCGGCTCGGCGATGTAGTCGATCTGCTCGGGGCGGCGGATCCACCAGGTCACCGGGAAGCGGCGGTTGGCCAGGTGATCGAAGAAATCCAGTTCCGGAAGCAGGCCTTCGACCCCGACCAGGGTCCAGCCGGTGGTGGCGCCCAGCACTTCGTTGAGCTGCTCGAAGCGCGGAATCGCCTGCGGACGCATGCCCATCGCGTCCTGCGCCTGCAGGAATTCGTCGCAGGCGCGGCCGACCAGCAGTTCGCGCTGGCGCTGGTACAGCGTGCCCCAGGTGGCGTGGTCGTCGGCGCTGTAGCGGTCCCACGGCTGCGCGACCACGGCGGTGGTGTAGACCGGCACATAGCCCTTGTCGGTCTGCTGGTGTTCGACGCGGCGCGGTGCGGTGTCCATGGGCGGCGGCTCCGGAGGGAATACCGACGATGGTAGGCGCCAGGCCGCGCAATGGGCTTGCAAAGTTGCGCGATTCCAGCCATTGCGCGCAATATTGTTGCAATAAATCCATGTCGCAGAGCAATAAATGACCGAATCGGCCGTGTTCGACCGCACCGACCTGCGCCTGCTGGCCTTGTTGCAGCGTCAGGGCCGGGCCAGCAATGCGGAGCTTGCCGCGCAGGTGAACCTGTCGCCGTCGGCCTGCCTGCGCCGGGTGCAGCGGCTGGAGGCCGACGGCGTGGTGGCCGGCTATGCGGCCCGGCTGGTGCCCGGCGCGATCGGCCTGGGCCTGCAGGCGTTCGTGCGCGTGCAGCTGGAAAAGCACGGGCAGAGCGGCATCGCCCATTTCGCCGACAGCGTGCAGGGCTGGGACGAGGTCGTCGCCTGCCATGCGCTGACCGGCGACATGGACTACCTCTTGCACGTCTACGTGCGCGACCTGGCCCATTTCTCCGCGTTCCTGCTGGACAAGCTGCTCAACGCCGCCGGCGTGGCCGACGTCAACTCCAGCTTCGTGCTGCGCACGGTCAAGGACTTCACCGGGCTGCCGCTGCCGCGCGGCTGAAAGGGCGTCCGGGCGAGTCGCCACATTCTCGCGGCCACGGCAGCAATTGCGACTTCGACCGCATGCTCCGCGACCGCTTGGCCACAGCAGCGGCGCCACGGTTGCTGTCATTGCCGTACAGATCGCCTACGTGCCTATCGCCTCAATGCGAATGGCCGGGCTATGGACGCTCGGCTGTTCCCTTCTCCCAGCGGGAGAAGGTGCCCCGAAGGGGCGGCTGAGGGTACGGGCGAAGCCTTATGCACCCAACTCAACGAGTCGCTGCGCGCCGGACCCTCACCCCAACCCCTCTCCCGGTGGGAGAGGGGCTATGTACGGCGCGGCTGCTACTCTCTCCTGATGCGTCGCCCCGGCTCACTCTTGCTTCTTGCACGGATCGCCGCGGCCGATCAGGCGGCCCAGGCGCGAACGCGGTTCGCATGGCGCAGGCGCCGGTTGCGCGGCCTCGACAGCGGCGGCCGCGCGCTGTTGCTGCAGTTGCGTCAGCTTGGCCTTGATCTGCGGCATCGCCGCCAACGCGGCTTTCTCGCCTTCCAGGATGGCGGCGTTGCGCTGGGCGAAATCGGCCGCGCCGATGTCGTCGACCTTGGGCCGGATCACGATGTCCGCGCGCGCCAGCTCCTGCTGGCCCAGGCGCTGGCCCATGATCGCGATCGACTGGTTGACGATGCCGAGCATGCCGGCCGGGTTCTGGCCGCTGGCCTTGCTGGAGATGTCCACCGCGACCACGAAGTCGGCGCCGAGCTGGCGCGCGGCGTCCACCGGCACCGGGCTGACCACGCCGCCGTCCACATAATGGAACTTGCCGATGGTGACCGGTTCGAACACGCCGGGGATGCTGCTGGAGGCGCGCACCGCCTGCCCGGCATTGCCGCGCACGAACACGGTGCGCTCGCCGTCTTCCAGGCGCGTTGACACCGCGGCGAACGGCTTGGCGAGCTTTTCGATCGGGCGGTTCTTGAGTTGGGCGTTGACGTACTCCTGCAGCGCCTGGCCCTGCACCAAGCCGCCGGAGAACAGGCGCATGTCGCGGATGCTGGTCTCGTCCAGCGCCACCGCGGCCTGCTGCATCTGGAACGCGTCCATGCCGCTGGCGTACAGCGCGCCGACCACGCTGCCGGCGCTGGTGCCGGACACCACGACCGGTTCCAGCCCGTTGGCCTGCAGCATCTTGATCACGCCGATATGGGCGAAGCCCTTGGCCGCGCCGCCGCCCAGGGCGATGCCGATGCGCAGCGGCTTGGCCGCGGCGGTCGGCCCCGGCCGCACCACCACCGCTGCCGGCGTTGCCGGCTTGGGCTCGCCGCCGCACGCCGCGAGCAGGCCGAACAGGGACAGGGACAGGAGCAGGCGCGGGGAACGGAAGGCGGGCATGGGTGCGGCGTCGTGGAAGGAGAGGGCGGAGCCGGCGCGAGCATACCGGGATCGGCCTGCACCGCCCACGACCGGAGGTCATGCCGTCGGCCTGCCCCGGCGCGTCACCGGTGGCGGGTGACGGCGCCGCCGCCGCGTGCGGCGATCCGCGCGGCCTGCGCATATCGCCATGGGTGCAACGGAAGTCGCAGCGTCTTTGGCTCCCGATTCTGCGAGGCGCTTCGCGCCGTACCCTCACCCCAATCCCTCTCTGCCACAGGGACTTCCTGCGGTCGCCGAGGGGAGAGGGGTTAACGCGCTGCCTCAGAAGGTGTTGTCGCCGTCCAGCATCCTGCCCAGGCCGCCGAGCACCGAGCCTTCGCCGCGGTTCTGCCCGCCGCCCTGCGGCGCGGCGGCGAACATGCGCCCGGCCAGGCGCGAGAACGGCAGCGACTGCAGCCATACCTTGCCCGGGCCGGTCAGCGTGGCCAGGAACATGCCTTCGCCGCCGAAGAACATGCTCTTGATGCCGCTGACCGCGCGCACGTCCATGTCCACCGTGGAATGGAACGCGACCACGCAGCCGGTATCCACGTCCAGGCGTTCGCCGGCGGCCAGCTCGCGCTCGACCACGCAGCCGCCGGCATGCACGAACACCCAGCCGTCGCCTTCCAGCTTCTGCATGATGAAGCCCTCGCCGCCGAACAGGCCGGTCATGATCTTGCGCTGGAAGTGGATGCCCAGCGACACGCCGCGCGCGCCGGCCAGGAAGCTGTCCTTCTGGCAGATCAGGCGGCCGCCGTGCTGGTCCAGCTTCATCGCCAGCACCGTGCCGGGATACGGCGCGGCGAAGGCGACCTTGGCCTTGCCCTGGCCCTGGTGGGTGAACACGGTGGTGAACAGGCTTTCGCCGGTGACCAGGCGCTTGCCGGCCGAGAACAGCTTGCCCATCAGCCCGCCGCCCTGGCCGGAGCCGTCGCCGAACACGGTGTCCATCTGCACCGCGGCGTCCTTGAACATCAGCGCGCCGGCCTCGGCGACCGCGCTCTCGCCCGGGTCCAGCTCGATCTCCACGAACTGCATCTCGTGGCCGACGATGCGGAAGTCGATGTCGTCGGCGCTGCCGCCGGGCGGGGGCGGCAGGCCCGGCGGCAGGCCGGCCGCGCTCGCGCCGCGCAGCGCGTCGATCTGGTTGGCCGGCGTCCAGCCGCTCTGGCCCTGGCGCCAGGCCATGGCGGCGGGGTTGTTGCGGGCGAAGGCGATGGCGTCGGCGTCCTCGAACGGGCCGGAGCGGGTCTGCTCGCTGCCGGTCAGGAAATACCACTGGGTCATGGCTGCAGGTCCTTGGCGGAAATCTGCGCCGAGTCTAGCCCGCCGCCCCGGTCGGCTCGCATCTGCCCAAAGGCATGGGCGGCGGCGGCCCGGCGCGAAGTCGGAGACGGCAGTTTCAGCCCCGACGGGTCGGACAGTCCGGCGTCGGAGCTGAAGCCTCTCCCACACCTTACGCTTGTCCTTGCGCGAGGTGCCGATGTCGCGTGACGCCGGCAGCGATTCGCCGGCGTCACGCTTCTGCGGCGGCTATTGCCTTGCTTACAGCGCGCTCGCCGGCCGGGCCTGCAGGGTCTTGGTTTCCGCGGCGCAATCCTTGGCCGGCGCCAGGCCCTGCGCGCGGGCGGCGGCGATTTCCTTGTGCGCCCCTTCCAGGTCGGCGCGGAACTGCGGGTTGTCCTGCAGTTTGGCGACCGTGGCCGCGGCGACGATGCGGCTGGCCAGCACGTCGCTCTGCCAGTGCACGTTGCAGACCATGCGGCTCTCGCCGTAGCTGCGGCCGCGCGCCATCAGCGCATCGGTGCGGGCCGGGTCGGCCTCGCTGAGCACCTGCGCCCAGGCCCAGCCGATGGAGGTGTGGCCGGACGGGTAGGAACCGTTCGGGCGCAGCCCGGCTTCGTCGGCCGGCGTGCAGCTGGCCAGGCCGTTATCCATGAACGGGCGCGGCACGTGGTAGTAGGCCTTGGCCTTCTCCGCAGCGTCGCCGGCGTCCTGGGCTACGCGCTGCAGCAACCGGTACAGGTGAGGGGTGTGCGCGACGCTGACCTGGATGCCGAGCGGGCAGCTGAAGTGGTTGGCTGCGCCGGGGAAATGCAGTTCGGCGTCCTGCGCCGCCTGCGCGAAGCGCGGACTGCCGCGCATCGCCAGCGCTTCCTTGTTCACCGCCTCGTCCAGCGCGCGTCCGGGCGAGCCCTTGGCCGGCGGCGGCGGCACCAGCAGCAGGCTGTCGGGCAGCTGCGCCGGGGTCAGGTAGCCGCTGGTCTTGGCCTCGGCCATCGGCTTGGACGCGGCGGCGGCAGGCGGCTTGGCCTGCAGCAGGGCCGGCGCGGCGATCGCGCCGGTCAGGGCCAGGCCGAGGCCGGCCAACAGGGGGAAGCGGGAGGAGCGACGCAGCATGGCGGGAATCCATTGCGGGGGAAGCCGACCATCAAAAGGCACAAATGTGACAGTAGGTAGCGCCGTCGCGATCGCCGTACAGCTGGCGTCAGGCAATGCACTGGCGTTTGGCGGCGGCGACGTCAGTCTGGTGCGGAACGCGGCGCGACCCGGCGTGCGGTTGCGGCACCATAGCGCGTCAGTGCACCGCACGAAGACCGTGACGTTTGCCTTACTCCGGGCCTGCCGCGCAGCGCGCCGGCACCCGCCGCCCGCCGGCTATAGCGCGCTGGCCGGCCGTACCTGCAGTGTCTGCGCCTGCGCCGCGCAGTCCTCGCCGGGCATGGCGCCCTGCGCCTGCGCGCGGGCGATCTCGCCGCGCGCCGCGTCCAGATCGGCGCGGAACGTCGGGTCGGCATGCAGCCGCGCCACGGTGGCCGCGCCCATCAGGCGGCCGGCCAGCACGTCGCTGTGCCAGTGCACGTTGCACACCAGCCGGCTTTCGCTGTAGCTGCGGCCGCGGAGGATCAAGGCATCGGCACGGTCGGGCGCGATCTCGCTCAGGATCAGCGCCCAGGTCCAGCCGATGGCGCTGTGCCCGGACGGATAGGAGCCGTTGTGGCGCAACTGCTCCTCGTCCTGCGGGGTGCAGCTGGGCTGCTGGTTGAGCATGAACGGCCGCGGCCGCCGGTAGTGGTTTTTGGCCGCCTTGGTCGCGGCGCTGGCGTCGATCCGGCTGCGTTCCAGCAAGGCGTACAGGTGCGGGGTGCGCTGCGCATCGATGGCCACGCCCAGTGCGCAGGCGAAATGGCCGGCGCCGGCCGGGAAGCTCAGATCGGCATCGCGCGTGGCCTGCTGCCAGCGCGCGCTGCCGCGCATGGCCAGCGCCTCGCGGTTGACCGCCAGGTCCAGCGCCTGCCCAGGCGAACCCTCGGCCGGTGGTGGCGGCAGCAGCTGCAGGCTGGCCGGGATCGCGGCCGGGGCCAGATAGCCGCTCGCCTTGCCCGCCGCCGCTGCGGCCGTCGCCGGTGCCGGTGTCGATGTCGATGTCGATGTCGAAGCCGGCAGGGTGTGGGTCGCCAGCGTGCTGCACGCGGCGAGCGCGGCCGTCAGCAGGACCAGCGCGGCAGGACGCAAACGCAAGGCGGGGAATGCGGACATCTGGTCTCGGGCGGGCGAGGACGGGGCGGCCAGTGTATGGCCGGCGCTGCGGCGCGGCAGCAGTGGCGGCGTAGCGGCGTGCGGTCGCACGAAGGAGTGGCCTGCAGCGCTCCTTCTTTTCCCGGGCAGCGTCACTGTTGGCGCCCCTGGGTGGCCCGGGGCGATCCGTCTCGACAGGCGTTACCGGGAACGCCCGTCGTGGCCGACGTCGCTCCCACACCATCCCGAACACCTGCGTTGCGACGCGTCAGTCAGGCCCTGCGGGGTCACCATCGGGCGTACCGAATCGGATCATGCCGATCGCCAGTGGCGCGCGCTGCGGCGCGACTGAAAAACGCCGGCCTGTGGCGCCAGCCTCAACCCCGGTCGCGCTCCGGTCGCGGCGGGAAGCGCAACACCAGGCCGCGCGGCACCGATGGCGGTTGCCACAGCACCGGTACCTGTGCCGGCGGCGGCGGTTCCAGCGTTTCGTCCACCGGCGCCAGCGTCTCCCCGTCCTCGTCTTCCCAGCTGTAGCGCTTGCGCAGCGGCAGCGGGTCGCGGTGGCGCAGCAGCAGGGCCGCGACCGCGCCGCCCAGCGCGCCGCCCAGGTGCGACTGCCAGGACACGCCGGCCTCGTGCGGCAGCACCGACACCAGCATGCCGCCGTAGAACAGGAAGGCGATCATGCTGGCGGCGATCGCGGCGCAGTCGCGGCGCAGCAGGCCGAGCACGAACACCAGGAACAGCAGGCCGTGGGTGACGCCGCTGGCGCCCAGATGATGGCTGCCGGGTTCGCCCAGCAGCCACGCGCCCAGGCCCGACCCCAGCCACAGCAGCGGCAGCGCGGCCAGGGTGGCGCGCGGATACACGCTGCCGGCCAGCGTGCCCAGGATCAGCAGCGCGCCGGCGTTGGCGGCCAGGTGTTGCAGCGAACCGTGCAGCAGCGGCGCGGTCAGCACGCCGAGCAGGCCGCCGGCGTGCCGCGGTCCCACCGACCAGGGCCGCCAGTCGAACAGGCCCTGGCTGGCGAACACCGCCACCAGCAACGCGACCAGCGCCAGGCTGGCGTTGAAGGCGCGCAGCAGCCGTGTCCGGTCGAAGCGGTCCTGCGCCTGCGCAGCGTCGGCAGGCGGGGGCGAGGGAAGCGAAGAGGTGTCCATGCTCCCTGGATGGCGACGGCCGGCGCCCGGGGCAAGGTGCCGCCGCTGGGAGGGACTGGCCGCAGCCGCGGGACAATCCCGCGGCCATGGTCGTGCCGGTTGCCCGTGCCTCAGTGCGCCGGCTTGGCCGGGCGCAGCAGGCTCAGTGCCACCGTCGCGCCGATGATCACCGCAACCGCCAGCAGCGAGACCAGCACCGGGATCTTGTACAGGTCGATGATCAGCATCTTGGTGCCGATGAACACCAGCACGATCGCCAGCCCGTACGGCAGCAGGTGGAAGCGGTCGGCCATGCCCGCCAGCAGGAAGAACATCGCGCGCAGGCCCAGCACCGCGAACACGTTGGAGGTCAGCACCAGGAACGGATCGGTGGTGATCGCGAAGATCGCCGGGATGCTGTCCACCGCGAAGATCACGTCGGTGATGGCGATCAGCATCAGCACCGCGAACAGCGGGGTGTACCAGCGCTTGCCTTCCTGCATCACGCTGAGCGCGTTGCCGTGGTACTGCGGGGTCAGGCGCAGGTGCTTGCGCATGAAGCGCAGCACCGGGTTGGCTTCCAGGTCCGGCTCCTTGCCCGCCGAGAACCACATCTTGATGCCGGTCAGCAGCAGGAACGCGCCGAACACGTACAGCAGCCAGTGGAACTTGGTCAGCAGCACCGAGCCGGCGAAGATCATGATCGCGCGCAGCACGATCGCGCCGAGCACGCCGATCACCAGCACGCGCTGGCGCTGCTCCTCCGGCACCGCGAAGTAGCTCATGATCATCAGGAACACGAAGATGTTGTCGACCGCCAGCGACTTCTCCACCAGGTAGCCGGTCAGGAACTCCAGCCCGTACTGGTTGCCGGTGGCCACGTCGATGGTTTCGCGCAGGTACCACCACAGGCCGGCGTTGAAGGCCAGCGCCAGCCCGATCCAGCCCAGGCTCCACCACAGCGCTTCCTTGAAGCTGACCTTGTGCGCACCGCCGTGGCGCATCAGCACCAGATCTGCCAGCAGCGCCGCGATCACCACGATCGCAAAACCGCTCCACAACCACACGTTGCCTATCGTTTGCATGGGGAATTCCCGTCAGTGAAGAATGAACCTCGGGCCGCGGCGGCGAGGTGTCCTGGACGGAAACGATGGGTTCGTTCCAGGGAATGCCTTCGCCACTGCGGCGAAGGTCTCGCTCGCAGCCGATGGTCCGGCTACCGTTGCACCGGAGCCTGCTGGCTCGAATTGACGGCGACAACGTTGGGAGCTACTCCCCTTCTGCGTCCATTCTTGCGGCTGGCGGCGGTGGCGTCAATCCGGGCGGATACAATGGCCTTCATGAATACTCCCCTGCCCGTAGTCCGCCTCAAAAACGCCTGGCGCTCCAGCCATCCGTGGATCTTCCAGAAACTGGTCGAAAAACCCGCCGCCAAGCCCAAGCCGGGCACGCTCGTCGATGTGGTCGGCGTGGACGGGGAGTGGATCGGCCGCGGGTTCTACAACGGCCATTCGCGCATCGCCGTGCGCATCCTGGAGAACGATCCGCAGGTCGCGGTCGACGAAGCCTGGTTCGCGCACACGATCGCCGAGGCGACGTCGTTGCGCCGTGACGTGCTCAAGCTGGACGCGGTGTCCGACGCCTGGCGCGTGGTGCATGCCGAAGGCGATGGCCTGTCCGGGCTGGTGGTGGACCGCTACGGCGACCTGCTGGTGGTGGAGTTCTTCAGCGCCGGCATGTTCCGCTACCGCGAGTGGATCTACGCCGCGCTGCGCACCCAGTTCCCCGGCGCGCGCTTCTACAGCTTCGCCGAGGAGCACGTGCAGAAGCAGGAGAGCTTCGACTACCGCCCGGTGTCCAGCAGCGGCGAGCGCCCGGAGCCGGCGATCATCAGCGAATACGGCGTGCGCTTCCGCGCCGATCCGGCCGGCGCGCACAAGACCGGCTTCTTCGCCGACCAGCGCGAGAACCGGCAGTGGCTGAGCCAGCAGGTGGCCGGCAAGCGCGTGCTCGACCTGTGCTGCAACACCGGCGGCTTCGCCGTGTACGCCAAGGTGCGCGGTGCCGAGGAGGTGGTCGGGGTGGACATCGACGAGGACGTGATCGAGATCGCCAAGGGCAACGCCAAGCTCAACGACGTGCGGCTCAAGCTGGTGCAGGCCGACATCTTCCCGTACCTGCGCGATGCCGCCGCGCGCGGCGACCGCTACGACGTGGTGATCCTGGACCCGGCCAAGATGACCCGCGACCGCGACCAGGTGATCCCGGCGCTGAAGAAGTATCTGGACATGAACAAGCTGGCGCTGGGCGTGGTCGCGCCCGGCGGCCTGTTCGCCACGTTCTCCTGCACCGGGCTGGTCGCCGAGCACGAGTTCCTGGACATGCTGCGCCGCGCCGCGTATTTCTCCGGCCGCACCATCCAGATCCTGAAGGTGGCCGGCGCCGGCGCCGACCACCCGTTCATGGCCCACGTGCAGGAATCGCGCTATCTGAAAGCGGTGTTCTGCCGCGTGCTGAACTGAGCCGGCGCCGCGCGCCGGCGTTCGCCGCGCGCCGCGCGTCCTGCTGACGCGCCGCCGGTGCTGGTGCCGACCGGCATCTGCACAGTCCCGTGCGCTGGGTCGGCCGCGCTCACATCCCTGCGCGTACCGCCATGCAGCGCACGCTTCACGCGTTTGCGATCCGGCAACGCGCTGCACGCATTTGTCTACGGCACGCGGCGAGGTGCGCAATGGCAACGGCGCTGGTCCATCGCGGAGCGCATGCAGTGCGCAATGCCGACGCTGATAACGGTTAAATCGTGGTCTGCATCCCAACAGATGTCCGCACCACGTAGCTTTGTTGCGCCGCATGGTGACAAACCTTGGCACACGGGATTAGGTTTGCGGCGTCGGCTGATAGCGCTATCACTCTCGGCCATGCGCCGGGATCTGGGGTTGTCGTCTCACGCGCCGCGGCGGCAGCGCCTCACGCATTTCGATTCGGGTTCGAGTATCGGCATTCGCTGTAGCGGTCGGCTTGGTCAGCGTCCGGGTTGGAAACGGGCATGCGATGGTGCCCGGCGCCCTTCGGGGGAAGGCGCGATCCATCCATCGATCGAGACGTAGGGATCACATGCAGACATGCAGTGATGCGTGTCACCCACCAGGGACCGCTTCGACGTTGGCATGCGCCGCGCCGCACGCCGCAGACGGCGTTGTCCGTCCGACTCCAGCACCGAGGACATTCTGATGCGTCAGCAGTTGAAGAAGTTCCGCTCCAAGGCCATGTTCACCTTCGTCGGCGGAGTGCTGGTGATCAATCCGGCGTTCGCCCAGCAGGCGCCGGCCCAGGCGCAAACCCAGGCGCAGACCCGCCAGCAGCAATCCTCTGCCGACGCCACCACGCTGGACACGGTCAGCGTCACCGGCATCCGCAACAGCCTCAACCAGTCGATGGGGATCAAGCGCGACAACACCGGCGTGGTCGATGCGATCAGCGCCGAGGACATCGGCAAGTTTCCCGACACCAACCTGGCCGAGTCGCTGCAGCGCATCACCGGCATCTCGATCGAGCGCCGCGACGGCGAAGGCGCGCAGGTCACCGCGCGCGGGTTCGGTCCGCAGTTCAATGCGGTCACCCTCAACGGCCGGGTGATTCCCGGCGCCGATGCGTTCGGTGCGCCGGGCGCGGTGCCCAGCGGCGGCGTGGACGGCGGCACCCGCGCGTTCAACTTCGCCCAGCTCGCCTCCGAGGCGATCACCGGCATCGAGGTGTACAAGACCAGCCGCGCCAATGCGCCCAGCGGCGGCATCGGCGCCACCATCAACATCCTCACCGACCGTCCGTTCAACCACAAAGGCCTGGTCGCCAGCGCCGGCGTCAAGGCCGCGTACGACGACTCGCAGCCGTTCGACAACAAGCTCACGCCGGAAGTGTCCGGCATCTTCAGCTACACCAACCCGGACAAGACCTGGGGCATCGGCCTGAGCGGCAGCTACCAGAAGCGCCGCGGCGGTTCGGTGCAGGCGACCGAGAACGGTTGGAACATCCAGCGCTGGACCGGGACCGATCCGGCGCTGCGCCCGGACGCCAACGTGCAGAACGCGCCGGCGATCGGCCAGCTCTACGGCATGCCCAACGACCTGCGCTACGCCTTCGCCGACTTCGAACGCGAGCGGCTCAACGGCCAGGCCGTGGTGCAGTTCGCGCCCACCGACAGCCTGACCCTGACCCTGGACTACACCTACTCCAGCAACGAGATCCGCGAGGACCGCGGCGAGCAGGGCATCTGGCTGCAGCGCGCCAACAGCTTCACCGACCTGGTGTTCGACACTGGGCAGGCAGTGGCCACGCCGGTGTATCTGCGCGACGTGCCCAACGGCGCCAAGGACTTCGGCATGGAGCAGCAGCGCAACATGCAGAAGTACAAGCTCGGCTCGCTCGGCTTCAATGCCGACTGGCAGGCCACCGACCGCCTGCGCCTGACCTTCGACGCGCACAACTCCAAGACCCAGAGCCTGCCCAACGATCCGGTCACCGGCGGCAGCGCCACGCATTTCAGCCTGGCCGGCACCAACAATTGCAGCGGCGGCACCCAGTGCGGCGGGCAGTGGGCGCAGGAACTCTTTTTCAACAACGGCCTGCCGATCGGTGCGCGCACCTGGTATCCGAGCGCGGCCGATTCCATCGCCGGCACCAACGGCCTGCGCAACCAGGACTTCTCCGCGGCCGAGCTCGGCTCGCAGGTGCTGCGCATCTTTTACCAGAGCCAGGTGACCGAGGTGAAGGAAGGGCGCGTCGATGGCCAGTTCGACTTCGACAACGGCCGCTTCCAGTTCGGCGTGGACAGTGCCAAGACCACCATGCACCGGCGCATCAGCGACACCAATTCGCCGCTGGGCGATTGGAGCGTGGCCAATGCCGGCAACGAGCCGGGCATGATCGATCTGCTGCAGCCGGTCGGCATCACCGGCATGTTTAACGACTTCAACGCTTCCGGCGCCGCGCCGGGCGCCTGGCGCGGCAATGCCGACCAGCTGGCGCTGTGGGGCGGCAATACCTACGGCGCGACCACGCGCTACAACCCGCAGTTCAGCTCCGACAACCAGGTGCAGGAGAAGACGCGCGCCGCCTACATGCAGCTGGAGTTCGACGGCGAACTCGGTGGCATGACCACCAATACCCGCATCGGCGTGCGCTACGAGAAGACCGACGTGGTCTCCACCTCGCAGGTGGCGATCCCGACTGCGCTGGAGTGGCAGGCCAATAACGATTTCCTGTTGCTGCGTTCCGCCGAACTGCAACCGTTCAGCGAAAAGCACAGCTACAGCCATGTGCTGCCGAACCTGGATTTCAGCATCAACCTCACCGACACGCTGAAAGGCCGGGCCTCGTTCGGGCAGAGCATCGCGCGGGCGCCGTACACCAACCTGATCGCCGGACCGAATCCGGGCACGCCGACCGGCTCGATCCTGATCAACCCGTCCACGCGCGCGTCCGGCGCTGCGGAGAACCCGAGCCTGGATCCGCTGGAATCGAACAACCTGGACCTGGCGCTGGAGTGGTACTTCGCCGACGCCAGCTATGTCTCGCTGACGTTCTGGGACAAGCGCGTGTCCAATTTCATCGGCACCAGCGTCACCCGCGAAAACCTGTACGGCCTGACCGATCCGACCTCCGGACCGGACGCGCAGACGGCGCTGGCGTTCCTGCAGAGCGCGGCCTGCGCCGCGCAGGTCGGCGCCGCCGGCAACGACGTAGCGGGGGCATGCTCGGCCAACGACACCTCGTTGTTCTCGGCGGTGGCGATGCTGCGCAACGCCGCGGCCACCGGCGGGCTGGGCGCCTACAACGGCAGCTCGGCGCAGACCCTGGCGCTGGAAAACGCCTACGACCTGGTCGGCGCGGCGAACGATCCGCTGTACCAGTTCGACGTGTCGCGCCCGATCAACCAGAACAAGGCCAAGATCCACGGCTGGGAACTGGGCGGTCAGTACTTCCTGGGCGATACCGGCCTCGGCGTGTACGCCAACTACACCATCGTCAAGGGCGATGTCGGCTTCGACAACACGGTGCTGGACCGCGACCAGTTCGCGCTGCTCGGCCTCAGCGACACCGCCAATGTCATGCTGATGTACGAGAAGTACGGCTGGAGCGCGCGCCTGGCCTGGAACTGGCGCGACCAATACCTGATCGCGGCCAACCAGAACGGGTCCAGCCGCAACCCGTACTACGTCGAGCCGTACCAGCAGCTGGACCTGAGCGTCAGCTACGCCATCACCGATAACCTGTCTGTAGGTTTCGAGGCGATCAACCTCACCAGCGAGGACGTGCGCTGGCACGGGCGCTCGGAGAAGCAGGTGATCAAGGTGATCGACCAGAGTCCGCGCTACACGCTGGGCGTGCGCTACACCTTTTGAGCACGGCAGCGCCCCCACGCCGCAGCGCGTCTTGCGGGCGCGGCGCTTTGCTGCAATGGTCGCCTGGCGCGGCGCCCGTCCCGTTCCGCCACCGACCCGCTGGAGTGCAGATGGCCCGCTACGCATTGCTCAACAACGTCGCCCACCAGGACCTGCGCGTGATCCTGCGCTTCGGTCCGGAATTCGGCGACGCCACCGGCGTGGTGCAGGCGTTCCCGACCGAATACGCCGAGTTGCAGCGCGAGTATCCGATCCTGCTGCGCAAGGCAGCGGACGGCGGCTTCCAGTCGGTGGCGTTGCTGGGCTTCGAACAGCAGGAAAATCTGTTCCTGCAGGACGCGCGCTGGAATGCGGCCTATCTGCCGGGCATCGTCGCCAAGGGGCCGTTCCTGATCGGCTTCCAGGAACAGCACGAGGACGGCGTGCTGCGCCGCGAACCGGTGATCCACGTCGATCTGGACCACCCGCGGGTCAGCTTCAGCGAAGGCGAGCGGGTGTTCCTGCCGCAGGGCGGGCACAGCCCGTACCTGGAGCACATCATCACCGTGTTGCGCGGCATCCGCGATGGCGTGGAAGGCGGCAACGCCATGTTCGCCGCGTTCGATGCGTTGGGCCTGATCCAGCCGCTGCGCATCGACGTGCAACTCGGGCAGGCGCACAACGTGCATCTGGCCGGCCTGTACGCCATCGACCGCGAGCGGCTGGCGGCGCTGGATGCGCCGTCGCTGCATGGGCTGCACCGCGCCGGGTATCTTGAAGGCGCCTACCTGCTGCTGGCGTCGCTGCACAACCTGCGCCGGCTGATGGCCGAGAAACAGCGCCGCCTGCAGCACGCCGGCGTGGACGCGGTCGCCTCCGGGCAGGCGGCCTGAGCGGCGTGCCGGCGCTGGCGCCGATTGCCGAGCGCAGCGACTGCCAGGCCGGCGCGTTGCCGCTGGCCGACCTGCTCGCCGCTGGGGAACCGGTGGTATTGCGTGGCCTGGTGCGCGACTGGGCGCTGGTCCAGGCCGGCTTGCGCGGCAGCGGCGCGGCGATGGACCTGTTGCGCGGACACAGCAACGGCCGCCCGCTGCAATACTCCTACGGTGCGCCGGAGATCGCCGGCCGTCCGTTCTACAACGACGATTTCACCGCGTTGAATTTCGAGGTGCGGCGCGGCGATCTGCACGGCCTGCTGGACGCCATCGCCGCGCACCTGGACGACCCGCGCCCGCCCGCCTATTACCTGGCCTCGCTGCCGGTGGACGACAGCCTGCCGGGGTTCCGCGCCGGCAACGACGTGGACTTCGCCGCGCACGCCATTCCGGCGCGGCCGAGCATCTGGATCGGCAATCGCATCACCGCGTCCTGCCATTACGACGTGCCGAACAACCTGGCCTGCTGCGCGGTCGGCCGGCGCCGCTTCACCGTGTTCCCGCCGGAGCAGATCGCCAATCTCTATCCCGGCCCGCTGGAGCCGACGCCGGGCGGGCAGGCGATCAGCGTGGTGGATTTCGCCGCGCCGGATGTCGTGCGCTACCCGCGCTTTGGCGATGCGCTGGCGCACGGCCGCAGCGCGCTGCTGGAACCCGGCGATGCGCTGTTCCTGCCCGGCCTGTGGTGGCATCACGTGCAAGGGCTGGAGGCGTTCAACGTGCTGGTCAACTACTGGTGGAGCAGCGCGCCGGCCCATCTGCCGGCGCCGATGCAGGCGCTGTATCACGCGCTGTGGGCGATCCGCGACCGGCCCGAGGCGGAGAAGGCGGCGTGGCGGGCCATCTTCGACTACTACGTGTTCGGCCCGGCCGAGCGCGCCGGCGCGCACCTGCCGGCGTCGGCGCGGCACCTGCTCGGACCGATCGACGACACGCAGGCGCGGCAGCTGCGCGCGATGCTGCTGTCCAAGCTCAACCGCTGACGCCGCCATTCACGACTGCAGGAGAGACGAGGCAATGGTCCAGATACGCAAGGTGGTGATCGCGGGCGGCGGCACGGCGGGCTGGATCGCCGCCTGCGCGCTGGCGCACCAGTTCCGCGACCTGCTGGACATCACCCTGATCGAGTCCGAACAGATCGGCACGGTCGGCGTCGGCGAATCCACGGTGCCGCCGATCCGCAGCTTCCACCGTTTCCTGCAGATCGACGAGCAGGAATTCCTGCGCGCCGTGGCCGGCACCTTCAAGCTCTCCATTTCCTTCGAGAACTGGCGCCGGCCCGGCGAGCGCTACATCCACCCATTCGGCCTCACCGGGCAGAGCACGCTGGCCTGCGCGTTCCACCATTTCTGGCTGGAGGCGCAGCGGCGCGGAATGCTCTCCGAACTGGGCGACTACTGCCTGGAAACCGTGGCCTCGCGCCTTGACCGCTTCGCGCTGCAGCAGTCGCTGCCGGTCAACTATGCCTACCATCTCGATGCCGGGCTGTACGCGCGCCTGCTGCGCCGCCACGCCGAACGCTACGGACTCAAGCGCGTGGAAGGCAGGATCCAGCAGGTGCGGCAGCACGCCGAGAGCGGCTGCGTCGAGGCGCTGCTGCTGGAAGACGGCACGCTGATCGAAGGCGACCTGTTCATCGACTGCACCGGTTTCCGCGGCCTGCTGATCGAGCAGACCCTGCACACCGGCTACGAGGATTGGAAGCAGTGGCTGCCGTGCGATCGCGCGGTGGCGGTGCAGACCGAAGCGGTGGCGGCGCCGGTGCCTTACACCCGCGCCATCGCACACGCCGCCGGCTGGCGCTGGCATATCCCGCTGCAGCACCGCGTCGGCTGCGGGCTGGTGTTCTCCAGCGCGCACCTGTCCGACGACGAGGCGCGCGCTAAGCTGCTGCACGACGCCGCCGCGCCGCCGATCAAGGACCCGTGGCTGGTGCCGTTTCGCACCGGCCGCCGGCGCAAGGCCTGGAACAAGAACGTGGTCGCGCTGGGCCTGGCCAGCGGCTTCATCGAACCGCTGGAATCCACCAGCATCCACCTGACCATCGCCGCGGTGATGCGGCTGATCATGCTGTTCCCGAGCGAGGGCATCGCGCCGTCGATGGTGGACCTGTACAACGACGTCAGCCGCGCCGAGATGGAACACGTGCGCGATTTCATCATCCTGCACTACCACGCCAACCAGCGCGACGAACCGATGTGGCGGGCCTGCCGTGAGATGGCGCTGCCCGATTCGTTGCAGCAGCGGCTGCGCGCCTGGCGCGAGCGCGCGCACGCCTGGCAAGGTGCCGACGAACTGTTCCGGGTGGATTCGTGGATCCACGTGCTGCTCGGCCAGGGCATCGTGCCGGCGCAGCACCACCCGCTGGCGCGCGCGCTGCCGGACCAGCAGCTGCAGCAGTTCCTCGACGCGATCCGCCAGCCCATCGACCGCGCGGTGGCGCAGATGCCGTCGCAGCAGGACTTCATCGCGCGCTATTGCAAGGCCGGGCCGGAGGTGTGGGTGGGGCCGGCTTCTGTCGCGGCGCCGGCATGAGTCGCACTACGGTGGGGAGCAACCGTACAGGTAGGAGCCGTGTTGCAGCGCCCGGTGCAGCAGGCACGCCGCATGCATCTGGCTGACCGGCATCGCCCGCAGCAGACCGGAACGATCGACGCGGACGGCGAGCGCTACCCCGATGCGCGCACCTACCCGTCGTGCCGGGTCGCGACAGGCGTGGCATGGCTATGATCGAATCACCGCCCTCTTCGAGGATTGCTGCGCATGAATCTGCACGCCCTGGGTCTTTCCGTAGCGTTGGCGCTGGCCGTGGCGCTGCCGGCGCATGCCGTCGACTTCACGAAAGCGGAACTGGCGCGCGCCACCGTGCTGCAGCAGCGCCTGCTGACGCTGGATTCGCACCTGGACACGCCGGCCAATTTCGAGCGCAGCGACTTCGACATGATGGCCGCGCATGTCGGCAATCGCTTGGCGCAGGTGGACTATCCGCGCATGCTCGCCGGCGCGCTGGACGGCGGCTTCTGGGCGATCTACACCGGCCAGGGCGAGCGCAGCGTGCAGGCGCACCTGGACGATCGCGACGCCGGGCTGCAGCGCCTGATGGCGATCCACGCGCTGCTGGCGGCCTATCCAAAGCAGTTTGGCATGGCCACCACGCCGGCCGATGCGGCGCGGATCAAGGCCGCCGGCAAGCGCGTGATGTACCTGAGCATGGAGAACGCCAGCCCGCTGGTCGCCGATCCCACGCTGCTGCGCTTCTACCACGCGCAAGGCTTGCGGCTGATGAGCACGGTGCATTTCCTCAACAACGAATTCGCCGATTCCGCCACCGACCCGAAGGGGCCGGAATGGCAGGGCCTGAGTCCCGCCGGGCGGGAGCTGGTGCAGCAGGCACAGAAACTCGGCATCGTCATCGACCAGTCGCATGCCTCCGATGCGGTCTTCGATCAGTTGATCGCGCTATCGCCGGTGCCGATTCTGCTTTCGCACAGCGGTGCGCGCGCAGTGCATGCGCATCCGCGCAACATCGACGATGCGCGGCTGAAGGTATTGGCCGCACATGGTGGAGTGATCCAGATGAACTCCTACGGTGGCTACCTGATCGACACCGGCGCCGGCCCCGAGCGCAAGGCCGCCGAGCAGGCGCTGATCGACGGATACGGCGGCTGGGAGCATCTGCTACTGGCCGATGGGCCCAAGCTCGGCGACGCGATGAAGGCGCTGGATGCCAACCATCCGGTGCGCCAGGCGACGCTCGACGACTTCTTCGCGCACCTGCAACACGTGCTGGCGCTGATCGGCCCCGAGCACGTGGGCATCGGCATGGACTGGGACGGCGGTGGCGGCGTGACCGGCATGGAGGACGTCGGCGACCTGCCCAAGATCACCGCCTGGTTGCTGCGCAAGGGCTATAGCGAGCAGCAGATCGCCGCCATCTGGGGCGGCAATGTGTTGCGGGTGATGCAGCAGGCGCAGGACTGGGCCGCCACGCAGGCGCGTGCCGGTTCTTCCTGAGGGCATCGCCGGCGCGCGGTTCAGCGCGCTTATCGCGCCTGCTGATCGGATGGACAGCGCGGCGCGCGGCCCGGCGCCGGGCGATGGCGAACAGACGCCAGCCAGCGTGTCGAACGGCGCAGTGCTGCGCGCGCTGAACCGACGCTGCGGCATCGGCTAGCATCGGGGCCGCCATGAAGATCGTCATTGCCCCGGATTCGTTCAAGGAAAGCCTGTCCGCGCTGGAGGCGGCCACGCAGATCGAGGCGGGCTTTCGCGACGTGTTCCCGGCGTGGAACTACCTCAAGGTGCCGGTTGCCGACGGCGGCGAGGGCACGGTCGCGGTGCTGGTCGCGGCCAGTGGCGGGCGCATCGTCGGCCGCACGGTGACCGGGCCGCTGGGTGCGCCGGTCGCGGCCTTCTTCGGCCTCACCGGCGGCGGCCGCACCGGCATCGTCGAGATGGCCGCAGCGAGCGGGCTGGCGCTGCTGCCGCCGGCACGGCGCGATCCGCTCGCCGCCACCAGCTATGGCGTCGGCGAGTTGATCCTGGCCGCGCTGGATGCCGGCGCACGCCACCTCATCGTCGGCATCGGCGGCAGCGCCAGCAACGATGGCGGCGCCGGCATGGCGCAGGCGCTGGGCGTGCGCCTGTTCGATGCGCAAGGCCGTGCGCTGGACGCCGGCGTGGGCGGCGGCGCGCTGGCGGCGCTGGCGCGGATCGATGCCAGCGCGCTGGACCCGCGGCTACAGGAGTGCACGGTCGAGGTCGCCTGCGATGTCGACAATCCACTGACCGGGCCGACTGGCGCCTCTGCGGTGTTCGGGCCGCAGAAGGGCGCCACGCCGGCTCTGGTCGCCCGCCTCGACGCCAACCTGTGCCACTACGCCAAGGTGATCGAAACCGACCTCGGGATCGCGCTCGCCGGGTTGCGTGGCGGCGGCGCCGGCGGCGGTCTGGGCGCTGCGCTGGTGGCGTTTCTGGGCGCGCGACTGCGCCCAGGCGCGGACATCGTCGCCGAGGCGCTGGGGCTGGACGCGTTAGTGGCCGATGCCGACCTGGTGATCACCGGCGAGGGCCGCCTCGACGGCCAGAGCGTGCATGGCAAGACCCCGCTGGGCGTGGCCCGCATCGCCCAACACCACGGCAAGCCGGTGGTGGCGATCGCCGGCGGCCTGGGTGCCGGCGCCGAACTGCTGCACGCGCACGGCATCGACGCGATGTTCGGTGCGGTGCAACGCGCCTGCACCCTGGAGCAGTCGCTGGCCGAGGCCGCGGCGAACCTGCGCCTGGCGGCCAGGAACGTGGCAGAGGCGATCAGGATCGGGCGCGGCCTGGGACGCTGACCGGAGCGTGGCGCTGCGCGCATGCGGCGTCTGCCGCGTCGTCCGCAAGCCGGGTTCTGACGCGTACCGGCCCAGTGCCGACCAGATGCCCGACTCCCGTGCAACCCATTGCATCGACGCACATGTGCACCAAAGTGGTGCAAATATGGGCCGCGTATGGTGCGCAGCGGGCCTGTTCAGCTACAATTTAACCGATTACAAAAAGGAATTACCTCTCCATGAACACCCAGAACCTACCCGAGCGCGCGCCGCTCAGCCCGAAGTGGCAGTTCCGCTTCGCTTTCTTCGACCGCCACGGCGGGCCGGCCTCGCCCGATTTCAAGGCCGCGTTCAAGGCGCTACCGTCGTTCGGCGACCGCCTGAAGATCAACATGAACTTCTTCGCGTTCTTCTTCGGCTGGATCTATTTCTTCATCCTCGGCCTGTGGCGCAAAGCGATCGTGCTGATCGGCATCTCGCTGTTGATCGGCGTGCTGTCGTTCTTCCTGCCGCGGATGGTCGTCAACGGCCTGGGCGTGGGCTATTCGGTGCTGGTCGGCATGATCGCCAACTACGCCTACTACCTGGAAGTGAAGAAGGGCAGCACCAGCTGGAACCCGTTTGAAGGCATGCGCTGGTGGTAAGCGCGGTGTAACCGGGACTCGGGACTCGGGACCGGGAACCCGGAAAAGCGGCGCGGCGGCGGGTTCGCCTTCTGCTTTTCGTTCTTCCGGGTCCCCGGTCCCGGCTTCAAGCTCCCCATGTCCAGCATGTCAACCGATGGCCGTCGAGGAAGCCCTCGGTCATCGCGCGGTTGTCGAACGGGAACTGCACGACCAAGTCACGCGCGCTGTTCCCCACGCTGCAGCAGGCTGTGGCGGCATCCGTAGAGCAGGTAGGCGACCACGCCGATTGCGTTCCACAGCGCGAACCATTTCTGCGTGGTGTGCGGCAGGCTCCAGAACAGGTACAGGCAACCAATGATCGCCAGTGGCGCGACCACCCAGGCCAGCGGCGTGCGGAACTTGCGCATCCGCTGCGGCTCGCGCACGCGCAGCACCAGCAGGCAGGCGGCCACCGCAATGAACGCAGCCAGGGTGCCGGCGTTGGCCAGCGCGGCGATCTCGTCCAGTCGCGCCACGCCGGCCAGCGCCGCCACCAGGATCGCGGTGAACAGCGTGGTTGCCACCGGCGTGCCGGTACGCGCGCTGACCTTGGACAGGCCGCGCGGCAGCAGCCCGTCGCGCGACATCACGAAGAAGATCCGGCTCTGCCCGTACAGGAATGCCAGCAGCACCGTGGGCAGCGCGATCACCGCGGCCGCGGCGATCAGCGTCGCCGCCTTGCCGTGGCCGAGTTCGCGCAGGATCAGCGCCAGCGGTTCGGCGCTCTGGCCGAACACGGTGTAGCGCATCGCGCCGACCGCGGACAGCGCCACCAGCACGTAGATCAGGGTGCAGCCGACCATCGAGCCGAGGATGCCGATCGCCAGGTCGCGCTCGGGTTTCTTGGTTTCCTCGGCCGCGGTGGAAATCGCGTCGAAGCCGTAGAAGGCGAAGAAGATGATCGCCGCGGCGGCCATCACCCCGCGTTCGACGCCGTCGGTGCCCATCGACTTGGCGAAGCCGAACGGCATGAACGGCTCCATCCGCGCGCTGTCGAAATGCGGCAGCGCGATCACCACGAACACGGTCAGGGCGACGATCTTCAGCACCACCAGCACCGCGTTGACCGTCGCACTGGCCTGGGTGCCGAGCATCAGCATGCCGGCGACGACGAAGGTGATCAGCACCGCCGGCAGGTTGACGAACCCGCCCGGCACATGCGGCCCGGCGGTCAGCCACAGCGGCAGGTCCACGCCCACGCCCTTGAGGAAGCCGACCGCATAGCCGGACCAGCCCACCGCCACCGTGCTGACCACCAGTGAGTACTCCAGGATCAGGCTCCAGCCCACCACCCAGGCGATGCTCTCGCCGAGCGCGATGTAGCTGTAGGTGTAGGCGCTGCCGGCGGCCGGCATCAGCGTCGCCATCTCCGCGTAGGCCAGCGCGGCGCAGGCGCAGATCGCCCCGGCCACCGCGAACGACAGCAGCACGGCCGGGCCGGCCTTGTCGGCGCCGACCCCGATCAGGGTGTAGATGCCGGTGCCGACGATCGCGCCGATGCCCAGCGCCACCAGGTGCGGCCAGCTCAGCGTGGGCACCAGCCGGCGCCCGGCTTCGTGGACGGTGACCAGATCGAGCGACTTGCGCCGGAACAGGAACGACATGCGGGCCTCGGAAAGCGACAGGACAAGCCCGCGAGTGTCGCCCAATGCAGTGCAGCAAAGCTATGCCTGACGGCCCGAGCCGCCGGGCGCGCCGCCGCGGCAGCGGGCGCGGCGCACTGCGGCGGCTACAGCCCGATCCGCTCGGCCAGCCGCACCAATTCGGCGAGCGAGCCGGCCTGCATCTTGCGCATCGCCTGGCCGCGCCGCACCTTCACCGTGATCTCGCTGAGCTGCAGCCGCGCGGCGACCTGCTTGTTGAGCAGGCCCTGCACCACCAGCCGGGTCACCGCCTGCTCGCCCGGGGTCAGCGTCGCCCAGCGCCCGCGCAGCTCGGCCAGCACGGCCTCGCGCTGGCGGCGCTCGCGGTCGCGGGAGATGCCGTGCTGGATCGCGTCGAGCAAGTCCTGGTCGCGGAACGGCTTGGTCAGGAATTCGATCGCGCCGTTCTTCATCGCTTCCACGCTCATCGCGATGTCGCCATGGCCGGTGATGAAGATGGTCGGCAGGTGCAGCCCGGCCTCCAGCAGCTGCCGGTGGAATTCCATGCCGCTCTGCCCGGGCATGCGGATGTCCAGCACCATGCAGCTGGGCGCGTCGGCCAGCGCGTGCTGCAGGAAGGCGTTGCTGGAGCCGAACGCGTGCACCTGCAGGTCCACCGAGGCGAACAGGTCTTCCAGCGCGGCGCGGATCGAGGGATCGTCGTCGATCACATACACCACCGGGCGCTGTTCGGACAGCGGCAGGTTCATTGGCGTGCTCCCGGCGTTGCGATCGGCAGGCACACGCCGAACACCGCGCCGCAGGGGCTGCGCGGCGCGGCCCAGATGCGCCCGCCGCTGGCCTCGACGATGCTGCGGCTGATGCTCAGGCCGATGCCGATGCCGTCGGGCTTGGTGGTCCAGAACGCATCGAACAGGTGCGCCTGCGCCTCGGCCGACAGGCCCACGCCGCCATCTTCGACGGTCAGCCGCAGCGAACGCGCATCCTCCGGTTCGGTGCCGATGCGGATCGTGCGCGCAGCGGCCGGCGTCTGCGCCATCGCCTCCATCGCATTCAACACCAGGTTGACCAGCACCTGCTGGGTCTGCACCCGGTCGGCCAGCACCGGCGGCAGTGCCGGCGCCAGCTCCACCCGAAGCGCGATGGCGTTGCGCTCCAGTTCGCTGCGCGAAAGCGCCAGCACCTCCAGCACGGCGGCATTGAGATCGAACGCGCTCTTGCGCGGCGTCTCGCCCTTGCTGAGGCTGCGGATCCGCGCGATCACCTCGCTGGCGCGGTTGGCGTCGTCGAGGATCCGCTGCAGCGCCGCCTGCGCCCGCTCCAGGTTCGGCGGCTGCTGGCCGAGCCAGCGCTGGCAGGCGTTGCCGCTGGTGACGATGGCGGCCAGCGGCTGGTTGACCTCGTGCGCGATCGAGGCGGTCAGCCCGCCCAGGCTGCGCGCGCGTGCCAGCCGCAGCAGCTGCGCCTGCGCCGCATGCGCGGCGGCCTTGGCGTGTTCCATCTGCACCGCGATGGAGGTGGTCACCCCCACCACCACGATGCTGATGACCGAGTTGATCACCCCCACCCGGTACGCGCCGGCCGAGCTGAGCTGGAAACTGAGCACGATCAGGGCGATGCAGGCGCCGGCCAGCAGCAACATGCCGGCGCGGGTGAGCAGCCGCACCGCGAACAGGATCACCACCGTGTAGAACAACGCCGCGGCCACCCCGTAATCGGTCAGCGTATCGGCGGCGAAGATCGCGCCCAACGCCAGCAGCAGCGCCGCCAGCGCGAGCAGGCGGCGATGCGGCGAGGGCGAGATGAAACAGCGGGTCATCGGCGTCATGGCAGGGGGCGGGTGGTGCGGCGCGGCAGGCGCTTCAGCTTTCGGCGCCAGCGTTCCAGAACGCCTGTTGTACACCGGGTTCGCCTTCCAGGTGCTGGATCACCGTATCCAGCTCCTCGGCGCGCACCGCGGTTGCGTACAGGGTCGCGGCGATTTCCACATCGTGCTGGCCGAACGGATGCTGGTCCACCTCGCGCGCCGGGTAGTGGGCGGCTTCCAGCAGGTCGATCAGCCGCTCGCGCACCTCGCCGTGCACCCCGCGCGCGCAGATCACATAGAACATGTAGGTCGCCTCGATCGAGGATTCCTCCAGCGGCCGGCGGTTGATCCGGTTCACCACCGGGCGCAGCAAGGTGTTGCTGAGCAGCACGAACACCGCCGCCAGCACCGCCTCGGCGACCAGCCCGGCGCCGGCGCAGGCGCCGACCGCGCCCGAGCCCCACAGCGTGGCCGCGGTGTTCAGGCCGGTGACATTCGCGCCTTCCTTCATGATCGCGCCGGCACCGAGGAAGCCGATGCCGGAGACCACGTAGGCCACCACCTGCACTGCGCCCTGGGTGCCGCCATGGATCTCGAACAGGCGGTCGCCGAGCGAGACGAAGATGGCCGCGCCGACCGCGACCAACGTGTTGGTGCGCAGGCCCGCGGTGCGCTGCCGCACCTGCCGCTCGAAGCCGATGACCGCCCCCAGCGCGAAGGCGGTGGACAGGCTGACCAGGGTGTCCAGCAGCGAGGCGAGATTGAACAGGCGCAGCGCTTCCATCAGCGCGGGGACCGGTGGCGGATCGGATGTGTCATCGCAATGCCTGCGGAGATGTCGGGCGACATGGACCGCACATGATGCTGCAGATGCGTGGCAAACGCGCGTCGCAGCGCCGCCGCCGAAGCCGACCACCAGCCCCGCGTCCGCTGCCGCCAGCCCGGCAGCATTGCCACGGCGGGAACGGGCTGGCGCAGGCGCCGCCGCGCCGGCCGCGACAGACGCAGCAGCACGCGCATGCGGTCCTCGCTTGGCAGCAGCGACAGCGCATCGGCGAGCACGCGCCCGGGAAAGCGGGACAGCGCCTTGGCAAACGCACGCACGCCATGCGCGGCGAGCAGCTGGCACAGGATATCGGCGCGGTGCATGGCCACCGCCGCGCGCAGGGCGCGGTGCAGGGCGCGTTGGAAACGGGACGTGTACAGCAGCATGAGAACCTCCTTCCGGCACGCCACCGGAACGCGCGTCTCAGCCCTGTGGGCAGGCAGACGTCTCCGGGGACGGACCGGGCAAGCGTGAAAAGGACAGCGCAGGCGGCAGCGTGGCGATGGCGCCACGCGGATGCGGGTCGGGGTCCATGGCGATCTCCGGATAAGGGCGGAACCTGCGCGGCCGTGCCGTCGGCGACGGCCGCAGGCATTGCAGGCGTGCACGCGGCGGCCGAGGCGGCGGTGCGACAAGCCGCAACGTGCCGCTGCCGGCAGGGGCGGCGGGTTGCACGCAACGCGGTCTTGTCGCGCTGGCCGGCTGCAGCTTCGCGACGGCGCAAAGCTTGGCATACGGGCCTCACCCAGACCAGCATGCACAGGGCGCTTTTTCGTGGCCATGCGCATCGCCCGCATATACCAAGGTATCGTCGCTGCGGGCGGCGCTTGCGCGACGGCAACCGCGCAAGCGCGCAACGATTACGGGATGCCGTTGCGCCCGTGCTGCAGAAAGCCGGGGCGTGCCGACAACCGTTCATAGTACGCCGCTACTGCCGGCAACGGCGGCCGCACCATTGGCGTGGCCATCCAGTGCTGGGTGGACAGGCCGAGCACGATGTCGGCCAGGGTGAAAGCCGCGCCCGCCGCATAGGCGCCGGTGCGTTGCAGCTGCGTGTCGAGAATGCCCATCTGTTGGTGCCAGCCGGCCTCACCCTGCGCCAGCGCCATGAACGCGTGACGCCACGCGTTGTTGAGCTCGGTGATCTGCCAGTCCATCCACTGCTCGACCTGCGCCCGCGCCTGCGGCGCAGCGCCTGAGACGCGGCCGGCTACACTGGCGGCATGCAAACCGATCCCCATTTCCTGATCCTGGCCGGCCTGCTGTGCGCCGTGCTCGTGCTGCTGCTGGCGGTGCTGCTGCGCCGGACCGACCACACGGCGCTGGAACGGGTGCTGCGCGAAGAACAGCGCAGCGGCCGCGGCGAACTGCGCGAGCAGCTCGATAGCCTGGCGCGGCAGCAGGACGCGCGCAGCGAAGGTTTCGCCCGCCATCTGGCCGATCTGTCCACCCGCACCGACCAGCGCCTGGACCTGCTGCGCGAGGCGCTGAGCGAGGACGCGCGGCGTGGCCGCAGCGAGGCCGGCGCGGCGCAGCAGCGCGTGGCCGAACTGCTCAACCAGCGCCTGGTCGAAATGCGCAGCCAGCTTGACGCGTTCGGCCAGCAGCAGAGCGAGTTGATCGCGCGCATCGACGCGCACCTGACCGCGCTGCGCGAGACCCTGGTCGAAGACGCGCGCAAGAGCCGCGTGGAAGGCGCCGAGTCGCAGCAACGCTTCGCCGACACGCTCGGCCAGCGCCTCAACGAACTGATCCAGCGCAACGAGCAGCGCATCGGCGAAATGCGCAGCACCCTGGAAGAGCGCCTGAAGGAACTGCAGGCCGACAACGCGGCCAAGCTCGAGCAGATGCGCGGCACCGTGGACGAGAAGCTGCAGACCACCCTCAACACGCGCCTGGACGCCTCGTTCAAGCTGGTCTCCGAGCGGCTCGAGCAGGTCCAGCGGGGGCTCGGCGAGATGCAGCAACTGGCCACCGGCGTCGGCGATCTCAAGCGCGTGCTGAGCAACGTCAAGAACCGCGGCGGCTGGGGCGAAGTGCAGCTGGAGAACATCCTCGAACAGACCCTGACCCAGGAGCAGTACGCGCGCGGCGTGCGGGTACGCCCGGAGCGCAACGAGGCAGTCGATTTCGCGGTGCGCCTGCCCGGCCGCGGCCACGAGGACACGCCGGTGTGGCTGCCGATCGATTCCAAGTTCCCGCGCGAGGACTACGAGCGGCTGCTCGACGCGCAGGAACTAGGCGATGCGGACCAGGTGCTGGCGATGGGTGCGCAGCTGGAGCGCGCAATCCGGGTGCAGGCCAAGTCGATCAGCGACAAGTACATCGCACCGCCGCACACCACCGATTTCGCGGTGATGTTCCTGCCCACCGAGGGCCTGTACGCCGAGACGCTGCGCCGGCCCGGCCTGGCCGACCTGCTGCAGCGTGAGCACCGCATCGTCATCGCCGGTCCCACCACTGTCACCGCGCTGCTCAACAGCCTGCAGATGGGCTTCCGCACGCTGGCCATCGAGAAGCGCTCCAGCGAAGTGTGGGGTGTGCTGGCGGCGGTCAAGAGCGAGTTCGGCAAGTTCGCCGGCATCCTGGAAAAGGCCGAAAAGCAGATCAGCACCGTCGGCAAGAGCCTGGGCGATGCCAGCCGCAAGACCCGCACCATCGAGCGCCGCCTGCGCGGCGTGGAGACGCTGGCCGATGCGCAGTTCACGCCGTCGCTGGATCTCGAACTGCCCGTGGCCGATGCCGATGCGGACGAGGATGCCGCGCGCGACGAGCAGGAATGAACGGCGTCGCGCCCGGCTTTCCATTTCCCTGCAGCGGACGCGCGTCGATTCTGGGCAACGCACCCTGCCGCGTGGCGAGCGCGTGGCGAGCGATAGCCGCTGCGTGCCATGCGCCTATGCTTGTGATCCCTCTTGTTGCAGGAACAGCACATGCACCAGTCGATCTATGACATCCCGCTGACCGCCATCGACGGCCAGCCTGCGGCGCTGGCCGAGCATCGCGGCAAGGTGCTGCTGATCGTCAACGTCGCCTCCAAGTGCGGCCTGACCAAACAGTACGAAGGACTGGAAGCGCTATACCGCGAACAGCGCGGCGACGGGCTGGAAGTGCTCGGCTTCCCGGCCAACGATTTCAAGGGCCAGGAGCCGGGCAGCGAGGCGGAGATCCAGCAGTTCTGCCAACTCACCTACGACGTGACCTTCCCGATGTTCGCCAAGATCGCGGTCACCGGCGAGGCGACGCATCCGCTGTACCGCGCGTTGATCGAGGCGCAGCCGCACACCGAGGGCGATGGCCCGATGCGCGAGAAGCTGACCGGCTACGGCATCGAGCCCAATCCGGCGCCGGGCGTGCTGTGGAATTTCGAGAAGTTCCTGGTCGGCCGCGACGGCCAGGTGCTGGGCCGCTTCGCCCCGGATGTGACCGCCGAGGATCCGCGCCTGCGCACGGCGATCGCGGCGGCGCTGGCCTGAGACGGCTCGCGGCGTTCGATGCTGCAAGGCGTGCATGGGCTATCCGGCTGCGTGTAGGAGGGGCTCCGCTGGCGTCGAGCCATGAGCCCCGACAGGTCGCCGGAAGTTTTAGAAATTCCCGCTCCGTTCGTCGCGGCTGAAGCCGTTCCTACAGTCGCTATGCGACTGGCTTGCTGAGCCGCGATTGCGCGCAGTCCGCTGCGTCGCCGTCGCCGTCGCCGTCGCCGTCGGCGTTGCTGTTGCTGTTGCTTTGGCTGTTGCTTTTGACTTGCCGGGTTCCCTTCCGCAGCGGCGGATTGACCGGGGAAAAACCCGAAAGGGGCGGCGCACATGGATGTGCGCCGTTCGCGGCAGGGGCAGGATGCCCCTTCCGCGAATCCCCGGTGCATCCGCGGACCCGGAGCGCGCAGCGCGGAGGGCGCGAGGCAGGGCGCGCTTTCTTTTGGTTACTTTTCTTTGCGCGAGCAAAGAAAAGTGACCCGCCAAGGGCGGAAGCCTTTGCTTTGCTGTTGTTTTTTTGCTTGAGCGTTTGCTTTTGTAGGAGCGGCTTCAGCCGCGACTGGTTCTGTCAGGAAAGTGTCGCGGCTGAAGCCGCTCCTACATTGACTCCACCAGAGCAAGAGCAGAACTTTCGCCTACGGCGAGTTACTTTTCTTTGCTTGTGCAAAGAAAAGTAACCAAAAGAAGCGCTTTACCACAGCCGAAGGCTGGTCAAGCACACCCCGCAGCGCGCCCTCCGCGCTACGCGCTCCGGGTCCGCAGGCACGACGGGCATTTTTCGATGGCACTTGTCCGCTACGCGGCCAAGCCCGGGGCAGGCGCCTCGCGGCGCCTGCCCGTTCGCCGGGGCGAAGCAGTCCTTCGCCTTTATCCGGCTCACCCATGTGCCAGCGAAAAACGACGCGCATCCTGCGCGTCGCCCTTCGGGTATTCGCCCGCCGCGCCTGCCGCGCCGAGGGGGCCCGGTAAATCAAAGGCGAAGCAACAGCAGAAGCAAAGCTTGCTGCGGGCATAGTGCCCACCGAACCAACGAACGCGCCGCGCTGCAAGTCGTGTGGCGATACCCGCTCAGAATCGCGATGTTCCCGCAAGGGGAATTGCAGAAATAAGGATGCAGTCATAAAAAAACCCGGCCTAAGCCGGGCTTTTCGCTTACCGCCAGAAACGCGCGCGGCGCGCGGCTCAGCGACTGCCGCCGCGCCACTCCGGGATCGGCATCGCGTCCACCGGCACGGTCGGATTGGTCTCTTCCTCGCGCAGATAGTCGGGCAGATCGTTGTCCTGGCGCTTGTTGTGGCTGCGCAGGTCGCCTTCGATCTGGTAAGTGCGGCGCTGCATCCACGCGTCGCGGGTCAGCTGGTACTCGTCCGGCGCGTTGTCGCGCATGCTGTCCAGCGACAGCAGCTGCGCGCGCGTATCCACCAATTGCAGGCCCTGCAGGCCAATGCGCACGGTGTCCTCCTCGATCTGCCGCAGCGGCGATAGCGGCGCGTCGCCGGCCAGGCCGAACACGTCGCGCACCGTGCGCGGCCCGAACAGCGGCAGCTCCACGTAGCGCGAACGGCGCCAGCCCCAGGCGCCCAGGGTCTGGCCGAAGTCCTCGCTGCGCCGCGGCAGCTTGGCGTCGCTGGCCGGATCGAAGATGCCGACGATGCCCAGCGTACTGTTCATCACGAACCGGCCCAGGGTCTGCCCGGCCTGCAACGGCCGGCCCTGCAGCAGCTGGTTGACCATGGTCAGCGGCGAACTGAGGTTGTCGAAGAAGTTGGTCACCCCCAGCCGTACCGGCCGCGGCACCACGTTGACGTAGGCGCGCGCCAGCGGCCGCGCCACGGCACGGTCGACCACGTTGTTGAACGTGTGCACCTTGCGGTTGTACTTCTCCCACGGATCGAAGCTCTGCGGCACGGTGACGCCGGCCGGCAGGGTCGCATCGGCGACCGGGTTGTACGGGTCGCTGGCGTACAGCGCGGCGTAGTCGTCTTCGGCCGCGGTGGCCGCACCGCCGGTCGGCGGCGCGCTCGCCGCTGCGGCCGTCGCGTCGCCGGCGATCGGGGCATCGGCCTGCGGCGGCTGGGCGTCGGTGGCCGGTGCCATGGCCGCACCGGTGGCGCTATCGGCAACCGCCGTGTCGGCGGGCGTCGCCTGCACCGCGGTCGCGGCTGGCGGCGGCGGGGGGCGCTTGGGGGCGCCGGCGCAGGCGCCCAGCGCGGCGGCCAGGGCCAGGGAAGTGAGGATACGCAGCACGTTCATGGGGTCAGCTCGCCGCCGGGGGAGATTGGAAATCCAGGGTCGGCGCCAGCCGGTAGGCGGCGCTCAATTCGGTCAGGCCGGCAGGGGCGCCATGGATGGCAACCTGGGCCTGGCCCTGCGCACGCAGGCGTGCGGCCAGTTCGGCGAGCAGCGCCAGGCCGGCGCTGTCCACCCGTGATACCTCGCGCAGATCCAGCGCCCGCGCGCCGGCCAGCAGCGGAAGCGCCGCCGGCCACAGCGCGGTGGCCGCGGCGCGGTCGAGCACGCCGCTCAGCGCGAGCGTGTCGCCGTCGCGGCGCAGGCGTGGCTCACTTGCCACTGGTGCTCGCCGGTGCCACCTGCATCGCGCCGTTGCGCAGATCGGCCGCGACCTGCGGGATCGACTTGGTGCGCAGCGGCGTGTCGAACTGATTGCGGAAGGTCTGCACGTAGGACACGCCTTCCACCATCACGTCGAAGATCTTCCAGCTGCCGCCGTTATTGCGCAGCAGGTAGTCGACCGGGATCGGGTCGCCGCCGCTGCGCAGCAGTTCGGTCGAGACCTTGGCGCCGCGGCCGCCCGGCAGTGGGGTTTCCGACTTCACCCGCACCTGCGGCTTGCCTTCGAAGGTCAGCAGGGAGGTGCCGTAGCGCTGCATCAGGTTGTCGGCCATCGCGTCGGCGAACAGCTTGACGTCGGCATCGGAGGCGCCGCGGCCATGCACGCCCAGCACCAGGCGCGCGGCGTAGTCGCGGTCGAAGGACGTGTCCATCTCGCTGTTGATGAACTTCTTGAGCGCGGTATTGTTGTTCTTGAACTCGGCGCGGCGCTGTTCCAGCGTGGTCAGGATGCGGGTGCTGTTGTCGAGCACGACCTTGCTGGCCGAACCCTGCTGCGCGGCGGCAGCGGCAGGCGCGGCCTGGGCCAGCGCGACGGCGGGTGCGGCGACGGCCAGGGCGGCGGCGAGAGCGGCGGAAAGCAGTGTGTTGGTCATGGCTTGGGTTCCGTTTCCGTAGAGGGAGTGGCGGTGTTCGCGGAGGATGCGGCAGCGGGCGTCGCGCCGGCGTTACCGCCGCTGCCGCTGCCGCCGCCGAACATGTACTTGCCGACCAGCTGGATCAGGTCCACCGCCGGCTGGGTGAAGGCGATTTCCTGGCCGGGCTTGAGCGTGTCGGGGTCGCCGCCGGGCTGCAGGCCGACATAGCTCTCGCCGAGCAGGCCGCTGGTCAGGATGCCAGCCGAGGTGTCCGCCGGCAGGTCCTTGTAGCGGTCGTCGATGGCCAGGGTCACCACCGAGTCGAACTTGGCCGGATCCAGCTCGATCTTCGCCACCTGGCCGATGATCACCCCGCCGATCTTCACCGGCGCCTGCTGGCGCAGCTGGCCGATCTGCGAGAAGCGCGCGGTCAGCTCGTAGCGGCCGCCGCCGAAACCCCATTGGCGGTTGGTGGAGGCGAGCGCCAGCACCAGCAGCGAGGCCAGGCCCAGCAGCAGGAAGGCGCCGACGGCGAACTCGAGACGGGGACCACGGATAGCCATAACGTGTCTACCTTGTTGATTCATCTGGGCCGCGGCGACAGTGCCGCGGCCGGTGTTGCGAAAGCGCCCGCCGCCGAGGGCGGGGGGTGGCGCGCGGTCCCTTACTGGAACAGCAGCGCCGACAGCACGAAATTGAACATCAGTACCAGCAGCGAGGCGTTCACCACCGCGCGGGTGGTGGCCACCGAGGTGCCTTCGATGGTCGGCTCGGCGTGGAAGCCCACATACGAGGCCACCAATGCCGCGGTGCCGCCGAACACCGCCGACTTCAGCATCGCCACGCCAAAGTCGTCCCAGAAATCCACGCTGCTCGACAGCGCCGACCAGAACGTGCCCTTGTCCAGGCCCAGCACATGCACCGCTTCGAAGTAGCTGGCGCTGATCGCCAGCGAGCAGAAGATGCCGGTCAGCAGCGGCACGGTCAGCACCGCCGCCCAGAAGCGCGGCGCCACCGCCTTGGCCACCGGGTCTATCGCCATCAACTCCAGCGCCTTGATCTGGTCGGTGGCGCGCATCAGCCCCAGTTCGGCGGCGATCGAACTGCCGGCGCGGCCGATGAACAGCAAGGCGGTCAGCACCGGCGCCAGCTCGCGGTACAGCGACAGCCCCAGCAGCGTGGACAGCGCATCGGAGGCGCCGTAGGTCTGCAGCGTACGGTAGCCCTGCAGGGTCAGCACCAGGCCAACGAAGGCGCCGCCGACGGCGATGATCGGCAGCGAGCGCGCGCCGACCTTGTAGATCTCCCGGACCAGTTCGGCCAGGAAATCGCGGGTCGGCAGCGAGCCGCGCAGCACGGTGATCGAGAACAACCCGGCGCGGCCCAGCGCGCGGATCGAGGCGACGGCGCCCATCAGGCGGCACTCCGCGCGCGCGGCGGCGCATCGAACGGGATCGGGCCGTCCGGGCGGCCGTGCAGGAACTGTTGCAGCAGCGGGTCGGCGCTGGCCTGCAGCGCGTCCGGGGTGCCGGCGAAGACCACCCCGCCGTTGGCGATGGCCACCGCCTGGTCGCAGATCGGCAGGGTTTCGTGGACGTGGTGGCTGACGATGATGCTGGTCAGGCCCAGGGTATCGTTGAGGCGCTGGATCAGGCTCATGATCACCCCGGAGGCGATCGGGTCCAGGCCGGTCAGCGGTTCGTCGTAGATCATCAGCGGCGGGTCCAGGGCCAACGCGCGGGCCAGCGCCACGCGCCGCGCCATGCCGCCGGACAGCTCGCGCGGCCAGGCGTCGGCGGCGGCGAGCAGGCCCACCGCGTGCAGCTTCAGCGCCACCAGCCGTTGCAGCACCGGCTCGGGCAGGCGGGTATGGGCGCGCAGCGGCAGCGCCACGTTCTCGGCCACGCTCAGGTCGGTGAGCAGGCCGTTGCCCTGCAGTAGCACGCCAATGCTCTTGCGGGTTTCGCGCAGCGCGCGGCTGCCGCGCGGCAGCGCCTGGCCGAACACCTCGACCGAACCGGCGACCGGCACCAGCTCGCCGGTCAGCGCCGCCAGCAGGGTCGATTTGCCGCTGCCCGACGGGCCGAGCACGGCGGTGATGCTGCCGCGCGGCACGGCCAGCGAGACATCGCGCAGGATCGCGCGGCCGCCACGGTCGATGCGCACGCCCGACAACTGCACCACATTGGATTCGGAAGACGCCATCGCGGCCTTTAACGAAAAATCAACACAGGATTGAACCAGTCCGCTGAACTTAACCGAACTGGGCCGTGCAGTATTGTCGCATCCGTGACGTCTGCGTGCGCATGGTCCGCGGATACCGTACATGCAAAAGCGTGTATTGGGCCTGGGCTGGCAGTTTCCACGCCGGGCTCGGCAGGTTTTCCAAGGCCGCGCACGTGCCGCGACATCGCCGGAAGCGTGAACCGAGACCGTCGCAGGGAGTTGAACGAAGCCAAGATCCCCTTCGTGAAGCCGCTAGCCCCTCTCCCCCGGGAGAGGGGTTGGGGTGAGGGTGCGGCGCGAAAGCGTCTCGCGGAATTGGGTGCGCGAGACTGCGCCCGGACCCTCATCCGCCCCTGCGGGGCACCTTCCCCCGGAAAGGGGGCCATGGTCCCGCCGGGAGAAGGAACCGCCGCCGACCCCACCATCGCGCAACGACGCCCCACCTGCGCATCCGGCACAATGCCGCACGCATGCACGCCCCTTCCGCGCCCGATTTCCGCCTGTACCCGTCCAACGCGCTGGATACCCTGGCCGCCCTGCTCGCCGAGGAACTGCGCCGGCCGGTGCCGGAGCAGCCGTTGCTGGCGCCGGAGGTGGTGCTGATCCCGCAGGTGGCGATGCGGCGCTGGCTGCAGTCCACGCTGGCGGCCGCGCACGGCGTCGCCGCCAACCTGGAATTTCTGACGCCCGGCGAATTCGTCGCGCGCGCGTTGGACGCCAACCTCGGCCCGGCCGCCGACGATCTGGACATGGCCACCACCCAGTGGCGGCTGTACGCTGCGCTGCAGGCCGATCTCGGCAGCGATGCGGCGCTGGCACCGCTGGCCGGCTACCTGGCCGATGGCGACGCGCTCAAACCCTGGGCGCTGGCCGGCGAGCTGGGCAACGTGTTCGAGAAATACCAGGCCTGGCGCCGCGACTGGCTGCTGCGCTGGGAAAGCGGCGCCGATGCCGACGATCCGCAGGCGCGGCTGTGGCGCCGGATCGCCAGCGGCCGCCAGTACCGCGCGCGCCGCATCGGCCAGTATCTGGACCGCTACGCGCAGCCCGACGGCCCGCTGCCGCAAGGCCTGCCGACGCGGCTGTTCGCCTTCGCCATCCTCAACATCTCGCCCGACGTGCTGCGCGTCCTCGCCACTCAGGCGCGCGTGGGCACGCTGCACTTCTACCTGCCCACACCGACCCAGGGCTACTGGGGCGACCTGCAGACGCTGTGGCAGCGCCGTCGCGAGGATGGCGCGGTCGACCTGTTCGCCGCGCAGGTGCAGGAAAACCCGCTGCTGCAGGCCTGGGGCGCGGCCGGGCGCGACTTCATGGCGCTGGTCGGCGACTACGAAGTGGTGCATCCGCTGGCCGAGATCGCGGTCTACGCCGATCCGCTGGCCTCCGGCCAGCGCCCGCTCGCCGCCGGCGGCCTCGGCGACAGCCTGCTGCGGCGCATGCAGAGCGATCTGTTCCAGCGCCGCGCGCCGGCCGTGCCGCCGCCGTTGCCGCAGGTGGATCTGGTCGATCCCAGCCTGCAACTGCACGCCTGCCATACCCGCCTGCGCGAACTGCAGGTGCTGCACGACCAGCTGCGCGCGCTGCTCGACGACCCGCGTTTCGATCCGCCGCTGCAGCCGCGCGAGATCGCGGTGCTGTCGCCGGACATCGACCCGTACGTGCCGTACCTGGACGCGGTGTTCGGCGGCCACGGCCGCGACGACGCGCTGCCCTACGCGCTGGCCGACGCCAGCCCGCTGGCCAGCGAGCCGCTGGCCGAAGTGTTCCTGAGCCTGCTCGGACTGCCGCTGTCGCGCTTCGGCCTGTACGAGATCCTCGACCTGCTGGCCAGCGCGCCGCTCGCCGAGGCCGCCGGGCTGGACGAAACCGGGCTGGAACGCCTGCGCGGCTGGCTGCACGCCGCCGGCGTGCGCTGGGGCCTGGATGCCGCGCATCGGCACCAGCACCAGGCGCCTACCGACGACGCCTACACCTGGCGTTTCGCGCTGGACCGGCTGCTGCTCGGCCACGCCAGCGGCGCCGAGGACGACATCGCCGGGGTGGCGCCGTGGCCGCAGCTGGAAGGCAGCGCCCTGGCCGCGCTGGACACGTTGCTGCGGCTGTTGCGCGTGCTCGACCGCCACCAGGCCATGCTGGCCGAGCCGATGGCCCCGGCCGACTGGCGCGAATGCCTGCTCGGCCTGCTCGATGCGCTGATCCCGCAGGCACCTTCGGCGCCGCGCGCGCAACGCGCGTTGGAACGGTTGCGCAGCCTGATCGACCAGTTCGCCCGCGACGCCGCGCGCGCCGAGTACGCCGGCAAGGTCTCGGCCGAAGTGGTGCGCGCGCATTTCGCTGCGGTGCTGGGCGAATCGGACACCCGCGCGCCGCTGCTCACCGGCGGCATCAGCTTCGGCCGCATGGTGCCGATGCGCCTGCTGCCGTTCCGCGTCATTTGCCTGCTCGGCATGAACGACGGCGACTTCCCGCGCCGCGACCCGGCCGCCGGCCTCAACCGCCTCACCGCCGAACTCGGCAGCGCACGCCGCCGCCACGGCGACCGTTCCACCCGCGAGGACGACCGCTTCCTGTTCCTGCAGCTGTTCGCCTCGGCGCAGGACGTGTTCTACCTCAGCTATCTCGGCGCCGACGCGCGCGACGGCAGCGTGCGCGAGCCGTCGGTGCTGGTCAGCGAACTGCTGGCGAGCGCGGCGCACTACCACGCCGATCCCCGGGCCATCGACACGCTGGTCGTGCGCCACCCGCTGCAACCGTTCGCCGCCGCCGCGTTCGGTGCGCTTGGCGAAGACGGCGCCGATCCGCGCCGCTTCAGCTATCGCCGGCAATGGCGGCCGGCGGTGGACAGCCTGGCCGGGCAGCGCCAGGCGCTGCCGCCGTGGGTGGCCGCTGCGTTGCCCGCCGACGATATGGCGCAGCCAACGAGCATTTCGATCGACGACCTGCGCCGCCTGTTCGCCGATCCGGCCGGGCAGTTCCTGCGCCATCGCTTGGGCATGCGCCTGCCCGACCCGGCCGGCGAGGACAGCGACCTGGAGCCGTTGCTGGCGCCTGGCAGCGGCCTGGACCAGTACGGCTTGCAGCAACAGGTGCTGGAGGCCGCGCTGACCGACAACACCGATGGGCTGTACGCACGCCTGCGCGCCCGCGCGCTGCTGCCGTCCGGGCCGTTGGGCCGGCGCCTGCTCGACGAACGCCTGCGCCAGCTGCGCCCGTACGCGCAGGCGTTCGCGCAGTGGCGCGGTGACGCACCGGCGCAGTCGCAACGGTTGCAGGTGCGGATCGACGGCATCGAGCTGCATGGCCGCCTGCCCGACTGGTACGCGAGCGGGGTAGGGCGGGTGCAGGTCGGCGCACTCAGCGGCCGCGCGACGATCCGCCACGGCCTGGAATGGCTGCTGCTGCGTGCCGCTGGCGAACGCGTGCCGTTCGTGCGCTTCTTCGAAGACGACGACGGCCTCGGCCCGCATCCCATGCAGGGGGAAGCGGCCGAACCGCTGTCGCAGGCGCAGGCGCAGGCGGCGCTGGCCGACCTGCTGCGGCTGTATCGGCATGGCCTGCAGGCGCCGCTGGCGTTCGCCCCGTACAGCGGCTGGAAATACCACCAAGCCGCGCGCAACGGCGACCTCGACAAGGCGATCAAGGACGCCGCCGCGCAATGGCAAGCCAGCTTCGGCTGGAGCGAAGCGGACACGCCGGAACTGCGCCTGGTGCATCGCGGCCACGACCCGTTCGCCGATGCGCAGCGCTTCGCCGAATTCGCTGCCACCAGCCACACGCTGTATTCCCTGCTCGAACGCGGCAGCGCCGACGGCGCGCTCGATCCGGCACGGCTGGCCGAAAGCTGGCGGCAGTGGCGCGGCGCGCAGGAGGATGCCGAATGAGCGCCCCCGCCCCCGACCCGTACCTGACCCTGCCGCTGCACGGCGTGCGCCTGATCCAGGCCAGCGCCGGCACCGGCAAGACCTTCACCCTGGCTACGCTATTCACCCGGCTGGTGGTCGAGCGCGGCCTGCGCATCGGCCAGATCCTGGCGGTCACCTTCACCGAGGCCGCCACCCAGGAACTGCGCCGGCGCATCCGCGAGCGCCTGGCGCTCGCAGCGACGCTGGTGCCTACGGCTGCTTCTGTAGGAGCGGCTTCAGCCGCGACAGAGAGCGCGAACGACCTGTCGCCGACCGAGATCGCCAACGACCTGTCGGGGTTAAAGCCGCTCCTACAGGACGCGCCCGACGCCGCACTCACCCGCGCCATCCTCGGCGCGCACCTGGCTGCCAGCGACGAAACCCCCGCCGCGCTGCGTCGCCGCCTGCAACAAGCGGTGGAGGACATCGACCTCGCCGCCATCTTCACCATCCACGGTTTCTGTGCCCGGGTGCTGCGCGAGCATGCGCTGGAGAGCGGCCAGACCTTCGCCGCGCCGGAACTGCTGGCCAACGACCGCGACCTGCTCGGCGAAGTCGCCGCCGACCTGTGGCGCCAGCGCGCCGCCGACACGGCGATGGCCGACGACCTGGTCGCGCTGTGGCCGGGTGGCCCCGACGCGCTGGCCAGCGACCTGCGCCAACTGGTGCGGCATCCGCAGCTGCTGCCGGCGGCACCGGTCTTGGTCGACGATGTCGCTGCGGCCACGCAGCAGGTGCAGGACGCGGCCGCCGCGCTGGCCGCCGCGTTCCACGCGCACGGCACCGCATTGTTCGAAGCGATCGCCGCCGCCATCGAAGACGGCGTGCTGAGCAAGGTCAGCTACAAGCCGGAATGGCTGGCGTCGCTCTGGCATTGGTGCGACGGCTTCGCCGCCGCGCCTGCGGCCGGCCTTGCGCCGCACGCCAAGCTGATCAAGCTCACCGCTACGGAACTGGAGTCCGGCACCAACAAGAAATTCGTCGGGCGCACGCCGGCCTCGCCGATGAGTCACGAAGTCGACGGCTACCTGGCCGCGCTGGCGCGGTTGGAGGAAGCGCGCGCCAGGCGCCGCATCCGCCTGCTGCACGCGCTGCGCGGCGACGCGGTCGCACGGCTGGCCCTGCTCAAGCGCCAGCGCCGCGTGCAGACCTACGACGACCTGGTCGATGGTGTCGCGCACGCGTTGCAGCCCGACGGTCCGCAGGCCGAAGCGCTGGCGCGGCGGCTGCGCGCACAATACGCCATCGCCCTGGTGGACGAATTCCAGGACACCGATGATCGCCAGTGGTCGATCTTCTCCAACGTGTTCGGCGAAGGCGAGTTGGCGCGCGAGGCGGCGCTGGAACCGGCGCTGTTCGTGATCGGCGATCCCAAGCAGGCGATCTACGGCTTCCGCGGCGGCGACGTGCAGACCTATCTGGCCGCGGCCGCCGATGCCGAGCTGGCGCCGCCGCTTGGCCACAACTTCCGCTCGCGCCCCGCGTTGCTGGCGGCGATCGACGCGCTGTACGCACAGGCCGGCTATGCGCAGGCGTTCCTGACAGACGGCATCGCCTTCCATCCGGTGCAGCCCGGCAGCAAGCGCCACGATGCCGAGCTGCAGCGCGACGGCGCCACCGCCCCGGCGCTGACCGTGTGGTGCGCGCCGGAGCCGCCGCCGCCGGCCGCGTCTGCGGCCAAAAACACATCCGCAGGCAAGCCCAAACCCTGGAGCGCCGGCCGCGCGCGCGCGCTGTGCACCGCCGCCTGCGTCGCCGCGATTCGCGGCTGGCTGGCCGGCGGCCGCACCGGCACCGCGACGCTTGGCGGCCGCGCGGTGCAGGCCGGCGACATCGCGGTGCTGGTGCGCAGCCATGGCGAGGCCACCCGCATCCAGCAGGCACTCGGCGCGGTCGGCATACCCGCGGTGGCCGCCGGCAGGCAGAGCCTGTTCGCCACCGACGAAGCACTGGAACTGCTGACCCTGCTGCAGGCGCTGCTAGACCCGGGCGACGACAGCCGCCTGCGCGCGGCGCTGGCCACCGTGCTGATCGGCGAGGACGCCGCCGCGATCGCCGCGCTCGAACACAACGGCGACCGTCACCGCAGTTGGCAGCAACATGCGCTGGACTGGCGCGAGCGCTGGCAGCGCGGCGGGCCACTGGCCTTGATCGGCGACCTCGGCGCCGCGCACGCGCAGCGCCTGCTGGCGCTGGCCGACGGCGAGCGCCGCCTGACCAACTACCTGCAGCTGGCCGAAACACTGCAGGAAGCCGACACCCGCGCGCTCGGTGCGCACGGACTGGTCGATTGGCTGTCGCGGCGCATCGCCAATGCCGACGACAACGACGAGACCCAGCAGCTGCGCCTGGAATCGGACGCGCGCCGTGTGCAGATCGTGACCCTGCACAAGAGCAAGGGCCTGGAGTATCCGCTGGTGTTCCTGCCCTACGTCGGCATCGGCCGCAGCGAGCGCGGCGCCGGCCGCCACTGCGTCGTGCACGCGCCGCCGCTCGGCCGCCAACTGCACTGGAACACAGGCAAGGACGACCCGGCCTGGAGCGCCGCCGAGGCGGCGTGGAAGCAGGAACAGCGCGCCGAGGACGCGCGCCTGCTCTACGTCGGCTTGACCCGTGCCGAGCACGCACTGTGGATCGCCACCGGTCCGTTCCACCAGCACGAGCGCACCGCGCTGGCGGCGATGGTCGGCGACCTGGACGCGTTGCAGGCCGCCGCCGGCGCCGCCGCCATCGCCATCGACACCACCCCGCCGCCAACCACCCCGCCGCGCCTGCCGTTGGCCGACGCCATCCAGGTGCCGCCGGCGCGCGTGGCGCAGCGGCATGTCGTGCCGGAGTGGTGGGTGTACAGCTTCACCCAGCTCGCCAATGCCGATGCCGGCGCCGCCGCCGACCCGATGGCCAGCGCCACCGTGGTCGGCAGCGGCGGCAGCGACGAGCCCTCCACCAGCGAAGCGGTCGCCACGACGCTGGACGTGGAAACGTTCGACCGCCGCTTCACCGGCAACCGCTTCGGCGTGGCCATGCACGACGTGTTCGAACGTTGCGACTTCGCCGCCTGGCGCGATTGGGTGCCCGGCCAACCGGCACCCGACGGGCAGACCGCGGCGATCGTCGAATCCCTGCAGCGCGGCGGCTACGCCCAGGACGAACTGGACGACGGCGCCGCCATGCTCACCGCCCTGGTCGGCCACACCCTGACCGTCGCCTTGCCCGAAGGCACCCGCCTGGCCGCGGTGCCCGCACCGCAGCGCCGCAACGAAATGGAATTCCACTTCGCCATGCGGCCTACCCGCGTCGATGCGCTGCTGGCGCTGCTGCACCGCTTCGGCGTGGTCGGCGAGCGCCAGGCCTTCGGCGCGCGCCAGCGCCTGGAAGGGCTGATGACCGGCCTGATCGATCTCACCTACCAGCACGACGGGCGCTGGTACGTGCTCGACTACAAATCCAACCGCCTGCCCAGCTACGACCCCGACGCGTTGGCGCGGGCGATGGCGCACAGCGAATACGCACTGCAGGCGCTGATCTACACCGTCGCGCTGCACCGCTGGCTGCGTTTCCGCCTGGGCGAAACATACGCCTACGCCCGCGACTTCGGCGGCGTGCGCTACCTGTTCTGCCGTGGCCTCGACGCCACCCGCGACCCCTCGCCGGGCGTCCACGCCTGGCGCTTCGACCCCGAGCTGGTCGAGTCCCTGGACGCCCTCTTTGCCGGCACCGCTCTAGAGCCCCTTTCCCACCAGGAGAGGGGTTGGGGTGAGGGTACGTCCGACCACGGAGCCCCCACCCCGTGAATCAACCCAACCTGCTAGCCGCCTTGCACCGCAGCGGCACCCTGCGCACGCTCGACCACGCCTTCGCCCAGACCCTGAGCCGCCTGGACCCAACCACCCCCGACCTGGTCCTGTCCGCCGCCGCCCTGGCCTCGCTCGCCGTCGCCAGCGGCCACGCCGGCCTGGACCCCGCCCGCGCCAACGTCCTGCTCGACCCGCGCGACGGCCCGCCGCCGCACCTCCCGGACCCCGCCGACTGGCAACGCGCCCTGTCCGCCTCGCGCTGGATCGCCCAGCCCGCCCCCGAAGAACCGGCGGCCGCCGACTGCCCGTTGGTGCTGGAACACGGCCTGCTCTACCTGCGCCGCTACCGCGAATACGAGCGCCGCCTCGCGCAGGGACTGCGCCGCCTCGCCGCGCAACCGCTGCCGCCCTTCGCCGTCACTACTCTGGCACCGCTGTTCGCGACGTTGTTCCCGAACGCAGCCGCTTCCCTTCTCCCCTCGGGTGAGGGCGCCCGAAGCGCGGGTGAGGGTACGGGCATCACCGCCCCCCCCAACGACCACCAAGCCCAAGCCGCCGCACTCGCCCTGCGCCGCGCCCTGTTGCTGGTCACCGGCGGCCCCGGCACCGGCAAGACCACCACCATCGCGCGCCTGCTGCTGCTGCGCATCGCGCAAGCACAGGCCACCGCGACCGCCGCCCCGCGCATCGCCCTGGCCGCCCCCACCGGCCGCGCCGCCGAACGCATGGCCGAAAGCCTGCGCGCAGCGGTAGCGCGCGCGCTCGATCACGGCATCGACCCGGCCCTGGCCGCCGCGCTACCCGCTGGCGCCAGCACCCTGCACCGCCTGCTCGGCGTCATCCCCGACGTGCCGCGCTTCCGCTTTGATGCCGACAACCCGCTGCCGTTCGACCTGATCGTGGTCGACGAAGCCTCCATGGTCGACCTGCCGCTGATGTGCAAACTGGTCGAAGCCGTCGCCGACGGCACCCAATTGATCCTGCTCGGCGACGCCGACCAGCTGCCCTCGGTGGAAGCCGGCGACGTGCTCGCCGCGATCCTGCAGGCCGCCGGCCCCGGCGATGCCCTGCAAGCGGACGACGCGCAAGCGCTGCACCCGCTGCTCGGCCACACCCGCAGCGATACCCACAGCGGCGGCCTGGCCGGCCACCGCGTGCACCTGCTGCGCGGTTACCGTCAGGCGCAGGGTTTCGAACTCGCCCCACTGGCCGATGCCGTGCGCGCTGGCGACGCCGACACCGCCCTGGCCCTGCTGCGCAGCGGCGAACTGGCCGGCGTGCACTTCCACGAAGACAGCGAGGACCCGCTCGCCGCCCGCCGCGATGCCCTGCTCGCGCACTGGCGCGCCCTGGCCGACGCCGAAGACCCTGCTACCGCCCTGCGCGACGCCGCCCGCCTGCGCCTGCTCACCGCCGTGCGCGCCGGCGCGCAAGGCGCCCGCGGCCTCAACACCCGCATCGAACACCTGCTGGCCGACAGCGGCGCCGGCGCCCGCCGCCTCGGCGCCGCCTCGCCCTGGTTCCATGGCCGCCTGCTGCTGGTCACCGAGAACAGCTACCGCCACGGCCTGTTCAACGGCGACGTCGGCATCTGCCTACGCGACGCGCAGGGCGCCCTGGTGGCCTGGTTCGAAGGCGAGGGCGACGGCCAGGTCCGCGGCTTCCACCCCGCCGCGCTGCCCGCGCACGAAAGCGCCTTCGCCATGACCGTGCACAAGGCGCAAGGCAGCGAGTTCGACGACGTCTGGCTGCAATTGCCCAGCCGCGACGCGCGCGTGCTCAGCCGCGAACTGGTCTACACCGGCCTCACCCGCGCACGCCAGCGCCTGCACCTGGCCGCCAGCGAAGCCGTGTTGCGCGCCGCGCTGGCAAGGCATGCCGCGCGGATCTCGGGGTTGGCGTGGCGCTTGGGTGGGGAGCAAGAGGCGGCACCCGCCACGCAAGTGGTGGAAACATCCACGGACACGCCCGTGCAGGGTGCGTTGTTCTAATGGAGGCGGAACGGAGCGATGGCAGGATCACCTACGGCAGGACGGCAGTTTTGCCTATCGCGGTTCCGCGGCGGGCCGGATAGCAGCGTGGGCAAAGAAAGCCTGGTTGCGCGACATCGCCGGCACGCGAGGCATCGGTGGCGAAAAATTCGCCTTGCTGGCCTGCGGGTGCGATGGCAAGATGGACTGTACAGAATTCTGTCATCCGGGTTTCAGGAGTCGACCATGGGCTTTTCCGCCAGCGATATAGTGCCTTTCACCCTTGCACGCGCCAACCTCTCCGAGTTGGCCGACCAGGCGAAGGCCGGCGCCGAGAAGATCATCACCAAGAACGGCGAGAGCTACGTTGCGCTGATCGACGCCGACCGGCTGGACTACTACCACCGGCTGGAACGCGAGCGCATCCATCTGCTGCTGATCGACGATGCCAAGCGCGGACTGGCCGACATCGCCGCCGGCCACACGGTCGAAGCGGACGCGGCCATCGGCCAGCTGCAGCAGCGACGTGCCGCGTGCAGTGCGGCAAGCGCTGGCAAGCGCGCGGCCAAGAAGCGCAGCTGACCGTTGTACCGGGTCGAACTGACCGCGAGCTTCCTTGCGTGCCTGAACGCCATCGAGGCGTTCTTGCTGGAAGCCGATGCCGGTGCCGCCTTCGATGATCTGCTCGCCGAGTTGCGCACCACGGTCATCCCCAACCTGCGGCGTTTCCCACGCATAGGCCGGCGCTACCTGGACAACCCGCCGCAGTCGGCCGAGGCATTGGCGCAGTTGGCCGCGTTGCCGGTGGGCGCGCCCGATGCATTACGCAATTACCCGCATGGCGACTACCTGATGCTCTACACGGTGGTGGAGGCGTCCGCCTCCACCACCGCCACGGTGTACTTGCTCTCCATCCGGTATCACCGGCAGCTGTCGTTCGACTTCGCAAGGCTGTGGCCCGGAGGATGATGGCGGCCGGCGGGCACGTGCACCTAACGCCCGTTCTCTTTCATCCTCGGCTCCCTGGGGGGAGCGCAGGCGGAGTAATTGCCTGCGTCCTGTTCGCGCGCGCTTACTTGGCTGGAACGCGCTGGTACTCGTCGCTGCCGGTGCGCAGGTGCCCATTGGCCTGGTCGATGGCGAAGTTCACCGTTTCGCCGTCGTTGGAGACCTGCAACACGCCATCCTTATAGACGGCCGGGTAGCTCTCGGTTTTGGGCTTGCGGCTGAAGAACCGCGGCGTGGTGTTGCGCACCATGAAGGACTCGCCGTTGCGCTCGATATCCATCACCTCGTCCTGCGTTTGCACGTTGACCCAGTGGCCGACGTACTTCTCGCCTTCCACCCAGGCGCAGCCGGTCATCAGCATCGCCGCGGCCAGCGCGGCACCCATCCACTTCGTCATGTCCAGCTCTCCGGTGTTGAAATCGGCGCAAGGATGCGGCGTTGTGGCTGTATGGCAGGTCAAGATTCCAGACGTGGGCGAGCGCCTTGCGGTTCAGCCAGCGCGCGTGGAGATCATCGGCGACGGCTGAACCGGCGAGGCAGGGCGGAAGCGTGTGCTTGCATGGCATCTCAGCGCTCCGCGTCGATGACCGCGTCCATCACCGCGATCTCGGCGCCGCGCGCGCCGCAGCGCCGGGCCTGCTCTTTCCAGCCGCGCACGGCCGCGCGGACCTGCTCGATGATCTCGCCCGCCTGCGTCTTGCGCAGGCGGTAGTACGCGCAGGTGTCCAGCAGCAGCCGCATGTCGGGGGTGGGATCGTCCAGGCCGATGGCCAGCACGTGGGCGTCCTTGTCTGGATTGGGATTCACGTCGAACGCCGGCGACAGCCGCCAGCCGCCGGGCTCGCGCAGGAACCCGTGGTTGCGCAGGTGGTCGTCGCGGTTGCCGACCAGCACATTGAACGCCACGCGGCGGAACAACTGCCGCAAGTCGTCGGCGATCGCCGCGGCCACGCCGTGGTTCTCGATGGCATGGGCAAGCTCGACGTAGCTGCTGCCCTCGCTGTCGTCCACGTCCAGCAGGGTGAAGGCGGACGCGTAGGCACGGCGCGCGGTGCTGGCCCGGTCGAAGCGCTGTACCGCGTACGTGGTGCCAAGCGCGGACAGGGCGAGCTGGCGTGCGGCAGGCATGGCGATCCCCGCCGCCAGCGACAGCCGGTAGGTCACGAATTCCCACAGACCCACGTCGTGGCGGTCGTCGCTGGAAGGGAACTTGGCCAGCCACAGCGTGCCATCGGCGTCGCGCACGCTGGCCTTGGGTCTGGCGCCGCCCAACGATGCGCCGGGCGCCACCAATGGCTTGATCCATCGGATGTCATGGTCGCTGTCGTCGCTGTCGTCGCTGTCGCCGCGTTCCACGCGCACCGCAATGGCCTCCAGCGCGCGCAACTCGGTCATCGGCGGCGCGCTCGGCGCGTGGTCGTCCAGATAACGCCCGTCGCGCGAGCGCAGGCGCAGCGCGCCCATCCGGGACGCATCGTTGACGCCAATCAAGTAATCCCACGGGCGCAGCGCGCGCACCCGGCGATGGTGCTCGCGCGCATCGATTACCTCGCGCCGGTCCATCAGGTGCTTGCCCCAGCGGTCGGGCGAGCAGTCCACGAACGCGCCGGTCAACGCACTGGCGCCGTCGCGCGCGACCAACGGGCCGCGGTGCAGCGGCAACTGCGGATCCAGCGCAAAGGCGCGGATCGGCGCTGCCTGGTCCACCCAACCGTCGGCATAGTGGAACTGGAGCGTGTCGCCCGTGCGGCTGGGCCGGCGGGTCAGGTGGCCGACCAGCGCGCGGCCGCCGAGTGCGGCGTCGTCCAGCCAGACCTCGACCTGGTTGAGGTCCTGCACCTCATCGGCAGCGCAGCTCACGGCGTGGACTCCCGCTTCGCGTTCGTGCGCCGCAACTGGCTGTCCTGCAACTGGCGGCCCACCTCGTCGTGGCGGGCCAGCAGGTCGATGTCCTTGTCCAGGCCCAGCGCGGTCAGCACGCGCAGCATGGTGGACAGGCTGAGGGCAGGATCGCCGCGCTCGAGTTTGCCTACCGTGGGCACGCTCACGCCCACCCGGGCGGCGAGTTCGGCCTGAGTCATTTTTATTGACTATGCAGGCGCCCGGTCGCTCAGTCTCGGCGCCTCGATGCAGAGCAGGCGGGGCGACAGGCAGACAGGGGGATGCGGGCAGTTCCTCACCGGCACGCTACGGCAAAGCAGCCCGAAGACGGGCAGCCAGCGCAATCCGCTCCTCCGTGGCGTAGCGCACTTTCTGCCCCCCATACAGCCGGTCATTCGCGTAGCGCGGGAACACGTGCACAGGGTAGTGCCACACATCCTGATTGCCGGCCGGCCCGTTATGTTGGCGCGTGGAGATGCCTTCGCAGCCGAAGGCGGCCAGCAAAGAGGCTACTAACCAACGATATATCGATAGCAGAAAAGTGCTTTGCCGGCTGATGTATCATTTGTGCCGTGTCTTTACATTAAGGTGCCAATAAAACTATCATCTGTAATATTTATTATAACGTAAATTGCGAAAAGAGCTAAATAGCTATGAATCAAAAAACTGTCGGACTAGGCGTTCTGGCGATAGCCATCGTCGTGGGCCTTGTGTGGATGCAGCGTATCGGGAAGGATGAAGGTGTAGAAGCGAATAGTGGGAACGCTGCCCCGGCTGTATCCTCCGATGTTTCGCATTCTACCGACCCCATTCCAAGCTCCAAAGCTGTTTTATCTAACGACGCTCCGAAAAAAAAATCAGTCAGGCATCCTTTTCCAGAAGTCCCTCGAACACGAGAAGGGTTGAGCTTTAAGGATGATCCGTCCTTTGCGGAAAGTAAAGCGGAGCAGCAGTGGTTGGATCGTCATGGTTATCCCAATGAAAAGCAATGGGAAGCCTATATGCTTGCCCCAGATTTACTTTTGAAGCAGGCGGCTGAAGCCGGTGACATAGCTGCTCAAGCAATGCTTGATGCAAGGTTGCTTCCCGTCGATAAGCAAGCTCAACAGCGCCTTATTGAAGCGGGCGCTGAAGGAAATTTGTTTGCGTTGACCATGCTCGCCTCTTATCAAGGTGGAAGCAGTGGTGGAGATCCTGTGGCGGCGTACGCTTTGTCGCGCGTCACGGAAATGCGAGGTGACACACGGGCTGGAATAACAAGGGATTTGATGATAACCAAGCCGCTTTCAAATGAGCAAAGGATGCTGGGTGAAGCAGAGGCGCTACGTCTGAATGAGGCTATCGAAAAGATCTATATAGCAAAACATGGGGTTGCTCCATTTCTGGATAAACGCCCAATTGGGGTTAAATGACAGGTTCGATTTTCAATTAAGGATGATACAGTGGAGTTGAGCAAATAGTCGGCTCTGAAGAATCCCCGCCAGCATATGACCGCCGCAACGACTGCGGTGGATTTCGCCATCGGCGCGAGCACGCTGGCTTGGAGCCAAGCACGCAAAAACGCGATCCAACGCATCAGCCAGCGCAGGTTGTAGCCGGCAGCCGCATCGATGGCGTTCAGCGCATCGCCTTGCGCACCCTTGAGGCAGCAGCGGTCCAGCCGGTGCTCCTGCTTCAGATGCCCGATCACCGGTTCCACCGCCTGACGGCGCTTGATCCAGCGCCACTGCCTGCGTGTGAGCGACTTGGCCTTGCCTCGGTGCAGTATCCGTACGCCAGCCACCTCCCGCCCCCGGTCGCCCAGGTCCACGATGGCCACCTGCGGTCTTGCGGCCACGTCCTGCATCAGCGCGCTCGCCTGCTCGAGCTGCCTGGACAGCGTGTCGCCGTCGTAGGGATGACCCGGGAGGCGACGTGCGCCCACGATCAAGCCTTTCTTCGCCGTCACCGCAATGCCGACCTTCACTCCGAACTCATACGGCCTGCGTGCCTTGCCCTTGCCGATGCACTCCACTTCCGGCGCCTTCATCGCCTTGGCCGCGTTGATCGTCTGCGCCAGCAGTTTCTCCACCCCGGCCTCGCCCAGGCGCTGGCGCCGGCGCGTGAGCGAACTGGGGTCGCAGGGCAAGCGCGTCTGAAAGAACACCTCCCCGGTGAATAACTGCCAGTACGGGTTCTCCAGCCAACGCGCACACACCGCCTCGTCGGACAGGGCGTAGGTGTGCTTGAGGTAGAGCAGCCCAGCCATCAACCGGATCGGCAGGGCCGGCCGGCCACCGCGCGACGGATCAGCCGATAGGCGCGCCGAAAGGGCCTGCTCCAACGCCGACCAGGGCCTCAGCCGCCTCGGTGAGGACGTAGCGCTTGGTCAAACGCGGCGGCCCTCGGCCAGTTCCTCATCGAGAATGTCGCCGACGCTCTTGGCGGACACCTTGCCCGCAAGTCCCTCGTCGATGCGCGCTCCCAACACGGCTTTCAATTCCTGCCACGTCCGATCGGCGTCCACATCGCCGGGGAACAAGCGTTCGAGCGCGTATTGCTTGATGGTCTTGCCCTGCAACGCGGCCAGCGCCTTGAGGCTCTGGTGCTGCTGATCGCTGAGATCGATGGTCAACCGGCTCATAGAGGCCTCCAAAAATGCACAAACCCACATTAGCACATGGGGATTGAGCGCCAAAGCTGGGTGGGTGAATCGCCTAAATCCTGGATGTGCGGCGAGCGCTATGCCAGCATGCCCACGCGAGATTCATATCCTAGATGCAGTGCAAGAGGCACAGATACAGGGTTAAAAGAAATATGCCTTTCAAACAGATATTTCCTCTGGCCCCATTATTCCTGCAGGCTGCGACTAAATGGCACCTCGAACTAAAGTAACGGGGTCAGGTTTACTTATCCGGTTCCTCGGCATCGCGGAAACTGGCTGCAGCCAAGAAAGGCTTCACCCGTACGATTGTTAGTCCTCTGTACTAGAGCGTTCCCACACTGTCGGCATGTGGGCGATTGAGCGGCAGCGTCGATTGCTGGAGCGAGTGCCGGTTCGATACGGGGTTTGGAGGATGTCACCGCGGCGCCGCCGCGTTGTGCCGCCTGGATCATCTCTAACAAGCGCTCGCCACCGATCAGCTCGATCGGTTTGGCCTGTGCAAACCGTGCCGCATCTTTCGTATAGCTGCCGATACAAACGATCTTCACCGCCTGTGCCTGGTGATGCGCCAGCAGTCCATACATCTCGCGCACGACGCTAACGCCGACCTGCTGCCGCTTCCATTGCTTGCACTGCACCAGCGTGCGGTGACCGTCCTTGCGCAGGATCAAGTCGATGCCGCCGTCGGCGCCGCCCAGGCCGGTCTCTTCCACGCTGTAGCCTTGCCGGCGGAAGGCTTCGCCGACAAGTAGTTCGAATTGGCGCCAGCCGCCGGCGGCGAGGCTTTCCAGGGTGGTGCGGGTGTCCAGCAAGCGGCGGCGATGGCGTGCGCTTAGGAAGGAGAACAGCGCAGCCATCCAGCAGACGAGCAGCACGATCCAAGCAAGCGGCGCGAGCGTGCTGTCCGATTGTTGCGCGATGCCTTGCGCCAACATGCCGCCATGTTGGGAGAGCCACCATGCGAGCCCATAGCGCACAACAAGAAAGCCAGCGATGCCGGCCGCTAGTCCAAGCGGCCACGGCAATGCTGCCAGCGCGTCAAAACCGGTGTTTCCCCGTTTGCGTCCCATGCCACCCTCGTCCCATGACCAACCATAGCGCCATAATCAATGACTGTCCGTGTAGCGATTGCGCCGTCTACGAATCGAGACATCAGGTGCTTCAAGGCAGGGGAGCAACCCACGAGATTGGCTTGAGGTGATTACCGTAAGGGCCATTGCGCAGCTGAACCTCGCAGCGAATATCTGATTTTTGGATATCCAGAAGCACGCGCTACGGTGGCCGTGCGGACACCCCGTCCGCCACGTCGAGGACGGATGCCATGAAGACTTCGAAAGCTCGCATCACCTCCGCGCCGCCGTACGCCGCGCCAGCAGCCACAGCCACGCAGGAGAAACACTTCACCTTCGGCGTCACCCTGCAGCAGCTCGACCAGTTCCACGCGCTGTTGCGCACCATCACCGCGCAGAGCGACATGGTGGCGGTGTGCAGCGGGGCGCCGCTGGACGACAAGAGCGTGTCGATCCTGGGCGAGAGCAGCTTCACTGCCGCCCGCGCGGTGCGCGGGATCGTGGACGAGATCCACGCACAACGGCTGGGTGGCGATGGCCTGGCGCCGCTGTCGCAGGGGGAGCCGCGCCATGCGTAAGCCGCCTTCCCGACCCGCCGCCACACCGCGCAAGCGTGCGCCGCACCAGCCAGCGCAATTTCGCGACTGGACCATCGTGGAGCCGACGCTCACGCCGATGCTGACGCCCGAGCAGATCGCCGCCGAACTTGCCGCTGAGCAGGCCCGCGCGCCGCGCGCACCGCGCCGCACGCGCCCGCCGCAGCGGTGCAAGATGGGTTACGGCTATTACCCGGCCAGCAACCAGCTGGTGCCGGCGCTGCGCCTGCGCGGGCGCTGGCTGGAACAGCTGGGCTTTACCATCGGCAGCACGCTGCGCATCGAGGTGCGCGCCGGCGAACTGGTGGTGCGCGTGGCCGAAGCGTGCTGACGCGGCAGGCCGGCATCGGGTGCTTCCGGGGTCGAGGCGAACATGCCGAGCCTGCCGTAGAACGCCGCCGTCGCCTCGGCGTCGAGGCGGCGGTCGGGGCACAGCATCAGGCCCTGGTCGATCCGATGGGTCTGCGTTTGTGTCCCATGCGATCCCCATCCCAGATTCAAACCTGGTGCCGGAATCGGCCGTCATGCGCATTGCCGGTCGCCTTGTTTCGACGGCGCACCGCTCCAGCCGTAATGCTGGCGACGTGCTGCCATGAAGTGCGCTCTATCCCATCTTTTTTCGCTGTCCACCGCGCGAGCGTGTTCCGGCCAATCGCGCCGGCGAGCAGTTCGTTCATTGCATCACTTCTTCGGTTGCCACGATCAAGCAGACGGCATCTGGCGGTTTATTCGTCTGCCTTGTTCAAGCAAAGTGGCGTCGCAATGCAAACATTGAAAAAAATATTGACGTGTTCCAGTTCTTTCACTTCTCCCACTTCTCCTACTTCTCCTACTTCTCCCAGTTGCCCTCTGATCCAGCGCGATGCCGAGCAAGGCAGCGATCGCTGGCATGTACGCGCCGCATCCGGCGACCCGCGGCTTGAGGCGCTCGCCGAGAAACGAACACGGCCTTACATGCACGGCGTGCCAGAAGGTGATCTGCCCTCTGCAGAACGCGACATACGTTGCCGGATCAAGATGCACTTGCTGCCGAAGATCAACGATCTTGTGGAAGAGTGCAAGGATCTCGAAAATGGAAATTTTCCAGAGTACGCAACAGCGTTGGACTTGCAGAACCAGCTGGAGAAGCGCAGCCGAGGGGTGCTCATCCATGAGTGGGGGGAGAAGATCGAAGGCGGCGACGAACTGGAGAAGACCGTTAGCGACCTTGAGAAAAAGGTTGACGACTACTTCACCCGCAACCCGGGCAAGCCTCGGCCGACATTGCGGCCGACATTGCCGCCTGGGTTGCTTGCGGCGAATGCGCCCGTTCACTCAGCTGCGCTAGTTCGCTCGAATTGGTTATCCGCCCCCGCATTTGTGCCGAAAACGGCATCGGTGACGCGGCCTGGATCGCATGCCCAGATCAAGGAGGAGGTCATGAAGGCCGCCTTGCGCATGGTGAAAGTGGATGATCAGACGTCTAAATCGATGGAAGACGAAAAAAATGTGCTGAATACCAAGGTTGGAAATTTTCTCGAGGCGATCCGCCAAGGTAAGGACGTAAATATCGTGGCTGTGATCACGGCCAAGGAAAACAATGAGAACGCCACCGATTTGGTAAATGCGCTGAAGAATCTCATCAAGAAGAACCCCCAACTGCCGATGTTATAAAGCCAAGCAAGGCGCGTCAGGGCCGGAGGCCGCGCGCCGGCCCAGGTCGATGCCGATGTCGAACTGCAATTGGCGAAGCGCCCCATCGCCGCCTGCAGTGCGCGCCGCCGTATCGCCCTTGTTTCGTTCGCCGGTCGCGCTGGTGTGGTGTTCGGCGTTGCCGACGCGCTGTCCCTGGAATAGCCGTTTCGTTCGCCGTGATCCGTGTGGCGATGCTGCGACGCCCGCGGGATGCTGCGTGCAACGCTGGCGACCTTGTGCCGCCGAACTTGCGGCATCGGGAGGCATCGGTACATGCGATGGGGGTTGGACAGGTCGCTACACAGCGGCGGTAACGACACGCTGCTGCTGTCCATCCTTCTTTCACCAGGCGGCGGGCGCCGGGGGATCGTCGCCTCCGGACGGCGGCAACGACACCAGGTGTTGCCTGCATGTCTAGCACGCGCTGCCGCGCCTATGGTGAGGCGCGACAGCGGTCATGCGCGGCAGGATGCAGGCGCGGGGGGAGGGGCGCGCCTGCGATCCTGCCGCGACTTCAGCGGTACTTGTCGAACAATTGCTGGCGCACGGCGATGGTGCAGGCTTCCTTGGTCAGCAGGTGCTCGAGCGCGCTGTTGTCGTTGGGATCGCCGGAACCGAGGTCGAGCATGGACACCTGATTGCTGCCGCGGGCTTTGAACGCGGCGATGGCAGTGGTGGCGTTCTTCAGCGGGACGGTGGCGTCGTTATCCGAGCCGCACAGCAGGGTCGGGGTACGCGGCGTCCAGGACAGCAGGTCGTTGCGCTCCAGGTCGCGCAGGAACGGGTTGTTGGGGTTGCTGGCGAAGTCGTTGTAGAAGCCCGGCTGGTAGTAGCTGCGCACCTTGTCGATGCCTGGCAAGGTATCGCCTAGCGCCAGGTCGGTCAGGCTCTGCGTGCCTGGGAACAGCGCTTCCACCTTGCTGGACCACGGGTCCTGGAACACCTGCGACGGGGCGAGGTAGATGTTGTGGTACGTGCGCTGCATGCCGATCACGGCGTAGCTGCTCAGTACGATGCCGAAGGTGTTCTCACCCACGGCATTGTGGCCGCTCCAGCTGTCGCGGAAGGTCTGGCTGAGCGCATACGGGCCGGAGATCGGCGCGCTGGCGACCAGGTGGAACTCGTTGGACAGGTGCGCTTCGATCTCGCGCTGGGTGGCCATGGCGGAATGCCCGCCCTGCGAGTAGCCGGTCACCATGACCTTGCCCGACAGGGGAGTATTGAGCCGCTGCAGGAGCTGGCGCGCGGCGCGCAGTGCGTCGATGCTGGCGCTGGCTTCGGATGCGGCGTGCAGGTAGGGGTGGAACCGATAGTTCGACTGGCCGATGCCCAGGTAATCGCTGCTGACCACCGCGTAGCCCTGGGTGGCGAAGTGGGTGACCAGGATGTCGTTGCCCTTGGCGTCGCGGATGCCCTTGGCCTGTTCGGCGTGGCGCAGCGACTCGGTGCCCTGGCTGTAGCTCACCAGCGGGAAGGGGCCGGCGCACTGGCTACCGCCCGGCACCAGCAGCGCCCCGGAGGCCGTAGCGGGTTCGCCGTTGACGCCGATCGTGGCGTAGGTGAACTCGGTGAGGCGGACGTCGCACGTTGCCTGGTCGGTGGATTGCTCATCGGCCAGGATGGCGCCGATCGCTTGGTGGGTGTAGCTGGTCAGGACACTGCTCTTGAGCAGTGTGCCGCGCGCCGGTGCCGCCGACGCGGCCAGGGGCAGTGCGGCCGCCGCAACGCCAATCATGGAAAGAGCGCG